>CANNGA010000008.1 GCA_947504035.1 uncultured Flavobacteriaceae bacterium
AACGCTGGGGCTACAAATGAAAATGCCCAAACCTTGAGTTTTGCGGTAACCAATGATAATAATGCACTTTTTAGCACACAACCAGCTATCGATGCCAGCGGTAACTTAACTTATACCCCTGCTGCCGATGCTAGTGGATCGGCTACTGTAAGTGTGGTACTAACGGATAATGGTGGTACAGCAAATGGTGGCGATGATACTTTTGCGACCCAAATGTTTGATATTACGGTGAATCCTGTAAACGATGAGCCGAGCTTCACTGCAGGTGCAAACGAAACCATAAACGAAGACGCGGGCACACAAACGGAGAACGGATGGGCCACAAGCATAAATGCTGGGGCTACAAATGAAAATGCCCAAACACTTAGTTTTGCGGTAACCAATGATAATAATGCACTTTTTAGCACCCAGCCAGCTATCGATGCTAGCGGTAACTTAACTTATACCCCTGCTGCCGATGCTAGTGGATCGGCTACTGTAAGTGTGGTATTAACGGATAATGGTGGTACAGCCAATGGTGGCGACGATACGTTTGCGACCCAAACGTTTGATATTACGGTGAATCCTGTAAACGATGAGCCGAGCTTCACTGCAGGCGCAAACGAAACCATAAACGAAGACGCGGGCGCACAAACGGAGAACGGATGGGCCACAAGCATAAATGCTGGGGCTACAAATGAAAATGCCCAAACCTTGAGTTTTGCGGTAACCAATGATAATAATGCACTTTTTAGCACCCAGCCAGCTATCGATGTTAGTGGCAATTTAACCTATACACCTGCTGCTGATGCTAGTGGTACGGCTACTGTAAGTGTGGTACTAACGGATAATGGTGGTACAGCCAATGGTGGCGACGATACCTTTGCGACGCAAACGTTTGATATTACGGTGAATCCTGTAAACGATGAGCCGAGCTTCACTGCAGGCGCAGACGAAACCATAAACGAAGACGCGGGCGCACAAACGGAGAACGGTTGGGCTACAAGTATAAACGCTGGTGCTACAAATGAAAATGCCCAAACACTTAGTTTTGCGGTAACCAATGATAATAATGCACTTTTTAGCACACAGCCAGCTATCGATGTTAGTGGCAATTTAACCTATACACCTGCTGCTGATGCTAGTGGTACGGCTACTGTAAGCGTTGTATTGACCGATAACGGTGGTACAGCCAATGGTGGTGATGCTACTTTTGCGACGCAACAATTTACAATTACCGTAAATGCCGTAAACGATGCACCAAGTTTTACGCCAGGAGCCAATCAAACTGTAAATGAGGATACAGGCGCACAAACAGTTAACGGATGGGCCACGAATTTAGATGCAGGAGCTGCAGATGAGATTGGACAAACTTTAGAGTTTACGGTTGAAAACAACAATAGCACTTTATTTAGCGTTCAACCTGCGATAGATGCCAATGGTAATCTTAGCTTTACACCTGCTGAAGGTCAAGTAGGTACTGCGGTAGTAAGCGTAACGCTTCAAGATGATGGTGGAACTGCTAATGGTGGTGTAGATACTTTTGACGGTGTAGAATTTAGGATCACCATAGATGAAGTGCTTAGTACTGAAGAAGTATTAGCGCAAAGCGACTTTTCATTTGTTAACCCTGTTGCATCTACATTTACCGTAAATAGTAACTTAGAAATTAATTCCATTGTTATTTATAATATGTCTGGATCTCAGGTTACAGCTTCCAACAGTAAAAGTATAAATGTAGAGCGTCTGGCTTCAGGAATGTATATTGCCTTTGTTAGAACAACTAATGGAGTGCTTAAAACCTTTAAAATAATTAAAGAATAGGCTTCAGCTTAACGCTAAACCGAGTATAATTAGAGAAATCGTCTAAAAAGTAATTTTTAGGCGATTTCCTTTTTTAGGAACAGATGAAATATCACGCTTCTAAGAGGAACTATTAGAACCGTAAGACACAAATGTGTATAAAGAAGTTGACTTTGTGTAGAAACTTTTGGCGCGAAACGAGGCAGTAACCGTTGTTTTAATTTAAGAAAATTGAAGGCGCCATTAAAAGAAAAGTGCATTGATCCTCCGTTCTCTGAATTCATGACTGAACTCTAAACACCTTAAAACAAAAGATAACGGTATTTTAAGTTTATAATATTCTTAGATTTAGAGATAAAACGTTACAGCGTTTACGTTTGTATTTCATCTTTAGCTGATAAGGTGCATTTTAAATGAGACTTTGATATTTAAAAACGATGCTATGATGACGAGTAGGTTTAGCTCTTTTTAGGTTTAAAAATAAAAGCATTTGGGAATTTGCTTTTAATACGTTTTAAAGCGCGGTCAGCTTCTAAGCGTGTGTTAAAATTTCCAGCCCAAATTTTAAAATTAGGCGTTTCGTAGTGCATTACAGGACGCCATTGGCTAAATGCTTCAACAAAGTTGTTCTGCGCAAATTTAGCCCCAGAACGGTTCCCAGAATACACTTGAATCTTATAACGTCTAGAATCGGTTTCATTGGTATTCATCTCCTTTTTTAATTCGAGGAGCTGTGCAATTCTTTGATCTTGATTTATGGTAACTTGACCTTGTTGTCCTTGCATTTGTATTGAAAATACTAAGGTAATGGCTGTAAGGTATATAACGTTTCGTTTCATTTTATTCGTGTTTTAGCCTTGTAAGTATGAGCCGAAATAGAGGGCTTAAAAACTTACAGAACGGATGTGTTTTTTATCAAATACGGCTCTAAAATTAACAGTTACAAAGGTATGCGATATAACTATAGATAGCAATTGTTTTGCTATTTAGAATTTCTCTAAATTAGCAATTAACAGTTCCCTAACATTTCTCAAATCGACTTTAAGTATTACTTTTGCCTGAGATTTTAGAACTGGTTTTTTCTCAATTTCTAATGAAAAAATCGTACCAAAGTTAAGAAGTTAATATAACTAATAATATGAAACAGGTGATTCACCGTAAGTTAAGCAAAGCAGTTTTACATTTCGGCTTAATTTTATCATTAGCGTTTACAACAGCTCTTTCGGCACAGGAAGGAGATGCGGCAAAAGGAAAATCTTTATTCAATGCCAATTGTGCAGCGTGTCATAAGTTGAATAAGAAAATGACAGGCCCCGCTTTAGCTAATGTAGAAGCAAGATTAGCAGAAGAAGGTTTAGATAGAACATGGATCTATGCATGGGTAAAGAATAGTTCTGGAGTTATAAAATCTGGTGATGCTTATGCAAATAAGATTTATAACGAGTACGGTGGTGCAGCAATGACCGCTTTTCCGCAGTTGTCGAATGCAGATATTGATAATATTTTAGCGTACACGGCAGCGCCCCCTAAGAAAGCCCCTGTTGTAGATGGTACGGGTAATTCTGCGCAGCAAGTTCAGGCCTCGTCAGGTTCAGGTATTTCAAATGAAATTATACTAGGCGCTTTAGCTTTATTGTTTATGCTATTGGCTTTAGGGTTATATTTAGTAAATAAAACACTGCGTCGTTTTGCTACGGCCCAAGGGATTGCAATTCCTGAAGGCGAAAAAAGAACACCGCTTTGGAAAGCATTTGTTCAGAATCAGTTTTTAATGATTGTAGTTGCGATATTCTTTTTGTTATCTAGTGCTTATTTCGTGTATGGTTTCTTGTCTCAAATTGGAGTAGATCAAGGTTACGAGCCAGTGCAACCTATACATTATTCACATAGAATACATGCTGGAGATAATGGGATTGATTGTAAATATTGTCACTCGTCAGCCAGAGTAAGTAAGCATTCTGGGATACCATCATTAAATGTATGTATGAACTGTCATAAATCAATTTATGAAGTAGCGCCAGAAACCCAGCAAGAAGGTTTAGGAGAATACGGTGTAGATTACAACGCAGAAATCAAGAAATTATATGCTGCTGTAGGCTGGGATGACGCTGAGCAGAAATACACAGGAGAAACGCAACCTGTAAAATGGATAAGAATTCATAACCTTCCAGATTTTGCCTATTTTAACCATTCACAGCATGTTACTGTAGCAGGTGTTGAATGTCAAAAATGTCACGGGCCAGTAGAAGAAATGGAAGTTATGTATCAACATGCACCATTAACTATGGGCTGGTGTATTAACTGTCACAGAGAAACAAATGTTGCTGTGAAAGATAATGCCTATTACGAGAAGATACACGATGAATTATCTAAGAAGTACGGTGTAGAGAATTTAACAGCCGCTCAAATGGGTGGTCTGGAATGTGGTAAGTGTCACTATTAATTTAGATGGTTTTATTTTCGTGAATGCGAAAAGTAAGTGTTAAAATAAATAATAAGAAGTAATTCAATTATATAATATGTCATCAAACAAGAAATACTGGAAAAGTGTTGAGGAGCTAAATGAAAATAGCTCTATTGTTGAGACGCTAAAACAAAACGAGTTTGTAGAAGAGATTCCTACTGATGAATTTTTAGGTGATAAAGAAACATTAGAAGCAACATCTACAACACGTCGCGATTTCTTAAAGTATGTTGGTTTCACTACAGCAGCAGCTTCGCTTGCAGCTTGTGAAGGCCCTGTAAAGAAGTCTATTCCTTATGTGGTACAGCCAACAGAGATTATTCCTGGTGTTGCAAATTACTATGCAACAACAATAGCGAATGGTTTTGATTTCGCAAGTGTTTTAGTAAAGACTCGAGAAGGACGTCCTATTAAAATAGAGAATAACGACTTAGCAGCAACCAATGGTAGTGCAAATGCTAGAGTTAATGCCTCTGTTTTAGGACTGTATGATAGTTTGAGAGTACAAGGACCTACTAAAGGCGGTGCCGCTATTTCTTGGAACGATTTCGATAGAGAAACATCGCAAGCGTTAACCAATATAGCAGCAGCCAATAAGGAAATTGTATTATTAACACAAACGTTTGCAAGTCCATCAACGAACAGATTAGTTGCAGAGTTCTCAGAAAAGTATGGTAATGTAAGCCATGTACAGTATGATGCTGTGTCAGAATCGGCTGCATTAGATGCGTTTCAAGCCAAGTACGGTGTAAGAGGATTAGCGAATTATGACTTTTCAGAAGCAATGACAATTGTTTCTATTGGTGCAGATTTCTTAGGAGATTGGCAAGGTGGCGGATTTGATGCTGTCTATGCAAAGCATAGAATTCCAGACCACGGTAAAATGTCACGTCATATCCAGTTTGAATCTAATATGACCTTATCTGGAGCTAATGCAGATAAACGTGTGCCGTTAACACCAAGCGAACAGAAATTAGCCTTAGCTAAATTATACAGTTTAGTTGTTGGTGGTGCTGTTTCTGGAACATTACCAGAACCTATAGACGCAGCAGTTAAGCAAGCGGCTAAAGCACTTAAGAAAGCAGGAAGTAAAGCAGTTGTATTAACAGGACTTCAAGATGTAAATGCACAAACTGTAGTTTTAGAGATAAATGAAGCTTTAAAAAGTAAAGCATTCGATCCTAAAACGCCAATATTAACACGACAAGGAAGCGATAAAGCTATAAACCAATTGGTTGCTAAATTGAAAGCAGGTCAAGTTGGTGCCATCATCATGAGTGGTGTTAACCCAGCATATACATTGCCAAATGCAGCAGACTTTTTAGAAGGCTTAAAGCAAACTGAATTATCGATAGCGTTTTCATTAAAAGCAGATGAAACCGCTTCTCAAGCACAATATATCGCTGCGGCACCACATTACTTAGAGTCATGGGGTGACGTAGAGTTGAAGAAAGGACATTACGCTCTAACACAGCCTGCAATTCGTCCTTTATTTGATACCAGACAATTTCAAGACGCTTTATTAAAGTGGACAGGTAGCGATACCTCTTACCACGATTACATTAAAGGGACTTGGGGAGACACTATTTTAGGTGAAAGTTCTTTTAACAAAGCATTACACGATGGTGTATTTGTTGGAACATTAGCCGAAGTTATAGAAACAGAAGTTACAGAAGATGCTATTGAAGAAGCACCTTCAGGTAATGCCGCAAGAGCTTTAGCAGGATCTGCTACATCTAATGGCGCAGAGTTAACCTTATATACCAAAGTAGGAATGGGAGATGGGCAACAAGCCAATAACCCTTGGTTGCAAGAATTTCCAGATCCTATTACAAGAACATCTTGGGATAACTACTTAACAGTATCTAAAGCCGATGCAGAAGCTTTAGGCTTAGTGAACGAAAATGTTGCTAATGGAGCATTAAACGGTAGTTATGCAAAAGTAACGGTTAATGGAACCTCTGTTACAGCACCGGTAATCATCCAACCAGGACAAGCTAAAGGATCTTTTGGTTTGGCATTAGGCTACGGGAAAACGCTAGGTTTAAAAGAAGAAATGCAAACAGGTGTTAATGCATATCCACTATACCAAAACTTCAATAGCGTGCAAAACGTTACTGTAGAAGCAGTGTCTGGAGTTCATGAGTTTGCTTGTGTACAATTGCAAAACACATTAATGGGTAGAGGAGATATCGTTAAGGAAACAACCTTAGAGATCTTCAATACAAAAGATAAAGAATACTGGAACCCAATACCAAAAGTATCTTTAGATCACGAAGAGACACCAGTAACGTCTCCAGAAGTTGATTTATGGAATGAGTTTGACCGTTCAATAGGGCACCATTTTAACCTGTCTATAGACTTAAATGCCTGTACAGGATGTGGATCATGTGTTATTGCATGTCATGCAGAAAACAACGTTCCAGTAGTAGGGAAATCAGAAATACGTCGTAGCCGTGATATGCACTGGTTACGTATCGATAGGTATTATTCATCTGAAGATTCGTTTGAAGCGGATGATGCTAAGAAAGATGGATTCTCTGGTCTAACAGGAGATAACGGTTCATTAGGTGGTTTTGGTCAATTAGAAGATCCAGCAGACAATCCTCAAGTTGCATTCCAACCTGTCATGTGTCAGCACTGTAACCACGCACCATGTGAAACTGTATGTCCAGTAGCGGCAACAGCACACGGACGTCAAGGGCAAAACCATATGGCGTATAACCGTTGTGTAGGTACACGTTACTGCGCCAATAACTGTCCTTATAAAGTACGTCGTTTCAACTGGTTCTTATACAATGGTAATGACGAGTTCGATTACCATATGAATGATGACCTAGGGCGCATGGTATTAAACCCAGATGTTGTAGTACGTTCAAGAGGGGTGATGGAAAAATGTTCGATGTGTATTCAAAAAACACAGAAAACGATTCTTGATGCCAAACGCGATGGACGTGTTATTAAAGATGGTGAGTTCCAAACAGCATGTTCTGCAGCGTGCAGCAGCGGTGCTATGACTTTTGGAGACATCAATGACAAAGACAGTAAAGTTGCAAAACTTACACAAGATAAACGTATGTATCACTTGTTAGAGCATGTAGGCACAAAGCCAAACGTAATGTATCAAGCAAAAGTGAGAAATACAACAGAAGCATAAATCTAATTAAAGAATCAATTATATAATTATGGCGTCTCATTACGAAGCACCTATTAGAAGACCTTTAGTTACAGGAGAGAAATCATACCACGACGTTACTGTGGATGTGGCCAAGCCTGTAGAAGGAAAAGCCAATAAGCAATGGTGGATAGTTTTCAGTATCTCACTTGTCGCTTTCCTTTGGGGGATTGGATGTATTATTTATACCGTTTCAACTGGTATTGGAACTTGGGGTCTTAACAGAACCGTAAACTGGGCATGGGATATCACAAACTTTGTTTGGTGGGTAGGTATCGGTCATGCAGGTACACTTATTTCTGCAGTACTCTTATTATTCCGTCAAAAATGGAGAATGGCGATTAACCGATCTGCAGAGGCGATGACCATCTTCTCGGTAGTACAAGCAGGTTTATTTCCAATCATACACATGGGGCGCCCTTGGTTAGCCTATTGGGTATTACCTATTCCAAACCAATTTGGATCGTTATGGGTAAACTTTAACTCGCCATTACTTTGGGATGTATTTGCAATATCAACGTATCTATCGGTATCATTGGTATTCTGGTGGACAGGTTTATTGCCAGATTTCGCCATGCTTAGAGATAGAGCAATCAAACCTTTTCAAAAGAAAATATATGCTTTGCTAAGTTTTGGATGGTCTGGACGTGCTAAAGATTGGCAACGTTTCGAAGAAGTATCTTTAGTCTTAGCAGGTTTAGCAACACCATTAGTACTTTCTGTACACACCATTGTATCTTTTGATTTTGCAACGTCTGTAATACCAGGATGGCACACGACAATATTTCCACCGTATTTCGTTGCAGGTGCTGTATTCTCAGGATTTGCTATGGTAAATACATTACTTATCATTATGCGTAAAGTATGTAATTTAGAAGATTACATTACAGTACAACATATCGAACTTATGAATATTGTAATTATGATTACAGGTTCTATAGTAGGTGTGGCTTATATCACAGAGTTGTTCATCGCATGGTATTCTGGAGTAGAATACGAACAGTATGCCTTCTTAAACAGAGCAACAGGACCTTACGCATGGGCGTATTGGATGATGATGTCTTGTAACGTGTTTTCACCACAATTCATGTGGTTTAAGAAACTAAGAACAAGTATCATGTTTTCATTCTTTATCTCCTTAGTCGTTAATGTAGGAATGTGGTTTGAGCGTTTTGTAATTATTGTAACATCATTACACAGAGATTATTTACCATCATCATGGACAATGTTCTCTCCAACATTTGTAGATATAGGTATTTTTATTGGAACGATAGGTTTCTTTTTCGTACTGTTCTTATTATACTCAAGAACATTCCCTGTAATAGCACAAGCAGAGGTGAAAACGATATTAAAGTCTTCTGGAGAGCGTTACAAGAAAATTAGAGAAGCAGGAGGAAGTTTATCAGGTACAGGTGCAGACCCAAGAACTTCAGAGGTAAACAATAAAGAAACACAAAACTAAAAGTAGCATATGGAAGCTTCAAAAGTAATTCACGCTATTTATACAGACGATGATGTATTAATGTCTGCCGTTAAGAAGGTAAAGGCAGCAAAACATCATATAGAGGAAATATACACACCATTTCCTGTACACGGACTAGACAAAGCTATGGGATTAGCGCCAACACGAATTGCGATTACAGCATTCATGTACGGGCTAGTAGGTTTAACAGTTGCTATTACAATGATGAATTTCATTATGATAGAAGACTGGCCTCAAGACATTGGAGGTAAGCCTAGCTTTAGCTACATAGAAAACATGCCCGCATTTGTGCCTATCATGTTTGAGCTTACTGTATTTTTTGCAGCACACTTAATGGTGATAACATTTTACTTAAGAAGTAGAATGTGGCCTTTTAAGAATGCTGAGAATCCAGATCCAAGAACAACAGATGATCATTTCCTTATGGAAATCCCTGTTCATGGCAATGCAAGTGAATTGGAACGTTTACTAGCTGAAACGGGTGCAGTAGAAATTAATTTAGTTGATAAAGAAGCGCATTAATAGAGTTTTATGAAATGCACACAAACACTTATAGAATTAGATAAGAGCTGTTTGTAAAGACCATTTGATAAAAAAGTACAATAGAAACTGACAAATGAAAAGTTTAGTAAAAATTTTAGCGATAGCATTAGTAGGTGTCATAGCGTCTTGTAAAAAAGATTCAGCACCAAACTATCAATACATGCCTAACATGTATGAGTCTGCAGGATATGAGACTTACGGTGAAAATGCGATGTTTGAAAATGGTATGGAAGCAAGAACACCTGCACCAGGAAGTATACCAAGAGGGTATGTACCTTTCGATATAGAAGGCACTACAGAAGGGTATAATCTTGCTAAGGCTACTTTGCAGAGTCCATTAGACAGTACGCAAGTGGATTTAGAACGTGGTAAAGAACTATATAACATTTATTGCGGTATCTGTCATGGTACTAAAGGGAATGGTAAAGGGAAATTGGTACAGCGTGAAAAAATATTAGGTATTCCTAGTTATGACGATGCGGGAAGAGCCATCAATGCAGGAAGTATCTATCACACAATTTATTATGGTAAGAATGCCATGGGTAGTTACGCAAATCAATTAAACGAAGAAGAGCGCTGGCAAGTAGTTTCTTATGTTTTAAAGTTAAAATCAGATTTAGAAAAGTAAGAAGACAAGATTATTAGATATGTATACATTTTCAAATAAATTAAAGACATTTTCTATCATTCTAATCGTATTAGGCGCATTAGGTGTAGGTTATGGTTTTATGACATCTCATAAATCTTTTAAAGAAGTTGAGCACCTACTTGAAGAAGAAGCACACCACGGAGGCGGTCATGAAGAAACAACAGCACATACTACTACAGGGCATGATACCCATGCCGTAGAAGGTCATGACACGCATGAAGCACCAGCACATGGCGAAGTCAATGCACATGACAAGCATGTAAAGCACGTACAACATCAAATTGCAAACAGACCTTGGTCTGCATTGTATGTAGCAGCTTTCTTTTTTATGATGATAGCATTAGGCGTATTGGCCTTTTATGCCATTCAAATCGCATCTCAAGCAGGGTGGTCTCCAGTACTGTTTAGAGTTATGGAAGGGATTACAGCTTATCTTTTACCAGGAGCCCTAATTGTTTTACTTATAGCAATAGCTTCAGGTACTATAGGCCACTATAACTTATTCATCTGGATGGATCCAGAAGTTGTAGAACACGACAAGCTCATAGCAGGAAAAACAGGATGGTTAAATATTCCAGGATTTGCAATAAGAGGTCTTATTTTTATCGCAGGATGGGTAACCTATAGACATTTTGCACGCAAGTTCTCTATAGCACAAGACGAAGCTGGAGATAACAGTAACTTTAAAAAGTCATTTAGAATTGCAGCAGCATTTTTAGTATTCTTTATTTACAGTGAATCTATGATGTCTTGGGATTGGATCATGAGTGTAGATCCACACTGGTTCTCTACTTTATTTGGGTGGTACGTTTTTGCCAGTATGTTTGTAAGTGGTATTACAACAATAGCTTTAATCACGATATACTTAAAATCTAAAGGGTATTTGGAATTTGTAAATGCAAACCATTTGCATGATGTTGCTAAATTTATGTTTGCTATCAGTATATTTTGGACGTACTTATGGTTCTCTCAATTTATGTTGATATGGTACTCTAATATACCAGAAGAAGTAACGTATTTTGTAACACGTTTTAACGATTACAAATTGCCATTCTTAGGTATGGTAGCCCTTAACTTTATATTCCCTTTATTGATGTTAATGAATGCAGATTACAAACGTATGCCTTGGTTTGTTGTAATGACAGGTATAGTAATATTGTTTGGGCACTACATTGATATCTTTAATATGATCATGCCAGCAACAGTTGGAGACAGATGGTTTATAGGAATACCTGAAATAGGGGCCATAGCATTGTTCGCAGGACTGTTTATATTCGTAGTATTTGCAGCCTTAGCAAAAGCACCTCTATTAGCTAAAGGCTATCCTTTAATGAAGGAGAGCGAAGATTTTCATTATTAATTAAGTTTTAAATAAAGACGACCGATAACAATGACTGCTTTATTAACAATTATAGTATTAGTATTTATTTCGATTGCCATTTGGCAAATGGTTAAAATCTTTGATTTGGCCCAAGCTAAAGTCGAAAATTCAGATGTTGCCACAGATAAGGACAACACCATCAATGGCTATCTAATGATGGGATTCTTAGCCTTCATCTATATCATAACTATCGTTTCGATGGTAAAATGGGGCGATCTTCCATTATTATCTAATGCTGCATCCGAACACGGCGCAGACGTAGATAACCTTATGGTAATGTCTTTAGTCGTGATTTTCTTTACACAAACCATTACACAATTCCTTTTACACTATTATGCTTTTAAATACAAAGGTGAAAAAGGAAAGAAAGCATTGTTCTTTGCCGATAACAATAAATTAGAGTTTATCTGGACTATTATTCCAGTAATCGTATTGGCAGGTTTAATCATTTATGGATTAAATACATGGATTACTATTATGGGAGTAGATGAGAGTGACGACCCTGTAGTCGTAGAGTTATATGCACAGCAGTTTAACTGGAAAGCGAGATATGCAGGAGCAGATAATACTTTAGGTAAAGCCAATGTACGTTTAATCGATATAGACCGTGCAAACATATTAGGTTTAGATGAAGCAGACCCAAATGCTCAAGACGATATCATAACTACAGAATTGCACTTACCAGTAGGTCAACCTGTGTTGTTTAAAATGCGATCGCAAGACGTATTACACTCAGCGTATATGCCACATTTTAGAGCTCAAATGAACTGTGTGCCAGGTATGATAACCCAATTTGGATTTACACCTACTAAAACAACAGAAGAGATGCGCCAAACTCCTGCCATACAGGAAAAAGTGAAGCGAATTAATAGTATAAGAGTTGCGAATAGTAAAGACTTGGTAGCCAAAGGCGAAGATGCTTTAGAACCTTACCAATTTGACTATTTATTACTTTGTAACAAAATATGTGGAAAGTCGCATTACAACATGCAAATGAAGATCATTGTAGAATCGCAAGAAGACTATAATGCATGGCTTAAAACACAAAAAGAATTTAAGAACTCTTTAATTAACTAATAAAAGAAAACCGATATAGGATTATGTCAGCACACGCAGATACACACGCTCACGACGATCACGGACATCACCATAAAGAAACGTTTGTAACTAAATATATATTTAGTCAAGACCATAAAATGATTGCTAAGCAGTATCTTATTACAGGTACTATTATGGGAGTTATTGGTATATTAATGTCTTTAATATTCCGTATTCAATTGGCTTGGCCAGAAGAACCAAATGTACTTTTTGAAGCTTTATTAGGAAAATGGGCACCAGATGGTGTTATGGATGCTGATATCTATTTAGCACTTGTAACGATACACGGTACCATAATGGTATTCTTTGTACTAACAGCAGGTTTAAGTGGTACATTTAGTAACTTATTAATTCCATTGCAGATTGGTGCTAGAGATATGGCGTCTGGATTCTTAAATATGGTATCTTATTGGTTATTCTTCCTATCTAGTGTTATCATGGTGATTTCACTATTTGTAGAAGCAGGACCAGCAGCAGCAGGATGGACTATTTATCCACCACTAAGTGCCTTACCATTGGCACAAGGCGGTTCTGGTTTAGGGATGACCTTATGGCTTGTATCTATGGCTATATTTATTGCCTCATCGCTATTAGGATCACTTAACTATATTGTTACTGTTCTTAACTTAAGAACAAAAGGGATGACTATGACAAGATTGCCATTAACAATATGGGCTTTCTTTGTAACCGCTGTAATTGGTGTGATTTCATTTCCAGTATTATTATCAGCAGCATTGTTATTGATCATGGATAGAAGCTTTGGAACATCATTCTTCTTATCAGATATCTTTATCCAAGGGGAAGTATTGCATTACCAAGGTGGATCACCAGTATTGTTTGAACATTTATTTTGGTTCTTAGGACACCCAGAAGTATATATCATTATACTGCCAGCTATGGGTATCGTATCCGAAGTATTAGCTGCCAATTCAAGAAAACCAATATTTGGATATAGAGCAATGATTGCTTCGATACTAGCAATTGCATTCTTATCTACTATAGTATGGGGACACCACATGTTCATCTCAGGAATGAACCCTTTCTTAGGATCTGTATTTACATTTACGACCCTATTAATAGCAATTCCATCTGCGGTAAAAGCCTTTAACTGGATTACCACCATATGGAAAGGTAATGTGCAAATGAATCCAGCCATGTTATTCTCAATTGGGTTTGTATCTACATTTATCACAGGAGGATTAACAGGTATTATATTAGGAGATAGTGCTTTAGATATTAATGTGCACGATACTTATTTCGTAGTAGCACACTTCCACTTAGTAATGGGGATATCTGCACTTTACGGGATGTTTGCAGGGATTTACCACTGGTACCCTAAGATGTTTGGTAAAATGATAAATAAAAATTTAGGATACATTCATTTCTGGATTACAGCTATATGTGCTTATGGTGTATTTTTCCCAATGCATTTTATAGGAATGGCAGGTCTACCAAGACGTTATTATACCAACTCTAATTTTCCATTATTTGACGATATTACCAATGTTAATGTTGTAATCACCATATTTGCTTTGGTAGGTGGTGTATTCCAATTGGTATATTTATACAATTTCTTTGGAAGCATTTTCTTCGGAAAGAAAGCACCGCAGAACCCTTGGCGCTCTACAACATTAGAATGGACAACACCTGTAGAACATGTTCACGGAAACTGGCCAGGAGAGATACCACACGTATACAGATGGGCTTATGATTACAGTAAACCAGGACATGATGAAGATTTTGTGCCTCAAAATATTCCACTTAAAGACGGAGAAGAGGAACTACAACACTAGAGCATTACTATGCTATTTTATAAAAAAGCCCATCTATTTGAGATGGGCTTTTTGGTTTTATAAGCTATATGAACCGCATTTTCTTGCTTCAACAGGGCTTAATCCTAGATTTTGTTAATAAAAATTCATACGAATTCTTATGTTTTGTTGTGAATTTTTCTAAAAAATGATGGTTTTCATCGAAAAAACACAAAATAATTTATTTTTTATCGGTGAGATGTAAAAAAATCCGTTTATTTGCACATATAAAGTTATTAACAATTTGTTCGATGACTTTTTAGTATTGCTATTAATATGATTTTTAACCATTTTGAAATGAAGACTAAACCTATCTCAAAAAATGTTGTTCTAAAAACATTTTCAAGTTTGTTGTTTTTGTTCATGTCATTTGTAATGACTGCACAATGTCCAACAATAATGAATCCAAATCCAGCGCCTATATGTGACGCTTCAGGTTATACATTTGCAGATCTTAATGCATTCGCAGACACTAGTGTAAGTGGCGATGGCATCGTATGGTATGATGCCCCTATCAATGGTACATCATTCAACCCAAATCAATTAGTGAGTGCAGGTACTTATTTTGCAGACGGGCTCTCAGGAACCTGCGGCGTACGAAGTGCTATCACAGTAAGCTTTGAAGTCGCGCCTTCAGGTGAAAACTTAGACGCCATTTATTGTAACAATGAAAGTCCTGTGATACAAACCTATATAGATGATATTCTTAATGCCAGTATACCAGCAGGTGGCTCTGTGCAAGTTTTTCAGGACTTTGAATTGACAGACTTGGCAAATCCAGTTGAATCCATTCCGTTAGGGCCATCAAACTATTATATTGTATTTATAGATAATATGGGGTGTAGAAGTCAATTAGAAATCGGTCAAGTAGGTGTATTTAATGCGCCAGATGCGCCTACACCTCAAGATCCTCAAGAGTTTTGTGCAACAGACAATGCTACTATTGGAGATTTAGATCCTGGTACTACAGCTACAAACTTCGTGTGGTTTGCAGATGTAGATGGTAATGGTGATCCAATACCCCCAGCATTACAGCCCACTACTGCTTTAGCAGATGGAGAAACTTATTATATTCAAGTAGATGATATTTTTTGTGTGAGTGATGCTGTTCCCGTAACAGTTAACATTGATACTCCAGTAAGCGCAGGAAGTTCTGCTATATTAGAGTTTTGTAATGATAACTTACGTACCACAGATTTCGATTTATTCGATGAGTTATCAGGAATAGCAGACCCTACTGGAACTTGGTCAGGACCACTACCTACTACAAATGGCAATAGAGGTACGGTTAATATATCAGGATTAACAGTGCCAGACAGCTATACCTTTACCTATACCGTAACTTCCGGTGGAGTTTGTCCAGATGGTGTCTCATCTGTAATTATTATTGTAAATGAAGAGTTAAGTTCTGGAACCGTAGCAGCAGCTAATCCCGCATCGTTTTGTGAGGCCGGGCGACCTGCCGCATTCGATTTGTTTTCACTATTAGATAATGAAGACCCCAACGGACAGTGGACACAAGGTACAAGTAGCACAGATCCTGTAGTAAATTCTTCACTAGATTTAACAGGGTTTGCTCCAGCAACCTATAACTTTACCTATACGCAGAATTTATTGACCTCATGCCCTAACAATTCTAGAACTGTACAAGTTAGCATATTAGCAGATCCTAATGCAGGACTAGCAGTAAACCAAACCTTATGCGAAAATGATCTTAGCTCTAATTCACCATTTAATTTGTTCGACGCTTTAGATGGCTCACAAGATAATAATACCGGTGTTTGGAGAGATGCTACCGATACTGTAGTATCGAATTCTATAGATATTTCAGGATTCACCACAGCAGGAAGTCCATTTTTGTTTACCTACACTATAGATAACGGAACCTGCTTAGATACCGAACAAATTACAATTTCAGTTGTCGAAGCTCCAGAATCAGGAACGCCAGTACCAACTTTTCCAGAATTTTGCCAAGGTGAAGCACCTGCTAATTTTGATTTATTTGATTTGATCGATGGCGAAGACCAAACCGGTACCTGGTTTATTGGGGCTAATAATTCGGGAGCTTCCACAACGAATAATGTAGACCTGTCTGTACTACCAGCAGATACCTATAATTTCACATATGACGTCTCTAGGATAGGGACTTGTGACGATCCAGATATTACAGTCACTATAGTCATTCAAGATACACCTGCACCAAATGTCACAGCAACGCAAGTATTTTGTGACAGTGCAACCATAGCCGATTTGGTGGCAACGGGAACAACAATACAATGGTATGAGAACGCGACAGGTGGCTCACCATTAGAACCCTCAACAGCTTTAGTAAGTGGAGCAGATTATTTTGCGACACAAACTAACGGAACAACAACCTGTGAATCTACAGTGCGTTCTCAAGTTGATGTTACCATTAACCAATCGCCTAATGCAGGAGCGCTAAATACGAATCCTATTTTTATCTGTAATACAGCTAACGTTATCGATTTGTTTACAGGTTTAGACGGAACTCAAGATACTAATGGTATCTGGGAAGATACTGAAGCTACAGGACGGTTAACAAATAACCTTTTAGATGTTAATGGACTTGCACCAGATACTTACGATTTTGCGTATGTGGTAACAGGCGTAGCGCCGTGTTTAGACGATCGTATAACTATTACAGTAACTGTAGAACGGTCTTTAAATGCTGGAAGTGATGCGTCGATTGCTTTATGTAGTTCAGAAAATGTAGTCGATTTATTTACACTTTTGGGTACAGCAGATCCAGGAGGCGTATGGTCTCCAGCTTTAGAAAGCGGTACTGGTGTTTTAAATCCAGAAGTAGATGCTACAGGCGTGTATACCTATACACTCACTAATTCTTGTGGTACAGAGACGAGTGCGGTAACAGCGACCATAACAGAAGCACCAAATGCAGGTTTAGATAATGCACTCACATTATGTGTGATTGATGCCTCTACAGATTTATTTACGCTTTTAGGAGCAGATGCGCAAACAGGAGGTGTATGGTCTCCAGCTTTAGAAAGTAGTACAGGTATTTTTAATCCAGAGTTAGATCAAGAAGGTGTTTATACGTATACAGTAACTTCTACAGCGCCATGTCCATTACAAGATACTGCAGAAATTGTAGTGATTGTAAATGATACACCACCAGCAACTGTTGTAAATACAGCACCAGAATTTTGTTTGGTAGATGCGCCTACAGTTGCAGATTTAGATGCTAGTTTGGTGTTAGTAGGAACAGTAACGTGGTATGAAGATGAAGCCTTAACACAACCGTTATTAGCTACAGAGGCTTTGGCTACAGAAACGTATTATGCGACCCAAACCAACGCTTCAGGATGTGAATCTTCAAGAGCTGTCGTTGTAAATGCTATTGTGAATGATACGCCAACACCTACGCTTGAAGACCCAGAAGAAGTCTACTGTATTAATGACGACCCCGGGCCAAGTTTACAAACATTAACAGAAAATATATTTGAATACGATGTTGATCTAGAGAATGTCGTATGGTATGATGTGCCAGAAGGCGGCGAAAGGCTTTCTATAGAAACATTATTAGCCGTAACGAGCTATTATGCTGCTTTAATAGATCCTGTAACAGGTTGTGAAAGTGCGCTACGTTTAGAAGTTGCTCCAGACATTACAGCCTGTGGTCTCTTAGAAATACCAGATGGTTTCTCTCCCAACGGCGATGGAAATAATGACACATTCGATATGGATAACATAGCGATTATTCATCCCAATTTTGATATAGAGATTTTTAATAGAAATGGAAACATTGTTTATAAAGGAAATGCAAACACACCAAGATTTGATGGTACTTCAAACCAAAACAGAGTAGCGTTTAAAGGCGACTTACCAGTAGGGGTGTACTTTTACATCTTTAACTTCAATGATGGTGAAAACAATCCCGTACAAGGCCGCTTATATTTAAGCAGATAATCTACAGATAAAGCAAAATTTAGAACCAATGAAACATTTAAATAGATATCATAAAATAGCTGCTTTGTTAAGTTTGGCATTCTTGTCATTTCAAAGTTTTGCACAACAAGATCCGCAGTTCACACAATACATGTATAACCTTAGTGTGATTAATCCAGCCTATGCCACGGCCGATGAAGACATTCTTAATATTGGAGGCTTATACAGGTCGCAATGGGTTGGTATAGAAGGTGCACCTAAAACAGGAACATTTTTTGCACATGCGCCAGTTAATGAAAGAATAGAATTAGGCATCTCCTTTACTAATGATAATATTGGGGATATTGTTAACGAAAATAATATTTTTGCAGATTTTGCCTATGTGTTACCTTTAGGGTTAGAAACGAAATTATCATTTGGTGTAAAGGGAGGAGTAAGACTCTTTGATACCAATTTTAACGACTTGGTTCTGCAATCAGGCCCTGCAGCTAACGATGTTGCTTTTAACGAAAACATAAGTAGCGCATTTCCTAATCTAGGGTTTGGAGCATTTTTCTTTAGTGACAACTACTACCTAGGTTTATCCGCTCCAAATGTATTATCCTCAAGACATTTAGAGACAGAAAATGGGATAAGAGCAACAGGTGTAGATAACGTGCATTATTTCTTTACAGGAGGATATGTGTTTGATATTAATTCCAATTTAAAGTTGAAACCCGCTTTTTTAGCCAGAGGGGTAGAAGGTGCGCCCGTAGCACTAGATATTACGGCTAACGTTCTTATTAATGAAAAATTAGAAGCAGGTTTGGCCTATCGTTTAGAAGATGCCGTTAGTGCTTTGGTGAATTTTAGAATTACACCACAATTGCGCATTGGTTATGCATATGATTATACAACAACTAATTTAGGGAATTTCAATTCTGGATCTCATGAGATATTCATCTTATTCGATGTTGATTTATTTGGTCTAAGACATGGCTTTGACCGCTCACCAAGATTCTTCTAAACATTATAATACAAGGAAACAAAATGAAAACAGTTAGATATATAGTTGCAAGCCTTTTATTAGTTAGTGGATGGGGTAATGCACAACATAAAAATTTAAAACGTGTTAATAAGCTTTTTGAAATGAGAGCTTATAAAGACGCTGCAGCACTTTACGAAACCAAAGTACGCAACCAACACGTGCTTCAAAATTTAGCAGATAGCTATTATTACAATGCGAGTCTTCAAAAAGCCATTAAAACGTATAGAGAACTATTTGTGACCTATGGAGATTCTATAGATATAGAATACCACTTTAGATTTGCACAAGCCTTAAAAGGGGTTAAAAATTATAAAGAAGCAGATAAACATTTAAAGCGGTATTACAACACGCCAATTAATACCTTAGCGTTTCTTGAAACTACCGATAAAACCACACCACATGTGTTTACACTGCAACAAATAGAGAATAAAAGCTCTAGTGGTGATTTTGGGTTGACATTTTATGGTACAAACAAAGTTGCTTTTGCTTCTGCAAGAAATTCGGATAATCCTGATTTTGCGTGGAATAAATTGCCTTATTTAGATTTGTACACTGCGACTTTAACTAAGGATAATGTATTAAAAGGGATTAGGCCTTTTTCAGAAGCCATTAATTCTGCATCTCACGAAAGTAACCCTGTGATTACTAAAGACGGGAAAACCATGTACTTTAATAGAACCAGTCCAACACGTACAAAATCTGGAGAAGCACGTATTGCGCATATTAAAATTTATAAGGCAGAATTAGTAGATGGAGAATGGACGCATGTAACAGCATTGCCATTTACGTCTAATATTTACAGTACAGAACACCCTGCGCTAAGTAAAGATGAGAAAACCATGTATTTCGCAAGCGATATGCCAGGAACCTTAGGGAGTTTCGATATCTATAAAGTACAGATAAATGAGGACGGTACTTTTGGAACACCAGAAAACCTAGGGCCTACAATAAATACAAAACATAGAGAACAATTTCCGTTTATAAGCCACTATAATGTATTGTATTTTTCGTCTATAGGCCACTTGGGGTATGGCGGGTTAGATGTGTTTAGAAGTAATCAGGTTAACGGTCAGTTTGATACACCTGTCAATTTAGGACGTTCTATTAATAGCAGTTTAGACGATTTTGCCTATGTGGTTAGAGAAAATGACAACCAAGGCTTCGTGTCCTCTAATCGGTCGGGAGCCGACAGATTGTACGGTTTTTCTAGAGAACAAAATCCTTTAACCATTTATAAAGTAGAAGGCAAAGTACAAGATCTAAAAACGAAAGCTTTACTAAAAGGGGCTTTGGTGACCTTATTTGACGAAAGTGGTACCGTAATTCAAGACACTATTGTTGGCGCAGATGCGTATTATAATTTTAAAATAGAACCCAATAAAAAATATAAAGTGCGAGGTACGAGAAAAGCATATGTACCAACAGATACCGAATTTTCTACAGATCGTAGCGGTAAGGTACAGCACGATATATTGCTCGCATTAGAATCTTATGCCGATAAAGAAGAACGTGTTAAAAAAGACGATTCTGGGGCACTTCAAATTACATTAGATAAAATCTATTTTGATTTTGATAAAGCGACGATTAGAACAGATGCCGCTGCAACGCTGGATGTTCTTGTGGGACTTATGGCTAAATACCCATTTATGGAAGTGGAAATAGGAGCGCATACAGATGCCAGAGGCGCCGCCGTCTATAATTTAAATATTTCTAAAAAACGTGCCGCTGCAGCATTAGAGTATTTAGTAGGGCAAGGTGTGGAAAGACACCGCTTAAAAAGTGTTGGTTATGGCGAAGCGCAACCCCTTAATAAATGTGTGAAAGAAGGTATTTGTACTGATGAAGAGTACGATATAAACAGGCGCTGTGAGTTTATTATTTTAAAGTAGAAGCAGAAATACGACCATTCCAATGGCGTATTATCTTAAATAGGTAAACGGAGTATAACGTATAGAATTAAGCTTGTTTTTTAATAATAGTCTTTAAAAGAGGCCGTCTAAATACATTTTAGACGGTCTCTTTTTGTAGTGAGATTATTTTAATTTTTGTATAATTTATAACACAATTTTGCATTTAAAATAAGTTGAAATGCAAATAAAAAGGACAAAACGTTGTAGTCTCCTTTGGGTTTTTCTATTTTCGCCATAAATAAATTAACCAAATCTTATCCTTATGCAAAAAAATACGATCTTTTTTTCATTCGTTTTAGGGCTACTCTTTAGCCTTAAATCTTTTTCACAAGTCCAAGTGACTAAAATATACTGGGCTAATGATTCCTCGATACAATCATCTAATCCAGATGGTTCAAACGTTCAAACAGTACTAGACTATCGCGCTGTAGATGTCGCAATAGACAATGACGCTAACAAAATGTATTATAATGGTAATGGTTCCGATATATTTAGAGCCAATTTAGATGGGACTAATGTCGAAACTGTAATATCTGGTGCTACAGCTAACGGGTTTGCGTTAGATTTAGCAAATGAAAAAGTGTATTGGACCGAGTTTAGCAATAACAGATTACGAAGAGCTGATCTCGACGGCACAAATATGGAAGATATCGTTATTAATACCCAAAATCCCAGTGGTCTTGGGTTGGATTTAACCAATGGCAAGGTGTATTGGGGTATGTATAATAGTGGTACAATACGAAGAGCCAATTTAGACGGTACAAACCAAGAAGATGTAATTACCAGTGGATTACTCCAACCTTGGACTGTAAAAGTAGATGAGGTGAATAGTAAGATTTATTATACCGATCGTTCTACCTTAAGGAGGGCTAATCTCGATGGTAGTTCTTCAGAAAGCCTATCGACTAGTGGTGTGCCACAAGGCCTTAGTTTAGACGTTACAGGAGGCAAGGTGTATTGGGCTGGTTCAGGAATAAGAAGTATAAATATAGATGGTACTGGTGATGAAGAGTTGATTACTTCAGGTGAATCAGGTGGAGTTTGGGGCTTAGCTTTTGAAACAGGCGTTGTAGATGCGACAGCTCCAGTGTTTAGCGCAGTAAGTCCAAGTTCAGATAGCACAGTGTCTAGTGCAGATGTTGGCTATACTTTATCAGAGGCATTAGCTTCGGGAACGGTAACGTTTACAAGAACAGGAGGGACAGCCGATGCAAGTTCTCCGCACGTGGTAAATTTAGAAGGTACAGAATTAGAGGAAGGAACCAGAGCTGTCGCCGCACTAACCAATACGCCAACATTAGTAAATGGTGCAATTTATACGATCTCATTTGATGGTCAAGATGTGGCTGAAAATATGGCGACAACTGTAAATTCAATGGCTGTAACGTTTGATGATTCAACGCTAAGCCTTGAAGCGCGTGTCGCAAATCAAATAAGTATATATCCAAATCCAGTATCAAAACAACTATTTATTAGTGCGAGCTCTGTAGATATTGTAGGTTGGAGCTTGATTGATATGCAAGGAAAAACGTTAAAGCACGGCGGTCTAGACCAGCACGGTATAGATATGTCTTCCATTAACTCAGGAATGTATGTGCTTCGTTTGCAAACGAACAAGGATACATTTTACAAGAGAATTGTAAAGCAGTAGTGCCAAATAACGCATAGAAGCATTTTACCAGATAGCCTTTCCAATTTCGGAAAGGCTTTTTGTTATCTTTGTTGTTATGAACGAGAACCTAGACCCTACAGGCGATAATTTTTCCCCAGAAGAGATAGATGTTGAGAAGCAATTAAGGCCCTTGGCGTTTAATGATTTTACGGGGCAAGACCAAGTGTTAGAAAACCTTCAAATTTTTGTGCAGGCTGCAAATTTAAGAAGTGAAGCTTTAGATCATACCTTGTTTCATGGCCCCCCAGGTTTGGGAAAAACAACCTTAGCTAATATTCTAGCCAACGAGTTGGGGGTAGGAATTAAAATTACTTCAGGTCCCGTACTGGATAAGCCCGGAGATTTGGCAGGATTATTAACCAATCTCGACGAACGTGATGTGTTGTTTATAGACGAAATACACCGTTTAAGTCCTATTGTAGAAGAATACCTGTATTCTGCTATGGAAGATTATAAAATAGATATTATGATCGAAACAGGGCCTAATGCACGTACCGTTCAAATTAATTTAAGTCCGTTTACACTAGTAGGCGCGACAACACGTTCAGGACTGCTAACAGCACCAATGCGTGCCCGGTTTGGCATACAAAGCCGATTGCAGTATTATAAAACCGACCTGTTAACGACCATTGTGCAACGTAGTGCTTCTATTTTAAACATGCCTATTACCATGGAAGCCGCTATAGAAATAGCAGGACGTAGTAGAGGAACACCAAGGATAGCGAACGCCCTATTGCGACGCGTTCGAGATTTTGCGCAAATAAAAGGCAATGGCAGTATAGATATTGCAATAGCCAAATTTGCTTTAGAAGCGCTTCATGTCGATGCGCATGGACTCGATGAAATGGATAACAAGATTTTGGCAACCATTATTGATAAATTTAAAGGCGGTCCTGTTGGCCTCACAACTATAGCCACGGCAGTAAGTGAAAGTCCGGAAACCATAGAGGAAGTATACGAACCTTTTTTAATACAGCAAGGCTTTATCATGCGTACACCAAGAGGGCGAGAAGTAACAGAAGAAGCCTATAAACACTTAGGGAAGATAAGAGGAAGCATTCAAGGCGGTTTGTTTTAATGGATTTTCAATAAATTCAAAAGAAATTAGTGATGCCGCAGCAAAAAAACATACCCGTAGTACCCTTAAAACGATTTCTAAAACATTCTTTAGAAATTTTACAAAACCCTTTACCTTTTCATCTCGAAAATTTCAAAACATTAGGAGATACGTTTCGGTTACAAATAGGGCTAAATACAAGCGTATTATTTTCTAGAGATGCAGCCTTAATGGAATATATACTGCAGAAAAACCAGAAGAACTATAGAAAATCTAAAATTCAAACCAAAGATCTAGCAAAATATGTAGGCAAAGGCTTATTAACGGCAGAAGGCGATCTTTGGCGCACCCAAAGGCGCTTGATTCAACCTGCATTTCATAAAAAACAATTGCAAAACCTCTTGGGGGCTATTAAGGAAGCGGTACAGCTAGAATACGCTAAGCTCGTGCCAGATGCTATTACAGATGCGTTGCCTATATGTAACGATTTAGCATTTCAAACCGTAGTGAAATCATTATTTAGTAGCGAAGTCCATCAAAAAGACATTAAGCGTTTGCAGTACATCACCGAAGCAGCGCAACGTATGATGGTAAAGGAATTAAGGCAACCCTATCTCGGTTGGTGGTTTGTGGCTAGTGGACAAATAAAAAAACATACAGATTTAACCACAGAAGCCAGAACCCTACTAAAAGCTATAGTGCATGAAAGACGAGCTTCAGGCGGTCGTGCCGACGATTTGTTAGACATGTTATTAGGGGCCAAGTATGATGATGGAAGTGCTATGGCGGAAGCGCAGCTTATTGATGAGATTTTAATTCTCTTTACAGCGGGCCACGAAACGACAGCCAATGCCTTAACATTTACCTGTCAATTACTAGCAAAACACCCAGAATGGCAGCATAAAATTTTTGAAGAAATTCTAAGCCTGCAAAAGGATACAGACGATATCATGACACAGCTCGCAAACTCTAAAATATGTCAGTCTGTAATTGAGGAAGCGATGCGACTCTATCCTCCAGCGTATTTTATAGATCGCGAAAGCATTGGTGAAGATGTTTTTAATGGGATGCATTTTAAACCAGATACCAATGTATTGTTTTCTGTTTTCGAAATGCATAGACATCCAGATTTGTGGAGTGCTCCAGAAACATTTTTACCAGAACGCTTTAAGGACGGCAGTCGGAAATTTTCGTCTCAATACTTTCCTTTTGGCGCAGGGCCAAGAAAGTGTATAGGGAATAACTTTGCCATGTTTGAAATGATTATTGCCCTTCAAGAATTGGTGAAAACGTATAAAATTCATCCGCATTTTGAGACCATCGAAATAGTGCCATTAATTACATTGCGACCTAAAAACGCCATGTTAAGATTTGAAAAAAGGTGATAGATCATAGAACCATAAACGCTAAAAAAATAAAAGAAGAAGCCAAACGCCTCGGTTTTTTATCCTGCGGCATTAGTAAAGCCGATTTTTTAGAAGCAGAAGCCCCGCGGTTAGAAACCTGGTTAAATAAAAACATGCATGGCGAAATGCGTTATATGGAAAACCACTTCGATAAGCGCTTAGATCCTAGGAAATTGGTAGACGGTTCAAAAAGTGTAGTGTCGCTATTATTAAATTATTATCCAGAGCAGACACAAACTGAAGCTGCCTTTAAGCTTTCAAAATACGCTTATGGCACCGATTATCACTTTGTGATTAAAGATAAATTGAAGGCCTTGTTGCATTTTATTCAAGATGAAATTGGAGAAGTTGGCGGACGCGCTTTTGTAGATTCGGCACCAGTATTAGACAAAGCATGGGCGGCAAAGTCTGGTTTGGGTTGGATAGGGAAGCACAGTAATCTACTCACACAGAAAGTAGGTTCTTTTTATTTTATTGCAGAGCTTATCATCGATTTAGAATTAACTTACGACACCGCCGTTACAGACCATTGTGGCAGTTGCACGGCTTGCATAGACGCTTGTCCTACTCAAGCCATAACACCTCATGTGGTAGATGGTAGTAAGTGTATTTCCTATTTCACTATAGAATTAAAAGAGAATATACCATCGCAATTTAAAGGTAAATTTGACGATTGGATGTTTGGTTGCGATGTGTGTCAAGACGTATGCCCATGGAATCGCTTTTCTAAACCACACAACGAACCCCTATTTAATCCGCATCCAGAACTTCTAGAGATGACTAAAGCCGATTGGGAAGAAATTACCCAAGAAACATTTAGTGCGGTATTTAAAAAATCGGCCGTAAAACGTACTAAATTTACAGGCCTAAAAAGAAATATCAATTTTTTAAAAGATTAGCGGTTTCCAGAACTAGTATTATTATATTTGATGGTAGTAATAGCAGCTGTATTTCTGGATATCAGACAGCTGTTTTTACGCATAAAACGACTAAGAACACCCCTTTTAAAAGGCAAAAAAGTAGAAGCTTATTATGAGCGAAGAAAGCAAACGCAGAGAAGCACTTATTTATCATGCAAAACCAAAGCCTGGTAAAATAGAAATTGTACCCACAAAAAAATATGCAAGTCAAAGAGATTTATCTTTAGCCTACTCGCCAGGAGTAGCAGCACCTTGTTTAGAGATAGAGAAAGATAAAGACAATGCTTACCGCTATACGGCCAAGGGGAATTTGGTCGCTGTAATTTCAAATGGTACAGCCGTTTTGGGTCTAGGAAATATTGGGCCTGAAGCCTCTAAGCCTGTTATGGAAGGTAAAGGTTTGCTTTTTAAAATCTTTGCAGATATCGATGTGTTCGATATTGAAGTAGATACAGAAAACGTTGATGAGTTTATAGAAACTGTAAAAAATATTGCACCAACCTTTGGAGGCATCAACTTAGAAGATATTAAAGCACCAGAAGCTTTTGAAATTGAAAGACGCTTAAAAGAAGAGTTAGACATTCCTGTAATGCATGACGATCAACATGGTACAGCGATAATATCTGCAGCAGCTTTAATTAATGCCTTAGAGTTAACAGGCAAAGCCATAGCAGATGTAAATATTGTAATTAGCGGTGCTGGTGCAGCAGCAATTTCATGTTCACGTTTGTACCAATCTTGTGGTGCACAACGTAAAAATATGGTGATGTTAGACAGTAAAGGTGTTATTCGTGATGATAGAGACAATCTTACATCGCAAAAAGCCGAGTTTGCGACCCATAGAAAGATTGATACCTTAGAAGAGGCTATGACAAATGCCGATGTGTTTATTGGTTTGTCAATGGCAGATATTGTAACGCCAGAGATGTTGAAACTAATGGCTAAAGATCCTATTGTGTTTGCAATGGCGAATCCTAATCCAGAGATCAAATACCAGTTGGCCATAGATACTAGAGATGATATTATCATGGCAACAGGACGAAGCGATCATCCTAATCAAGTGAATAATGTATTAGGGTTCCCATTTATCTTTAGAGGGGCCTTAGATGTACGTTCGTCTGTGATTAATGAAGAAATGAAAATGGCAGCGGTTAAGGCGTTGGCAGCATTGGCAAAAGAGCCTGTTCCAGAGCAAGTTAATGTGGCTTATGGGCAAACACGTTTGGCTTTTGGAAGGAACTACATCATACCAAAACCATTCGATCCTAGATTAATTGCCGAAATACCTCCAGCAGTAGCAAAAGCAGCTATGGATAGTGGTGTTGCTAAAGAACCTATTACCGATTGGGAAAAATACAAAGACACTTTACGTGAGCGTTTAGGGTCTGATAATAAATTGGTGCGACTGCTATTAAACCGTGCTAAATTAGATCCTAAACGAGTGGTCTATGCAGAAGGCGATCAACTAACAGTACTAAAAGCGGCGCAAATTGCATACGAAGAAGGTATTGCTATACCGATTCTACTAGGAAGAAAAGAAACCATAGAAGCATTGATGGCAGAGATTGATTTTGATGCCGATATCATGATTATCGATCCTAAAACCGAGGAAGAAAACGCACGTAAAGACGAATATGCTAAGGTGTATTGGGAGCAAAGAAAACGCAAAGGCGTTACCTTTTATTCGGCACAGCGTTTAATGCGCGAACGTAATTATTTTGCGGCTATGATGGTAAATCAAGGCCATGCAGATGCTTTAATTTCTGGATATTCTAGAAATTACCCTTCTGTATTAAAACCTATGTTAGAAACTATAGGCATGGCAAAAGGTGCTACCCGTATTGCAACAACCAATGTAATGATGACCAAGAGAGGGCCTTTGTTTTTAAGTGATACCTCTATAAATATAGATCCTTCAGCTAAAGATTTGGCTAAAATTGCAGTGATGACTTCTAAAGTTATTAGAACCTGTGGTTTCGAGCCTACAATGGCTATGATTTCGTATTCTAACTTTGGGTCGTCTTCAAACGAAAAAGCTTCAAAAGTAAAAGAAGCTGTAGCGATGTTACACCGTAGTTACCCCGATCTGGTTGTAGATGGAGAATTACAAACCGATTTCGCATTAAACGATGCGATGTTGCAAGACAAATTCCCGTTTTCTAAATTAGCAGGACGCAAGGTGAACAGCCTTATTTTTCCAAATTTAGATTCTGCAAACATTACCTATAAATTGTTAAAAGAACTTAATGAAGCCGATTCTATAGGTCCAATTATGATGGGGATGCGCAAGCCAGTACATATACTACAACTCGATGCTAGTGTAGACGAAATTGTAAATATGACCGCCATTGCTGTAATAGATGCACAGCATAAAGGAAAGTGGGAATTAGAAAAAGAGATTTCTTAGGCCTAAAACGTAAATAAATTTATTACATTTGGCAGGCTAAGAGGGACTTAAATGATTACACATATACAAGGGAGGCTTATTGAAAAGAATCCAACCGATGTCGTTATAGATTGTAACGGCATTGGTTATTTATTACACATATCGTTACATACCTATTCTCAAATACCTGATAAAGAACAATTAAAGCTATATACGCATCTTCAAATTAAAGAAGATGCGCATACGCTTTTTGGGTTTTTATCTTTGGCAGAACGTGAAATATTTAGGTTGTTAATTTCTGTGAGCGGTATAGGAGCGAGTATCGCGCGAACCATGTTATCTTCTTTATCACCAAAGCAAGTCCGTGAAGGTATTGCTTCTGGAGATGTAGCTTTAATACAATCCATTAAAGGTATTGGCGCAAAAACAGCGCAACGCGTTATCATTGATCTAAAAGATAAAATATTGAAGATTTATGATATAGACGAAGTTTCTATCGCTAAAGACAATACGAACAAGAATGAAGCGTTATCAGCTCTAGAAGTTCTTGGTTTTGCTAAAAAGCAAGCAGAACGTGTCGTTGATAAGGTCATTGCAGCTCAACAAGATGCTACCGTGGAAACTATCATTAAACAAGCTTTAAAAAATTTATAACATATTTTGATTACTAAGAATAGCTGTTACAGATCGATTCATACCTATTTTACCCTAATTATTACATTCTTGTTGACAATAACTGCTTGGTCTCAGCAACCAGTTCAAGATTCAATAAAAACAGGGTTTAGCTTAGGCAAAATTAAAACTGCAAAACCTAATAGCATACAGTCTGCGTATACCTACGATCCCATTACAGATCGCTATGTGTATACAGAAAAAGTAGGGAAATTCAATATCAATTACCCTATTATATTAACACCAGAAGAGTATAAAACGTTAATAGCTAAAGAAAATTTAAAAAACTATTACAAAGATAAGATTGATGCGTTTGATGGTAAAAAAGAAGGCGCTGAAGAAGAACGCAAAAACTTATTGCCAGAGTTTTATGTTAACTCTAACTTTTTTGAAACTATTTTTGGAGGGAATACAATAGAAGTAATTCCTCAAGGTTCTGTAGAGATGGATTTAGGCGTCTTGTTTTCAAGGCAAGATAATCCCTCTTTTTCTCCAAGAAACAGAAGTAACTTTACATTCGATTTCGATCAGCGTATCAGTTTAAGTTTATTAGGTAAAGTGGGAACACGTTTGCAAGTAAATGCAAATTATGATACCCAAGCAACATTCGATTTTCAACAGGTTATAAAATTAGAGTACACCCCAACAGAAGATGATATTATAAGAAAAATTGAAGTTGGTAATGTTAATATGCCCTTAAACAGTTCTTTAATTACAGGTGCACAAAGTTTATTTGGTGTAAAAGCACAATTGCAATTTGGAAGAACAACCATAACAGGAGTGTTTGCCGAACAGCAGTCTCAAGGCAATACTGTAGTCGCCCAAGGCGGAGGTACTGTAGAAGAGTTCGATTTTTTTATAAGAGATTATGATGAGAATAGACACTTCTTCTTAGCACAATACTTTAGAGATACCTACGATGAATCCTTAAGGAATTACCCTTTTATCAATAATAGAGGGTTGCAAATTACCCGATTAGAAGTTTATATTACAAATAGAAGTAACAGAACAGAAGATGTTAGAAATGTTGTAGCATTACAGGATTTAGGAGAGTCTGTGCCTGAAAATATATTTATCAATCCTTTACCCGCAAATTTTATAAGAGAAACAAGAGTTTTTCCAGATAATAGCAACAATGGTTTCGATCCTACTGCTATAGGTTCTGGGTCTCTTTTAAATACAGCGATACGCGATATTGCAACAGCGCAAAGTGGTTTTGGAGGCTTAAATGTGAGTGAAGGTTCCGATTTTGGAAGGTTGGAAAATGCACGCAAATTACAAGATGGTCAAGAATATACCTTAAATTCAGAATTAGGGTACATTTCTTTAAACCAAAGGCTTAATGCCGATGAGGTTTTAGCAGTAGCTTACCAATACACCTTAGGAGGACAGGTGTTCCAGGTGGGGGAATTTGCCAATGATGGTGTAGACCCTAATGCCGTGTCTACCAATGGGCAAGGGCAAGTAACACAGGTCTCTAACAATGCATTAGTTCTAAAAATGTTAAAAAGTAGCATCACAAACGTTAATCAACCAATTTGGGACTTGATGATGAAAAACGTTTACGATACAGGAGCTTTTAATTTAGGACAAGATGACTTCACATTAAATATTTTTTACGAAGAAGGGTCTCCTCTAAATTATATCACACCAGTAGATCCTAATGAAGGTTTTGTTTTCGATGTAAACCGAAGAATGGTGAGCAATAACGATGGCAATAGAACCCCAGATAGAGACCGTATAGAAAGTATACCGCTTATTCGCCTATTTAATTTAGACCGTTTGAACTTTAATGGCGATCCCCAACGCCAAGGTGATGGGTTTTTCGATTTTGTACCAGGAGTCACTGTAATTCCTCAAAATGGAAAAATCATTTTTACAAGCGCAGAACCTTTTGGAGAATATCTATTTGACCTCTTAGGAGATGGAGATTATGAGCAGCCTACTACATATAACCCAGATCAAGCCAAATATGTATATGATGTATTGTATAGCAGCACAAAGATTGCAGCTTTAGAGCAAGCAGATAAAAATAAATTTAAATTAAAAGGACGTTATAAATCTAGTGGAGGCGATAGTGGTATTCCTATTGGAGGCTTTAATGTGCCAAGAGGATCTGTAAGAGTAACAGCTGGAGGGCGTGTTTTAGTAGAAGGTGTAGATTATACCGTAAATTACCAATTGGGACGTGTGCAAATTTTAGATGAGGCTTTAAAAGCCTCTAATACCCCAATTCAAGTTTCTACTGAGAATAATGCCGTATTTGGTCAGCAAACACGACGTTTTACAGGATTTAATGTAGAACATAAGTTTAATGATAATTTTGTAATTGGAGGAACGCTCTTAAATCTTAATGAGCGCCCCATCACGCAAAAAGCCAATTTTGGAACAGAACCCACTAACAATACCATTATTGGGTTTAATGGAAATTTTTCTTCTGAAGTTCCCTTTTTAACACGATTGGTAAATAAACTACCCAATATAGATACCGATGTCCCTTCTAATATATCATTACGAGGAGAGTTTGCACATCTTGCACCGGGCGCACCAAACGGGACAGATTTAAATGGGGAAGCAACATCTTATATAGACGATTTTGAAGGTGCCCAAAACGCGATAGATTTATCATCGCAATTAGCGTGGTTCTTATCCAGTAGGCCTATAGGTTTAGAGAATTCTCCTGGTGATGATCAACAAGGCATACAAAACGGTTATGGTAGAGCCATGCTAAACTGGTATACCATAGACCCTATCTTTTACAGTAATAGACGACCAAATGGCATTACAGACGAAGATTTATCAAGTTTGTACACCAGTCGTGTGTTTATTAATGAATTATTTCCACGACAGGGGATCGTAGCAGGACAAAACACAGTATTGAATACCTTAGATTTAGCGTATTACCCTGACGAAAGAGGACCTTATAATTTCGATCCTAATGATGATACAACAACCCCTAATCAAAGGTGGGCTGGTATTACACGACAATTAACCTCTACCGATTTAGAGCAATCTAATGTAGAATTTATAGAGTTCTGGTTACAAGATCCTTTTCAAGAAGATGCTGTAAACCAAGGAGGAAAACTGGTATTTAATTTAGGTAATATTTCTGAAGATGTGCTTAAAGACGGTAGAAAACAATATGAAAATGGATTGCCACCCGATGGCGATATCAGTTTATTACAGCCTACAGAATGGGGAACGGTAATACCGCTTAACCAGTCGTTAATCTATGCCTTTGATTCAGAAGGAGAGGAACGAACGAATCAAGATGTAGGTTACGATGGCTATGATGATGAAGAAGAGCGACGTCTATCGGATACGTTTGCAAATTTAGAGGATCCAGCAAATGATAATTACCGGTACTTTTTGGATGCTGAAGGTGATATTTTTGAACGCTATAGACGATTTAATGGGGTAGAAGGGAATACGCCAGATACATTTAGCGATACACAACGTGCAGCAAATCCGCAACCAGATGCCGAGGATATCAATCGTGATAATACCATGAATACTATTGATAGTTATTTTCAGTATGAAATTGATATCACGCCACAAGACCTCAATGTAGAGACAAATCCTCTAATTGTCGATTTTAGAAATAATGAACCACGTACACTTCAAAATGGAATTGTAACTTCTAATGCTGCAAGTGCTCAAGTTCAAAACCCAAGATGGTATTTATTTCGCATTCCTGTAGCAAGTGCAGATAGAGAAGCGATAGGTGGAATTACAGATTTACGTTCAGCGCGATTTGTGAGAATGTATTTGGAAAATTTTACAAGACCAACGGTATTTCGTTTCGGAACTTTAGATTTAGTACGTAGTGATTGGAGACGTTTCAATATGTCTTTAGAGAATGATGGAGACGACCCAGATACAGACGGCACAGAGTTTTCTGTTGGTATTATTGGAACCATAGATAACAGTGGGTCTTACGTGAGTCCTCCTGGAATCCAAGAAGAGCAGCTGTTTAATAACAATACTGTTATCAATCAAAATGAACAATCTTTAGTTTTAAATGTATGTGATTTAGACCGTCAAGATTCAAGAGCGGCATTTAAAAATATTAATCTTGATATGCGTCAGTATAAACGTTTAAGAATGTTTATGCACGCTCAAGATGAGGGTAATGGCTTTTTAGATACCAATGGTGCGCCTCTAGTCGGTTTTATACGTATTGGTAATGATTTGAATGATAACTATTATCAAATTGAAATTCCGTTAGAGAAATCACCAACAAACCGTCTTACGCCAGAAGCATTATGGCCAGCGGCGAATGAAATAAATTTGCCTATAGAAATATTAGCTAAGGTAAAAGCAGAGAGTTTGTCAAGTAGCAGCTCAAATACGGAAAACGCTGTGTTTTATGATGTCATTGATGGCGACATTGCGTTGGCACAAAATGAATTTACGGGTTATGTCTCTGGACAACATCGTGTTGCCATAAAGGGAAATCCCAACTTTGGTAACGTGAGAACGTTAATGGTGGGGGTTAAAAATGCAACAACAGGTAGTGCCTGTACGCAAGTTTGGTTTAATGAACTGCGTTTATCCGATTTAGATAATGAAGGCGGTTGGGCAGCTGTATTGAGTGTAGATACCAATTTAGCAGATTTCGCAAATATTAGTGCCACAGGACGTCAAAGTACTTCTGGGTTTGGAACACTAGAGCAAGGGCCTAGCCAACGTGCTTTAGAAGATGTGCAGCAATACGATGTGGTGACTAATGTAAACGTAGGCCAATTATTGCCTAAGAAATGGGGGCTGCAAATCCCTTTTAATTACGCACAAAGCGAAGAGTTAATCACACCTAGATACGACCAACAATTCGAAGATTTAGAGTTAGAGGATCGTATTGATGCAGAAGAGACCCAAGAAGGTAAGGATCGCGTACGAGAACAATCCGAAGATTATACAAGACGCCAGAGTATTAACTTTATAGGTGTGCGTAAAAACAGAACTACAGAGAAAACACCACGTTTTTATGATGTAGAAAACCTAACGTTGAATTATTCGTATAACAAAGTAGACCACCGCGATTTTGAAATTGAAAACTCTTTAGATGAAACCATAAGAACCGGGGCTAATTATGCGTTTAATTTTAACCCAATAACGGTAGAACCTTTTAAGAATAATGATTCTTTGTTCACAGGTAAATATTGGAAGCTTATTAAAGATTTTAATTTTAATCTTTTGCCAACCAGTATTGCTGTAAATGGGGATATTAATAGGCAATTTAACCGTCAGAAATTTAGAGAAGTCGATTTAGCAGCCGGTAATATTGGGATTGAAGAGTTGTTTAGAAGAAACTATACGTCAGACTTTCAATATACAATCAATTACAATTTAACGAAGGCCCTGCAGTTGAATTTTACGGCCGCAAGTAATAAAATTGTTAGAAATTATTTTATAAATGATGATTTTGAAGAAGGCATACAAGACCCTTCTTTAGATGTATGGGACGGGTTATTAGACCTGGGAGACCCAAATAGACAATCGCAGAGTTTGGGCTTAACGTATCAATTACCGTTTAATAAAATACCTACCTTAAATTTTATAGATGCGACCTATCAATACAATGGGGATTTTCAATGGCAAAAGGGGTCAGATATATTTGGACAGATCGAAGGCTTTGATGGAGACATACATACGGTACAAAACTCTAATACCCATAATTTAAACACAAGTTTAGATATGAGACGTTTTTACAAGTACATAGGTTTGAAAAAGAAACCTGTGCGCACAGTAAGGACGCGAACGAGGACAGCAGCCACACCTGGAGCAGCAGCAAAAGCTGATGATAAAAAGAAAAAGCCTAAAAAGAAGAAAAGTAAATCTGCGATTAAATTGTATAATGCAGGCGTAGGGCTTTTAACGAGTGTGAAACGCGTTCAAGTTAATTACTCTGAAAATAACGGTACGTTTTTACCAGGGTATACCAGAACACCAGGGTTTTTAGGCACTTTAAAACCATCGACTGGTTTTGTTTTTGGAAGCCAGAATGATAATATAAGGTTTGAAGCTGCTCGAAGAGGTTGGTTAACGACATTCGATCAATTTAATGAGCAATTTTCTCAAAACCATAGTGAGCAGCTCGATATTTCTGCGAGTTTGGAACCTGTGAAAGATTTAAAAATTGATTTGAGTGGGAATAAAACGTCTCTCGAAAATTTTTCAGAGAATTTTATAATAGATCCTGTAACTTTAGAATATACGTCATTAACACCTAATACCTTTGGAAACTTCAGTATTTCTACAGTGCTTATTAAAACAGCATTCAGTCAAAGTGATGACACCAATTCAGAGGCATTTAATGATTTTAGAGCAAACCGTTTGGCTATTGCAAGACGATTGGCAGCAGAACGAGGTGTAGACGTAAACGATGTAGACGCCGATGGCTTCCCTAAAGGGTTTGGTAAAAATAATCAAGCCGTATTATTGCCCGCTTTCTTAGCGGCCTATAGCGGCACAGATCCAAACAGTGTGAAGCTAGGGGCATTTAGAGATGTACCTATTCCTAATTGGGATGTAAAGTATACAGGTTTTATGAAATTTAAATGGTTTAAGAAACGATTTAGACGTTTTTCTTTAACACATGGCTACCGTTCAAGTTACAATGTGAATCAATTTCAAACAAATCTAGATTTTGTAAATCCAAATTTCAATATAGCAGCAGATGCGGCAGGAAATAGTGAGGCCGTAGATCAATCGGGTAATTTTAAAAACGAACAGCTATTTGGTAACATCAACCTTACCGAAATGTTTAGTCCGTTAGTACGTATAGAATTTGAGATGAAAAACTCTTTTAAAGTGCTTACCGAAATTAAAAAAGACCGTTTATTGTCTTTAAGTTTAGATAACAATTTAATTACCGAAGTGCAGGGCAATGAGTATATCGTGGGCTTAGGTTATCGTATAAAAGATGTGCGTATAAAATCTAAGTTGGCAGGGCCAAGAAAGCGTATTGTAAGCGACTTGAATATGAAAGCAGACGTCTCAGTAAGAGAGAATAAAACTATTGTGAGGTATTTGGATTTAGAGAACAATCAAATTACATCAGGACAAACCATTTGGGGGCTTAAATATTCGGCAGATTACGCATTTAGTAAAAACCTAACGGGGATTTTCTTTTTCGATTATGCATTTGCAGATTATGCCATATCTACAGCATTTCCGCAAACCACAATTAGGTCTGGTTTAACCTTAAGATATAACTTTGGGAATTAACAGATGTAAATTAGTATTTGATATCTAGTTTTGGATACATACATTTGTGGAAATAAAATAAAATTAGAATTATGAATATTCCATCAGAATTAAAATACACAAAAGACCACGAGTGGGTAAAAATAGAAGGTGATATAGCCGTTGTGGGTATTACTGATTTTGCGCAAAGTGAGTTAGGAGATATCGTGTATGTAGAAGTTGAAACTGTAGATGAAACGCTAAAAGCCGATGAGATTTTTGGAAGTGTTGAAGCTGTTAAGACGGTATCTGATTTATTTTTGCCGCTATCGGGAGAGATTGTAGCTTTTAACGAGGGTGTTGAGGAAGAGCCCGAGTTAGTGAATTCTGATCCTTATGGGGAAGGATGGATGATTAAGATTAAATATTCAGACGCTTCTGAGATTGAAAATCTATTATCAGATGAAGGTTATAAAGCCCTAATCAGTGCTTAAGAAGCTGTCTTTTGTCTTGGCTATTGCGTATACAACCCTGCTTACTATAGCAAGTCTAGGGCGTATAAATGAGATGCCAAAGGTTAAGATAGATCATGCCGACAAGTGGTTTCACTTTATAGCCTACGGCGTGTTAAGTTTTTTGTGGTTTAGTGCGTTTTATTTTAACTTTAAAACACCTAAACATAAGGCCCTTTTAATAGCCGTGGTATCATCTATATTATTTGGTATACTTATTGAGGTTCTACAAGGTACTTTAACAAATTATAGATCTCTAGATGTCTACGATGCTGTAGCAAATAGTATAGGTGCTTTATTAACAGGAGTACTTATTGTTTTGAAACAGAAAATACGAGTTAAAAACAGCTAAAGGCTTGCATTTTTAACAAATAAGTAGTTATTTTAGCCCTCTGGAAAAACCAATACATTTATGGAACTTAAAAAAAATCCAAAAGCCAATGTCTCAAGAAACAGTTCGCTGTACTTTGCAGTTGGTTTAGCGTTAATGTTATTCTTAGCAAATTTTGCTATCAATTATAAAACGTATGATAAATCTGATATCGTTGTCGATGTACTCGATTTAGAAGACGAATTAGAAGAAGAAATTCCTTTAACACAACAAATTCAAACACCACCACCACCGCCACCACCACCAGCAGCTCCAGAAGTTATCGAGATTGTTGAAGATGAGGTTGAGGTAGAAGAAACAGTTATTGAGTCTACAGAGGTAGATCAAGAAACAGAGATCGTGGAAGTTGAAGAAATAGAAATTGAAGCGGTAGAAGAAGATGTAGAGGTGCCCTTTGCTGTTATTGAGAACGTTCCAGTATTTCCAGGTTGTGAGAAAGGAAGCAACGCGAAGAAGAAGCAATGTATGTCTGAAAAAATAGCAAAGTTTGTAAACAGAAAGTTTAATACAGAATTAGCTGGTGATTTAGGATTATCAGGGAGACAACGTATAAATGTGATTTTTAAGATAGATAAAACAGGTAACATAACAGGTGTACGTGCTAGAGCACCGCATCCTGGTCTTGAAAAAGAAGCCAAACGCGTTATCAATCTGTTGCCTCAAATGAAGCCAGGAAAACAACGTGGTAAAGCAGTAACCGTACCTTATTCTTTACCTATCATCTTCCAAGTACAAGATTAAATAACGTATAGTATACAGATATATATAGCCCTGAAGCATTTTGTTTCAGGGTTTTTTTTAGGTCTATTATTACCTTAATGTTAAGAAATAAAATCCCGTTACAAATTCATGTAACGGGATTTCTTTTTGGTATGCTTCTTGCCATTTTATCAAAATATTAACGTTAAAACTATAATAATAAAAAGCAACGGACTTATAACTGTTTTTTTGCATGTGAAACAGTTTGAGTTTTGAATGGCTTATACTATTGTAGTTTATAAAAAATCACAACACATGAAGAATTCAAAACGAACTCACGATCCTATTCAGCAAAATAAGGGTAACGTGAAACCATCACTAAAGCATGATGCAAATTTACAAAAAAACGCCACGCTCTATTTTCAAATAGGTCTTATTGTATGCCTATTAGCTGCTTTTGGACTTTTAGAAATGCAATTTGAGCATAACATCCCAAAGTATGCTGCACAAGAAGATATTCCTATTGAAAATGTAGAGCTGGCTTTAGGAGAAGTTAAAATCTATAAGCCCGTAGTAAAGCAATCAAAACCTACGCCTAAATTAAAACCAAAGGCGTTTGTTAATACGGTTAAAATTATAGAAGATAGTGATACTACAATAGAGTCTATTATTGATTTACCGCTAACAGATGATTTTATAGATATAGAGCACCCTAATATCCCAGATTTAGAAAAACCCGAGGCCGTAGATCCTGTGGTAGAGTTTGTACATATTGAACAGGTGCCATTATATCCGGGTTGCGAAAAGAAAACAAATAATGCTGCAAAGAAAAAATGCATGTCTGATAAAATTACAAAATTAGTGCAACGAAAGTTTGAAGGTACAGCCATTGCCAATACTTATGGTTTAAAAGGAAAGCAGAATATTTATGTTCAATTTCAAATTGATAAAACAGGAAAGGTGTCAGATATTAAAACCCGTGCTTCCCATCCTAAGTTAGAAGAAGAGGCAAAACGTGTTGTTAAGGAAATTCCAGTAATGAAACCAGGCAGGCAACGCGATAAACCCGTAAGTGTGCGTTATACATTACCTATAGCGTTTTCAATACAATAGAAATGCGCTAGGAAGCACTGGCATTCACATGCATAAGCCATCGCCATTAAGGGGATGGCTTTTTAGGTATATGTGATGCGCTAAGGTTGGTTTTAAAGTTTTATAGAGGCCCTTTCTGCTTAAGTTAATTTATCTTAATAAAATGTACTATCTTTCAGCCTTAAATGAAATGATATCTGCCGTATGAAGCGATTTGTAGCCCCTCTAGTACTTCTGTTTCAATTGATAGGCTTTGCCCAAGAGAATAGTTTATATGAAAGACCTCCTGTTTTTTCAGAATGCGATCGTTCTAAAATAGAAGATCTACAACACTGTTTTGACGAACAGGTATTTCGACACATAAAAGAAAATTTTAAAGTTCCAGAATCTCTTAAGGCAAAAAAATATGAAGGTGAAGCTGTTGCTTTATTCGAAGTGGATACTACAGGGCATTTTAGAGTTATGTATGTCGATGCCATAGATAATGCTTTAAAAGATGAAACAAAGCGCGTGTTTGCTAAATTGCCTAAGATAGCACCTGCAACCTACAGTGGGAGAAAGGTTTTTAAGCAGTACTCTATTGCGATAGGCATACCTCTAGACCGTTTTAAATTTACCACTGCTAAAGATCTATCAAAAGCACAAACAAATGTTATTTCGCAACGCGAATTAGCGGCCAAACGTGAATTTGATAGTGTTAATAATACCCTTACAGCGTATACCAATAAAGCCTTAACAAGCCAGTTAAATATTCAATTTACGCACAGTGATTATGCGAGATTCGATAGGGCACTAAATGTTGTAGGCGCGAACAGCCATACCGCATCAAAACCCTTTTTATATGCGGAGGTTTCTAAATATCATGATTTTGAAGCCGAACGTGAAGCGTTGAAAAAACCAGCAGACAGTTGGTTGGGAAGAAAACTTTGGAATGAACACTTGGTTCAGGTACAAGGCAATGACTATTGGTTTACTATAGATCCTATTTTAGATGTGCAAACGGGTAAAGATTTTGATGCAGATTTTTCGTCAACCTTTAACAACACCAGAGGTGTTTTGATACAAGGTGGTTTGGGTAAAAAGTTTAATTTTTACAGCACCATTTTTGAAAGTCAAGGCCGTTTTGCAGATTATGTAAACCGTTACGCGGAAAGCATCAGGGCATCAGGGCCAGATCCTGCGCTTATTCCAGGGCGAGGTATTGCAAAACGCTTTAAAGAAGATGCCTTCGATTATCCCGTAGCAGAAGCTTATTTATCGTATTCTCCAAATGCGTTTTTGAATTTGCAATTCGGTCACGGTAAAAATTTTATAGGTGACGGTTACCGCTCTTTATTGTTTAGCGACGTGGCAAGTCCTCATCCTTTTTTTAAAATCAATACTACATTTTGGAAACTTAAGTATACCAATACCTTTATGTCTTTACGAGATGTGAGGGATGAGGTTATTGAAGATAAAGCCTTTTTAACCAAATATGTGGCCAATCATTATTTGAGTTGGAACGCTTCAAAACGGTTAAACGTAGGCTTGTTTGAGTCTGTGCTTTGGACGAATAGTAATGACCGGGGTTTCGATTTAAATTATGTAAATCCAATTATCTTTTACCGCGCTATCGAATTTGGTACGGGGCAAGGTGCCGGAAATGCTTTGTTAGGAGCATCTGCGAAGTATAAATTTAGCGATAATGTAAATGTATATAGCCAGTTTATATTGGATGAATTTTCACTAGGAGACATCACAGGAGGTGAAAAGAGTTGGAAAAACAAATATGGATACCAACTTGGACTGAAATACTATAACGCACTTAACGTTAAGAACCTCTATTTGCAATTGGAGTATAACCGCGTAAGACCTTATACTTATTCGCATAATACTATTGTTTTAAATTATGCGCATAACAATCAATCTCTAGCGCATTTATGGGGTGCAAATTTTAGCGAATTGATACTTATTGGGCGTTACAGGTATAAACGTTGGTTTGGAGATGCTAAAGCGATATTAGGAGAGCGTGGTTTAGATTTTAATACAGATACCGATACCTTTAGTTATGGAGGAGATATTTTTAGAGATGAAGAAGATCGCCCTTTCGATACAGGTGTAGAAGTAGGGCAAGGTAATGCTACAAAAAGTCTTTATGCGAACTTAAAGGCGGGGTATTTGATTAACCCAGCCTCTAATTTAAAACTGTTTGTAGATCTAACATACCGCAGTTTCGATCCTGATTTTACAACGGCAGAGACTTTTAAAAACGACACGGTTTGGCTAAGCTTTGGTGTGCGTACCGACTTGTTTAATTGGTATTTCGATTTTTAACTCAAAAAGGAAACCTTTATAATTTTAAGGTTTTATTTGAAAGGCTTTTGTAAAAAACACGGCGTATCTTTTCAGAAGTCACGAAGCAACACCCGTAGTTTAAGGCATCATAGGTCTTGGTGATAGCGGTGTTGGCAGCAATATCGTCCTCTGTTTTTCCATTGGCAATTTCAATCAAAACCTTAGATTTTAAATCTTCTAACATTGTTAAAAAGGCTTGATAGTCTTTTTTAGAAGCCAGTTTGCCATGACCTGGTATAATTTTGGTCTTAGCATCGGTTAACATGACGCCTGCTTTTACCGCGTTAATGTAACCGTTTACACTACCGCCAGAATTGAGGTCGATGTAAGGATAGCGCCCATTAAAAAACGTATCTCCGGTATGTAATACATTGTTTTCTGTGAAATACAACATAGAATCTCCATCCGTATGCGCATTGTCAACATGGAATATAAATACATCCTCATCGTTTATATTGATGTGCAGTTTGTCGCGATATGTAATGACGGGTAAGCCTGTTTTTTGGGCTTTAGCTTTTAAACGCTTTTTTACATTTTCGTGAGCCATAATAGTGGCGCCCTGTTTTTCGAAATTAGAGTTACCCCCCGTGTGATCACCATGGTGATGCGAGTTGATAACGACTTTAACTGGAGCATTACTAATGGTTTTTAGTGTTTTTAGAATTTTAGTAGTGAGCGGTGCAAATTGGTTGTCTATTATCGTGATACTCTCATCACCAACAGAAACACCAATATTACCTCCAGCACCTTCCAACATATAAATGCTATTAGAAAGTGGTGTTGCAGTTATAGAAACAGCATCAAAATTTGATTGTGCACTGCTAAAAAGGCTAAAAGAAAAACAAGAGAATAGAGCGATTGGTTTGAAAAAGGAAGCTATAGGCATAGAAGCAATTTTTGATTATAGCTAAAGATATTAAAAATCTCGTTAAGATTGGTCAAATAGGTTTTATGGAGTATCTTTGCACTCGCGTTTAAAAACGGTAAAATACATTAATATTTTGAGCCAGACCAAGACAGCAACTACAACACCCTCAGTTATTTCTGATTTTAAAGAGATCACCAAAATGCGTTTGGCATTAAGTGTTGTGTTTTCTTCTTTAGCAGGGTATTTGTTAGGCGTAGATACTGTAAGTTTAAAAACATTAGTATTGTTAGCCTTAGGAGGGTATTTTATGGTAGGCGCTTCTAATGCCTATAATCAAATTATAGAAAAAGATTTAGACGCCTTAATGGATCGTACTAAAAACAGACCTGTACCCTCTGGGCGTATGTCTGTGACCACAGCATTTATAATAGCCTCGTTATTTACTGTATTGGGAATTGTTATTTTATATAGCATTAATAAACAAACAGCAATGTTTGGTGCAATTTCTATATTCTTGTACACCTGTGCATATACCCCTTTAAAAACAAAAACACCTCTAGCTGTTTTTGTTGGTGCTATACCTGGAGCCATCCCATTTATGTTAGGATGGGTGGCTGCAACAGATGATTTTGGAATAGAGCCAGGCACCTTATTTGCATTACAGTTCTTTTGGCAATTCCCTCATTTTTGGGCCATTGGTTGGTTTTTGTTTCATGATTACAAAAAAGGCGGTTTTTATATGCTGCCAACAGGAAAACAAGACAAAGGAACCGCCGTACAAACAATTATGTATACCATTTGGACGATTATCGTATCTGTTATTCCTGTATTTGGTTTTACAGGACGCTTAGGGCTCTCTGTGGTTTCTGCAATTCTCGTGTTTTTAGCAGGACTTTGGATGCTGTACTACGCTATAAGATTATTTAAAAAAATGACTGAAAAAGCAGCGCGACAACTCATGTTAGTTAGTGTCTCTTACATTACGTTGGTACAAATAATATATGTTGTTGACAAATTTATAAGCTAAGATGGATTTAACTCAAGGAACACCTCAAGAAAAAAATAACAGAGCAAAAAAAATGATGCTTTGGTTTGGAATCATGTCGTTAATCATGTCTTTTGGGGGGTGGACAAGTGCCTTCTTGGTGAGCAAGTCAAGACCAGATTGGGCTACAGATTTTGAATTGCCAGTTGCGTTTACGATCAGTACTATTGTAATCGTAATAAGTAGCATTACTTTTATTTTTGCTAAAAAAGCATTGCAAAAAGGCGATAGAAAAACAACGTCTATTTTACTTAGCATCACCTTTATTTTAGGGATTGTTTTTATCTTAAATCAACTTTCGGGTTTTCAAGATATCATTGCGATGGGCTATAATTTCACAGGGCCAACTAGTAATGTAACCCTATCTTATATTTATCTTATCGCATTTGTGCATATTTTACATATCGCAGTAGGGCTAATTTGTCTATTGGTTGTAATTTATAATCATTTTAAACAGAAATACAACGCGACCGATATGTTGGGTATGGAACTGGCAGCAACCTTTTGGCATTTTGTAGATATACTATGGGTTTATCTCTTCCTGTTCTTGTATTTTGTGAAGTGATTTTGAATAAATTTAATGAAACTCTGGTGATAGCACTGCACTACAGGGATTTATAGAATTTAAAATTCAGCAAGTGATATTTCGTTAGATAAATAAATTGATTATTTTTGTGCAACTTTTAAATAACAACCATTATATATGAGTACAGCAGTAGCAGAAGGCAAAACTTGGGGTGGAGGCAACGAACCTCTCAAGGCAAGTTATGGTAAAATGATGATGTGGTTTTTCATCGTCTCTGATGCATTAACTTTTTCAGGTTTTTTAGCCGCTTACGGTTTTTCAAGATTTAAATTTATAGATGCATGGCCAATTGCAGATGAAGTGTTTACACACTTTCCTTTTTTACATGGTGTTGACGCACCAATGTACTATGTGGCATTTATGACATTTGTATTAATTATGTCTTCCGTAACTATGGTACTAGCAGTAGATGCAGGGCACCATTTAAACAAATCGAAAGTCACTACTTACATGTTTTTAACCATTATAGGTGGTTTGATATTTGTAGGGTCTCAAGCTTGGGAATGGAATACATTTATAAAAGGCGATTATGGTGCTGTTCAAACTAAAGGTGGTAATATTTTACAGTTTGGAAAGTATGTAGATGTAAACGGCGAACAGAAATTTAAAAGAGTAGCTGTTAGAGATATTGCTGTAAATGCACATGGCGAGCGTGTACAACACGAACGTAGCAATGGGCTATGGTTTGTAGGCGAATCAAGCTTACCACCATATACTGTAGATGAAGTTATTCACGGTTTACAAGCCCATAAAGATGTTTTAGTGCGTACACAAACCATTAACGAACATGGAGAGAAAACAGTGCTTTCAAGAGAAGCCTCTCTTGAGCAGATCATGAAGAATGGAAAACGTGTCGTAGAAGGTGCGAACCTTCAAGTGAATGAATATGGATCTCCATTATTCGCAGATTTCTTTTTCTTTATTACAGGATTTCACGGTTTCCACGTATTTTCAGGAGTTATCATTAATATCATTATATTCTTTAATGTGGTGATAGGTACTTACGAAAGACGTAAGAATTATGAGATGGTAGAGAAAGTAGGATTGTATTGGCACTTTGTAGATTTGGTTTGGGTATTTGTATTCACATTCTTCTACTTAGTATAATTTAGATTAATAGATTTTAAAGATGGCACACGAGCATAAATTAGAGATATTTAGAGGATTAATAAAGTTTAAGTCAAATATTCAGAAAATATGGGGCGTTTTAATCCTATTGTCTATTGTAACAATAGTTGAAGTTGTATTGGGAATCTTAAAACCAGAATGGTCTATGGGACAGGTTTTAGGTATGAAAATATTAAACTGGATCTTCATCATTTTAACCATATTTAAAGCCTACTACATCACTTGGGATTTCATGCACATGCGTGATGAAGTGAAAGGGTTAAGACGTGCAGTCGTATGGACGACGATATTCTTAATCTCGTATTTGGTATTTATCTTATTACAAGAAGGTGGTTATGTTTTCGATGTATACGATCAAGGTTATATCAAAAGAGATTTTTAAGCACAATTAAGTGTTAAAAATATAAAGTTAAGGTGGTTTTTAAGAACCACCTTTTTTATTTTTGCAAAAGTGATTTTAAAGCGCATTTCGAACTCTCGAACGCGTTAATAGTATTGAGGTGATGAATTATAAGAAGATTGGCATATATTTTATTTTAGGCGTTCTATTTTTTCTGCCCGTTACATTCCTATTGTTTTTATATCCTGCAACGCATAATTACAATCCTCTAGATATTGTAAATGAAGATGTGTTAGATTTAAGAGCGTTCACTTCAGATGCGAAAACAGATATTCAACTCAAAGACCATATTACTGTTTTAGGTTTTTTGGGAACTAAACCCATGACCAAATTAACAACGGCTTCTAACCTAAAAGAGCTGGTGTACGATAAGTTTAAAGGGTTTAAAAAGTTTCAAGTTGTTATCGTTATGCCCAAAGGGACAGAAGCAGCTGTACAAGCACTGCGAAAAGAGATTAGCCTTTACGAGGATTTAAGGTTTTTGCATTTCGTGTTTGGAACACCAGATGCGATTTCTAAAGTATTTAAAAGCTTAAAACACGGGATTAGCCTAGATGCTAATTACGCCACAGATACTGTTTTTATTGTAGATAAGGACTTAAATCAGCGTGGGCGTATAGATGATAGAAGCGATAAAGAAATAGAGCGTAATACGACCGTATACGGCTTAAATTTCTACAATTGCATTCAAGTCGCAACAATAAAGAATAAGATGAGCGAAGACTTGCGTATTATCTTTACAGAATACAGACAGAAGCGTAAAGGTGAATTTAATTCTACAACGCGAAGAGCAGATGATATAAACTCTAATGATGAAGAAAACTAACTATTCTTATATAGGTATTGCATTTATTATACTCGTTTTTGGAATTCTTTTTGTGCCAAAAATAGTGGATAGAATAACAAATAATGACATTACGCGTCATGAGAGTAGGAGCGATCAAAAAAGCATACCCTCTCAGCTTCTTTATGTAGAAAATAATGGAAACAAACGTAAAGTGCCTGCATTTCGTTTCGTAAATCAACAGGGCGATACCATTAGCAACACTGCTTACGAAGGCAAAGTGTACGTTATTGAGTTTTTCTTTACGACCTGCCCAACGATATGTCCAAGAATGACGGTTAACCTAGTACAGCTTCAAAATGAATTTAAGGACTTTAAAGCTTTTGGAGTGGCGTCTTTTACCATAAACCCAGAGCATGACACCCCAGAGGTTTTAAAAAGTTATGCTGAAGCCTACCATATTACAAACCCTAATTGGCATTTGTTAACAGGAGATCAAAAAGCTATTTACGATTTAGCCAATACAGGATTTTATATCTATGCAGCAGAAAATGAAGCCGTGGCCGGAGGTTTTGAGCATTCTGGGAATTTTGCACTTGTAGACAAACAAGGTTATATACGTTGTAGAGCAGATAAGAATGGCAATCCTATCATATATTATTCAGGAATTATATCTGAGGAAGAACAAGTAGATGATGATGGGGTAAGAGAACAAATTAGTGCCTTAAAAGAAGATATTAGAAAATTATTGAATGAGTAGTTTTCTAGCTGATACGTCTAATAAAAAGAGAGTTTAAAAGCAGACACCATGCATAACGAAGAGACAATTTTAAATGAAAAGAAGTATAACACGTTAATAGTTGTACTCTCTATAGCTATTCCCTTGGCTGTAGCAGTTCTTTTTGGCGTAAAGATAGATGTAGAGTTACCTGTCTTTTTACCGCCAATATATGCTACAATAAATGCTTTTACCGCAGTAGTGCTTATTGCAGCATTTGTCGCTATAAAAAATAAAAATTTAACCTTACATGAGCGTTTAATGAAACTCGCTATTGCGTTGTCTGTTGTGTTTTTAGTACTATATGTTTTGTACCATATGACGAGTGATTCTACAAAGTACGGTGGAGAAGGCGCTATTAAATACGTGTACTATTTTATATTACTAACACACATTCTATTGTCTATAGCTGTGATTCCATTTGTGTTAATCACATATGTGAGAGCAATTACGAATAATATCGAAAAACATAAAAAAATAGCTAAAATAACCTTCCCATTGTGGCTTTATGTCGCGATTACAGGTGTTGTGGTTTATGTTATGATTTCACCGTATTACTAATTTTTAGACGCATACGTATTTATGTTGCTCTTAAACGACTTAAATTTGATAAATGAAACTACAGCGCCTATATATCCTTTTCTTTTTTGTTGTTTTAACGTTTAAAACACAAGCCCAGTGTGCCATGTGCCGTGCCGTTTTAGAGAATGAGCAGGGACAAACTACCGCAGAAGGGATCAATAATGGCATTGTATATCTTATGGCAATCCCCTATTTATTGGTGGGGAGTTTAGCCGTTTATATCTATTACCGTTTTTTTAAGTTAAAAAAGTAATAAAAGTTTTTTTTCGAAAGACTTGTAACATTACTTTGTAGTGGTCGTCTAACAGCAAAGTGTTCTATTAAAGCGATTTAATGGGCGCAAGCATCAATCAAATCAAAAACATGTTACACATTACATCACTTCACAAGTCTTATGCGATTGGAGATTCTAGTTTACATGTATTAAAAGGCATTGACCTTTCTGTAGAGACAGGAGAAATGGTCGCCATCATGGGATCGTCGGGTTCTGGTAAATCGACACTGCTTAACATTATTGGAATGTTAGACGAAGCAGATTCTGGGACGTATATATTGGATGGCCTTCCTATAGATGATCTTACGGAAAAGAAAGCCGCCGTGTATAGGAATAAATTTTTGGGTTTCATTTTTCAATCTTTTAATCTCATCAATTACAAGAGTGCTATAGAAAATGTAGCCCTGCCTTTATACTATCAAGGATTAAAACGCAAGAAACGTTTAGAATTGGCACGATTTCACTTAGGGAAGGTAGGTTTAGACGCTTGGGCAGAACACCTGCCAAAAGAATTGTCTGGTGGTCAAAAGCAACGCGTTGCCATTGCAAGAGCTTTAGCAGCGAATCCTAAATTGCTGTTAGCCGATGAGCCTACAGGCGCCTTAGATACAAAAACATCTCATGACATCATGGCCTTTATTCAACAACTTAATGATGAAGGAAAGACGATTTTAATGGTGACGCACGAAGAAGATATTGCCAACATGTGCAAACGTATTGTGCGCCTTAAAGATGGCGTTATTATAGAAGACACCCCTGTAGACCAAGTAAGAGCAAGTCAATATGTTTGATCTAGACCTTTGGCGCGAAATTTTTCAAAGTATCAATAAAAATAGAGTACGCAGTTTGCTTTCGGGCTTTACAATTGCGTTTGCTATATTATTGTTTACGGTGCTTTTTGGAGTAGCTAATGGACTTCAAAACACCTTTAATGAGGCCTTTGCAGACGACGCTACAAATTTAATATCCATATACACAGGGCGTACTACAAAAGCGCATAAAGGATTACAAGCAGGGCGACGTATTCGTTTAAGAAATCAAGATTTCGATTATATAGACAATACGTTCAATTCTAAAATAGAGCACCTCACAGCTAGGGTAAATCGAAGAGTACAGGCGTCCTATAAAACAGAGAGCAATACCTACCCTCTAAGAGCAGTACATCCAGAACATCAATTTTTAGAAAAAACAATCCTTATCAAGGGACGCTATATCAATCAGAATGATTTAAAGGCACTTACTAAAGTAGCCGTTATAGGCCGCTTAGTTGCCGAAGATTTGTTTATTAATACAGAGCCATTAGGGGCATATATTAATTTAAGTGGTGTGCCTTATAAAGTGGTGGGTGTTTTTAAAGATGATGGTGGCGATAGTGAAGAACGCATGATTTACACGCCTGTATCGACAGCACAACGTATTTATGGGAATACCGATTATATCAATCAAATTAAGATAGGTTACGACCCTAAAATGAGTTATGAGGCGGCCATTGCATTTGGGAATCAAATTAAACGAAAATTGAAAAAGCGATTCGATGTTGCACCTAATGACCAACGTGCTATTCGTGTTAGAAATAGAGCAGAAGCCACAAGAAATGTCAATGCGATGACGGTAGGACTTAGTATTATTATTTTGGTGGTAGGCTTCGGGACTTTAATTGCAGGTGTTGTAGGAGTGAGTAATATCATGATTTTTATTGTAAAAGAACGCACTAAAGAAATAGGAATTCGCAAGGCATTAGGAGCATCTCCAAAATCTATAGTCTCTATTATTTTAGTGGAAGCCGTTTTAATAACAGCCATCGCAGGCTATATGGGCTTGCTATTAGGGATAGGAATCTTAAAAGTGGCGGCACCAGTACTAGAAGATTATTTTATAAAAGATCCAGGGGTGAGTAACAGCCTTGTTGTAGGCGCGACGATGCTGCTTATTTTAGCAGGCGCTATTGCTGGTTATGTTCCTGCTAAACGGGCCTCTAAAATTAAACCTATCATTGCTTTAAGAAACGATTAATCATGCTGAAATTTTTAATAGAACGCGATACTTGGCAAGAAGTTTTTGATAGCTTTAGTAAAAACAAGTTAAGATCTGTATTAACCATGGTTGGTGTATGGTGGGGCATCCTATTGCTTATAGGCTTATTAGGCTCTGCTAAAGGCTTAGAGAATTCGTTTACTAGACTTTTTGGTGATTTTGCAACCAATAGTGTTTTTATATGGGGGCAAAGTACAGCTAAGCCTTTTAAAGGGTTTCAAAAAGGCAGACGCGTAGAGTTAAGTCTTAGTGATGCTAAAAAGGTAGAAGATAACGTTGCTGGTGTTGAGTTTGTAGTGCCTAGAAACCAACGTACAGCTACCCTAACGCGTCAATTACTTTCAGGGAGTTTTAATGTGGCAGGAGATATGCCACTTTTAGATAAAGTGCAAAAGAAAGATTTGCAACATGGTCGTTTTATAAACGAAGGTGATATGTTGAAGAAGCGAAAGGTGGTTGTAATTTCAGAAGAGATTTACAAACAATTATTTGAGAAAGATGAAAAAGCAATCGGGGCAGCTCTTACCATAGAAGGTGTTGTGTTTAAAGTTATCGGGGTTTTTAAAGAGGCGGATGTGAATATGGGGCCGTCTTCCGATGTCCATATTCCTTTTAGTACGTTTCAGCAATTGTTTAGCCGCGGGGATAAAATAGGTTGGATTATGATTACGGGGCAACCAGAATTCGATATCAAACAAATAGAAGCCGATGCCAAACTCATGCTTAAAAATTTAAATACCATTCATCCAGAAGATAAACGGGCTTTTGGCAGTTTTAATTTGGGCGATAATTTTGCAAAGCTTACAGGGTTTTTAAAAGGCATGCAATTTTTAACATGGTTTGTAGGTATTGCAACCTTAATAGCAGGTGTTTTTGCCATAGGAAATATACTTTTAATAACAGTTAAAGAACGTACCAAAGAAATAGGCGTGCGTAGAGCTTTAGGGGCAACGCCGTATGAAATTAAACGCCAAATTGTTGTTGAAGCCGTCTTTTTAACAGTGGTAGCAGGGGGCTTTGGGATCCTCTCTGGAGGTTGGATTTTAATTGCCTTAAATCATTTTTTTGGACAAGGGGACGACGCCAAAATAGTAAACCCTTCAGTGTCTATTAGTGTGGTGTTTGTGGCATTAATAATATTGGTAGTGTTGGGCACATTAATTGGTTTGATCCCTGCATTTAGGGCGACGCGTGTTAAACCCATAGAAGCTTTAAGAGAAGAATAGATAAACTAGAATAGAGCTCTGTATGACCGGTTCTATATAAAGAGTGCATTAATCAAAACGTAAATAAATCAAAATTAAAATGAATAAGACCGTAAAAATTAGTTTAGTGCTGTTGGCAGTCATCGCATTAATTTTTGTGTTGAAGTATTTTATGGATGCCAATTCCAAAACGGTAGAAGATTTTAAAGTAGAAACGGCATTTCGTACCACAATCAATACGAAGGCAGTTGCTACAGGAAAGCTTAATCCAGAAGAAGAGATCGCTTTAAAACCTCAAATTTCGGGCATTGTCGATCAAATTGTGGTAGAAGAAGGCGATGTGGTAAAAAAAGGAGATCTTATTGCCAAAATACGGGTTGTGCCTAACGAACAAAGTTTGGCTAATGCTAAAAGTAGGATCGCAACGAATGCCTTGTCTTTTGAGAATGCTAAAACACAATACCAGCGTGATAAAAAGTTATTTGATAAAGGGGTGATTTCTATTCAAGATTTTGAAAATAGAACGCTTAGTTTTAATCAAACCAAAGAAGCTTTGCAACAGGCAAAGAATGACTATCAGATTATAAAACGAGGATCGATATCTGGAGGAAATGCGGCGAATACCAATATTATAGCGCAGATTTCGGGTACGATTTTAGAAATACCTATTAGAGAAGGCGATCAAGTGATACAAAGTAATAATTTTAATGCAGGAACAACGATTGCTACTATTGCCGATATGAGCCATATGATTTTTGAAGGGAAAGTAGATGAAGCCGAGGTTGGGAAACTCCAAGAAGGTAAAAAGATTACTGTTATTCTTGGCGCCATAAATGATAAAGAATTTCCAGCGAAGCTTACATTTATAGCGCCTAAAGGGAAAGAAGAAAATGGTGCTGTTCAATTTACAATAAAAGCAAATGTAACTATAGATAGTGCTACAACCATTCGCGCAGGTTACAGTGCTAATGCTGAAATTGATATTGCAGGAAAGGAAAATGTACTGGCCATAAGAGAGGCACTATTGCAATACAAACGTTCTAGTGATAAACCTTTTGTAGAAATACAAAAAGCAAATGGGAACTTTAAACGAAAAGATGTTAAAATAGGAATTTCAGATGGGATTAATGTAGAGGTTCTTAAAGGTATTGAAGAAGGTGATAAGATAAAGATTTGGAATAAGGCAACCGATGATGAGGCTGAAAAAGATAAAAAGAAAAAATCGTAATGGGGTATTTAAACTATAAAGTACTGTTAGCTTTTATTTTTTTAAGCATAACAGTGACAGCTCAAGATAAAAAATGGACACTTCAAGAATGTGTCAATTATGCTTTAGAGCATAATATTACAGTGTCTAGAAGTGAAAATGCAATACGTACCAATGCTCAAGATGTACTACAAGCTAAAGGGCAATTTTTACCAAATGTAAGCGCCAACCTAAGGCAAAATTTAACGGTAGGAAATAGAGAGTTATTTCCAGGTAACTTTGTAGATCGAACTGATAATAGCTCTAGTATAAGTGTTGGTTTAAACCAATCGATTTTTAATGGTTTCAGACTTACAAATCTATACAAACAATCCCAGTTGGATTTAGAAACAAGTCAATTGGAATTGAATCGTATTAAAGACGATATTTCACTTAATGTTGTGAATGCTTATCTTAATGTGTTGTTTAATAAAGAGCGTTTAGAAATGGCTAAAGCACAATACGCATTTTCTAAGACACAATTAGAGCAAGTAAAAGCATTTGTGGATGCGGGAACGCAGCCCCAGGTTAATATTTATGATGCGGAAGCGACACTAAGTTCAGATGCGCAAAGTTTTACTGTAGCAGAAAACAACTTTAATTTAGCACTATTAACCTTATCGCAACTGTTACAACTGCCTTACGAGGGGTTTGATGTAGAAGTTATCGAGATAGACAGTCCTTCCGAAGGTGTTTTATACAACGATGTAGCGCCCATAATCGCGCATGCGTTTCAGAATAGAAACGAAATTAAAGTCGCCGAAAAACGTATTGAAAGTGCAAAAGTAGGTACCGCTATTTCTAAATCTGGTTATTACCCATCGTTAAGCTTTAATTATGGATATGGCTCTAATGCTTTTTTTACAAGTGTAATAGATAATGAAAGTCCATTTTTCGAGCAGTTAGACAATCAGAAATCCCATGCGCTTACCTTAAGTTTAAATGTTCCTATATTTTCAAGGTTTCAAAATAAAGCAGCGGTATCGCGCTCACGTATCCAAGAAGAAAATGCACAGCTTAATTTTACACAAGCAAAATTAGATTTAGAATCAAACATACAACGTGCTTATACCGATGCCCAAGCGGCATTTAAAACTTATGAAGCAGCTAAAGCCTCTTTAAGCGCTCAGAAATTAGCATTTGGAAATGCGCAGGAACGCTATAATATAGGGGTTATGAATGCTTTTGAATTGGAACAAGCGCGCGTAAGATTATTAAATGCGCAGTCTTCATTAATAAATGCTAAATATGATTTTGTTTTTAAGACAAAAGTTTTAGACTTTTACATGGGAAAACCTTTAACACATTAAGTATTGGCACTATTACTTCAAATTGAAACCGCAACTACAAATTGCTCTGTAGCACTTTCTAAAAACGGCGAAACTATTGCGCTTAAAGAAGATGCCAGAAATGGCTATTCTCATGCGGAAAAACTACATGTATACATCAACGCTGTTTTAGAAATGGGTGCTGTAACCCGAGACGCTGTAGACGCTATAGTAGTGAGTAAAGGCCCAGGGTCTTACACAGGCTTACGTATTGGGGTGTCTGCAGCAAAAGGACTGGCTTATGCCCTAGAACGGCCTTTAATTGCTTTGCCTACGCTAGATGTTTTAGCGCAGCAAGTGCGTGCAGATCGTGGTACTATTGTAGCCATGCTAGATGCGCGGCGTATGGAAGTGTATTCGGCCATTTACGATGCCAATCACAAGCAAATACGAGCCACAGAAGCACAAATTTTGGATGAAACAGCTTTTGCAAGCTATCTAGAACAGGGGAAGGTGTATTTTGTAGGCAATGGTGTTGAAAAAACAAAAACGCTTATCACGCACCCTAATGCTGTTTTTGTAGAAGACCGACTGCCATCTGCTAATGAAATGAGCACATTGGCATACGAGAAATACAAAAAAAGCGACACCGAAGATGTCGCTTATTTTGAACCGTATTATTTGAAGGATTTTGTGGCTTTAAAGCCTAAACCCAAAGTGTAATTGCTTAACCTTCTTTGTGTATTTCAACACTGTGTGGATAAGGAATTTCTATACCAGCAGCGTCTAAAGCTAATTTACAGTTTTCTATAGTGCCAAAATAGACATCCCAATAGTCTGCAACGCTAGCATAAGGTCTTACGGCAAAATTAACCGAGCTATCTGCCAATTCAGAAACATTAACTGAAGGTGCAGGGTCTTGTAATACCTTAGGATTGTCTGTCAATACTTTTAATAGTAATTCTTTCGTTTGTTTGATGTCTGCATCATAGCTTACACCAATGGTTAAATCTACACGTAGTTTACCTTCTGTCGTATAGTTTGTAATATTGCCATTAGATAAAGACCCATTAGGGATGATGATTTCTTTATTGGTTGGAGATAATACTTTTGTTGTGAAGATTTCAATCTCTTTAACCACACCTAATTCGCCTTGGGCTTCAATAAGGTCGCCGATTTTAAAGGGTTTAAAAATCATGATAAGTACGCCACCAGCAAAATTCCCTAGAGACCCTTGTAATGCCATACCAATCGCTAAACCAGCTGCAGCTAAAATGGCCGCAAAAGATGTTGTTTCTACACCTAAGGTCCCTAAAACGGATATGATTAGGATAATTTTTAAAATCCATCCTACAAGATTTAATAAAAACTTTTGAAGACTTTCGTCATAGTTCTGTTTAGACATCACCTTTCGGGCAGCCTTAATAATCTTTTTAATAACCCAAGATCCAATAATCCATATGGCAATAGCACCAATGATTTTTGTGCCATATTCAGTCGCTAATCCTAGCCATTTTGTAACGTCGATATTCTCTAAACTCATAATTGTAAATGATTAATTAATAGTAAAAAATTTAAGTGATGTAATTATATTAAAAAACTCAATAAGGTTACAAGGGCTGGAACCGCTTGTACATAAAAGAGTTTTATTTTCTTTGTAGAATAAGACCCGTACAGGCCTGCAATTGTCACACAAATTAAAAAGAAAATTGCAAATTGTTTGTCTGCAGTATATAAACTGTAAAAAAGACCTGCGGCGAGAAAGCCATTATACAGGCCTTGATTTGCGGCCAATACTTTAGTGTCTTCTGCAAATTGTTTCGATTTTAAACCAAATGTTTTAATGCCTTTGGGAGTCGTCCACAAGAACATTTCTAAGAGTAAAAAATAACTGTGCGCTATGGCGACAAGACTTATTAAAATAATGGTGGATGTTTTCATTTCTCTAATAGTGTAAAGGCTTTGTTAACGTCTTTTACGGGTAATTTACAGGCTTTGTTAACGCAGACATAAATTAAAGTTGCTGTGGGATCATATCGGTTTGCTAATAATGGCATTGTGTTTTCAGAAGTGCTCCCCGCAATAAGTTTATTAGGGATGTACTGTTTTTGCAATGCAGCAATGTTTTGTTTGGCAGCCTTACCTACTACGGCAATTTCATAAAATGGCCGTGTGTAATTTAACATGAGGTCTAACCAGTTCGAATAAGCAGAGGGATAGGTCGCGCTATCTTTTTGTACTGTATGTAGCATTGTAGCAGCAGTGTTTTCGAAAGTTTTATCATCAAAGTAATGTGCCAACTTAAACAGGTTTTTAGCCATAATAGAATTGCTGCTAGGAATAACATTATCATAGTAGATAATTTTTCTAGAGACCAAGGCGGCATCCGTATTAGAGGTGAAAAAAAAGAGTTTAGACGTTGTGTCGTAAAAGTGCGTAAAGGTATAGTCGGCTAAATCTTTTGCGGTTTGTAACCATTTGGTATCGAGTGTAACTTCATAAAGTGCGATGTAAGCATCGATAACCGTGGCGTAATCTTCAAGATACGCATTGATTTTGCTTTCACCAGCTTTGTAAGTGTGGTTTAAGCCCCCATCTGGCCGCTGTAATTTTGTGTTTATAAAATTAGCGTTTTTAAGAGCGGCACTAAGGTAAGCGTCATTTTGAAATACCCGATAGGCGTCTACATAAGCTTTAAGCATTAAACCATTCCACGCGGTGAGTGCCTTATCATCTAACCTTGGTTTAGGTCTTTGGTTTCTGTGTTTTAAAAGCAAAGCCTTCCAGGCGGCTTTTTTAGTCTCCAATTCCTGTGGCGTTATGTTGAAACGTTTTAAAATAGTGGCATCATTATCGTTACGAATCAAGACATAATGCTCATGTTCCCATAAACCGTAACTGTTAATGTTGTAGTAAGCAGCGAAGTATTCGAAATCGCTTTTTAAAAGTGCTTTTAGTTCTGCCTTAGTCCATACATAAAAGGCGCCTTCTTCGAGTTCACCTTGGGGCGTTTCGCTATCGGCATCGAAAGAAGCATAAAAAGCACCTTCAGCAGTGGTCATATCTGTAGCGATAAACTGTAGCGTTTCTTCAACAACAGTTTTGTACAATTTATTTTTAGTATAGAGATAGGCATCTGCATAGAGGCTTATCAATTGGGCATTATCGTAAAGCATTTTTTCAAAATGAGGGACATGCCATTTTTTATCGACTGAATACCGCGAAAAGCCACCACCCACGTGATCGTAAATTCCGCCATAGGCCATTTGGGTTAGCGTAAGATTTACGTAATCTAAAAGTGCGTTGTCGTTAGTTTGTTGGGCGTAACGCAGCATAAAATGGTAATTGTTAGGCATCATAAACTTGGGAGCTCTGTTAGGCCCTCCAAGTGTTTTGTCAAACTGGGTGGTCCAATTTGAAATGGCTGTTGTAATGGTGGACGCATTAAAAGAGGGCGCGCCAGTATTTGTTTCTATAATGGCAGTAGATTTTATGCCATTTTCTATATTATCGGCTTGAGCAATTAGTTTTTCAGGATGTTTTTCATAGACATCTGCAATTTTTTCAAGAACAGATACCCATTGCTCTTTTGGAAAATAGGTTCCCCCCCAAACGGGTCGGCCATCGGGTAGCGCGATAACATTTAAAGGCCATCCGCCGTTACCTGTCATAAGCTGTACGGCATCCATATACACTTGGTCTACATCTGGACGTTCTTCACGATCTACTTTTATAGGCATAAAATGGGTATTCATGGTTTGGGCTACAATGGAATCTTCAAAACTTTCATGTTCCATAACATGGCACCAATGGCAAGCAGAATAGCCCACACTAATTAAAAGCAGTTTATTTTCAGACTTAGCTTTGTCTAGAGTTTTTGTATGCCATCCTTCCCAATTTACAGGGTTATGCGCATGTTGCAACAGGTACGGGCTGGTTTCATGAATAAGCGCATTAGTGTGCTTATAGGTGCTTTCTGGTGTGGCGTTTTGACCTTTACAATGCATTAAGATAATGCACAAAACTAGAGGGATGTACTTCATGTACCAAAGTTAGTTAAAAAAGACTACAAAAAAAGCGTTCAAAAACTTGAACGCTTAAATTTAATTCGGTTGTGTAAGACAACTATTTAATTTCAAATGTAATCTTTACATTAACTCTAAAATCTGTAACTTCTCCATTATCTACACTAGCACTTTGTTCTTGTACATATACAGAACGTATATTGTTAATGCTTTTAGAGGCTTGTTTAACGGCTTTTTTTGTAGCGTCTTCCCAGCTTTTTTCAGAGTTTGCTAATACTTCAATTACTTTTAATACTGCCATGATGTGGTGTTTTTAAATTCGTTTAATTTTTTAGACTTTGTCTAAATATAGTAATTTTTTGACACCTATATTTTAATTTGGTCACCCATTAATTGCTTCTACAAGTTCAACTTTACCAGGAAGCATTTGTTTTAGCATATTCTCAATGCCGTTTTTTAGTGTGATTGTAGAGGATGGACAGCCACTACAAGCACCTTGTAACATCACGCTTACGCTTTTATCTTTGGCATCGTAATTTATAAATTGAATGTTACCACCGTCACTAGCTACAGCAGGTTTTACATATTCTTCTAGGATATTTACAATCTCTTTAGAAATGTCGTCTAAGTTTTCAAATTTCTTGTCTAACTCCGGGTTCGATTTTTGCAATTGCGCTGCAGCTTCTGGTAATACAATGTCTTTGCCATCTGCAATAAAATTTCTAATATGTTCTCGAAGCTCTACTGTAATGTCTTGCCATTCTGCCATGTCGTACTTCGTAATCGAAATATAGTTTTCCTCAATGAAGATGCTCTTCACAAAAGGAAAATGAAACAGCTCTGAAGCTAAAGGAGATGCCTTAGCGTCATCTATAGAAGTGAATTCAAATAAGGCTGTTGCTATTTTTTTATTGGCAACAAACTTCATAACCGCAGGGTTAGGAGTTGATTCTGCATACACGGTAACAGGCGTTTGTTTCTTAGGAGACGCCTCTTCTGTAATAACGATACCACCGTCGTTTAAGTAAACTTCTATTTGCTGGGCTACTTCATCTTGTACGTCGTTCCATTCTACAATATCATAACGCTCTACAGCAATAAAATTACCAGAGATATATACCTTTTTTACAAACGGTAAATAAAAGAGTTGTTGGGCTATTGGAGACGCTTTAGCATCGTCGATGTTATTAAATTCAAAACTTTCATGTTTAGTGATAAACCGATTGAGTTCGAATTTAACAATAGCTTTGTTTGTTGTATTTTGTACTGAGACCTTAAAATCACTCATTTCAACTAGTTTTCTGCAAAAATACTAAAACAAATATGAGATATGCTTATATTGCTGCCCGAAGTGCTATTTTTAAACTTTTTGCCCAAAACAGAGTCTATATCATACGATAAAACGTTCCTTGTATTTTAAGGTGCGCTTTTAATGTAAGTAAGTTGATTTTATCTAGATTGATTATGAAATTGAAAAGCATTCTTTTACCTGCAGCTGTGCTATTATGTGTTTTTTTTACTAATGCGCAAGAAGGTCTTCCTATTTACACAGATTATTTAACGGATAATTATTATTTAATCCACCCTTCCATGGCTGGAGCCGCAAATTGTGCTAAAGTTCGCGTTACAGGACGCCAACAATGGTTTGGGAATGAAGACGCTCCTAAATTGGTGACAGCGAGTGTGAATAGTCGTATTGGAGAATCACAGTCTGGCGTAGGAGCTATAGTGTATTCAGATAGTAATGGCTTTCATTCGCAAAGCGGGGGTTACCTCACTTACGCACACCATTTGTTATTTTCTAGAACGGAAGTCGATTTAAACATGCTTTCTTTTGGATTAAGCGCTGGGTTTATTCAATACCAACTTGATGAAACATCGTTTCCTTTTGATGGTTTCGATCCCATAGTGCAAGGGACGGTGCAAAATGCTACGAATTTTAATATTGATCTTGGGTTCTCATACCAATACTTAGACTATTTTGCGCATGCAACAGTTAAAAATGTATTGAATAACGCAGGGATTAACAACGACATATTAATTACGAGTAACTTGAGGCGTTACCTGCTTTCTGTAGGGGCTAATTTGAGTAAATTTGGAAGTTCATGGAGTTATGAACCGTCTTTATTATTTCAATATCGAGAAGGTACACAAGAATCTGCTATAGATGTTAATGCTAAAGTATACAAAGCTTTAGATTTTGGATCGATCTGGGGTGGTTTATCTTATAGAATGACTTTAGACGGAGCGGAGTTTTTAAATAATTCAGGAAATATAGGTACACAACGTTTGCAGCAAATTACACCAATACTAGGGGTGAATCATAAAAACTTTTTGTTTGCTTATAATTATACATACCAAGCTAATGCTGTCGTTTTAAGTAATGGTGGGTTTCACCAAATTACCATAGGGTATAATTTTAATTGTAGAAAAGAGCGTTACGATTGTAATTGCCCTGCGGTGAATTAAAAGGAATGTTTGTTATGGCAATACTATGCGAAACTTAGTATAGCACTGTATCTATTCTATTTTGAAACCTTGCGACGAAGTGCTTTAAAAAAAAGAAAGCTACCTTCCAAAGGTGTCCAAAGGACAACACTTTAGAAGTATAGCTTTCACAACTAACCAACCTTAGAAAAAACTACCAATAGTACTGTTTCTTTTTTGCCTGCTTTTTAATGGCTTTGGTCATAGCGCCTTCTAAGCCATTCCCTTTTGTTTTTTGTTGTTCAGAAACATATGTCTTACGTTTCACATTAAGGTCTTGAATCTGTTTTTGAATGCGCCTGCGTTCCTTTTGCTTTTCAGAAACATAAGCTTTAATCTGCTCCTTATCTTTGTTTTTAAGTTCATCTGGTAAAGCGTCTTCAGAGAGGTCTTCTACAGCTACGGTTTCAGCCTCTATCGCGTCTACCAAATCCCATTTAGAGTTTTTGTACAAATGCGAACTTTTACTTACTGTTCGTCCTACGGCATTAGCTTTACTATAGCTACTAGCGTTAGCATCTTGTTCTGCTTGTACTCTTATTTTTTCTTTACCACGGCTACCATAAGCTACATAGGTTTTATTTAATTTACGGTTAAGCTGTAGAATGGTATCATCATAAGGAGAAGCTACATGTACTGTGGATTTGTTTTGATTAATGGCCATGTAATCGCCTTGCGTTAAGTCGGCCCCATCTTTCCAATAATCCTGCATGCCACGATTGTAGTCGCCGCAATAGATGGTGTTTACCGTAACCTCTTTTTCGTTGGCATTAGCACTGGCGTGTTTATAGCTCACTTTTCCTTGTGTGAAAGGTTCATTTCCTGCAATGAAAATTAATTTTAAATCGTCTGGATTTTTGCCCCACTCTAATTGGTTTAGCGCGGTTTGAATGACCTGTCCGCAATATTCGCTACCACCATTGGTAGTAAGTGCAAAAAGAGCTTTAGAAATGTCGTCTAAATCGTTGCTAAAGGCTAAAACTTGCCTAATAAAGCCTTCTCTATTATTAAGCCCGTCGTTTCCGTATTCATACAATGCAATTTGCAAATTAGGGCGGTCATTATCACATTTGGCATAAGACAATTCGTTTACAATATCCCAAAGTTGTGCTTTAGCTTGATCTATTAAACCATCCATACTATTACTTGTATCCAATAATAAGGCAACTTTAATGGCATGTTTGTTTGGTGTTACATGAGCATTAAGTACTGTGTGCACCGTGTTGTCTTCTTTTTTAGTTGTCGCATTGCAAGCTGTAATGCTTATCAAAGCCATGCTATATAGTAGTGTTTTAAATAAAAGCGTCATAATCGTTTCTTTTTTTGATTAATAGGGTAAAACTACATACAAGATGCTTCGTAAAAAAAGCAGAATGCGTGTAGGCGTCGTTTCGATGCGTCAACGTGCTTTTTAAATATGTGAAGTCTATTATTAGACGTGTTTAAACACCTTTTTTTGAAAACTCTTATTTTATTATACCAAGTAAAGTGCGTAAGTTTAGCTCTTATAAAAGAATTGTATGTACGCGTATTTAAAATCGATATTTCTCATAGGTATTGTGTTAAGCTGTTGGTTTGCCAATGGACAACATACGTCTTACGATACCGCCGCGTCTTTTACCGTTAGAGGTAATGTGGTGGAACAAGATACAGGAGCGCCTATTGCTAATGTAAATATTGAAGTAAATGGAGGTGCTTATACGACTACAGATGTTTTTGGTGAATTTAGAATTGAAGCCAAAAAAGGGGATGAACTTACTATTAGGTATAAAGATTTTGAAACCATTTATTACACGATAAAAAGCAACGAAAGGATTACAGTTCAAGTAGAATCTAAGGTAGAGCGTTCCTTTAAAAGTAAAGGTGCGCCTAGAAAACTAGTACCGCAGTTTAATAGTTATATAGATTCTGCTGAAGTCTATTTAAAACAAGACCCTAAAAAGAGCATCCGGTTTGTTACAGAAGCCTTGAAGCGCAGCAATTCTATCAAACAAAATGCGGAAGCCTATGAGGTTTTAGGCGATATTAATAGATACTGGAAACAATACGATTTAGCCGTGTCTAATTATAGAATAAGTCAGCAAAATGTAAAAACAAACACGGTTAATTTAAAATTGGCGCAAGCTTATCAAGCTAACAGAAATTACCAAGAAAGTATAGAAGAATATTCGGCCATAAATAAAAAGAAGCTATCTAATTATCAGTTGGTGCAACTTTACGAAGGCTTGGGAGACGTTTATGGAAAAATTAAGAATTTTGATGCTGCCATTGAAGCTTATCAAAAGGGTTTAGAGACAGCCAAAGCACATTTAATTAGTCCTAAAGTTACCGATTTAAGTTCTAAAATTGCTCAAATTTTAAGTTATAAAGGCGAACTTAAACAGGCAGAACAGTATTTTGATAAATCTCTAAGACTTGCCAATACACAAAATAAAAAAAGAGCTTTAGAAGAAAAAGTTAAAGTCGCCGATTTTAAAAACGAGCTGAATGATTTTACAGATGAAATCGCGTTGCGCAAGCAGGCTTTAAAAGACATAAGTGTTATCGAAGCAGATTCTGTTTTAGATAATGAAAGCCCGTTAACACCACAAAAACAAAATTATAAAATAGGTAATGCTTATGCCCAGCAAAATGATATTGGCAATGCCATTCAATATTTAGAAAAAAGTATAGAAGAGGCGGAGACCAAGGAAGATTTGATTGTTCAAAAAGATGCCACGCGTAAACTGTCTGAATTGTATGAAACCGAAAGAGAATTTGATAAAGCTTTAATCGCTTACCAAGAGTATGTAGATGTCGTAGAGAAGCTTTATGTGAAGAAAGAACAGCAAATTGCACAAGCCACACGATTTAGTAAAGACATCGTGTCGAAACAAAACCGCATTACGAGTTTGGAAAGTGATAGAGCGCTTTCGGAAAGTAAATACGAATTGGGAAAGGAGCAAACCAAACGGCAACGTATTATTATTTACGCGCTTGTAGGAGGATTATTTTTAGTGGTATTGGTTGCTTTTTTAATGTATAAATACATTAGGCAGCAGCGTTTAGCGAATAACTTATTAGCTTTAAAATCATTGCGAAGTCAAATGAATCCCCACTTTATCTTTAACGCATTAAATTCTGTGAATAGTTTTATTGCTTTAAATGATGAGCGTACGGCGAACAGGTATCTTACCGATTTTTCTAAACTAATGCGCACAGTGTTAGAAAATAGCGAGGAGGATTTTATTCCTCTGGAAAAAGAGGTTGAACTCTTAGAATTATATACGCAATTAGAACACTTTAGATTTCAAGATAAATTTGATTATAGTATTGTTATCGACGATGCGATCGCTGTAAAAGAATTTATGATACCGCCAATGCTATTACAGCCTTATATTGAAAACGCTGTATGGCATGGCTTGCGTTATAAAACAGAAAAAGGACACTTAGAGATTAGGGCCACTAAGATTAACGATAATGAAATAGAAATTACAATTGCCGATAATGGTATTGGTCGAGAAAAGTCTCAAGCTTTAAAAACCAAACACCAGAAACAGCAAAACTCTAAGGGGATGGGGAATATTAAAAAACGTGTTACGATTTTAAATGAAATGTATAAAGATAAGGTAGATGTTACTGTTGGTAATTTGCAAACAGAAGGAGACACAGGAACTAAGGTTGTCGTAACACTTAAAAAAGATTAGAAAACAGCTATGAAACTCAATGCGATTATTGTAGAAGACGAAGAGACAAGTAGAACTATTTTAAAAAACTACTTGCATAAATATTGTCCACATATCACGGTACTTGGTGAGGCTGCAAACATAGAAGATGCTGTGGTTTTAATTCGAAATACAACATTCGATGTCGTTTTTTTAGATGTCGAGATGCCTTATGGCAATGCCTTTGATTTATTAGAACGGGTGGGAGATATCGATTTTGAAACCATATTTGTTACCGCTTACAACCATTATGCTATTGAAGCTTTAAATGCACATGCCTCTTATTACCTTATGAAGCCAATTTCTATAGATGAACTTATAAAAGCTGTGGATTATGTTACTGCTATAAAAGAAAAGGAGCATGCCTTACAAGATGAGGTGTTGGTGGCTAAAACTACGGGTATCTCAGGAAAAATAACGATCCCACAACAAAGTGGTTTTGAGGTGTTGCATACCGCAGATATTTTATACTGTAAAGCGGATGATAATTATACCGAAATTTATTTGAATAATGCAAAAAAGAAACTTGTTAGTAAGACTCTAAAATATATAGAAGAGGCTTTAAGCACAGCGGCTTTTGCACGTGTCCATAAATCTTATTTGGTAAATGTTAATGAGATTGTGAAGTATCAAAAGGGTAAGGGTGGGAGTGTGATTCTTAGCAACGGGAAAGAGATCATGGTATCTGCCTCTAAAAAAGCAGATTTATTAGCCTATTTTAAATAATTTAAACCATTAAATTGTATGCCAGTTATAAAAACGGTTAGAGGCAAAAGCCCAGAAATTCCAGAAGATTGTTTTGTCGCAGAAAATGCTACTATTGTTGGAGATGTTACTATTGGACGCCAATGTAGTATTTGGTTTAGTGCTGTAGTTCGTGGCGATGTTAATTTTATAAAAATTGGAAATAAAGTAAATATTCAAGATGGTGCTGTAATTCATGGCACTTATAAAACAGCTCCAACAACTATAGGGAACAATGTGTCTATAGGGCATAACGCCTTAGTACATGGCTGTACCATAGAAGATAATGTTTTAATAGGCATGGGGAGCATTATAATGGATGGTTGCGTTATAGCATCGCATAGCATAATTGCAGCTGGAGCTGTGCTTACAAAGCATACTAAGGTAGAATCGGGAAGTGTTTATGCCGGTGTACCCGCTAAAAAGGTAAAAGACATTAGCGAAGCATTGGTTTCGGGAGAAATACATCGTATCGCCGAGAATTATGTGATGTATTCAAGTTGGTTTGAGGAGTAAGACGTTAGGTTTAAATAATGGCGCTAAAATTTAAGAGGCGCTATAGTGCATGTGTTAGAGTTTAACAGTGTTTGCAATACCTTTGTAGAACGGTTAGAGAAGAAGTGCAATTGTGGTGTAGCATTAAGCGTATTGAGCAACCTTAAATCTGATAAAATGTTTTTGGTTTGTCGAGCAACGGCAGCACCAGAATCAATAATTTTAACATGGCTAGGCAATAGTTCTGTTAATAACGGTACGAGATATGGGTAATGTGTACACCCCAAAACTAAATAGTCAATATGTTCTTTTAGCATGGGGTCAAGAAATTTTAGTAATAATGTTTTCATAGCCTGAGAATGCAGCTGCCCATTTTCAATCAATTCTACAATGCCTTCTCCAACTTGCTCTACAATTTTAATGTGTGCGGCAAAGCGTGCTGCTGTATTAGAAAATAGCGCGCTTGTTAAGGTGCCTTTAGTTGCTAAAATACCAATAGCATTCGTTTGTGTTTGTAAAGCCGCAGGTTTAATAGCGGGCTCTATACCTATAAAAGGAACGCTATAAGTGGCTCTTAGGTAATCTATCGCGTTTGTAGTTGCGGTATTACAGGCAACAACAATGAGCTTACAGTTGTTGTTAAGTAAAAGTTCGGTGTTTTTTTTAGCTAAGGCTTTAATCTGCTCTGCACCTTTAGGCCCATAAGGGGCGTTTAAGCTATCTGCTAGATATATCGTGTTTTCATTAGGTAAAAGGCGGTGTATTTCTTTCCAAATAGAAGTACCTCCTACGCCAGAGTCAAAAATTCCAATAGGGCTGTTGCTCATAAGTTTTAATATTGGTCTAAATGTAAAGAATTAAACTCGAATTTTATACTATTATGTCCTAGAGCGATTCGGTTCATCGCATAGAATACATGTGTTTTCTGTGTTTGGCAATTGTAGGTTTGTGGTAAAAAAAAAGAGCTGCCTTTAAAAAAGCAACTCTTTTATACTGTAAAGGTATATCTGTTGGATTAGATGCCTAAAGACTTTTTAACATCGTCTAATAAGTTTTTCCCATCGGCCATAATAGTAACGCCTTGAGAAGAATCTAATATATATTCGAAACCTTGAGCTCTACCTACTTTTAAGATGGCTTCTTTAGCTTTCTCTGTGATAGGCTTTAACAGGTCGAATTCTTTTTTCTGTAAATCTTGCTGTGCTTTAGCTTGGTATTCACGAATACTTTGCTCCATGGTTTGTACTTCTTTGGCACGTGCGGTGTTCTCTTCTTGCGTTTTACTAGCCGCTTCAGAATCGTATAATTTTACTTTCTTTTGAAATTCAGCACCAAGACTTTGTAATTCTGTTTGGTAGGTTTTAGAAAGTGTTTCTAATTGCGATTTAGCCGTTTTCATTTGCGGCATCGCTTGTATTAATTCTTGAGTGTTTATATGTGCAATTTTGCTTTGGGCTCCTACAAAACTAATGGCCCCAATGTATAAAGCAGTTGCTAATAAAATTGATTTTAAATGTTTCATTTCAAAATAGTATTAATGTGTTATGATTTTAAGTGTATTAATTTGTTTCTTGTCTCGCTTTTTGCTTCTCTTCTAGTGCTTTTTGGCGTGCTTCTAGAACTTCTTTCTTGCGAGCCTCTAAAGCTGCTTTACGCGCTTCCCGCTCAGCGAGTTTCTTTTGTCTGTTTTCTTCAATAAGTTCTTCGCGCGTTTTAGCAGTACTTGTTGCTGTTTCGCTAACGGTTTTAGTTTTCTCTATGGCTTCGGCAGCTTCCTTTTTAACAGCATCTGTTTCGGTTGCAGCAGGTGTTATACCATTACGGGCATCGAGTTTAGCTTGTTTCGCTTTTTCACGGTCTTTAATCAGTTTCTCGCGTTTTTCATTCACTTCTCGTTTCTTAGCCTCACGTGCTTCTAATATTTCTAATCTTCTTTTTTCTACAGCGCTTTCACGTGCAGCTTTCTTTTCTTCTAATATTTTTTTACGCGCTTCTAAATCGTCATTCACTTCTGGAACCGCTTCTTCCTTTTTAGCTGCTTTACGCTGTGCTTTGGTTTGGGCTTGTTTGCGTTTAGAGGTTCTTGTGATAGCTCTTAATACCTGTTCGCTAATATCAAAGCGTTGCGAAGAGTAAAGCATTACAATATCTGCAGACTTATCAAAAATGAAATCATATTTTTTACTGGCTGCAATATCTTGAACAGCTGCAAAAATTTGATCTTGAACAGGCTGCATCAAACGTTTTTGTTGAATTACAATATCGCCTTTAGGGCCAAAACGCTTTTGTTGATAGTCTAATATTTCTTTTTCTTCAAACGTAATATCTTCTTCTCGTTCTTCTATAAGTTCTTTAGTTAAAAGTACTTTTTCATTACTTAAATCCTGACGTTTTTGAGCGACTTCAGAAAGTTTACTTTGAATTTCATTTTTCCATTTCTGAGCTTTACTATCAAGTTGCCCAATAGCTTCTTGATATTCTGGAACTTTTTCTAAAATATATTCTGTGTCTATATAAGCTATTCTAACTCCACGTTGCGCATGTAAGCTAAGCGTTAGCGTTGTGACAAACACTGTCAATAAAAAAAGAACGTTATTTTTCATCTGTATTTTGTTTTATAATTCTTTGGTTATAAATTCTAAAAAAGACAGATGATTTATAATGGTCTGCCGCTTTTTGAATTGCATCTTCAAAACTAACGAAATTTAATCTTAAAAATTTTAATTCTTATTCAAATCATCAAACTGTTATTAGAAAATATCGTGCCAAAAAATAATGCGTTTAAAATTGTTGCCCTATTATAAAGTGTGTTTCCCATCCATTTTTAGGCCCAAAATCGCCTACAGGATCGAAACCATGACCAAAGTCGATACCTAGTAAACCAAAGGCAGGCATAAATATTCTAACCCCCAAACCAGCCGAACGTTTTAAGCTAAATGGATCGAATTGTCTAAAGCTATTTACAGAAGACCCTGCTTCTGTAAAACCAAGTGCGTAAATTTTAGCCGCACCACTTAAAGTGATAGGATAACGCAATTCTAGAGAAAATTTATTATAGATACTAGCCCCATCTTGACCCGATAAAGAATTGTTAGGGTAACCTCTAAGTTGTACCACCTGTCTACCATCTAATGAGAAATTTCCAAGACCGTCACCTCCTAAGAAGAAACGTTCAAAAGGAATCACCCCCCTATCATTATTATAAGCTCCTAAAAAACCAAATTCTGCACTAGGTCTTAAAACTAATTTTTTAGTTAGTGCGGTATACCAATCGGCTTTAAAGTTAATTTTATAAAATTCTAGCCACTTAAAACGTTCTTGGTCAATTTCACTAATACGAACGGTAGCTGCGGCACTATTAACAGGGTCTGTAGCTTCTACAATACCTAAAGCATCACGTTCTTCTCTTAAGGCTTGGTAATCTACGCCATCAAATAATGAATATGGTAGCGATAATTTAGCGGTTACAGAGAAATTAGAGCCACCTGTTGGGTATATAGGATCTACTCTGGTGTTGTTTCGAGATAAACCTATAGAGTAAGATAGGTTCTTAGAATTACCATTACCAAAAGTAAATAATTGAGACGTGAAATTATTGAGGTCGTATTGTTGAAAACTAACACTTTGCGACAAGGTAAAAAAGTCGTCAGGAACTTTTAAACGCTTTGCAATACCTAATGTAATTCCTGTAATGTTAAAACTTTGGTCTCTGTCTGGTCGTCCTGTGGTAGGGTCGAATCTAAATTGTTTAGAATGCGACAAAGACGCCGAAAATTGTACAGGGCGTTTACCACCTAACCAAGGTTCTGAGAATGAAAAGCTGTACGTTTGAAAAGATCTACTGGCTTGCAAACGGAGCGATAAACGTTGGCCATCTCCCATAGGAAGCGGTTTGTAAGCTTCTTTTTTAAATAAGTCTTTTATAGCAAAGTTGTTAAAGGATAAACCTAAAGTACCAATGAAACCACCACCACCAAAACCACCTTGCAATTCAATTTGGCTAGACCCTGTTTCTTTAACAGCATATTCCATATCTATGGTGCCCTCGTTGGGATTGGGGTTATTGAAATTGGGTGTAATTTCTTGTGCATCAAAATACCCAAGTTGTCCAAGTTCTCTTACGGTACGTACTACATTAGCTTTGCTGTAGAGCTGCCCAGGTCGTGTACGCAATTCTCTGTAAATAACGTGATCGTTCGTTTTATCATTACCAACTACAGAAACATTATTAAAATAAGCGGGTTTCCCTTCGGAAACACGTACCTCAATATCTATAATGTTATTATCTGCACTAACTTCTACAGGTGTGATGTTAGAGAATAAATAACCATTATTTTGATACAAATTAGCAATATCGGCAGCATCTGGTCTGGTGTTGTCTTGAATGCGTTTTTGCAGTAGAATACCATTGTAAGTGTCTCCTTTGTTAATGCGTAAATATCCATTTAGCTGTTTGTCTGTGTAAACAGTGTTTCCTATAAAGTTAATATCCCCAAATTTATAAAGTTCACCTTCTTCAACTTTAAGTTGTATGGAAATTGTTTTCTGATCGTTTTTATAAATCCTATCGGATACAACTCTAGCATCTCGATAACCGTTTTCAGCATATTTGTCAATAAGATTGGAGAGGTCTGCTTGGTAGGCCGAATCTATAAATTTTGAACGTTTAAGTAGTCTTAAACGGTTAATCTTTTTGGTGCCTTTCATCGCTTTACGCAATGTTTTAGCATTTAAAGCATTGTTTCCAACAAAAGAAATATCTTTAATTTTTACTTTTTCACCCTTATCAATAGCCACAACCATATTAACTCTAGCTTTTTCAATAGAATCTTTAACTTCTACGGTGTTTATGTTGACTTTTGTATTGTAAAAACCTTGTTTTTTATACTTTTTAACCAGAAAATTTTTGGTGGTTGTAATAAGGTTTTCGGTAACTTTTGTTCCCCTACTTAATTTGTTGTCTTTTATAATGCTCTCAACCTTACCTTGTTTTACACCCGTAACTTTAACTTTATCGAGTTGTGGTAAATCAGATAATTTAATTTCTAAGTAAGCTGTAGAACCTTTTACATCTTTAAGGTATATTTCAATATCACTAAAGAGTTTTGAATTCCATAATTTTTTGATAGCATTAGCAATATCTTCTCCTGGAATGGTAATATCTTTGCCTTTTCTTAAGCCAGAATAGGTGACTATCGTTTGCGCGTTAAATGCCGTATTTCCAATGACTGAAACACCTCCTAAAGTATATTTTTCACCGTTGTCGTAAGTATTATTTTGCCCTTGAAGTGCGTAGCTAAAAGCAATAGATAGAATTACTATACAGTGTTTAAAATATGTTTTTAATAACAATGTATTAGCTAAGTTGTTCACTTGTTTTCCCAAATCGTCTTTCTCTTTTTTGATATTCAATAATAGCTTTGTACAAGTCTTCTTTTCTAAAATCTGGCCAAAGTACATTGGTGAAGTACAATTCTGCATAAGCTATTTGCCAAAGCAAAAAATTACTAATACGTTGCTCACCACTAGTTCTAATAAGTAAGTCTACGTCTGGTAAATTTTGCGTGTAAAGATGCTTATTAATAATGGAATCGTCAATATTTTCTACCGAAATTATGTTATTTTTAACTTTAGTGCTTATTTCTTTAATAGCGTGAGTGAGTTCTTCTCTAGAGCCATAACTTAAAGCAAGAGTTAAGGTCATTCTACTATTGTCTGCTGTTGCGTTTATGACTTCATTAAGTTCATGATGTACTTTTTCGGGTAACATCGAGAGATTTCCAATAGCAGCTAATTTGATATCATTATCCTGAAGTGTTTTTATTTCCTTCTTTAAGGAAGAAATTAACAATTTCATTAATGTTTTTACTTCTATTTTAGGACGGTTCCAGTTTTCTGTAGAAAAGGCGTATAATGTAACGTTAGCAATGCCTAATTTTGCAGAGGTTTCAACAACTTCACGTACTGATTTTGTGCCATTTTCATGACCAAATGCTCTAAGCATTCCCTTTTGCTTCGCCCAACGGCCATTGCCGTCCATAATTATAGCAACGTGTTTAGGAAGTGTATGTTCTAGTATATGCTCTTTTAAATCCATTAATTAACGCAATAACAAGGGTTTTTTCCAAAGGTATATGTTAATGTTAAGCCAGAAAACACATACCAGTCATTATTATTAACATTTCCAAAACGAAATTCTTGTAAAGCATCGTTTTTGGGTACGCTACCGTCTATACTGTCTGAAAAGGTATAACGCGCTCCTACTTCAAATCCTAAAATGAAATTTTCTATAAAACGAAATTTAAATCCTAAAACGATAGGGATGCCAAAAGCCCAACTTTTAGTCCTTTCGGAAGTAAATGTGCCATTTGCATCAAAAAAATAGTTGTCAAAATTAGCCGCGCTGATACCTGTATACAAGTATGGTGTTGCTGCAGGTCTGCCTTTGTGAAGATTAAAGTCTAAAAAGGTAAACTCCATCCCCGCAGAGACTTCAAAAGTTCGTGTGTTAAAACTGAAATCTCGCTGTTGGCGTCTTAAATCATCAGCATCACTATCGTTGCCTTCTAATTCTGTGAAAATAGCAGACAATCGGTAAGAATGTCTAGAACTTCTGTTCCACTTGTAAATGCCTCCAACAGCAAATTGATTAGGAGCTATATAAGTGGTGCTGCCAACATCGCCAACAAAATTACTGCCCCCTGCAAAAATACCAACTTCGTGGATTTGAGAAAACATTAACTGTAGCGATAACATGCTAATTAGTAATAGAGTTAACTGTCGCATAGTTATTTAAAGTTTGCAAATATAATAAATAAGATGAGCCTATTGCAATTTGATTTGAATAGTATGTGAGTAAAACAGAAAATCTCTAAAAATATTGCATAATTAATTGCGATTGTCTTCGCCCCAAAGCATTTTTTTACGCAGTGTTTTTAAAAAGCTTTCGTTTAAAAGGTCTATCATTTTAATTTTAAAATCAGCTTTCTTAATTTTAATAAGAGTACCATTATCAAGGGTCGCAATTCTAGAGTCTAAAGAAAGAAGGTGCTGTTCTTCGCGACCACTTACTTTAAGTTGAATTTCTGTAGAGTCGGGTATGATTAATGGTCTAGCACTTAGGTTATGAGGTGCAATAGGGGTTAGTACAAAGCTGTTGGCGCCTGGTGTAATTACGGGGCCACCACAGCTTAAGGAGTACCCTGTAGATCCTGTGGGCGTAGAAACGATTAAACCATCGCTCCAATAAGAAGTGAGATATTCATCATCCAAAAGCGTTTCTACAGTAATCATAGATGTTGTATTCTTACGACTAACAGCGACTTCGTTTAAGGCGAAATTTAATTCTGAAACATCGGCGTTCTCTGGAACGGTTTCAACAGAAAGCAAGCTGCGTTCAGATATTTTATAATGGCCATCGAGAATGTTTTGGATGGCTTTTTCGATATCTTCAACCTGAATAGTTGCTAAAAAACCTAACCTCCCCGTGTTGATACCAACGATAGGGATGTCTAAGGCCGCTACAAATGTAATTGCTCTTAAAATGGTGCCATCGCCACCTATGCTAATGAGCAAATCAAAAGACGTATCTAGTTGCTCGAAAGTATCGAAGGTCTCATAAAAGCTTTTGTTTGTAGCAACAGATTTTAGGAGTTCAGAGAATTCAGATTCTATATATACGTCTACATTTTTTTTAGAAACGTAGTTTAAAAGTGTGTCTACAGAGGTAAGTGTATACTTATTGTTAAACCTACCAAAAACGGCTAACTTCATAATTAGATGTTTAAATATTTAGTTAAATAGTCCGAACGTTCTTTTAAACTTTGCGTAAAACTATCTTCCTCATGACCAGAGGCAATGTTATAACTATAGCGCCTAAAGGTTTGGATAATATCATTTAAGCCTGTATTTCCAATTTTTAGGGTAACTTGTACAATATCGTTTTGCATTTTAGAGATGAAAGCCCCTAATAATTTGCCGTTATTAGATTCTACAATTTGGCTTATTTCACTAAAAGAATAATCATTAACACCTTTTTCTATAACAAGCACGCCTCCTGCTTCAAAAAAGAAGGGCGATTCGTTAAATAGACCTATGATGTCATTGAGTTCATAATACCCAACGTAGTCTCCTTTTTCATTGAGTATGGGCATAATATTAGCAGAATTTTGAGCGAAAGCCTCTAATACATCTAACCACATGGTGGTATCTCGAACGTAAAAGTCTTCTAAAGCATAAGCGTAATCACTTAGAGATTTGTCGGCGTCAAAACAGTGCACGTCTGTTTCGAAAAACGTACCAATAAACACATTATTGTCATCTTTAACAGGGATATGCGAATAGGTAAGCTGGTTAAAAAGTTGTTGTAACTCGCTTATTTTGTTATCGCCTTTTAAAGGTTTTATGTCGTTAATGATAAATTCTGAAAGTCTCATAAGTCATGGTATTACACTGCAAATTAATCAAAAAAATAGCATTTAAGCCTGTTCTAGTTTGTATTTTTGTACTTAAAATTTAGAATTGATGACCAAGTTAAGTGTAAATATCAATAAGATAGCAACTTTAAGAAATTCTAGAGGTGGAGATGTGCCTAATGTAGTGCAGTTTGCTAAAGATGCACAGCGTTTTGGAGCAGAGGGTATCACGATACATCCGCGTCCAGACGAAAGGCATATTAGATACCAAGATGCTAGAGACTTGAAAGCCGAAGTTTATACAGAATATAATATTGAAGGTAAGCCCATACCTTCATTTATGGATCTGGTATTAGAAGTAAAGCCTACACAGGTTACACTTGTGCCAGACGCAGAAGAAGCAATTACAAGCAATGCAGGTTGGGACACCTTAAAGCATAAAGACTTCTTGTGTGAAGTGATTAAAGAATTTCAAGCTCATGGTATAAGAACCTCTATTTTTGTCGATCCTATTTTAGCACAAATTGAAGGCGCTAAAGCTACGGGAACAGACCGCATAGAATTATATACCGAAGCATTTGCACAGCAATACAGCTTAGGGAACGAAAAGGGGGTAACACCCTATGTTGATAGTGCTAATTTGGCACAAGAATTAGGTTTAGGCCTTAATGCGGGACATGACTTATCGTTAGATAATATAGCGTTTTTTAAAGCACAAATCCCACACCTTTTAGAAGTCTCTATAGGACATGCTTTAATTGCAGAAAGTCTTTATTTAGGTGTAGAGAACGTGATACAAATGTATTTACGTAAATTAAAGTAGGTCTTTTTAAATGCTAAAATTTTGAAACAAGAAAACATATTACATGCTAATGTTATAGGAGAAGGGAAGCCTTTTGTGATTTTGCACGGGTTTCTAGGAATGGGTGATAATTGGAAAACCCATGCAAAGCATATAGCCGCATTAGGTTATGAGGTGCATTTGGTAGATCAGCGCAATCATGGGCGCAGTTTTCACGATGCTGCGTTTAGTTATGAGGTGTTGGCTGAAGACTTAAAGGTTTATTGTGACGCAAAAGGGTTGGTATCTATTGTGCTTTTAGGCCATTCTATGGGCGGAAAGACCGCCATGTTATTTGCAAGTCAATATCCAAATATGGTGACCCAATTGCTAGTTGCAGATATTTCACCGCGGTTTTACCCCGTGCATCACGATGCGATCTTAGAAGGTTTATCGGCGTTAGATTTTAGGGCCATAACCACTAGAGGTGGAGCAGATAAAGCTTTAGAACGCTATGTGTCAGACTTAGGAACACGACAGTTTTTATTGAAAAATTTATATTGGGTCGAGAAGGGACAGTTAGGTTTGCGCATCAATTTAGAAGTCCTTCAAAATGAAGTAGCTGAAGTAGGTGAGGCGTTGCCTAGTTATGCAAGATTTGAAAAAGAAACCTTATTTTTACGAGGTGATCGTTCTGAATATATAGGTGTAGAGGATGCGCAAATTATAAAGACGCATTTCCCATTGGCACAAATTGTAACAATTGCTAATGCAGGGCATTGGTTGCATGCAGAGAATCCTAAAGCTTTTTTTCAAGCTGTAGTTGATTTTTTAACATAAGAATATTTTGATCTATGATAACTCTCAAGTATTTGGTTTTTAGTTGTTTATTGTGTTTTGTGGTGGTGTTTTGTAATGCGCAGAAAAAACCAGAAAACGGGCCTTATGAAGCGTTTTACAAATCAGGAGCGTTAAAAACAAAAGGACAGTATAAAAACAAAAAACAGATAGGAACGTGGAAAGATTTTTACGAATCGGGGGTTTTGAAGCGTTTGTATAGTTATAAGGATGGGAAAGCTGATTTTGTTTCCAAGCATTTTTTTAAAAGCGGCAATCTTAAAAGCGAAAATATTCGCATTGAAGGAGAAAAACATTATAGAGAATATTATGAGAGTGGTTCGTTGTTCTATGACAGATGTGATGCGATAGGCTATGCTAACGATTATTATGAAAATGGAAATTTGAAAATAGAAAGGCCTATTGTAGAAGAGGAATTGTCGGGTGTTTGTAAGCATTTTGATGAAACAGGGGTGAAAGTTTGGGAGGTTTTATATAGAGATAGTTATAAAGATGGTGCTTATAAGCACTTTTACAAAAGTGGGCAATTAAAAGTAGAAGGTAACCATGTATTGGGAGTAAGAGTTGGTTTAGAAAAACGGTATTCTGAAGACGGAAAACTGTTGTTAGAAGGTAAATATGCTGAGGATAAATTGCATGGTAAATGGAATTTGTACGATAAAGAAGGAAATGTTATAGAGAAGCTGAAATTTTCTAAAGGAGAATTGGTATCTAAGTCTAGTACATCTGTTGAGGTAGTAACGGTGCCCCATGGATTGGTTTTTCAAAGCCCTATACATCCAAAATGCAAGAAAATATTAGGGCATAAAAAACAAAAAAAATGTCTTTCAATGGCTGTTAGAGAACATGTTGAGAAAAAATTTAATATCACCTTAGCCAAAAAATATGGTATTACGGGCAAATTGAGAATCAAGGTTATTTTTAAAATAGATGCGCAGGGTGAGGTTGTTGGTGTTAGGGCTAAAGCGCCGCTTAAGGTTTTAAAAGACGAGGCCATTCGGGTTATAAAGCTTTTACCTAAAATGGCATCAGGACGATTACGAGGTAAAACAGAAGCCGTACCTTATGCGCTCCCCATTATATTTGTTGTTCCTTAATTTACACATTTATCTATGAAGTATCTCATCCAATTATTTATTACGGCTTTAGCAGTATGTATTTTGGCGTATCTGTTGCCAGGTGTTTTTGTTAAAGGTTATGTTTCTGCAGTTGCCGTGGCCGTCGTACTGTCTCTATTAAATTTATTAGTAAAGCCTATTATCGTTCTATTTACCTTGCCCGTTACGGTGTTTACATTAGGGTTATTTTTACTTGTAATTAATGCTGTAATCATAATTTTAGCCGATAAACTTGTGGCAGGCTTTTCGGTATCAGGCTTTTGGAGTGCTTTGGTATTTAGCATTCTGCTCTCAGTCTTACAATCTATATTGCATTCTGTTTTGAAAGCAGATAAAAAGTAGCTTAAAATCAAGTATTTAAAAACTTTGTTGGGATGCAAAAATATATTAATTTTGCATCCCAATTTTTAATTAGAAGAAAACGACTAGGTGGATCCTAGTAATTAATTGCCTTAAGGCTTATATCATTACAAATGAATATTACAAGAGAAAACGTAGATGCATTAAATGCGGTAGTAAAAGTAGATATTGCTAAAGAAGATTATAGCGATAAAGTTGAGAAAATTTTAACAGATTACCGTAAAACAGCCAATATACCAGGATTTAGAAAAGGACATGTGCCAATGGGTATGGTGAAGAAGCAATATGGAAAAGCTGTATTGGTTGACGAGGTGAATAAATTATTACAGGATGCTTTAAACAAGTATTTAACCGAAGAGAAGTTAGATGTTTTAGGACAGCCTTTACCTAAGCCTCAAGATGAAATTAACTGGGATGCAGAAACTTTTTCTTTTGAGTTCGAATTAGGGCTTGCTCCAGAATTTAATGTAGACTTAAATGCTAAAAATGCAATTACGCACTATAATATCATTGCTGATGATAAAATGATTGATGAGCAAATAGAGCGTATTCAAAAGCAATATGGTGCAGTAACGCCTCAAGAGGTTATCGCTGCAGATAGCGAGATTACAGGAACATACACAAACGAAGACGAAGCGATTGATAATACAGTAACATTAACTTTAGATAAGTTTAAAGGCGATGCCACTGCAAAACAATTTGTAGGGGCTAAAGTTGGTGATGTTATTGTTTTAAAAACAAAAGGACTTTACGAAGATGATCACGAATTAATGCACGCTTTAAAAGTAGAGCATGATAAAGCGCATGGCTTAGATATAGAAGTGTCTTTTACAATTACAGAGATCAATCAACGTGAGTTGGCAGATTTAGATCAGGAATTATTTGATAAGTTGTTCCCAGGAGGCGAAGTTACTTCAGTAAGTGCTGTAAGAGAAAAAATAAAAGAAGATGCTGAAAAGCAATTCAAACAACAATCAGATCAAAAGTTATTAAATGACATTACAGAGCATTTAGTAGAAAACACGACGTTTGATTTGCCTGCAGAATTTTTAACCAAGTGGATGCAAACTGCTGGTGAAAAAGAAATGGATGAAGCACAGGCTAAAGAAGAATATGCTAAATCTGAAAAAAGTTTACGTTATCAGTTAATTGAAGGGAAGTTAATTCAAGATAATGATATTCAGGTGACTGTAGACGATATTAAAGGTCATGCTAAGGAAATGATTAAAGCACAAATGGCGCAATTTGGTCAAATGAATCCTTCAGATGAGGAATTAGATGGTATTGCAGCGAGAGTGTTAGGGAATCAAGAAGAAGCACGTCGTATTTCTGAACAATTAGTAAGCCAAAAACTTATTGCGTTGTATAAAGAAAAAGCAAATTTAGACGTAAAGGAAATGAGTTACGAAAACTTTGTTAAAGAAGTTTACGGCGATAAATAATCAAATATTATTTCATTATATTTATGCGCTTAAACCGTTTGGGTTTAAGCGCATTTTGTTTTTAAATGTTTAAATTAATCTTCCTGGTTAATTTCAGGGTATAATAATTAAAAAATATAGAGCCTATATGGATTACGCTAAAGAATTCGAGAAATTTGCGATAAAAGATCAAGGGATTAGCAGTACGTACTACAATAAAATTATTAGCAGTATGTACCCTACCAACCTTACACCTAATATTATTGAAGAGCGCCAAATGAATATTGCCATTTTTGATGTGTTTTCACGTTTAATGATGGATAGGATTATTTTTTTAGGTACAGGTATTAACGACCAGGTTGCTAATATTATCCAAGCACAATTATTGTTTTTAGAAAGTGTAGATGCTTCTAAAGACATTCAAATATATATCAATTCTCCAGGAGGTAGTGTATATGCTGGTTTAGGAATTTACGATACAATGCAGTTCATAAAGCCAGATGTAGCTACAATATGTACAGGTATGGCGGCCTCTATGGGTGCTGTATTATTATGTGCCGGCACCAAAGGAAAACGCAGTGGATTAACGCATTCTAGAGTTATGATACACCAACCTTTAGGTGGTGCACAAGGACAGGCAAGTGATATAGAAATTACAGCTAAAGAAATCTTAACGCTTAAAGAGGAGCTTTACAATATTATTAGTAAACACTCTGGCCAAGATTACGATAAGGTTTATGAAGATAGTGATAGAGATTACTGGATGAAGGCCGATAAAGCCAAAGAGTACGGTATGATAGATGAGATATTAGCTAGAAACTAAAAAAAATCGTACTTTTATAGCCCCTAACAAAGGCTGTTGTATGCTATGTAATGGTCTTAAAATTAATTAATTGATGGCGAAAGAAGAATTAGAATGTTCGTTTTGTGGTAGAAAAAAACCAGAAACCAATCTGTTGATTGCTGGTTTAGATGCGCATATTTGTGACAGATGTATAGAGCAAGCTCATGGTATTGTTGTAGAGGAATCTAAACAAAGTGATACCAATGATTTATCGGCGGAATTAAAGCTTAGAAAACCGCAGCAAATAAAAACCTTTTTAGATGAATATATCATAGGGCAAGATGTGACTAAAAAAGTGATGTCTGTTGCTGTATATAACCACTATAAGCGTTTGTTACAGCCTCCTTCAAATGATGATATCGAGATCCAGAAGAGTAATATCGTTATGGTGGGGCAGACAGGTACAGGGAAAACATTAATGGCGAAGACTATCGCTAAGATGTTAAACGTCCCTTTAGCCATAGTAGATGCAACGGTATTAACAGAAGCAGGATATGTAGGTGAGGATGTAGAGAGTATTTTAACACGTTTGCTACAAGCTGCCGATTACAATTTAGAAAAGGCAGAAAAGGGTATCGTATTTATTGATGAAATCGATAAGATTGCGAGAAAAAGTGATAACCCTTCAATAACACGAGATGTCTCTGGAGAAGGTGTGCAACAAGCCTTATTAAAACTTTTAGAAGGTACTGTTGTAAATGTACCGCCTAAAGGAGGTAGAAAGCACCCAGACCAAAAGTTCATAGAAGTGAATACCGAAAATATATTGTTTATTGCAGGTGGTGCTTTTGATGGTATAGAACGTGTTATTACCAAACGATTAAACATGAAAGCCGTAGGTTATGCCGCATCAATGTCTGATGAGGTGATCGATCAAACCAATTTATTACAGTATATCATTCCAAAAGATTTAAAAGATTTTGGATTAATTCCTGAAATTATTGGCCGTCTTCCTGTGTTAACACATATGGATCCTTTAGATGAAAAAACACTTAGAGCGATTTTAACAGAACCTAAAAATGCCATTATCAAACAATATAAAAAGTTGTTTGAGATGGACGAGATTGAATTTACAATTACCGATGGTGCTTTAGGGTTTATTGTTGGTAAAGCGATTGAATATAAATTAGGCGCAAGAGGTTTACGTTCGTTGTGTGAAGAGATTTTAACAGATGCCATGTTTGAGTTGCCAAGCAGTGAAGACAACACTTTAAATGTGACTAAATCTTATGCCGAAGAGAAGCTTACTAAAACAACATTAAAAAAGTTAAAAGCAGTTTCATAAACAAATAAAACAGCATATATACGAAGCATTCTGGGTAAACTCAGAATGCTTTTTTATTTTTGTTGAAATTTTAGCCCCCTAATGATGTTCACATTTTTAGCTCAAATATTTAAGGCCAAAGAAGAACACGTACATGAAGATCTTATGAAGAAATTTTTAATTGTTGGTTTAGGTAATATTGGTGAAAAGTACGAGGACACCCGTCATAATATTGGATTCAAACTATTAGATCACTTTGCCGAAAAAGAAGCGCTCACTTTTGAAACTCAAAAATTAGGAGACCTAACAACGTATAAGCTAAAAGGACGTACGTTTATATTTTTAAAACCCAATACATACATGAACCTTAGTGGCAAAGCGGTGCAGTATTGGCTAACGAAGGAAAAAATTCCTTTAGAAAATCTTTTGGTCATTACAGACGATTTAAATTTACCGTTTGGTAGTATTAGAGTAAAAACCAAAGGCAGTGATGGTGGGCATAACGGTTTAAAAGATATACAGCTAAAACTAAACACCACAAAATACAACAGATTTAGATTTGGTATAAGCGATGCTTTTAGTAAAGGCAGACAGGTCGACTATGTTTTAGGGGCATGGAGTGCAGAAGAACAAGCGCAACTTCCCGAAAGACTCGATGTAGGAATTGCACTTGTTAAATCGTTTGGATTAGCAGGTGTTCAACTTACCATGAATAGCTACAATGGTAAGTAAATACTTTTGTTTTAATGTGGAAAACGAGCAAGACTTTAAAGCGCAGGTATAAAGCCTTTTAAGTCTAAAAGATAGCAAAATATTGCTTTTAATAGCGCTGCTCTAGGTTTAAACCAGTTTTAGAATTTTGTTTTGAACTATTATGGGCAAGGCTTTTAAAAATAAAAGGACGAGTATGAGGTACAGAATTTGATTTTTTAAGATCTTTACAGGATTATGTGCAGCATATTCAGTTAAAAAACGAATACGAATAGTGTGTAAATTAGAAATTTTGTGACAGCAGTGAAAACATTTTATACTCCTAAACCACTAAAGAAACGAGAATACAGCACTTGTTTAAAGGTTACAGCACAAAGTCTATTTAAGACCATGTGGTTGTTGTGCGTTTTAATGACGTTGTTTGCAACAGCAACAGCGGTGTCACAAGCCAAAATTATTGGAAATGTGTCTGATCGTTTTGGGAATCTTCCAGGTGCAAAAATAGTTATAGAAGGCTCAGATCTTATTGCAACTACAGACATTAATGGAAATTACAGCATCACTGTAACGCCAGGCGACTATGTGTTAACAACAGACTTTATCATGTACCTTACCGTATCTAAACCCGCTATTGTAAAAGAAGGAGAAACGGTAACCGTAGACTTTGTTTTAAAAACAGGTTTTGCAATAGACCAACCCATCTCTTTAGGATCTAGATCGGGACCCAATTCTTCTTTAAAGAATACAGCAGCAGTTAATGTTATTACACCAAATAAAATAAAAAATGCGTCTAGAAATGAATTGGGAGAAGTTCTACATTATTTAATACCTTCATTTCATTCTACAAATCAAACCATAGCAGATGGGACAGATCACATCGACCCTGCGTCTTTAAGAGGGTTGGGGCCAGATCAAGTCTTGGTCTTAGTAAATGGCAAACGCCGACATAATAGCGCACTGTTAAATGTTAACGGTACTGTAGGCAGGGGGTCTGTAGGGACAGATTTTAACGCTATTCCTATTTCTGCAATAGAACGTATAGAGGTTTTGCGAGATGGAGCAGCGTCCCAATATGGTTCAGATGCTATTGCAGGTGTTATTAACATCATATTAAAAGCACAAACCGAAACAATCGTTGTTGATAATCGCGCAGGAATTAGTACAGAAGGGGATGGGTTTGAAGTGTTTTCTTCTGCTAACTTTGGCTTAGACATAGGAGAAAAAGGCTTTGTTAATCTAACTGCAGAATATAGAAGCAGAGAAGCAATTAATAGATCTGGTGATTATACAGGAGCCGTATATTCTAATGATCCTGTTCTTGATGCGCAACTTATAGCAGATAATAACTTTTTTGAACAAACAGGCTTTTCAGGACGACGTGTGAGCGAAGTTGGTAACGCTGCTACCCAAAATCTAAGTTTGTTTTTTAATGGCGAGTTCGTGTTGTCACAAACAGAGAATGTGCTTTATTTTCATGGCGGCAGAAATTACAGAGAAGGCCGCTCTAGAGGGTTTTATCGATTTCCTAAAGACGAAGATCAAGTTGTTTTAGAGTTATTTCCTAATGGATTTTCTCCAGAGATTTTAACCGATATACAAGACGATGCTGTTACTGTTGGTGTTAAAGGAATTAAAAACAATTGGGATATCGATTTTAGTCATACCATAGGAACGAACAGGTTAGATTATGCCGTGAATAACTCTAATAATGCCTCTTTAGGTATTACTTCACCACGACGCTTTTCTGCAGGGGGATTTATTTACAGCCAAAATACTACCAATTTAGATGCGTCAAGAGCTTTTAAATGGCTAAAAGGCACCAATATTGCATTTGGAGGTGAACTGCGAGTGGAAAATTATCAAATTATAGCAGGGGAAGAAGCTTCCTTTATAGATGGCGGAGAAACGTTTACAAACGCCGCGGGGGAAACGGAATCTAAAGCGCCAGGGGCGCAAGTGTTTCCCGGTTTTCAGCCCGAAAATGAATTGAATAAATTTAGAACTAATATTGCGGGGTATTTTGATTTTGAAACAAACATTACAGATGATTTGCTCTTTAAAGGCGCAGCGCGGTATGTATCGTATAATGATTTTGGAGATGAAGTGATTTGGAAAGCTTCCAGCAGGTATAGTTTTAGTAATACTATAAGTGCTCGAATTGGTTTTTCTACAGGGTTTAGAGCGCCATCATTGCATCAAGTCTTTTTTCAAAATGTAAGCACACAATTTATTAATGGCGAAAGTGTGCGTGTAGGTACGTTTAATAATGATAGTGCTATTGTTACAGATGCTTTAGGTGTTGCTGCGCTAAAACCAGAATTGTCTAAAAACTTTAGTATTGGCGTGAGTGGCAAGATTAAAGATGAGTTTACATTTGCTTTAGATTATTATGCCATCTCTATTGCAGATAGAATTGTACTGTCTGGACGTATTTCTGAAGGCTATGAAACTGTTTTTGAGCCTTTTGGTGTAAGTAGTGTTCAGTTTTTAACCAATGCCATAGATTCTAAAACGTCGGGATTAGATGGAACGTTCGAGTATAGAACCTCTTTAAAAACAGGAGTGCTTAATGCGGCGCTTAACGCAAATGTTACACGAACACGCGTAAAAGGGAGGATTAAAACACCAGTAGGGTTAGAAGGTCAAGAAGATGTGCTTTTTAACCGAGAGGAAGTTGCGCGTTTAGAAGAAGCCCAGCCTAATTTTAAAATTAGTGGAACGCTTGCCTATGAAATTCAAAAGTTAAGGTTTCAATTGGTGAATACCTATTTCGGATCTGTAAACTATTTACATCCCGACGATGGAGATCCTGCAAATTGGGTATTGAATACCTTTACAGGTAATGTTGAGACAAGAGATCAAAGATTCGCGCCAAAATTAATTACAGATACAGAGGTTTCGTATCAGGTAAACGATGCTGTAAAGTGTAGTATTGGCGGCAACAATGTTTTCAATATATTTCCAGACCGACAAACACATTCCGATAATGTAGAAGATGGAAAATTTATCTATAGCAGACGTGTGCAGCAGTTTGGTGTAAAAGGGGCTAATTACTACTTAAAACTGTTATTACGTTTATGATGCGGTTAAACGGTAAGACATATTATCATTTTTTTATGCTTTGCCTTTTATGCGGCATGGCAACATTTAGGGGCTCTAGCCAAACGTCTACCGAAGCCCTAAAACGCAGACAGCGTACCATCTTTATATTTAATTTTGCCGATCAAATAGGTTGGCGAAATAACGCCGAATTAGAGACCTTTACTATAGGTGTACTTGGGGCAGATCCTGTGATCATAGACCTTAGTGGGATGGCGCAAAGACGTACAATCTCAGGAAAACCCGTAGAGATTTTAAGATTTCAAAATATAAAAGATATTACAGACATACAGTTATTATATGTGAACCGAAAATACGGGTATGAGGTTAATTCTATTTTAAATAAGATAAGAAGAAGAAACATTTTGTTGGTCACAGAAAATTACGATTATAACAAGTCTATGATTAACATGTTAAATGTAGACGATCGTTTTATGTACGAGATCAATACGGCACGTATTGAAGCTGAAAACTTTGCAATAGCACCTTCTTTAAAAACATACGCCATAAGTTCTTCTGATAAATGGAAAAAACTGTATGAAAAAACACGATCTTCATTGCAAAAAACAGAAGCAGATGTTGAAGAGAAGAATGCAATTATTCATCATAAAGAGGAGGAACTTGAAGGGATAGTGGGGCAAATTGAAAGTAAGGATCATCTCATACAGGAATTATCAGATAAGACAGAGCTGCAAAGTAAAAAATACGAAGAAAAGATTAAGATTGAAACGCTACTTGAAGCACGTATACAAAAACAACTGTCCTTTATTAAAAAGCAACGCGATGAAATTAAAAATTACAGTAGCGACATTGTAAGCACTAATGCCGAGATAGCAAAACAAAAAGTGGTTCTCGGTAAGTTAGAGAAGGATATACAAGAAAAAGAAGTTGTTTTAGACGCGCAAAATGCAACATTGCACACACAAAAACAATTTATAGGCTTGTTAGCATTTATTGTTGTTGTGATTCTTTTAGCAGTATTTATAGTATATAAAAGTTTTTTAACGCAGAAACGCTTACGGGAACAGTTACAGGTTAAAAATACAAAGGTGATGCAACAAGCAGAGGCTTTAAAAACGATAAATGCAGAACTGCTGTCTAAAAACTATCAAATTAATAAGCAAGCCAAAAAACTGGTAGCTCAAAATGACGAGTTAGAGCAATTTGCTTATATCGCAAGTCATGATTTACAAGAGCCTTTAAATACCATATCTGGTTTTATAGGATTGTTAATAACGGATTATAGAACAAGTTTTGATGAGGTTGGTAAGAATAGCTTAGACTATATTAATGCTGCGAGCATTCGCATGAAAAAGCTTATTAATGCCTTGTTGGAGTATTCTAGATTAGGGCGTTCTAAAGATTTTGTTACCGTAGATTGTAATGTGTTATTACAAGAATTACAGGCCGATCTTAAAAGTGTTATAGAAAAGACGCGTACAAATCTACATGTCGCAGATTTGCCAACTTTAAATGGATCTGAGATTGAATTGCGTTTGCTGTTTCAAAATTTAATGAGCAACGCTATAAAGTTTACGAAGCCAGAAGTAACCCCTAAGGTTGAAATAGGGTGCCAACAGGTAACACTTCGCGAAACCAATGGAACCACAGGAACGTATTGGGAGTTTTTTGTAAAAGATAATGGTATAGGGATTCCTGAACATCAAAAAAATAAAGTTTTTGATATTTTTCAGCGGTTGCATACTAGAGAAGAATACAAAGGCACAGGTATTGGTTTAGCACACTGTAAGAAGATCATAGCATCTCATGGTGGTAAACTTTGGGTAGAATCTCAGCAAGATGTTGGAAGTATCTTTTACTTCACAATCCCCATAAAAAAATAGAGGTTTTAATTTTAAGACATAAAAAGCCATTTCAGTGAGGCCTCTTGACAGGTTTAGAGCACTTTACGCGCTAAGCACAAGCCGTATTAACCAGTTCGTTATTTTCGAGTTTAGAAACTGTATTTAAGACTGTATCCTGCGTGAGCATTTTGGGCAAGCAACCTTTTATGTATGGAATCTTGTTTACCTCTTGTTTTTTATGATCTGGCAATTCGGCACCTAACATTAATATGACGGCAGTATCGTTTGGGGTTAAGTTTGTTTTTTGCAGTGCTTCGAGAAATTCCCAACCGTTCATTTTAGGCATATTTATATCTAAAAAAATAATATCAGGTCTAAATGTACCATGTATTAATTTTAAAGCTTCTTCGCCATTCTCAGCTATTTGTGTATCGTGATCTGGAAGTGCTTTTGTGAGCATCATTCTGTTGAAAAAATTTGTAGATTGACTGTCATCTACAAGTAGGAATTTAGTGTTTTTCATTATTAGGAATTTTTTTATGGGGCAATTTTGGGGTAAAATAAATATTGTTTTGTGTTATTTTAAAATAGTATCATGTTTTGTTAACCTGCCTTTATTCTAAAAATATACAGTTTCTAAATTAGGTACATTTTAGAAATATTTGTTTTTATGTTGGCTGCAAGGTAGTAAATTTAGATGAAATACATATTTTTAACGATGAAGTGCATTTAACGCATGCCGAGAGTATTTTGTTAGATGCTGTTTTTCATTGGTTTAGCATTTTTACGGTTTAAAGAATCCGTTAAAAATAATAGAGGCAGGCGTTTTTTGCAAACTAAAAGCGTCATAATTCTCGACTCAAAATTTACTATCGAATTAGAAGCTTTCTCATAAAACGATCGCTACCATCCATTAGATTTAAGAAATAGAGACCTGTTCTTGCGTTTTCAATAGAAATAACTTCATTAAAAAACGTGGTTTCAGGGAAATCTTGCTCGTAAACACGTTGCCCTTGTGTATTATAAACTTCTATTCTAATCGTTTTAGGAGAATGTAAGCTAGGCGCTCTTAGTTTAAAAATACCAGAATTTAAGCTAGGATTAGGCGATACTGTAAATGCACTAAAGATTGTATCATTAATGCTAAAATCTTGAACATTAGAATTACAAATTTCTATAAACCAAGAATTCAAAACACCTTCGTCTCCAGCTGCAAAATCGCCTAGATGTAGCGTCCAATCTCCTGCGATGCTTTCGCCATTAAATGCAGCTAATAAAGTATTGTCTGGCGTCCCTTGTCTAAGGTTTTCAGCACTATCGGCGCAACTAAAGGCAATGGCATCATCGTCGAATGTGGCAATTAGATTTAAGTCGTCACCACAGCTTCTTGTCGTTTTTAAGGGGATTTCGGTACCGCTAGGACTCGTTAAAGAGATGCTTAAATCACCAATAAAACTATGTGCCAAATCAACACCAATATTAAGGTCTGAAATGATACCCGTATCTGTTATTGTAATGGTATGGCTTTGGGAAAAACTTTGCGTGCCATCTATAATGTCAAGCCCTAAATTAGAGTTCGAACTGTAAGTCACACAGTCTGTATTGGTTTCTAAACCAATGGTGAAACGATTGGCATTAATGGCAAAAAAGTTAGCGTTAGTAGGAGCAATCATTAGTCTACAGGTGGTAGACACGGTATCAGGAACCTCAAATAAGAACTCGCCATTGTTTGGTGCGTTTGTTGCTATGGTCTCGAAAGTGACTCCATCATCGGTAGAAAGTAAAACATCTACCGTACTTGCTCCTGGAAGTAAATTGGTGTTATTAACGTTCCATTGGATAATTTGGGTTTCACCTGCCACCAAAAATATGTTTTCAGAATCTAAGGTAGTGATTTCAAAAGGCCCATAATTGCTATCAAAACGAACATTAACATCATCGTAATTGGTGTTACCTCCCCCGCTTTTATTATCTCTAACAGTTAATCTAAAATCTGCCGATCGAGACACATTAGGTATTTTTTCCCATTGTCCGGCATTTAAACCAATACTAAGATCTGATATGTTTGGGAAGAAACGTGTATTCTCTACAGTAGGTGGGAATGATCTAAATAAAACAGCATTAGAGTCTGTACCATCAGGATTTGGAAATACGGTACGTGCATTATTGTCATTTATTTGTTCCCAACAATAACTTAATGTGGCGTTGTCGGTACTCGAGGCATCTCCAATAAGTCTAAATGGGGTGCCAATAGGGAGTGTTAGGTCTTCGCCAGCATTTACCAGTAAGGGAGCGCTTCCCGTGTTGGAGGTTACCGCGCAACCTGTCGTACTTACATAATCTGAAATTTGAGCTATAGATATGGCATGAAAGTAGGGGTCGCTATGTAATAAAATATTAGCAGAACGCGCAATACCAGAGTAGCCCATAATTGTAGTACCACTTCCTGGTTCCATTTGCACTCCAGTTTGCTCATTCCCCTCGTGCGTCCAGGTATGGTTTGCACCAAATTGATGGCCTAGTTCATGTGCAAATAAATCAATATCAAAATTAAAACCACTTGGAATATTATCAGAAGAATAAGCGCTGCCTTTTAGATCGTCATCGCATACGCAACCAATACAATTCGCATTACCTGCAAAACCAATTGCCGATAAAAGGTGACCCAAGTCATAATTATTAACACCTATTAAATTATTCAAAACGTTTTGCAATTCAAAGCCATAATTACCAGGGCTGTCTCCATAAGGATCTGTTTGGCTATTTAAAAATAGAACGTCGTCATTATTTGGAACAAGTTCTAAAGAAATGTTCAAATCATTTTCAAAAGCCGCATTTACATTAGTTAAGCTGGCTACTAAGGCCGCATTTATATTTTCTAGAGTACCGCCATGAAATTCAGCATACTCACCAGTTACCGAAAGCGCTAGGCGGTAGGTTCTTTTAATCGTATTGTTTGCATTTTTTTGAGTTAAAACCGATTTTTTAGCAAGGTCTTCTATCTCTGTTTCAGTTTGACATTTAAATTCAGTTTTAGCCGTTACATCTGTTTTTAACATGACTTTAAATTCGTTCCTGTTTTTAGAAGAAGGTTCAAAAACCAAAGGGGTGTTTTGCCCCAGTATAATGCCACACAATCCCTTGTTAGGCGATAAGCTAAATCTTAAGTAGTGGGTTGGGTTGTCAATGCCATAACCAATGTAAGACCTTATGTCTGGATATTTATCTTGTAAAGCTTTGGGAAGTACCGACGCTTCAACGATTTTAAATTGTTTTAAGTCTCCATTAAGATTGGGGAAACTCACAACGAGATCTGTATCTTGGTTTGTAGGAGTATGGGCTTTCGCTAAGCAAGCCTTTAAACTGTTGTAGTTAAATTGATATGAAGATCTATTGCGCAGTTTATCTTTCGAACTTTGAGATTTTTCCGCTCCCTTAGGCATCTTCACAAAAAAGTTGTTTTGTGCAAATGATGAAAATACAACTAAAAACATGGTAGTTGTTAAAACATAATGTAGCTTTGCTTTCATAACAATATAGGGGCTTTTTTTATAACAAATTTATAGTATTTTGGCGACAATAACAATTTTTGCAATTTTATGAGTAATGCGTTTAACATAGAGACCTATCAAGCGACTAAACCAAGTGTCGTAACGATTGGCACGTTTGATGGTGTTCATGTTGGGCATCAAAAAATAGTGAAACGCTTAGTAGACGAAAGCAAAAAGGAGGATTTACGATCTATTATTCTTACATTTTTTCCTCATCCAAGGATGGTTTTGCAAAAAGATTCTAATATTAAGCTTATCAATACAATAGAAGAACGCAGTTTCATTCTAGATAGTATAGGTTTGGATTATTTATTGATAAAAACCTTCACAAAAGATTTTTCAAGATTAACAGCAGAAGCCTTTGTAAAAGATATACTCGTAAAAAAGCTTAAGGTTAAAAAAGTTATAATAGGTTACGATCACCGCTTTGGCAGAAATAGAAATGCAGACATTAACGACTTAATCACCTATGGTAAAGCTTATGGTTTTGAGGTTGAAGAGATTTCTGTAGAAGATATTAATGACGTTGCTGTGAGTTCAACAAAAATACGACAAGCCTTAAGTCAAGGTGACATCGAGAAGGCCAATACATTTTTAGGCTATCCCTTTATGCTGTCGGGCACTGTAGTAAGGGGGAAAGGCATAGGGAAACAATTAAACTATCCCACAGCCAATTTAAAGATAAAAGAGTCATATAAGCTAATACCGAAACATGGAGCTTATGTGGTTTCTTCTAAAATACATGGGGCAACTGTTTATGGTATGATGAATATTGGTATAAACCCCACTGTAAATGGCAATACCGAATCTATAGAGGCTCATTTTTTTAATTTCGATGCTTCCCTTTACGACTTAGACCTACAAGTTGCTATTTTAGCAAGAATTAGAGGCGAACGTAAATTTGAGTCTGTAGAAGCCTTACAGGAGCAATTAGAAAAAGACAAAGCGTTTTCGCTTAACCTCATTAAAAATCACACCATTGTTTAAGCATCTTTTTAAACATATAGACAATTCGCAACTCGTTATTTTTAGAGTTTTTTTTGGGTTATTGTGTTTTTTAGAAACTTTTGGAGCTATTTTTACAGGTTGGATAAAGCATAATTTAATAACGCCAAGTTTTACATTTTCATTTATAGGTTTCGAATGGTTACAACCCTTTGGCGGCTACGGGATGTATGTGTATTACCTTATAATGAGCGTGTTTGGTATTGGCATTATGTTAGGGTATAAGTACCGTTTTAGCATGGTGGGTTTTACGTTAATGTGGGCGGCTGTTTACCTCATGCAAAAATCGGCATACAATAACCATTACTATTTATTGGTCTTAATAAGTGCCATTATGGTGTTTATGCCTGCGCACAAAGCCATTTCAATAGATGCGAAGCAGAACCCAAACTTAAAGCGAACCGATATGCCCAATTGGTGCCGTTTAGTTTTTATTCTACAATTGTTTATCGTGTACACCTACGCATCCATAGCAAAATTATATCCAGACTGGTTAGATGGAACGGCGATTGAAATTTTAATGAAAGGCAAGCAGAATTACCCACTTGTAGGGGAACTGCTGCAACAAAAGTGGCTGCAAGTCCTGTTAAGTTATGGTGGCATCTTGTTCGATGGACTTATAGTGCCATTATTACTGTTTAAGCCTACGCGTAAAATAGCATTTATTATATCTATAGGGTTTCATCTGTTCAACTCGATTGTGTTTCAAATAGGCATCTTTCCCTATTTAGCACTCGCGTTTTATCTGTTCTTTTTTCCGCCAAAAACGATTCAGAAATTGTGGCTTAAAAAGCGTACGTTTTATAATTTGGAAGCGGTAAACTATCCTAAATATGCACAGGCATGGGTGGCCTTGTTTTTAGTGTATTTTGCTGTTCAAGTCGCGTTGCCATTACGGCATCATCTTATAAAAGACGATGTGCTATGGACAGAAGAAGGCCATCGCTTATCTTGGCGCATGATGTTGCGTGTAAAAAGAGGATATGCCAGGTATAAAGTCAAAGATAAAGAGACGGGCAAGACACAAGTAATAGATTTAAACAAATACTTAACTAAAAAACAACAACGCGGTGCCACTACAAAACCCGATATCATTTGGCAATTTGCGCGGCATTTAAAGCAAGATTTTAAAGCCAAAGGCAGAGATGTTGCTGTTTATGTGAGCTGTAAGGTAAGTGTAAATGGTAAACCATTAAAGAGATTAATAGACCCCGCTGTAGATATCGCTAGTGTGCCTTGGGAACCTTTAAAACACGCCGCCTGGGTACTGCCTTCAAAAAAAGAGTAAAGTATAGCATCACGTACCAGTACAACAGCCATTTATACAACGCATCATTTTAAGCCTTTCTAAAGTAGAAATTAATGCTAAAAGTCATAGCGTAATTCCTTAAATTTGTCCCTTAAATTTTTCAAACCATGCTACAAGTTCCGTTTATTAGAGAAAATAAAGCAGATGTTATTGCGCGTTTAGCAAAACGTAACATCGATGCTGCTACCCTTATAGAGCAAGTGATTGCTTTAGACGAAAAAAGAAGGCGCGTCCAAGCACAATTGGATACGGTTCTAGCAGAATCTAATACACTATCCAAAGCTATAGGCGGCTTATTCAAATCGGGACAGGTAGAAGAGGCAAATGCCTTAAAAGCAAAGACGACGACTTTAAAAGAGCAGTCTAAAACCTTAGGAGAGGCATTACATGAGGCAGGAGAAGATTTAAAAGATTTGCTATACCAGATTCCAAATGTACCCCACGCGTTAGTGCCTAACGGTACTACCGAAGCAGATAATGAAGAACTGTTTAAAGCAGGAGAAATCCCGAAGTTGCATGAAGGCGCATTGCCCCACTGGGAGCTTGCTAAAAAATACGATATTATAGATTTCGAATTGGGGAATAAAATAGCTGGTGCAGGTTTTCCTGTGTATAAAGGAAAAGGTGCCCGTTTACAACGCGCTTTAATTGCCTATTTTTTAGATACCAATACTGCAGCAGGTTATACAGAATATCAATTGCCACATTTGGTAAATGAAGCTTCTGGAATAGGCACAGGGCAATTGCCAGACAAAGAAGGGCAAATGTATCATGTTACAGAAGATAATTTGTATTTAATTCCAACGGCAGAAGTACCAGGTACTAATATTTTTAGAGATGTGATCTTGAATGAAAGTGAATTGCCTGTTGGGATAACAGGGTATACCCCATGTTTTAGAAGAGAGGCAGGAAGTTATGGCGCACATGTAAGAGGGTTAAACCGTTTGCATCAGTTTGATAAGGTTGAAATTATAAGGGTAGAACACCCCTCAACATCTTATGCCGCTTTAGATGCTATGGTAAACCATGTAAAGTCTATTTTAGAAGCCTTAAAGCTGCCTTATAGAATTTTAAGATTATGTGCAGGAGATACCTCTTTTGCTTCAGCTTTAACGTACGATTTTGAGATCTTTTCTACAGCCCAAGACCGATGGTTAGAAGTCTCCTCTATCTCTAATTTTGAAACATTTCAAGCCAACCGTCTAAAATTGCGTTTTAAAAATGCCGATGGTAAAAACGAATTAGCGCATACTCTTAATGGAAGTGCTTTGGCCTTACCACGAATTTTGGCAGGGATTTTAGAAAATTACCAAACAGAAGATGGTATAGATATTCCCGAAGTTTTACGTGAATATACAGGTTTCAATAAAATAGGCTAACCGTATTTTAGGGCGGTATGAAGCGTCCTTTTTAAAGCGATTAAGAATAGATAGACTTTTCTTAACCGCTTTAAATCTAAAACCTTATAAATCATGATATGTTATTGTTTTGTCCTTAAAAGGATAAAATCATCGATGAAATGCATGTTATTGATGCCGTTTAACGATTAAATGTGACGTTTCTTGGTGTTTCTAAGTATTTTTTGGAATATTACTTAACCAAATCGAAATATACTTAGCCATGAAAAATGTACTCCGCCTTATTTTATTTATTACACTCGTTTTTGTTGGCAGTAAAGTTTTATTTTCAGATTTTAATTTAGAAGAGTCTGAAAATAAAACGGTTGCTGTTGTGAATGAATAATTGACAACACAAGACTGTCCCCAATCGAGTGATACTATCGTAATACATTGCGATAGTTTAAGTTAATAGGAACATTATTTTGGTTGGTTAATGCCCAGATGAAAATCTGGGCATTATTAGTTTTACACGATCTTGCTGCCCCCTTGTAACAGGTTTTGTCTTTAGTTACCGTGTTAATTTGTAAGGACGCCATCTCTTTTAGTTGCCTATGTGCTCGTGTGTAGCCCCAACTTAAGTGTTGTGTTGCGCCATAAGGCACTTCAAATGCCACAAACACTGTTGTTGTTTTACTGTACAGCGCCTTACATTACAAAAGAAAAGGAAGCAAAGCCGCATTGAAAGTGCGAATAGCGTTTTTTTTTCTTAGTATTTTCTATAGGTACTAAATGCTGTGTAAGAGTTCTATTTAATTTGGAGTTATAAGTAGGGCCTATGCAGAATATAGGCAAAGAATTCTGTTGAAAAGAGCATTAACCCTAAGTTAGTTAAAAATGTTAAGCCTGTTAAAAGTAGCGCTATTTACATGTGAACTTTCTTTTAAAACTATGTTTAAGAAACACATAAGACCTTTAAAGTGTCATTTTATGTTTTTTACAGAACTATTAAGATGTTTTTAATACAAAATTTCTATTTTTATAAAAAAAATCTAGCAAAATACGAGGTGTTTACAACATCTAAATAGGTGTTAAACAACGTATATACTGCGGTAAATAATTTCAAAAAATAATATAGATATGTCATTTCTTGCAAAATTAAAAATTGACGGTACGGAATATAATGTTATGGAAGCCGATTACAGCATTACCCAATCAGACGATGGTACGGGATTGCCAGACTCGAAACCTGTCGGGGGTAAGATTTTTCTTAAAGTTGAAAGTGACAAGAGTACAGCCTTAGTCGACTGGGCCATGTCTAACAGTGAACGCAGAAGCGGCACCTTAGTGTTTTTTAATAGAGACAGCGTATCTACCTTTAGACATATTGCATTTAGCGATGCCTACTGTCTAAAATTTAGAGAGTTGTTTAGCCATGCCAATAACGAACCCCTATATACAGAACTTACCATTGCCGCTAAAACCCTAGATATAAAAGGCTCTAAGTTTGAAAACGACTGGCCACTACTGCGCTAAAATACAATTTTTTCAGAAAAGAGCGGGTTAGAGTACCCCTTTAAAACGCATGAAATAAAGATAGTACACTCTTAACCCCCTTTTCAAGCCTTAAAAAACCCTTTGTTAAACCTATACTTATATTATGTCATTACAAACCGAATTACAAGTCGCCATAGACGGCACCATATTTAAAATTATTGAAACGTTTTCATTAGAAGAACGCGTAGGCACGCATACTACCTTTAAAATGACAGTACGTGCCGATACTATAGAAAAGGGCTTAGAAGGCACGAGCCTATTAGACCGTTCGCGCTCCTTTTTAGGAAAACGCTTTGCCTTCGAAATTAATGATGTAGGTGGCATTGGCCGTAATATGCTTTATTTTAAAGGGAAAATCACCAAAGTAAAAGGCAAGAAAGGGAACGATTTTGGCGGTTTAGGCGATCTTATAGAGTTTACAGGAAAGAGCAATAGCATCCTGTTAGAAGATGGCCCGAATATGAACAGTTATTTGGAACAACCCCTATCCGATATTATAAACCAAGCCACATTTCGCTACCATGCAGACGAGGCTAAACCCCAAATACAACCAGAAGACGATGCCATGCTAAGCTATTCGGTGCAGTACCATCAAAGTACCTTTGCCTACTTGCAGTATTTAGCAGCCACCCAAGGCGAATACCTCCTCTACAATAGAGAAACGCTCTATTTTGGCAAGCCCGATCTGGGCGACCCCGTGGTATTACGTTATGGTGTAGATTTAAAAGATTTTAGTCTGGGTATAGAGGCAACGCCGCTACACTTTAACTATTACAGCAACGATTACAACAGCGAAAGCACCCTAAAAGCCTCTAGTACAGGCATGCAAACAGGCGCGCAAGGCTATACCGCCGCCGCGGCAGCAGCAAGCCAGACGCTCTATGCCAAACAAGACAACCAACAACACTATTATGGTTTTGAGAGCCAGCAGTTACAGCGCCAGTTAGACAACGCAGTAAGCCTACAAAAAAAGCTCGCAGAACAGCAACAAATAGGGCTTACAGGCGATAGCAGCAATACCGGTGTTACCCTAGGCAAAATAATACAAATAAATACCAAAGCCGATAGCTTTGGCAGTTATAGAGTGACAGAAGTAACCCACAGTTATACCAAAGGAGGTAATTATAGTAACAGCTTTACAGCAGTACCATTAGAAATAGACCTGTATCCACTTACCAATATTGGGCTTATGCATACCGCACACCCACAAGTGGCCAAAGTAAAAGCCGTAAACGACCCTAAGGGCATGAGCCGTATACAAGTGCAGTTCCCTTGGCAAAATGGCAGCAACCAAACCACACCGTGGATACGTGTAGCCACCCCTTATGCCGGAGGTGATCGCGGGTTTCATTTTATACCAGAAATAGGCGATGAAGTGCTGGTAGGTTTCGAGAATGGCGATGTAGAACGCCCCTTTATGCAAGCCGCACTTTATACAGGGGTGAATAAACATAATGGGTGGCAAAGTGCTGATAATAATTATAAAGGCATTACAACCCAAAGTGGACATGTGGTAGAATTTAATGATACCAAAGGGCAGGAAACAATAACAATAAAAGATAAAAACAATAATACAATTACGATAGACACAACAACTAACAGTATTGAAATAACAGCCTTAGAAAACATGACGCTTAAATCTAAAAATTTAACCCTAGATGTTGCGGAGAATATGCAAGTTATTGTGGGCAAAGACAAGCACGAAAGCATTAGTGAAAATTTCACAATGACGACTAAGAATAGTACTGTTCTCGTTGAAGAAGATGCCGCTTTTCAAGCAAAGAATCTAGAGAAAAATGCAGAGTCCATTGCAATGAATAGCACGAAGAAAAATATGGAATTGTCAAGTGCAAAACAAGTCATTTCAAATAGTGGTGAAAAAAATATTTTGGCTTAGGAATGTATGATTTTGGAACACGCTATGTAAAGGGACATGGTGTAGAAGGAGATTTAGAAGATGTATTTTTATATGAGGACAAACTAACGTTGTTATCTAAATTAGAGGAAAGGAATACATATTTAGCAGAGATTTCTTTTTATGATAAAGATGATAAAGTAGTAAATAAAATAAGCTATGAAGCCTCTGTAGCATATATAGGGCGTGAAAAAGGTAAAGGAATTATTTGTAGACTGGAAAAAAGTGCATTTTTTATAAATGAAAAGGAACCTTCTTTAGTGATCGAACAAATGGCGACAGAACTAAACACAGTATTATATCCATTAGAGGTGTTTGTTCATTTTACAGGAAAGCTAATTGGTGTCAAAGCTATAAAAGCTGTGCAAGAAAGATGGCATAAAAGAAAACAAAAGTTTACAGCAGCTTACCAAGGAGATATAGCTTATCAAATGGTAAAACAGTTTGAAAACGCTATAAATAATGAAGGGCGGCTTTTAGGACTGCTGCAAAAGGATTTTTTTATTCAACTTTTTTTCCATACCATTTATCAAGAATATAGTCCACAACTTACCTTAGAAACTAGTTTTCACTATAATAGTAATGGCAGTAGTGTCCCATTAACGTTTAAAGGTTTGAGTACTATAGAACCAAAGGTGACTAAAAGTGAAACTATAGTAGTGCATTATGAAGGGGAATGCGAGATTGATGGAATGCACCAATTAAGTAGGCACCTTAAAAATCCGAAAGGTAATAAGGGTACGTTAAATATAAAATATGATTTAGATAAGAAAACACGTATTCCAGAGATGATACAAATGGCGACAAGTTGGGAGGCAAAAGACGGCAAGCATTTAAAAACAGTAGAAGTCTTGATTTCAAAAAGTTCAGGACGTAAAACTGTGAATGTTCTTGTAGAAGATGAGAAGAAAATAGAAACACCGGAAAAACAAAAAGGATTATTTAGTTTTTTCAAAAAAAACAAGGAATAATGAGCGAAAAAAAATTAGTGTGTCATGGTGCGCAGTGCACCTGTAAGTTTGGAGATGCTCCCGATACATTGGTTGTTTCTAGCCAACAGAAAGTGTATATAAACGACACAGCTGGTAGCCAAAAATTAGTAGCAACAAATAAAGAGTTAGGAGCTCCCTTTCAAGTAAAAACATTTGGACAATGTAAAAATCAACCTTTGCCCTCAGGAGGTTTTAATTTATGTACACCTACTCTAACAACATGGCAAGGTTTTTTTGAGAAAACACAGCTAAAGAGTAATCAAGGTTATCCTTTATTGGAGGATAGCAAAGCAACATGTGTTTATGGAGGAGCTTCTTGTGTAGAAATTATGTTTCATGGGCAAGTGGCGGAGCCCTCTGTACAAAACCTAGATAATGCCGATGCCGAGGTGATTAACCAAATCATGCCCCTAGTGTTTATTAATGCCATAAAAGCACCAAATCCCTATGATACTATTGCGGTGAGTACAACAGATGATGACCAAGAAGAAGAACAAAAGTGTAAAGCAATTTCTCCTCCAGCAGCACCGTCTAGAATAATAGGGACTTGTCAATATTACAAATGGCGCTTTAATAATTTTATGGAACGCCATGACACCTGTAAGCATGATCCGCCAGATTACTATTACGGCCCTTTACGAGAGATCGAAGGCGGCTTAGGAGTTTTAGATGCCATAAACGAATGGTGGACCCCTTCTTTAGAAAAAGAAATGGGTAACGAGAAATTGGTAGAATACAAAAGGCCACATGGGGTATTTAGAGGAGTGCCTTCCAAAAGTTATGGCTATAAATATTGTGTGCGCTTTACAAGTGTACTTATGCCAGAGTTAAGTCCTGAGGGAAAGATCTGGCTAAAGCTTGCTAAGAAATTACTTCAAGAATACATTGAGTTAGGGATTGTTGATAAGATATACACATCCGTAAGAAACAAGAGTTATAATAAAAGGTATAATTTACCTGAAAAATTAAAAACATTTTATTCTAAAATAGAAGAAAGAAACGATGAGTTTAGAGACTTTGCCTTTGCCACGCATCCCGATGCCTATCTAGATGCGGGTTTAACAGGGATACCTATTTCAGATAAAATAAAAGTAAGTCTTACCCCAGATTTTAAAGAGTGGGGTTCTGAAAAAACATGGGAACAAGCCATGTTGGTCATGGAAGAGCAAATTAACGATTGGTACAAGCAAGCCGAAGCAGGACTTAAAGAAGCGCAGGAAGATATAGAACAAGCTGTTGCTCAAGCTGAAGGATACTTAGAGTTATTTAAAGATAGTTTAGATTTGTGGGAAAAAATAAACCGACAACTTGACAAATACAGAAATATGCCATGGTCAAAATAACAACGCAAATAGGAGTCGCAATCCTGATAATACTTTGTATAACAGGTTGTAATTCTCAACCTAAAAACATAACACAAAAAGACAACCCAATGAAGTGGAGTTTAACACCAATACCTAGCGAAACAGGAGCTATTAGTTTTGATTATAGGCTTAATCAATATTTTGTCTTAAATAAATTAACCGGGTTTATGACAGGGAATAATAGTTTAGCAGAAATACATCGCTCTGTTATTGAAGATAGACCCTATTATAAAAAAAATTATAATACAGTTTTATTTAAAACAGAAGATGGCGGTCTATCCTTTAAAAAACAAACTTTGGGTAAAGGGACTCTAAGCAGTATTACAAATGATACTTCTGGAAACTTATATATCATAAAAGAAACTTATAAAAAAGATACTCAACCTTCTCAGTATACTGTTTTAAAATCTACAGATACAGGTGAAACATGGAAAACTATAAGTGATTTTAATACCGAGAAAATTTTTAAAGTGCAGTTTTACAGCGCACACAAAGGCATTGCATGTGTAGACAAGGATAATGGTGTAGCGCTATTAAAAACTAACAATGGAGGAAAGACTTGGGAAGCCTTAAGTATAACAAAGCAAGGGGTAAGTATTTATAATCTTTTTTTTATAAATGAAAATGAATTATACACTACTTATGAGGAAGACAACCTTACGGGAACAGTAACTATTAAGTTTAGCACGGGAGAGGCTAAAGTACACCAATGTAATTTGCCTTCTGGCTATACCTTTGATGTTTTTTTTAAAGACGACCTTACAGGAGATTGGTATACTCAAGTTTATAATTATGATGAATTGCACCCTTTAATGGTTTATAACCATACTAAGCAAAGATTAATCACCTATGATTTTGAGAATGATAGAGACCAAACTACTGTAGGAGTTCATATTTCAGGAGGGTTTATAAGTGTGTTAAGAAGTGATAATGGAAAAATTAACTATTACTATAGTGAAGACAATGGGAAACAGTGGTATAAAGAAAGCTTGCCTGATTTTTTAGCAGATAGTCACCCCGTAGCCCTCTATGGCAAAGGTTTGGTGTGGGTAAAATCCATTCAAAATCTGTATAATTTGCAAGTACGACAACCTAATTTTTAAGAATGAAGATATTAAGGTATCTCATATTGGTAATATTTGTTTTAGGTTGTAAGACAAGATATATTACTCAAGAAAAATTAAAGAGTGGTTTCGAAGTTTTTGATGTAGAGGACTATTATAAGAAAAAAGAAAAAGAACAAAATTATTATTTTGAAAAAAATAATTATATAAAATTAGAGGGTACTAGACAAGTTGAATATTCGAAATTGATAGCTCCAAATAATGACTATTATACCATATATAAAGAATTTTATGGCAACGGTAATATTAAAGAAAAAGGCCTACTATTTGGTCATGTTAAAATAGGTATTTGGGAATATTATAATGAAAAAGGAAAATTGATAAGAACAGAAAATGAAGATGAGAAGCTTTCTAAAACGTTCAATTATAATAATATTATAGATTTTTTACATGAACGCGGTAAAATCAATAAATACCACAGAAATGCGACACATGAATTGTCTACTAGTTTTAGGAAGTTAGATGGTGTTTGGAAGTGGGGTGTAGGTGTTTATTACAATAAGACCAAAAAGAAAATAATCACGTATCAAGCACACCGTTATCAATTTGATATAAACGGAAATGTGTTATCTATGGAAGAGAACGTTAAAATATTAAGCGGTGGTGCTGTACACTAATGTACACTATTTTGAAATGAAGAAACAAATTTTAGTCTTGATTCTGGAGGTGTTTTCTGTGTTGGGTTCTAATTCTCAACCTAAAAACATAACACAAGAAGACACCCCAATACAGTGGGGTTTAATACCAATACCTAGTGAAACAGGTTCGATTGGTTTTGGTTATAGATTTAAGCAATATTTGATACTAAATAAGTTAGTTGATTTTATAATAGGTAATAATATGGGAGCTGAAATTAGTAAGTCAGTAGAACAAAATGTCATTAAACCATAATAATTGTAATGTTGGTTTATTTAAAACTGAAAACAATGCGAAGCAATGGCATAAAGAACGTTTACCCGATTTTTTAGCAGATAGTCACCCCATAGCCCTCTATGGTAAAGGTTTGGTATGGGTAAAGTCGATTCAAAATCTGTATAATTTGCAAGTACGGCAGCCTAATTTATAAGACGAAAAGACTTTAAAGTTTCAGTAAATATGAAATCGACATGTAAAAAGTAACACACAACCGAATGGTTATTTTTAATAGCCAAGGTCGCAGGTGATTTTTGAAAAGCAATAAAATAAAAACATGACAAACAAAGACATAATCGTAATAGAGGCCAATGGTGTTAATGAGATAGAAATAGGTGATGGCGCAAAACTTAGCCTTGTAAAGGCAGGAGAAGGTAAACGTCTTAGTGTAAATAATAAAGCACCAAATGAAAAAATGCGCTGGATATGGATTGCGGCCAAATATTTACCCATAGCAAAAACCTTCGCATTAGGACAAACCTATCCAGAATGGGGCGAATGGAAAACTAAAAATGCCGAAGCCCCTATCGATGTATTTGGAATTGGCAAACAGTACTTAATAACAGATAAAAGCGTTAGTATCAAAGCGCAAAAAGCAGAAGCACTCAATAAAGGGGTTATTTTCTATGCCGAAGCCTTTAGGGAACAGCCCAGCTTAACCCATGGGCATTACATTGCAACTATAGACGAACCGAAAATACTATCGGCCTATTTTGCACGGTACAAAGATGAGTTTAAGTACCCAGGCGAACAAGGTAAAAGCAATGTGTATACCTATAAAAATTCAATACGCCTATATATTCTGGGGCACATGCTGCCGAATTATACCGTGCCCTACCATAATTTTGCATTATTCGAAGTAGATATATATGATGATGAAGGGCAGAAAGTTACAGAGACGCCTTTACAATTTTTTCAAAAAAGTAATCGTAGCACCTTTACAATAAATACCTTGACGGAGTTGAATATACCCATCGACGAGGCTTGGCGCTCCAAAAGTAAACACAAAGAAAACACCATAAAAACATACCATGCGCAGATAAAAACAACACTATACAGTAATGAAGATGCCGTAACTGGGCAGCCAGTAAGTGACGTTGAATCTGAGCGATTAATAACAGCCAACCCTAATCCTAAAAACAACAATTCGGTACTAAAGTATACCAATAAATTTAATAGTGTAGCGCCTAATAACGAAGATATTGTAGTAACTTATACCACAGAAGACGAGGCGGTAAGTAAAGGCGGGTTTTGGTCTTTAGGTAGGGATAGCAATCGTGGTAAAGCACATGCCAAACGTTATAAGACAAAAATATTTAGGGAAGTGTTTTCTACCAAAGACGCGGAGGTCCTCGAGGGACAGCAAACCACATTTCAGGTAAAGTACAATAGCATGACTGTTATTTTAGACAAGTACGAAGCTTCTAAAACCAATATGCTTACGGTTATTGGCGATGTGGAGTACAGCAGTAAAAAGGTGCATCCCTGTAAATACTCTAAGCTTACTATAAGCCATAAAAGCAGAAATACACCTTTTGTGTTGTTCGATGAGGATAAAAAAACAAAAAAAGTGGTAGACCATACCAATTTGGCCTTTGGTATCCTGGCAGGAGAAACACAAGAAACTATAAAAATACTAGCCGAAGGTTTAAACATACAAGACTACCATCCAGACCATAAGAATCCTCCCATATGTCATGGCATTACCACGGCGCGTGTACGTCTTAAAAACTTTATGCTTAAAGACAAGCCTAAGCGCCATACCAACCAAGAAGACTTTAAGCACAATACCATTAAGGATGTATTTTCTATGGAAAAAGCTTATGCCTTGTACCCTAACAGTACCTTTGGCATCCTGCCCAAAGAATTTGATAAAAGCGTGCCAGGCGACGAAAGCATAGATATAAGCAAGCAAGCTGTAGATTTTGAATATCTAGACAGCGCAAACGAAAAAGGCATCGCTCTTAAAGTGGGGTATTTGTATAATAAAACGTATGATACTAGAGCTGAAAAGTGGCTAGGCAATACTCTTGGTGAATTTACGAATGATCTATTAGATATAGCATGGGTGTGCCGCTATTTTGTTTTTATGAAAAATGTAAAACAAACTTATATGGTGCCTATAAGCACATGCCGCTACCCTAACCAATTAGCAAAAATAGAAGTGTTCCCAGATTTTGAATGGTGGATAAACTTAAAATATAATTATGAAAATAGCTTGTACGTGCACGAAAACCCAAAATACAAACATCGTGTATTTACTACCACAAAAAAACAAACCAATAAAAAACTAAAAGCGCATAAAACTAAAAAGAGCAAACAATCTGACTGGTCGCATAAATTAGATATAGATGTAGGCTATAAAGTAAATGGTTCCACAAATACCCAGTGGAGTTTAGGGGATGGTTTTTCTTTTATGAAAACAATAAACTTTATACTGTATGCTTTTGAAATTATGGAAGACCTTTTTCTAACCAAAGAGGTGAAGAAAATATCAGAAAAAGGAAGACCATTAGAAGAGCTTATAAGTATAGGTGAAGCTGTTAAAGATGCCCAATCTGTATCGGTATCTAATGGTAAGCTGTTAAAGCCAGGTGAAAAACCAGACTATAAGGCTACCATGGAACGACGTGCAGGCATTAGAAAAACAAAAGACTTACCTGTAAGTTTCAGCTTAGCTAGGCCGTCTTTTGCTGCAGGAGTTCACTTTAAATACGAACGCAGTAAAAATAATCCACAAGTAATGGATTATTTTTTTAAAGTTAAAGGCAAGGCAGAACCGCTAACAACCCTGACAGGACGACTTGATTTGTTATATTTTGCCCAATTTCTTGGTCCTGTAGGTGTAATGATTGGACGTATAAATAGCGTTTTTAGTGGAATTAATTTTTTCACCTGTGGTGCTGTAGAAGTTGATTATGAATTAGATTTGATCGGGAAATTGGCAGCTAATATTTCTTTATCAGGAAATTACCATGGAACGGATGGTATAGGTATAGATATTAATGCTAATTTACCTGTAACCTTAGGTATAACAGTAGGGGGATCTTTGAAATATGATTTTGGGACAGTAGAAGGCATGGCAGCTATAGAAGCTAATGCTATGGCAGACTTTGATATAGTTGTCCTTGAAGATAAGCGAAATGAAAAATATGGAGGAAGTTTATACTTTAAAGGATTAAAAGCTGTTTTTACCCTAAAATTTAGTAGAAAAGAGGATAAATCTGAAAGAACACCAAAAAAGATGTCTAAACTAGAAAAATCAGGTAGAGATAATGAGTCTAAACAAAAAGAAATTATTATTATGGACCCCTCTAAAGAACCTCTTAAGTTTAACTTTTTTGATTAACCTATGAAACCAATTTTAACATTAATGGCTGTTATAATCTTTACGTGCTGTAAAGGACAAGAGACAAAAGAAAATATAAACAACGTAGAACAAAAAATGAAAAATTCTAAAATTAAAAAATATGAATATAGGCATAATAAAAAAATATTTTATGGTATTGGAATCTCTGCATTTGCTTCTGTAGAAGTATATATAAACGATATACTTATAGCTAAAAAGGAAACTGCAGGAAATATTTCGTTAGGTGTGGAACTTAATGAATGGTTATTAGAAAACGGTCTACATACCTATAAAGTACGCTATTTGCCGCAAAAGGGGAAAAGTATGGTTTTTCCTTATTTGTTAGAGGAAACAGATATTACAATAGACCATTGGGAGTATGTCGAAAATTCAGTAGAAAAACCTTTGTCTAAAAAAGAAAATTATACAGAAGAACGCATGCGAATACCTGTACCGCCAACTGAAGTACCTGTTTGGGAAGTAACAGGTAAATTTGAAGTTATAGATTTGCCTTATAAATTACAAGGATGGAAAAATAGTCTAGATTTATCCAAAATAGATAGAGACGAATTGGAAAAAGAAGTAGTTGATTATTATAAGTATTTAAGGAATTTATTAAATAATGGTGAAGTAGAAGAATATTTAAGTCAAAGTTTACAGAAGGATCAAGAAATTGCTACTTCGATGTATGATGAAAATTTAGATTGGTATACAGGAAAAGAACGAAAAAATGAATTGATAGATGATTGTAAAGGTAAAATGTTAGAAATTGAAAATTACAAGATGGAGATTTTTGGAAAAGGAAAATTAGTGAAATTAGTAAGGGTAGATGAAATATTAAGAAATAAAAGCTGCTTACAATCAGAATCAGAAACCGCGTATACTTCATATGGAGTTATTCTTCATAAACCCAAAGGTTTAGACAGTTTCAAAATTATACGTAAATAGCTATTATGAGAAGTTTTTTTTGTGTGTTATTAAGTTTTTTTAGTGGAATGTTGCTAATCAGTTGTGGACAAAACAAACATGAATCAACAAAAAACTATAGAATGATGAATTATAAATACAAAACAGATAAACGCCCTAGTTATGGTATAGAATACAACACTACTTTAAAATGTGAGTTATGGGTTAATGGAATAAGGATTGTCAGAAATTATAAAGTGAACCAAAAATCGAATGCCGAAATAATTAATGATTTATTGTTAGGTAATGGTAAGCATCAGTTTACTATGAAGTTTTTTCCTAATGCAACCAATGCCACAGACAGTCTAATAACCCAAGAGGATATGGGGTGGACCAAAATTAAGTTGGTAAAAGCCGAAGTAATTCCCAATTCCCCTTATGGAGAAACTAAAAACAGAGAAGAGTTAGTTGATTTTAAAATACCTGAAATACCAGCTCCTGTGCCCTATTTTGAATTTACAGGTGAGTTTGAAGTTAATGATTTGCCTTACGAGTTAAAAGGCTGGAAAAATAGTCAAGACCTCTCTAAAATAGATAAAGATGAACTAAAAAAAGAAGTGGTCAATTACTATAAATATGTTAGAAATTTACTAAATGAAGGAAATGTAAAAGAATTTTATGAGAATGATTCTCAAAGAACTACAGAAATTGCTATTGCTACATATGAAACACATCTAATAGAAAAAGATGAAATAGAAAATAAAGAAGATTTGATTACTAATTGCAAAGGAAGGATGTATGAAATAGAGAATTATACTGTTGTTTTATCTAGTAATAATAAATGTGTGTTTTTAGTTCGTTCTGATAAAGAATTTTATAATTGGCACTCAATGGTGTATGAAACTGAATATAAATGGGCAGCAGTACCAATTGTAATTCACAAACCCAAAGGTTCAGACAGTTTCAAAATTATACGTAAATAGCTGTTTTTAGGTATTTTTATTTCTTAGTAAAATTCTGTTAAGTAGTTTCAGTTTAATCTAATTTAGTTAATACAATAGCATGACTGTTATTTTAGACAAGTACGAAGCTTCTAAAACCAACATGCTTACGGTTATTGGCGATGTGGAGTACAGCAGTAAAAAGGTGCATCCCTGTAAATACTCTAAGCTTACTATAAGCCATAAAAGCAGAAATACACCTTTTGTGTTGTTCGATGAGGATAAAAAAACAAAAAAAGTGGTAGACCATACCAATTTGGCTTTTGGTATTGTGGCAGGAGAAACACAAGAAACTATAAAAATACTAGCCGAAGGTTTAAACATACAAGACTACCATCCAGACCATAAGAATCCTCCCATATGTCATGGCATTACCACGGCGCGTGTACGTCTTAAAAACTTTATGCTTAAAGACAAGCCTAAGCGCCATACCAACCAAGAAGACTTTAAGCACAATACCATTAAGGATGTATTTTCTATGGAAAAAGCCTATGTCTTGTTCCCTAACAGTACCTTTGGCATCCTGCCCAAAGAATTTGATAAAAGTGTAGCAGGTGATGAAAGCATAGATATAACCAAGCAAGCTGTAGATTTTGAGTATCTAGACAGCCCTAACGAAAAAGGTATTGCTCTTAAAGTGGGGTATTTGTATAATAAGAATTATGACAATAGGGTCTTAAATTTTTTGGCTTATGAAACAAGTTATTTAAAAACCAATCAATTTTTAGAATCATTAAAAAATGTTTGGGCAATTAGTTATTTATATAAAATAGTAAAAGGAGAATCTATAGTTCAATCTTATTTTGTACCAATAACTACATGCAGGTACCCTAATCAGCTAGCAAAAATAGTTCTGTACCCCGATATCAAATGGGTAATAAACCTTAACTATAACATTAAAGAACCATTATATTACAAACAAACTCCAACCGAAATGGAGTTTCACAAACTATCTGGAGCAGCAGATATGTCTGGTCAAATTAAACGTAAGCAAGAGGCAGCCACAGCAAAACATATTGCAACTGCTTATCAAAACCAAAAAAGTGAATTTGGTATCTATGTAGAGTGTGAGGTAGATGGGAGTAGTAAAATTAAACTAGGAAAAGACTTTGCAGAGAAGTTTAGAAAAATGTTGGCTCCTTTGACTTGGATTTCTAGTTTTATGGATGATAAACTGGCTGTGTCAAATGCTAAAGCTGAACAGGAAAAGCTTAAATTATCAGGTAAAAAAGGACTACTTGCTCGTTTGAATAAGTTACCCATGAGTTTTGAGATTATAGCCCCCAATATCGGAGTAGGGCTTGGAATAGGATATGGCGAAACTCAAGGGCATGAGGTAGGATATGAACTAGCAGGGAGACTGTTAATGAATCCTATAATAGGTGCAAATGTTACGCTTGATATATTAGCTCTAGGAAGTAAATTAAAACCGTGGGGAGCCATTATTGACGCCTTAGATATTGCAGCATGGCTAGCTGAATTCTGTTCTGGAGGTAGAATGGAGTTAGAATATGAAATAACCTTAAAATTCACCGCAGAGATTTTATTAGTGGGCACTGGTAGTGCGGATGGGAATAATAAACCCGCAGAATTGAAGTATAATTTCGCAAGTAAGAAATATGCCGGAAATATAGCTTTACAAGGCAGATTGAAAGGAGAAATTACTTTTAAATTTGGTATTAAACTAAAAGCAAAAGTGGAAACTGCTAATGCTGAACCATCTAAGGAAAGTGATCGAAAAATGGAAGAAATAGCCGGAGCAGGTATTGAAGCTGGTGCCCATTCAGAAGTATCATTAACTCTAGGTGAAAACTTTGGAGAAAAAGATAACTTTACTTCAGATTTTTATTTTTCAGGAGTTACCGTGTTTATAAAATTACGAGCAGGTAGAAAAAAACAAAAAAATCCGTCACCTCTTGATATTATACCTGATTTTGAAAAATCTTTTGATGTATTAAAGAATAAAGGAGAATATAAATAATGAATTTAAAAAGATATTTAACCGCATTAATAATAGTATCCCTTCTAATTAGTTGCAAGGGGCAAAATAACGAAGTAATAAAAACTGACACATTAAATATGTACGATAAAAATATAGATAAAAGAGCCTATTATTTAAATTATGATCTTTTTTTAACCTATGATATTTATTTAAATGATATTAAAATAATCTCTCAATATCAAGCAATAGGTCCAGTTTCTGGTCTTGGTTATGTTAATGAACATATTCTTAGCTCTGGAAAACAAACGATTAGATTAGTAAGTAAAGATCTTTTTCCAGAAAAAAGAAATATACCTGCTAGGATTTTTGAAAAGTTTAATATGGAAATCTATAGCGCAGATGAAAACGATGAAAATATTGAAAATATAAAAAAGTTTGATTTTCCAGACATACAAACACCTAATCCGTATGTTTTTGAAAAAACTTGGACATTTGAGGCTAAAGTGCCTTTTGATATAGAAGGCTGGAAAAATGGGCGAGATCTATCTAAAATAGATGAAAAGGAATTAGAAAAAATGGTGGTAGATAAATTTCAACATTACCGTAAGTTGTTAAATGATGGGAATGTAGATCAATTTATGGCAGAGCATAAGAAAAATTTTGAAGAGTTTGTTATTGCCAATTATTATCAAAAAGGGTGGTCAGAATACAATGAAAACATAAGAGAAACTATTGGTAATCAAAAAGGGATAATGTTACCGTTGGAAAATTATAAAATGAAAATTTATGGTAATGGAAAACTAGTATCATTAGAAAGAAGAGAAGTCAATGAAACTTTTTACAATAGAAGTCCATTAATCGCCATAGATAAAAAAGAAAATATTTTATATTCAGATTATGTCTGGCTATATATGCCAAAAGGTGGAACTACTTTAGAACCTGTAAGATTGAATGTTGATTATACTATTGCAGATTTTTCGAAATAAGTTTTAATCTCAGAATTTGTAAGACTTGATATTGTTGGCGAATTGTTTCACTTTATATAAATTAAAAGTATTGGATGCTATTAAAAAATGAAGGAGAGATCAAATAATAAATATTTTTATAAAAGATGAATTTTACTTACAGAATTTTAATTCTACCAATAATTTATTTAATAATTTCTTGTAATACAAAAGAAAAGAAAGACTATCATTTATTTTACAGATTTGGATCAATACCATACGAAATAAAGATTAATGATGTAATATGTGAGATTGATCTAGCAGGAGGTATGCCAGGACCAACAGAGATTAATCAATATTTATTAAAAAGTGGTTCACAAAAAATAAGTATTAAAGTTATCCATCCTTACTTAAAAAAAGGTAAAATGTTTAAGCCAAATGATTTAGGTTTTTTAAACAAAAATCTTTTAATAGCTGATGTACAATATGATGATGAAGGCGAAATTATTATAGATACAATTGCAAAACTAAATTTTCCTGAAATAACAAATGAAGCTCCTTTTATAGTTAATGAATGGACTTTTGATGCTTCACTTCCTTTTACTATAAAAGGTTGGTCTCAATCGGAAGATTTATCCAAATGGGATGAAGACAAACTAGAAGAAAAAGTTGTTTCAAAGTTCAAGGATTTGAGGTCTCTTTTAAATTCGGGAAATGGAAAGCAGTTCGTAAATCAACTAAAAAAAGCAAATGAAGAATATTTTATAGCTAATTATTGGAATGAAAAAAAGCAAGCAGAATATCTCGAAAATCTTGCAAATGATTATAATAAACTAGAGGGGTTAGTGCCTGAAATCGAAAATTATAGAGTTAGAATAATGGGAGGAGGTAAAGCCGTTGCTCTTGAGGCTTTAGATAAGCACATAGGACAAGGAATACTTACAACAGAGAATAAAGAAAAGAAAAAACTTTACTTAAATTATATAGTTTTGCATAAACCTAAAAATTCAGAAAGGTTTGAGGTCATTCGTTACAACAGCAATATTACTTCACTCGAATGATTTTCAGGTTTGATAAACTATTTTATAAAAGTATAGGTGTGTTTTTAATTCTCGTTTTTATAGGCTGTAAAGGGCAAAGTAACGAAGTAATAAAAACAGACACATTAGATATGTATGATAAAAATATAGATAAAAGAGCCTATTATTTAAATTATGATCTTTTTTAACCTATGATATTTATTTAAATAATCTCTCAATATCAAGCAATAGGTCCAGTTTCTGGTCTTGGTTATCTTAATGAACATATTCTTAGCTCTGGAAAACAAACGATTAGATTAGTAAGTAAAGATCTTTTTCCAGGAAAAAGAAATATACCTGCTAGGATTTTTGAAAAGTTTAATATGGAAATCTATAGCGCAGATGAAAACGACGAAAATATTGAAAATATAAAAAAGTTTGATTTTCCAGATATCCCGACACCTAATCCATATGTTTTTGAAAAAACCTGGACATTTGAGGCTAAAGTGCCTTTTAATATAGAAGGCTGGAAAAATGGGCAAGATTTATCTAAGATGGATGAAAAGGAGTTAGAAAAAATGGTGGTAGATAAATTTCAACATTACCGTAAGTTGTTAAATGATGGTAATGTAGATCAATTTATGGAAGAGCATAAGAAAAATTTTGAAGAATTTGTTATTGCTAATTATTATCAAAAAGGGTGGTCAGAATACAATGAAAACATAAGAGAAACTATTAGCAATCAAAAAGGGATAATGTTACTGTTGGAAAATTATAAAATGAAAATTTATGGTAATGGAAAACTAGTATCATTAGAAAGAAGAGAAGTCAATGAAACTTTTTACAATAGAAGTCCATTAATCGCCATAGATAAAAAAGAAAATATTTTATATTCAGATTATGTCTGGCTATATATGCCAAAAGGTGGAACTACTTTAGAACCTGTAAGATTGAATGTTGATTATACTATTGCAGATTTTTCGAAATAAGTTTTAATCTCAGAATTTGTAAGACTTGATATTGTTGGCGAATTGTTTCACTTTATATATTAAAAGTATTCTGGAAATATCGCAATTCAAGGCAGAATTGAGGGTAAAATTTTGGCTAGTGCAATGATGAAAGCTAAATTAAATAGAGAAAATAAAGCTTTTAAACAAGTTAAATCAAAAGATACAAAAAATAAAGAACTAGAGTTTGGTCTCGAAATAGAAGCTAAATCCTATGTTGAATTAACACTAGGAAAGGAATTTGGGAAATCTGACAAATTTGGAGCAGATTTTTATTTTTCCGGAGTAACAATATCTGTTAGAGTAAAAATGGGAATGAAAGGCAAGAGTGGTGCATTTCCTATCGTTCCCGATTTTGACAAAAAATTTGATGTTATGAAAAATAAAGGTGAGTACAAATGATAAAGAAATTATGCTTAATTATAATCCTTTTTTCTGCTTGTAAAAATAAAAGTGATAAGAAAAAAAATAGTTTAATAAATAATACTAAAATGAATAGTCAAACAGAAAAATTTTATATGCTAAATCATGATATTCAATATCCTGCAGAAATTTTGATTAATGATGTGGTTGCTGAATTAGATTTGATAAATAATCCATTTAGTCCGGTTTTATTAAATGACTACATTTTGCAAGAGGGGAAGCAACATATTAAAATTATCGCTCATTCACTTAATAAATCAAATGGAGGAGTTTTAAATGAAAAAAGTATTGAAAGTCTAAATAATGAACTTAGTGTTCACAGCTATGAGTTAATGGGAGAGGAAATCACTAATTTTAAGCAAATAAAAAAATTAGACTTTGGAGGGAAGTTTGTAAATCAACCAATAGCTATTGAAGAATGGACTTTTGATGCATCTCTTCCTTTTACTATCAAAGGTTGGTCTCAATCGGAGGATTTGTCCAAATGGGACGAAGACAAACTAGAAGAAAAAGTTGTTGCCAAGTTTAAGGGTTTGAGGTCTCTTTTAAATTCGGGAAATGGAAATCAGTTTGTAAATCAACTCGAAAAAGCAAATGAAGAATACTTTATAGCTAATTATTGGGATGAAAAAAAGCAAGCAGAATATCTCGAAAATCTTGCAAATGATTATAGTAAACTAGAGGGGTTAGTGCCTGAAATCGAAAATTATAGAGTTAGAATAATGGGAGGAGGTAAAGCTGTTGCTCTTGAGGCTTTAGATAAGCACATAGGACAAGGTATCCTTACTGCGGAAGATTCCGAAAATCAAATATTATATACGAATTATTTTATTTTACATAAACCTAAAAATACAGATGATTTTGAAATAATAAGATATAATAGTAATATGGACTCACTCGAATGATTTTAGGTTTCATAAACTATTTTATAAAAGCATAGGTATGTGTGTAATTTTCGTTTTATAGACTGTAAAGGACAAAATAACGAAGTAGTAAAAACTGAAACATTAAATATGTACAACAAAAATATAGATAAAAGAGCCTATTATTTAAACTATGACCTATTTATGACTTACGATATATACTTAAACGATATCAAGATTATAAGTAATTTTCAGTCAGGTCCAGTTTAATGTAGCAATTCCAATGAGTTAATGTGTTTGTTGAGTTTTATTCAAGCTAGTTTGAGGTGTTTGATAAAAACTCCTAAAGCATTTTAAGAACGTTAAAATTATTGTACATAATTTAGAAAGTAAACTATGAGACTATTAAAATATTTCTCTATTTTTTTAATGATTAGTGCTTGTTCCCAAAATAATTCAATAAATATTGAAGATATTTTTGATATAACAAATGTTGAACAAGTATTGAGATCAAAATCAATTGAATTTATAAAAGAAGATATAAATAGTGTGCCTAATTATTCTATTGGGCTTTACGGAGAAAAAATTGATTCCACTATAACTAATAATTATCGAATTCATTACAAGATAGATTGGAAAAAAGAGAAAGCATTTCCTAATATGTTTTTCAAAGAGATACCTTTTAGAGAACCAAATATTTTAACAAACAAAAATGGAAAACCTATAATTGTTACAGCAAATATTGGTAATGGGAAATCTTTTGATATTCGCGATCTCGGTGTTTTTGATAATAATCAGGTAATGGCATTAAAAAAAACACTAACCTCTGCTTATGGCAAACCATCTCTAGATAAGCCTGAAGAGAATAATAGCATTTGGAGTGCCAATTTGGGTAATACTTATGTGTGGGAGCATAACAATTTTATATTTAGGTTAAGTATCTACAACGAATGTTTTTGTAAAAAAGCGGAAATATATAACTTGAATGAATACAAAGAACATCCTAAAGGAGGTCGTTACGGACAATTAGTGATTTACAATAATATTAAACCTAAACTTTATCTAGATGATTAAAATAGTTATCACATTATCAATTTTGTTTTCAAGCTCATTATTTGCTCAAAAAACATATTGGAGGTATGAGAAAACAACACCTATTTTGACAACTGCAATAGATATTGAATTAATAGTATCAGAAATTAAAAAAGGCGGTTATGCTTTATTAGATTTGAGTACTAATAATATTCTATTGTATTTAAATACAGAATTATTAGAGAGACCTTTTAAATTTGATAAAAGGGAACTGAAAATAGAGATTGTTGAAGATAAATTGAAAGTGTTATACAGGCCAGGAGTTGAGGACATCTATATGATGACATTTTTAAAAACTAATGAAAATGATTTTATTAAAAATGTGCAAAAGGAATAGTTAAGTACAATATCTTACTGTTCTGTTAGATATAGAGCGTGTTATGAAGTGAACCTCCTTGGACATTCTTTTGCTACATAGGTGTAGAGGCAGGTACTAACTTAAGATGCATTCAAAAAACTTTTAGGACATAACAGCTCAAAAACCACAGAAATATACACGCATGTAAGCTCTTCTAACCTTACAAAAACAAAAAGTCCTTTCGGCATGTTAACCAAATAAAGTATATTCGAAAAGTAAATAAACGCAATAAAATGCGTTTATAGAATAGTTGTACGATATGAACACACTATGCACAAATTTAAACTGATGAAAAACCTAATCTTTTTAATACTATTATTTTTATTTACTTTTTTTCTAAAATCGTGTGGGCAGAATTCAGAATTAGGAAAAGACAATCTGAATTTAGAAAAATTTGACATCAATTTTAGTGTTGAAAAATTTTACTCAAATGAAATCGAAAAAGAAAAAAAATATGAAGAACAAAAAGATGTGATAATAGAAAAAATACAAAAAAATAAGTATACAGAAAAAGAAATAGAGAAATTCGATGAAATGTTATCTGAACTTAATGATTTCAAATGGATTAAGATTGACACTATTTATAGTGGCGAAAAATATTACGATAATATTGGAAAACCTATAGGTATTCAGTACAATATGAGAAGCTGGAGTCCAAATGATAGTTTATCATATTATGATAAAATGTATTTTGAAAAAATTAATATGATGAAAAGTTTGGATGGAAACTTTATGGCTTTAGTTGCTACAAATGAAAGTAATGACGAGAATAGTTTTAAACAACTTTTAAAACAAATTGAACTGAAGAATGGAAAAGCAAGAGTTCTTGAAGATGATTTCTTTGGCTCATATTATGTTTATTTCTGGGAATTGGAAGATAGACTATTGGCAATTTCTTCAAAATACGATGACAAAAATAATACTTTAAAACTTGGTATTGAAATTGACCTTGATAAGATAAAAGTAGATACAACTAAACATTCAACAACTAACACTAAACTTTTTATACTGAATAATAAATTTAAACAAGATTCAATATTACAAAAATTAAACAGCGATGATTGGCTTTATTTTAAAGAAATTCTAGATAATAAAAAAATTATGAATTTGATAACTCTGGGAAAAATAGCTGAAAAGTTCCCCGTTTTTTTGAACACAATCTTAAACCAATGCAAAAACTGTATCAGACAACTCCATTATTTATTAAAAACGACAAGAAGCTCTGCGAATATGAGATCATTTGCTTAAAGTTATAGAAATTAACAAACCTAAAAATCAGCAAGCCCTACGTAATTCCATTTCCCAGCAACTTTAATATAAGTGATATCCGAAACCCATTTTTGCCCCAATTCAACAGCCGTAAAATTCCTGTTTAATTGGTTTTTAGATACAGGATAAGTATGATTACTATCGGTAGTACAGATTTTGAACTTACGTTTAAGAACGCTTTTTAAACCCATTTTCTTCATTAATTGTGCGATATAAGAGCTACTATAAATTAAGCCTTCTCGCTCTAGCTTTTTTTGAACCCGAATAGATCCATAAATTTCATTACTCTCTTTAAAAATAGCTTGGATACGTTGTTTTAAAAATTCAGTAGCCTTTTGCGGCCTTGTTATATCTTTATTTTTTAACCAGTTATAATAAGCATTGGTACTTACTTTCATAAATTTACACATCTTCTCAACAGGATATATCGATGTATTGTTCAATACAAATTGATATCTTATCTGTCTTTCACGGAGAAGATGCTTACTGCCTTTTTTAAGATATCTCGTTCCATTTGAGCATCTTTAAGTTGCTTTTTCAAAAGTCTAATCTCTTTTTCATAAGCTAAAGTAGCTTCATCCTTAAAAGACCCTGTTTCTGTTTTGAATTCTTTTTTCCATCTATAAACTGTAGCTTCTCTTAAATCATAGTCTTGACAAACTGATTTTATAGATTGACCGTTAGCTAGTAAATCCACGATAGTGGTTTTGAATTCTTTATCAAATTGGCGTTTTTTCATAATTTCTAATTTAAAGAAATTCTCTTAACTTATCCTACCAACTAAACTAGGCATTCCACAATATTTATATAAATGCGATACAAAGTTTAAAGATGAGGATGTTTTTAAAAATACAAAATGGGTCAATACTTTTTTAGCACCTCGGATTGCCAATAAATACAATAGAGAATTCAAAAAGCATGATTATTATGGTTTAAAATTATTGAAAAAGCATCACCTTGAACATTTTTGGGAATACCCAGAACAAGATACCATCCCTTCAATAAAGAGAATTATAGAGTAAAATAGACTCAACTAAATAAACAAGCCAAAAGTAGATGCGCATTAGACATCCTAAAACGGTATTATTTTTTTAAAATGACATACACAGGAAAATGATCGCTATAACCTCCAATGTATTTCTTACCAGCGTAGGTTCTAAAAGGCGATCCTTTTTGGAAGCCTTTAAATTGCTTTAAAAAGTCCTTGTCGAAAATATCAGCTTTAAAAAATTCGAAATCTGTTTTAGAACTTTTAAAGAAAATATTAGAAATAAGAATTTGGTCGAATAAAAACCATTGCCTTCTATGCTTTACAGTACCTCTGGTAAACGAACGTAGGGTTTCAAATGGATTAAAAACACCGTAGGTATCTACCAGTTGTTTAAGGCTAATGTTTTGCGGGGTATCATTAAAATCGCCCATCACCATTAGTTTAGCATTCTCATCTTCTGCTTGTAAATTAGTTATAATTTCGCCCACTTTTTCAGAAGAGACTAAGCGTTTTATTTCAGATTCTTTTTGGCCTTCTCTTCGTGATGACCAATGATTTACTATAATATGAACTGTTTCGCCATCTAAACGACCAGAGACTAATAAAATATCTCTCGTATAATCTGTAGACCCGTCTGGCTCTGTAAATCGAACGGTAAAGGTTTCAGAATGCGAAACTTCAAAAGCAGTAGTATCGTATAACAATGCTACATCGATACCACGTTCATCTAAAGAATCGTAATGCACGTAATCGTAAGTATATGGCTCTAGGTTTTTAGAGGCTATTAAATCATCAAGCACCGTGGCATTTTCAACTTCGGCTAAACCAATAATTGCAGGCGGTTTTCCTGTTTCGTCCATGCCAATTTGAGAAATGGCATAGCCTATCTTTCGTAATTTATTATGATAACGTTTCGCAGTCCAACGCTTTATAGAATTTGGAAGAAAGTCAGAATCATGGGTGTGTTTACTCTTTTTTAAATCGAATAAATTTTCTACATTATAAAAGGCCACGGTTTGCATATCATGGCGTACTGGAATTACTTCAGAAGGTGTGTTCATAAGTCAAAAATAAAGAAAATAGATTCAAGAGAATTATATAATTTCATCAATAAAGAGATTTTATCTTGAAACGCTTTTATATAGAGCGGTTTGTGTTATTTATTTTAGAGATTGTTATAATTAAACTAAAAATTAACTGTTATTTTACAGCAGCACAATGCTTCGATATAAGTGGTCTTAATTTATGCGAAAATTACCCGAGAATACTAAGGTTTCTATACGTTTAGCAACTTTAAAAAGGATTTTAAACACAAAATGGATGAAATTTATATGGATTTCATCTTGCAGTGTAGTCGTTTTAAGCCTTGTGCTATTTGCAAGCATATATTTTGGTGCTTTTGGAAAAATCCCTTCGGAAAAAGAATTGTCTTCAATACACCAAGAAGCAGCTACAGAAGTTTTAGATGCAAACGAACGTCTTATTGGGAAGTACTTTATATATGACCGACAACCATTGGCGTATAAAGCCTTTCCACAACATCTAATAGACGCGCTTGTGGCTACCGAGGATGTGCGTTTTTATGAGCATGACGGTATTGATAATACGAGTTTAGCTAGGGTTTTTTTTAAAACCATTTTAATGCAAAATGCGTCTTCAGGAGGCGGAAGTACACTTACCTTGCAACTGGCTAAAAACTTGTTTAGACGGCAACGCTATGCTTTTGGGGGAATTGTGATTCATAAATTAAAAGAGGCCATTATTGCCAAACGTATAGAGCGTATTTATACCAAAACAGAGATCTTGGAGTTGTATTTGAATACCGTACCTTTTCCTGATAATACGTATGGTATTGAAAGTGCCTCTAGAAAGTTTTTTAATAAACCTGCAGTAGCACTCACATGCGTCGAGGCAGCGACACTTGTAGGCACACTAAAGGCAAATACGTATTACAACCCTAGATTGCATCCTAAACGCTGCAAGGAAAGGCGTAATATAGTCCTCCACCAGATGTTAAAATATGATTATTTGACAGAGGTTTTAACTACGGCCTATAGCAAGGATTCGTTAAAACTCGAATACCGCTCATTTAATCACGACCTTGGCATAGCGCCCTATTTTAGACAGCAGGTTAAAAAGGAGTTGATTCAAATTTTGGATCGTATTAAGAAACCCGATGGGACGCCTTATAATTTATATAAAGATGGCTTACAGGTAGTGACAACCTTAGATGTGGGCATGCAAAAAGCTGCTGAAAATGCTGTGAAAGCCCACATGAGCACCTTGCAAAAACACTACGAAAAGGCATACGGTAACCGTGCGCCTTGGAAAGCGGGGCATTCTGTGTTTAATGCCGCATTAAAAAGTTTGCCTCTATACAAAGCGTGTAAAGCAAAAGGCTATAACGACCAACAAATACATAAAGTTTTAAGCGAAAAGCGAGCGCAAGAATTATTTACTTGGCAAGGCGATGTTATTAAACAAGCTTCGACTCTAGATAGTGTACAGCATTTTTTAAAGTTTTTAAATACAGGCATGCTAGTCATTTCGCCAAAAACAGGAGCCATACAAGCGTATATAGGTGGAATTGATTACCGGTATTTTAAATACGATAATGTCTCTTTAAGTGAGCGGCAGGTTGGTTCTACGTTTAAGCCTTTTGTATATACCGCGGCTATAGAAAACGGGATGAAGCCTTGCCAATACTTTTCTGTGAAGCCTGTGAGTTATGTGAATTACGAGAATTGGACGCCTAAAAATTCGGGAAAAGGAACGGAAGATCCGTTTTTAAATTATAGTTTGGAAAAGGCATTGAGCCAATCCATAAATACAGTGGCAGTTAAAGTGCTAGAGGAAACGGGCATCGAAAATGTGATAGCACAGGTTAAAAAACTGGGGATCACGCAAGAGATTCCGCATTTGCCATCAATAGCTTTGGGAGTTGCTAGCATTAACCTAAAAGCATTAACGGGGGCTTATGCCAGTTATGTGAATGCAGGACAACCTGTGCAACCGTATGGTATTAGCGAAATAAGAGACCGATCTGGGCGTACTATCATGTCATTTAAACCACAGGTTGAAGTGCCTCCAGCGTTTAATGCTTATACCCAACAAGCGGTTTTAAGTATGATGCGTTCTACGGTTACGACTGGAACTGCATCAAGATTAAGGCACACTTATAAGTTAAAGAATGCAATTGCGGGTAAAACGGGAACAACACAAGATAATAAAGACGGTTGGTTTGTGGCAGTAACCCCTAAAATGGTCGCCGTAACTTGGGTTGGTAATCCTAATGCCAGCATAGGTTTTAGTTCAACACAATTGGGACAAGGTGCGAATTCGGCACTTCCAATTTTTGCTAAGTTTTACCAGACATTAAATAAAGACCTAAGTTATGATAGCATCACGAAGGCTAAGTTTGACATTGTTTCTCCTCAAGCTATTGACGATTTGAACTGTAAGTCTGAAAAAAGAGATGGTCTTTTAAAGCGGCTCTTTAAGCCAAATAAAAAGAAAAAACGATTTAAAGACCACTAAATTTGGACGTGTTTTTTAAGCGGTGCTCTAATGTGGTATAATGTCTTTGTAGAGGTCGTGTTAGATGTTAAAAGGGCTTTAAAATATAAACATTAAAATGCGTGTAATTGTGTAACTTTGTAGTATGATAGAAAAGAAAGATGTTGCTTTAGAAAAAGCAGTTTTAATTGGTGTTGTTACGAAAGACCAAAACGAGGATAAGCTTAAAGAGTATTTAGACGAGTTGGAGTTTTTAACGTTTACTGCTGGAGGCTATGCGGTAAAGCGTTTTACGCAAAAGTTAGACATGCCTAATCCTAAAACGTTTATAGGAACAGGTAAGATTGAAGATGTTCGTGTTTTTATAAAGGAAAACCATATAAGTACTGCAATTTTCGATGATGAACTGTCAGCAACACAAGAGCGTAATATCAGTAAAATTTTGGAGTGTAAGGTTTTAGATCGTACCAATTTAATTCTAGATATCTTTGCACAACGCGCGCAAACAAGTTATGCCAGAACCCAAGTAGAGTTGGCGCAATGCGAATATTTAATGCCGCGTTTAAGAGGGATGTGGACACACTTAGAGCGCCAAAAAGGGGGGATTGGAATGCGCGGCCCGGGAGAAACAGAAATAGAAACCGATAGGCGTATTGTTCGTGATAAAATTGCATTATTAAAGGCCAAAATTAAGACCATTGATAAGCAAATGGCTGTACAGCGAGGCAACCGTGGTAAAATGGTGCGGGTCGCTTTAGTAGGTTATACCAATGTGGGTAAATCTACCTTAATGAATGTGATTAGTAAGAGCAAGGTATTTGCAGAGAATAAGTTGTTTGCAACTTTAGATACTACGGTTAGAAAGGTTGTCATCCAAAATTTACCTTTTTTATTAAGTGATACTGTTGGATTTATTAGAAAGCTGCCTACCCAATTGGTAGAAAGCTTTAAAAGTACCTTAGATGAAGTTCGAGAGGCTGATTTACTATTACATGTGGTAGATATCTCTCATGCTAATTTTGAAGAGCATATCGCTTCGGTTAATAAAATTTTAGGAGAAATTAAAAGTAGTGATAAGCCAACCATCATGGTCTTTAATAAAATAGATGCTTATGAAGCAGAAGCTATTGATGAAGCTGCTGCAGATGTGGAGAAGACGACCAAGCATTATACCTTAGAGGAATGGAAGAGCACATGGATGAGTAAGATAGGCAACAATGCCTTGTTTATTTCTGCACTTAACAAAAGTAACTTGGAAGATTTTAAAAAACGTGTTTACGATGAGGTTAGAGACATTCATGTAACACGTTTCCCTTACAACCATTTCTTATACCCCGATTATGATGAAGAAGCTTTAGAGTAGCTTTATAGATATGAGATACCTAAAGAAAAGAGTGCAGATTATTGTTTTCAATAAGATTCTATTTAGATAGCTTTTATTAAAGATATATACGAAGCAAATTGCAATACATTTCGTTTTAAAATGAAAAGTCGCTAGTAAAATAAATACTAGCGACTTTTTATAATAGAACTATATCTTAATTTAGAACTTGTAGCTTAAACCAAGTGTGTAGTACGTTTGTAAATCGTTGTCAACGTTGTCGAAATCTGGAACAGTAGTTCCAGCAGGAGCAGTTTCAAAATTAGCTAAGGCAAACTTTAAAGCTTCTTGTTTGTTGCTTCTTAAACCAAAGTCAAAACCAACACCAATACCTTTCCAAATGGTATAGCTAAAAGAGTTTGTCCAAGTAATGTTAGATAAATCATTAGACTTGTAACTTTGAAAAGCCGAAACGTTTGTTTTAAAGTTTATGGCTCCAATTTGTCTTGTATAGTCTGCTACGATTTTAGCACCTAATGAAGAATCAAAAATGGCATCGTTATCCGCAAATACAAAGTTGTAGTTTAAAGGGTGTACCACAACAATTAAATTTTTAATTGGCGTCCACGTAAAACCAATACCAACATCTAAATAACCTGGATCGTTAAAGTTGTCCAATAACGTCGTTCTGTACTCTGCTAAAGCAGAAGCCGCTAAATTCTTAGCAATATTTCTACCGTACAAAGAGGTTAATGTAAATACATCGGTTGTAGGTTCGAAATCGTCACTGTCGTTAGAGTCATCTTTATTATCAAATTTCACCCAGTTAAGATTTGTGTTTAAGCTGTTTCTCCAGAAGAATTTATCTTCAATTAAGTTGGCATAAGCGTTTACTGTAATCCCAAAGTTACCAGAGGTGTTGTTTGGTGCAGCTTGTGCAAACCAATTGTCGAATTGGGAAAGGCTTCCTCCAACAGTACCAAAAGCGCCTATACGCCAACCTGGAAGGGCGTCTATTTGCGCTTGTAAAGCATCTGCTTCAGCCTTTGCAGCACTAGCGACAGCTAGTTTTTCTGCTTTTTGTTTTTGTAACTCTTCTTTTGTTTGCGCATTTGTTGCGAAAATGCCCAAAGTTAATGCTGCGAAAAATAATACTTTTTTCATGTGTTCAATGCGTTGTTTACTTTAGTTTTAATTTGTAGGTAAATATATATTTAATCAAGCAAATATACATTTTTAGATATTTCGATTTTTAATAAAATTAACCGTTTTAAAAAACCGATTCAGTTATAAGACCCTTCAAAAACGCTAAGGTCACAAGAATTTTAGGACTTTTTAAAAAGAGGGACAGAAGAGCAGGCTTCGCCATACATAATTGATCTTGCTACAGGTTTTAAGGCACAGGTAAGCAGTATATAAGCGTTTTGCGGTACAGGTTTGTTAGAGCAGCCTTTAATAATAACAGGTTTGTCTTTATAAACACTTACGTCTATAGTCGCTATGATATCTTGATATATTGAAGTTTCTAATTGCTCTAAATTACCAATCCATACTTTTTTAGCAAAAGGCTCTAAATATACAGCTAACAACATAAAAGCCCAACCAGGTACAATGGCATCTGTACTGCAAGTTAAAGCCACATACTGCCCTTTATACTGTTCCCAATTGCAACTAGCGGCTTGGGCTCTAAACTCTTTTTCACGTAACACAAAGCCTTCAAATAACCAGTCTTTAATATCAAAAAGAACCCGTTTGCCCTCTGGATAATAATCTTCTAAGTCTAAAGTTACAAGTTTGCTATTCGCAACGCGATTGATAATTTCGTCTTTCATTTGGGAATATATGTTTGGCTTAATAGTTATATACAGCGACGCGTATAAGTTAAAGCATACCTAATTCTAGTTTGGCTTCTTCACTCATAAGGTCTTGTGTCCAAGGCGGATCGAAAGTAATCTCAACCTCGCAGTTGTTTATAGCATTTAAGGACTTTACTTTCTCTTCTACTTCTACAGGTAGTGTCTCGGCCACAGGACAATTTGGCGTTGTTAAAGTCATTAGTATTTTAACATCATTATCCTCATTAACGAAGACATCATATATCAATCCTAATTCGTAGATGTCTACAGGGATTTCTGGATCGTAAATTGTTTTTAAAATAGTTACTATTTTTTCACCTAATTCGGCAGTATCTTGTGTTGTATCACTCATTGTAACAGTCGTTTAATTGTTTAAGTGTTTGTTTCTTAAACGTGTGTTCTTAGTTTAATTGTGTCTGGTATGCAATGGCATACATTTTTAATTGTTTAACCATACTTACCAAACCGTTAGCTCTAGTAGGTGACAAATGTTCTTTTAAGCCTATTTGATCTATAAAATCGGTATTGGCATCGATGATAGCTTTAGGATGCTGATTTGAAAATACGCGAATTAAAATAGCAATAATGCCTTTGGTGATAATGGCATCACTATCTGCTGTGAATTCAATTTTATCAGCGTTCATTTCTGCATGTACCCATACCTTGCTTTGGCAACCTTTTATGATGTTGGTATCTGTTTTATAGGTCTCATCTATAAGGGGTAAATCTTTACCTAAATCAATCATGTACTGGTAACGTTCTTCCCAATCTTCAAACATGGAAAATTCGTCTATGATTTCGTTTTGAATGTCTTCAATACTCATACGTTAAATTTTAGTTCTAACATCTCTAGTACAGTAGAGCGCTGTATTATACTTAAAGTTAAAAAAAGTTTCGATGGTTTAATAAGACCATGGCTATTTTTATGCAAAAATACGATAAGATAAATTGCTATTCAACGTTTTGGGCCAAGGATAAAAGGGCTTTCATTAAAGCGGTGATTTCTTTTGGTGGATTACCATGATCGAAGGTAGCGGATTGATAGGTCTTTTCGGGTGTAGTTATGCTTAACCGCGCTATGGGCGCACCATCAAATAGGAAATCTTTACTTGGTGCTATAATATGGGGAAGGTGTTTTAGATTTATAGCGTTGGCGTACTGTACGATGGTTTGCCATTGGGCAGACTCTATCTCTTTTTTAAATACCTTGCCGTCGTGTTTAAGTCCTTTTGAAATGCTGTTAGGAGTTATTGTTATCTTTTGATAGTACCCTCTAGAAGTTGCTGTGTAGTTTAGACTTAAAACCCTGTCTTTTTTGCGAAGCGTTCCAGAGAGAAGTGGCTGAAGATCGTGGCTTAACACGATATTTGTATTGGTGATTTCTACGGTATTGCTCTTCTTTAAGGCGCTAATAAAATGAGACTCGATATGCGATATGTCATCGTTGCAGGATTTTTTGGTACGGTTTAAAGCGTCTATGGTTAAGGTTTTATGCTTGAAGGTGTACTTTCCAAAAAAGCGATTGCATCCAGAATATCCAGAAATTTGCTGTGTACTGTCTTTAAACTGTAAGGTTAACCCGTATGAAGCGGTATTTTTACCGTTTAGAGTGGTGATAGCATATGTGCCTTCTGGGCTAACAATAGGATTCGTTTTTTGAGTTTCGGATACCTTTGAAATCGTATTACAACTGCATACGATTAAACAACTAAAGATGATCTGTATCCATTTCATTTAAATCGCGATGTACAGGTAGTGAGACGCGCAAAAACAACTATTCGCGTTTACGATAGCATCATTTTCGCTTTTTTAATACCTTCCACTAAAGCATCCACTTCAGCTTTTGTATTGTAAAATGCAAAAGAAGCACGAACGGTACCTGGTATTTTAAAATAATCCATTATGGGTTGCGCACAATGGTGTCCTGTTCTTACTGCAATGCCTAATTTGTCTAGAATAGTACCTACGTCGTAAGGATGTATGCCTTCTAAATTAAAAGAGATTACAGATGTTTTTTGTGACGATGTACCATAAATTTTCAAGCCTTCTATTTGCAACAAAAGCGTTGTCGCATAGTTTAGAAGTTCGTTTTCATAAGCCGCTATAGTATCAAATCCAATAGCATTCATATAATCTAAGGCAGCGCCAAAGGCAATACCACCACAGATGTTAGGAGTCCCTGCTTCGAATTTGTGAGGCAGATCGGCATAGGTGGTTTTTTCGAAAGTAACTTCGGCGATCATCTCTCCTCCACCTTGATAAGGCGGAAGTTTGTTAAGCCATTCTTCTTTTCCATAAAGCATACCTACACCAGTAGGGCCACATATTTTGTGTGCAGAAGTTACATAAAAGTCAACATCTAGAGCTTGTACATCGGGCTTAATATGAGGTGCAGATTGTGCGCCATCTATAAGTACAGCAGCACCAACGGCGTGTGCTTTTTCTATAAAATAGCTAATGGGGTTAATGGTGCCTAAGGCATTAGAAATGTGGTTTACAAATACAAGCTTTGTGTTTTCGGAGAGCAAGGCATCAAATGCGGAGCGCACGAGTTCACCCTCGGCATTCATAGGAATAACTTTAAAGGTAGCTCCTGTGCGTTCGCAAAGCATTTGCCAAGGGACAATATTGCTATGGTGTTCTAATGCAGAGACAATAATCTCGTCTCCCTGTTTTAAAAGGGAAGAAAACCCATTCGCAATAAGATTTATACCATGGGTTGTACCAGATGTAAATATAATCTCATGCGCATGCTGTGCATTAAAGTGGGTTTGTATTTTTTTGCGAGCGGCTTCGTATAAATCGGTAGCTTCTTGACTTAGTTTGTGTACACCACGATGAATGTTTGCATTAGAGTTAGCGTAATAGTCTACGATGGCATCTATAACCTGCTGAGGGGTTTGAGATGTAGCGGCATTATCTAAATATATTAAAGGTTTCCCGTTTACTTTGCGTGCAAGTATCGGGAAATCTTTTCTGATGTCTTCTACATTAAACATATAGCGTATATAAGTCTAGCCCCGATTGAGGCATTTGTTGAAGCTCCTCGCAGAGAGCGACTGCCGAAAGCGGGATATAGCTTCTAATAAATTTTATAAATCAAAACCAATATTTACACCTAATTTTTCGGCAATAATATTGGTGATACGTTGTTTGAGCTCTGGAATTTTAACAGATGCGATAACGTTATTACTAAAGGCATACATTAATAAAGCCTTCGCTTCTTTTTCTGGAATACCTCTAGAACGCATATAGAACATAGCACTTTCATCCAGTTGCCCAATGGTACAACCGTGAGAACACTTTACATCGTCTGCAAAAATTTCTAATTGCGGTTTTGTGTTTATAGCAGCTTTATCACTAATTAAGATGTTGTTATTCGCTTGAAATGCATTTGTTTTTTGCGCTTCTTTTTCTACGACAACCTTACCATTAAATACACCTGTAGAACGGTCGGCAAAGATGCCTTTGTAATCCTGATGGCTTTCGCAATTAGGTTCGATATGGTGCACTAAAGTATTGTGATCTACATGCTGTTTGTCTCCAATAATAGTAATTCCTTTTAATATAGAATCTATGCGCTCACCTTCTTGGTAGAAGTTTAAATTGTTACGGGTAATCTTACCGCCAAAAGCAAATGTGTGCACAGATGCAATACTGCTGTCTTTTTGTTTGATAAATGTATTGTCTATCAAAGAAGCGTTTGCGTTATCGTTTTGGATTTTATAATAATCAACAATAGCGCGTTTGTTGGCGAAAATTTCGGTAACACTGTTGGTTAGTACAGCATTGCTTGTCAAGTTTTGATGACGTTCTATGATTTGTACATGAGAATTCTCATCGACTACAATTAAATTACGGGGTTGTAGCATAGTTGCTGCATCGCTACCTGTAGAGAAATGTACAATTTGTATAGGCTTCTCTACAACCTTATTTTTAGGGATATGAATGTACGCCCCTTCGTTAGAGAATGCGGTATTCAATGCCGATAAGCTGTCTTTTTCAGCAGCTTTATTAAAGTAATTTTCTATAACCAATTGGTATTTTGGTTTGCTAAGTGCTGCAGACATTAAACACACATCGATACCATCATGAGTGGTTTCTGATAAGTGTGAAGAGTATTTGCCATCTATGAAAACTATCTTGTAGGTATCTATGTCATGGATGAAGTAAGGTTTCACATCTTTATACTCTAAGGCGTTTTCTTGCTTAGGGAATACGCTATAATCTTCCTTTAGAATAGCGTTTAAAGAAGTGTATTTCCAAGCTTCTTCCTTTTTAGAAGGAAAGCCTTTTTCTTCAAATATTTTTATAGCATCAGATCGTACATCGTGTACAAAAGCATCTATATCGACTTTATTTTCGAAGGCTAGAAATGATGAGACTAATTTTTCTTTTAAATCCATTTGTTTCAGTTTTCAGTTACAAGGCCAGAATGTATACATCTTGATCTTGTCTGTGTACTAATTTTTAAATCTTTTGATAGGTTGTTTTAGACTAAGGGTTAGGCGCCAACCTCTTCCTTAATCCAATCGTAACCTTTCTCTTCAAGTTCGTGTGCTAATTCTTTAGTGCCAGATTTTACAATTTTACCATTGTGTAATACATGCACGAAATCAGGAACGATATAGTCTAATAAACGCTGGTAGTGCGTAATAACGATTACAGCGTTGTCTTTACTCTTTAATTTGTTAACACCATTAGCAACAATACGAAGTGCATCGATATCTAATCCAGAATCAGTTTCATCTAATATGGCCAGTTTAGGTTCTAACATTGCCATTTGAAAAATTTCGTTACGTTTTTTTTCTCCACCAGAGAAGCCTTCGTTTAAAGAACGTGATAAAAATTTTCTGTCGATTTCTAAAAGTTCAGATTTTTCACGAATTAGTTTTAACATGTCTTTAGCAGGCATGTCTTCAAGACCTCTTGCTTTTCGAGATTCGTTAATGGCCGTTTTTATGAAGTTGGTTACAGATACACCTGGTATTTCAACAGGGTACTGAAATGATAAAAATATACCTTTGTGTGCGCGTTCTTCAGCAGCTAATTCGTCAATATCTTCACCATCGAAAAGAATAGAACCATCGGTAACTTCATATTCTTCTTTTCCAGCAATAACAGATGATAATGTACTTTTTCCAGAACCGTTTGGTCCCATTATAGCGTGAACTTCACCTGGTTTTACTTCAAGATTAATACCTTTTAAGATACTTTTGTCTTCTATGTTTGCGTGTAAATTATTTATTTTTAACATGGCCTTCTTTTAATAGTATATGATCAAAATATAAAATGGAAGTGGTATTTCGCATTTTCTTATTTTGTGTATTTATTTTTTTATTAACTCCCTAATTTTACAGTGCTATTCTCTTTATTGGTGCTAGGAGATACAGCTAATATTTCTACAACTTCTATCTTTTTATCCCAAAGAATGGTTTCGTGTTTTTGAGTTGTAACAGTACCTTTTATTTCTACTTCAACCATATCGGTTGGTTCGTTTTTATATTTTTCGGCTAAAGCTTGAAGTTCTTCAAGTTTATCTGAAAGTAAGACACCATAAATTTCAGAACTTGTTTGTAAAACAGCGGCACCATTATAATAGACAAATTCGCCTTTAAAATAGTCTAAGGCATTGGTTTGCGCTTCTGTTTTTGGAGTTCCCTTTTCTTCTGTTTTGGTTTCATTTTTACAGCTTACAACTACGAGTAGTAGGCATAAAGCGAAAATTGTTTGTCTCATTTTTTTTGAATGCTTAATTGGTTAACCTACACTACCTTCTAAACTAATTTCTAATAGTTTTTGGGCTTCTACGGCAAACTCCATAGGAAGTTTATTTAACACTTCTTTACTAAAACCGTTTACAATTAAAGCAATGGCTTTTTCGGTATCGATACCACGTTGGTTACAGTAAAAAATCTGGTCTTCACCAATTTTACTTGTTGTGGCTTCGTGTTCTATTTTTGCAGATTTGTTTTTTGCCTCGATGTAAGGGAATGTATGTGCGCCACATTCATTGCCCATTAATAAACTATCACATTGCGAAAAATTACGTGCGTTTTCAGCTCTGGCATTTACCTGAACAAGACCACGGTAACTGTTTTGAGATTTCCCAGCAGAGATCCCTTTAGATATAATGGTAGACTTAGTGTTTTTACCTAAGTGTATCATTTTAGTACCTGTATCTGCTTGCTGGTAATTGTTGGTTACGGCTATTGAATAAAATTCACCAACCGAATTATCACCTTTAAGCACACAAGATGGGTATTTCCAAGTGACAGCAGATCCTGTTTCTACTTGGGTCCAAGAAATTTTAGCATTGGTTTCACAAAGTCCTCGTTTGGTTACAAAATTGTAAACCCCACCTTTACCTTCGGCATTCCCAGGGAACCAGTTTTGTACGGTAGAGTATTTTATTTCGGCATCGTCTAAAGCGATTAATTCAACAACGGCAGCATGCAATTGGTTTTCATCACGGCTAGGTGCGGTACAACCTTCGAGGTAGCTTACATAACTTCCTTCGTCTGCTATAACGAGCGTTCTTTCAAACTGTCCTGTTCCTGCTTGGTTAATTCTAAAATAGGTGGATAATTCCATTGGGCATCTTACGCCTTTAGGAATGTAACAAAACGAACCATCACTAAACACAGCTGAGTTTAATGCCGCGTAAAAATTATCTTTTTGAGGCACTACCGTCCCTAGATATTTCTTTACAAGTTCTGGATGCTCTTTGATGGCTTCAGAAATACTCATAAAAATAATACCTTGTTCTGCTAATGTCTTTTTAAATGTAGTGGCTACAGACACAGAATCAACAACAACATCCATCGCTACACCAGCAAGTTTCTTTTGTTCATCTAGAGAAATGCCCAGTTTTTCGAAAGTGGCCAATAACTCTGGATCTACTTCGTCTATACTATCGTATTTTGGCTTGCTGTTTGGCGCAGAATAATAGGATATACCTTGAAAGTCTGGTTTTTTATAATGCACGTTAGCCCATTCTGGCTCTGTCATGCTTTCCCAAATACGAAAGGCTTCTAAGCGCCATTCGGTCATCCATTCGGGTTCTTCTTTCTTTTTAGAAATGGCACGAACGATCGATTCGTTAAGTCCATTTGGAAATGTCTCAGATTCAATATCTGTGTAAAAACCATATTCATATTCTTTGGTTTTTAACTCTTCTCTTAAATCATCTTCTGTATATTTCGACATAGTTTCTTAGTTCTTTTTGTGCTTCAGTAATTGAAGAATAAATAGGGAGGTAAATTATAATGAAAACGATTCGCCACAACCACAAGTACGGTTGGCATTCGGGTTGTTAAACACAAATCCAGTACCGTTTAATCCTCCTGAATATTCTAGCGTTGTACCTATGAGGTATAAAAAGCTTTTTTTATCGACAATAATTTTTACACCATTGTCTTCAAAAACCTTATCGTCTTCTTGCTGTTCCTTATCAAATTTTAAATCGTAAGACAAGCCAGAGCAACCACCACTTTTAACACCTACACGTACATAATCTGTAGTCGCGTTGTAGCCGTCATCAGTCATGAGCTCTATTACTTTTTTCTTAGCGGTCTCGGAGACTTTAATCATATTTCTTTAAATTAGATTTGCTCTAAATAGAGCACAAAGATACGATATAAGTCATGGATTACCATATAACCTAACATTATATTAGCATATAGTTTTATAGTAATTTATTATGAGCTGATTTTTGTTTGAAGAAAAAGGTTTGTTTCGTCTTTAAGTCACAAGCAGCAACATGTGTTTTACAGTGGTTGACGTGTTGGTTTTAAATGCTCTAAAAGCTTTAGTTGTTAGGGCAGATGTCTTGGTGTTTATAGTTGTGCAGAAAGGACTGGACTTGTTTTTTTTACTCTAAATGGAGCGAATGGCTATTTTTAGCTGTTTATAAAAAACCGATAAATTGATTGAACTTGGAGCTTGCTTTTCCGTTTTTAAAATAGTTCGAAAACGAATCGATATCTTTGTTTATGGTGATGTTAACAATAGCGTCTTTTTTGTTTTGTATGAAATGGTTTTTACAACATTTACATTCCAACTCAGAGGTATCTGTGTCGATTTTTTCAACAAATTTATAGTTATGACCAAACAACGCACAGAAGCTGTCTATAGGTTTCTCGAAAATCATATAAGTAGGTATTGGGGACTACAAATATGCTAAAAAAAACTTAAAAAACACGATAAAACGACTATTTTTTCGATGAAATACATTTTTGCTTTGGTTTTAAGGTTGTGATTTGGATGCATTGGTGAAATTAAAATCAGACAAACTCAATAAAAAAGCTTTCAAATCAGCTTTATCGGTAGGGCTTAGTCCAACGCCTCCTAAAGCGACTTTCTTCATAAGTGGATCTATTGTAGAAGAGGGTTTTAAGCCATCGCTGTAATGGTTAATGACTTCGTCTAAAGTGTTAAAACGACCATCGTGCATGTAGGGGGCGGTAAATGCCAAATTGCGTAGTGATGGGGATCTAAACTTGCCATTATCGGCAGGGTCGCCAGTTACGGCACCTAAACCTAAATCCTTAAATGTAGTATCTAGCCCGTTGTTGTGAAAGGCATTGTCTGTCCAAAGCGGATTTTTATCACTGCCGTGGCAATGGAAGCAATCGCCTCGGGCTTCATCCATAAATACGTCAAATCCATTAAGTTCTTGAGGGGTTAGTGTAGTCTGGCCGCGTAAAAATTGATCGAATTTAGAGTTGGAAGAAATTAAAGTGCGTTCAAATTGAGCGATGGCTTTGGTGACTCGTATAGAGTCTATTCCTGCGGTTCCAAATGCTTTTCTAAATAACTCAGGGTAAGTGGTGTCTTGTTTTAATTTATCTACAACGGCCTGCCATGTGCTATTCATTTCAATAGGATTTGTAACAGGGGCAAATGCTTGCTGTTCTAAGCTAAACGCACTGCCGTCCCAAAGGAAGCGCTCGTTGTAATTCCATGCCAGATTAAAAAGCGGCATGGCGTTTCTAGTGCCTCGACGACCATCTATGCCATCGCTAAATCTATCAGGATCTGTAAATGCATTTGCAGTAGCATGGCAATCTGCACAAGCAAGTGTGTTGTTGCTAGATAGTATAGGATCGAAAAATAAAAGTTTGCCCAAAGCAACACCTTCTTCTGTTTGTAAATTACTGCTGGGTATGATAGGGGGGATGATGTTTTCTTCGAATAGTGTTGGGACCTCAAGACGACTTGGGGTAGGGATATAGTCGCCTATGCCATCGTCTGTAGTGGTACAAGAAGTACAGATAATGACTGCCATGAGTGCGCTATAGAAATGCGTTAAATGCAATTGTTTTTAGTCTATAGATTTAAGGTTAAATACATTTTGACCATTTTGAAACATGAGCAATTGTGCATCAAAATTTGGCATGAGCATAGTGTTCAGTACATTTAAATCCCAAGTATTAGGGGTTTTAAACCATTCGGCAATATTCATAGCGATATTAAATGTAGTGTCTTTAGAAATGGTCGTACTGCCTAAGTTAACAGTAAAGAAGGTGTCTTCGAACTTTTGAGTATCACCAGAATTATCAACTGCACGAATGGCGTGATATGCATACCCTTTTTCTGTGGTGGTATTGTCTATAAACTTCCCTTCTAATTGCATGTAATGGTAACCACCTCCCAAAAGCCCAGGGACATTCCAAAGCGCCGAGTTTAAATCTTGATAATTGTTGTTGTAATTATCAGCATTATTGAAACCAAAGGTAAAAGAGATGTTGCTATATGTGCCATTGGGGATACGACCTAAAATGCCAGTATTTAAGTTTGTGTTGTTCGTGAGATCAATAAGCTCGTAGCCTTCTAAAGTAATGGTTTCACCATTTGTTGGTGTAAAGGTAATATTGGATATGAGGTAACGCAATTTGGTAATGCTCATGGTTTCGCCATTGGCATTCGCGAATTTTAAAGTATTAAAATCGTTACTGCTAACAGTCGTATCGTCCCAAGTATGTTCCATATTGAAAGTAATGGTGCTGCTAGATGTTGTTTGGGGCGAGGTTTCGTCATCATTACAGGCTAATGCTATGCTGAGCAAAGCAAGTATTAAAAGGGTGTGTGTTTTCATTTTGCAATTATTTTATTTGGAATATTAAAAGATCGGTAAAGCCTTTATTGGTTTTAATGTCTTGATCTGTACTACTGGTTTCACCTACAACTACTACAGTGGCGTCATTACGTGTTATGGCGCTGTAGGCGAGGTCAATATTAGTGCCGCCAACAGTGGTTTCCCACTCTAAGTTGCCCTTAGTGTCTAATTTTAAAACCCAGGCATCGTTTTGCCCTTTATTAGTGTTAGGAATACTGTTGCTGCTTCTGGAGTTGCCTGCGACGATAAAGCCTCCATCATTAGTTTTAGAAATGCTACGCGCAGCATCGAAACTAGAGCCGCCATAGGTTTTTTCCCAAAGCACGGTGCCGTTAGGTGTTATTTTAACCAATAAGAGGTCTGCAGCACCGTTATTGGATGAAATGTCTTGATCGTTGCTTCTGGTGTCGCCTGCAATCATATAATTTCCATCTCCAGCGGCAACAATGCCCCAAGCTTGATCAATTTGAGTGCCTCCAATAGAGGTTTCCCAGACTAAGGTGCCGTCTGGAGCTATTTTAACAAGCCATAGGTCGTAGGAACCTTTGTTGTTTTTAATGTCTAAATCGGCACTGTCTGAACCGCCAACAAGCAAATAGCCGTTATCTTCTGTTTGTATAATGTCATTAGGGGTTTCTGTAAACGAGCCACCATAAAATTGACGCCATTCTGTTGCGCCACTAGCGTCTAGTTTAATGGCCCAATAATCGCCACCGGCATGTCTTTTTGCAGAAAGCGTTTTGCTGTTCCCAAGTCCGCCAGAGGCAGAGACATCTAACACACCGGTAATAATGTATCCGCCGTCATTGGTTTGTAGTAGTGCGTTGCCGATGTCTGCACCAGAGAAGCCAAAGGTTTTTTCCCATTGTAATATTCCAGAAGCATCTAATTTTAAAAACCAAAAATCGCTGGCGCCAGCATTTGTAGACACATCTAAATCGGCACTTTCGCTAAATCCAATAAGCGCATAACCGCCATCTGTGGTTTGTATGATGTCTAAACCTCTGTCATTAGCACTGCCGCCATATGTTTTTTGCCATTCTAGCGTGTTATTGCTGTCGAATTTTAACAGCCAATAATCAAAAGAAGTGTTTGTTTTTTCGGTGATATCTCCATCGCTGCTTTGTGTATGCCCTAAAATGGCGAAGCCACCGTCTGCGGTGTTGATTATGGATTTGGCACTATCATTTAAGCTGCCGCCAAAAGTTTGTAGTGAGATAACGGTTTTTTGGAGATTAGTATTGGTGGTGGTACTATCGTCTTCTGAGCATCTAAAACAGCAGAATACGACCAACAGCATAAAGCCTAATTTACGAAATTGTGTTGTACCTGCCATTTTGGGTTAGTTACTTTTTTTAACAACAAATAAACCTCTCTCTATATCGCTTATTACGATATTTCCACTTTTAAAAAAAGGATAAACATTCCAAGCGCCATTAAAATCGGTACCATCATCATCTGGAAACGTATCAAAAAAACCAACCTCGTTCATGTTGCGATTAGAAATGTTAGAAATGTCTATTACGCGCATACCTGCTCTGTAACTTGCTTGGTAAAAACGGTTGCCTCTAACATAACCGTTGTGATCTATAGAGGTGTTATTGGCGAAATAATCAAAATGAAATAAAGGGTTATCAAGATCTGTAAAATCGAATATAATTGCTCTGGTGTTGTTTCCAAGGCGTTGCTCATCTAGCTCGTCTCCAAGAATAAAATAACGCATATCTTCTGTAAACCAGCCTTGATGTGTATACCCTAAATTAGCATAGGTTATGGTGGAAATTGTAAAAGGATTAGATTTGTCTGTAATGTCGGCGATAACCACTTCATCCTCATTACTACCAATTAGAATTTCTCTACCTGTATAATCGCTATCTGGACCGCTATAGGTTACAACTTGTGCGTCGTGAGAATATTCACCTTCAGCAAAACCGCCAACTATAACTGGGGCTTTAAGGTTTTCGAGATCAATAAAAATGGGGCCTCCAGCAAAGGCATTTGCTCTATTGCCTCCAACAGCATAGGCGTATCCGCTAGATTCGTTAATCACAATATTGTGCGCTCTACCTATTTCTGCCAATCGCGCATCTGGAGTGAAAACTTGAGGTGGGTTTGTGACATTTCGTAAACGTGTTAAGTCAAAAACTTGTAAGCCGTGGCTATCTTCGCCATCATTATTATCGGCAACAATATAAGCGTGGTTGTTATAAACCTTAACATCGCGCCATGGGCTGGAAATAGTTGCAGTGGGGACGTTGCCTAGGTAGATTGGGTTAGCGGTATCGCTAATGTCAACAAAAGCAGTATTTCGGTCTGTTCCTATTAAAACGTATTCTTTTTCTGTTTCTGGGTCTGTCCAACCCCAAGAATCATTTACTTCTAGAGCGTTAAATGTACTTACGGGCATGTTAAATATTAAATCATAACCATTACAAGGGTATGTGTTTAATGCTAAACCATTGGTACAGGCGCCTTCTAGCGTCTCGGGATCGGTTTCCATAGTCGTGTCTGTTTCTTGCGATGCGGCGCCATCATCATCATTGCTGCATGAGGTTAAAATTAAAGAGCACAGGATACAAAAATAGAAACGTCGTCTAGAGAGGAATTTTAAGCGCATATAGGATGTAGTGTAATGGTTAGTTTTTAACGAAAAAAAGGAATTATTATTATGACTTAAGTCATCTTGTTTTAAGTGTTGAAAATAATCTTGGTTAAAGATACTTAAATTGTGGGATTCCTTTTAAAAGTGGAGTTGTCTTTAACATTTTAACATATCAACGTTGGATAGAGGTAACGTATTGTTGTTGTCTGCAGTTAAGGTTTGCTTTGAAGTTTGTAAGGCTTCTTGAGTTAAAGGGGGCTAAACGCTTGTCTAGAACTGTGGTATTTAATGCATTTCTAGTGTCTAATTAATGAAAAGCTTCTTATTTTTGCAGCATGATAGAAGATAAAAATCAACCGCGAACAGAGTTAAGTGATTTAGGAGAGTTTGGACTGATCAATCATTTGACTAAAAATTTAAAGATACAACAAAAATCAACCGTTTATGGTATTGGAGATGATGCTGCGGTGTTAGATTTTAAGACCGATAAGGTTGTTGTGACTACAGATCTTTTGGTAGAGGGGGTGCATTTTGATTTAAGTTATGCGCCTTTAAAACATTTAGGGTATAAATCTGTTGTTGTAAATTTGTCTGATGTGTATGCTATGAATGCTGAGGCAACACAGGTTACGGTTTCTATTGCGGTGTCTAATCGTTTTCCTTTAGAGGCTTTGGAGGCCCTTTATGCGGGTATTGAAACGGCAGCAAATGTTTATAATGTGGATGTTGTTGGTGGGGATACCACGTCGTCGACCACGGGATTATTAATTTCGGTTACCGCTATAGGCAAAGTGGCTCAAAATGAAGAGGTGTACAGGAATGGTGCGAAACCTAATGATTTACTTGTGGTTTCGGGCGATTTAGGAGGGGCTTATATGGGGTTGCAAGTTTTAGAGCGCGAGAAGGAAGTGTTTAAGGTGAATCCAAATAATCAACCCGACCTTGATGGTTATACGTATATTATAGAGCGGCAATTAAAGCCAGAAGCGAGGAAAGATATTGTTGAACTTCTTAAGGCTTTAGAGGTAAAGCCAACAGCGATGATAGATGTTAGTGACGGTTTGTCTTCTGAAATTATGCATTTGTGCACCCAAAGTGAGGTAGGATGCGATTTGTATGAAAATAAGATTCCTTTAGATCCACAAGTAATTTCGGTTTGTGAGGAGTTTGATATAGATAGTACTACTGTAGCGTTAAATGGAGGTGAAGATTACGAGTTGCTGTTTACGATTGCTCAGGATGACTTTGATAAAATTAAAGGAAACCCTCATTTATCTGTTATAGGGTATATTACAGAAAAGGACGCGGGTTTACATTTGGTGACGAGAGCTGAAACCAAAATAGAGTTAAAAGCACAAGGCTGGAAGAATTTTAATGACTAAATAGGAGTAAGTTTTTATGCGGTGTTTTTGTAATGAGACGTATTCTGTTTTTCTTTTTATGAATGCGTTGTAAAACGTCGTTTATTTCTTTAAATTTAGGAGTGAGTTCTACAAGATGTCCTGTACTGTGTGTAGTAAGTTGCTTTTTACAGGTTGTACATGTGTATTCTTTAACATGGTACGTTACATGTCTAGACACACGGTAATTATGTCCAAAGAATTTACAGTGGAGGTGTTTCATATATTTGCTATTAACCTAATTTCAAGGGACTATTAAAATAGCAAAATAAATTGATGTACTAGATTTAGAGGGTTAATAAATCGATGAAATGACCGATTTTCTCCTTGAACGTTCTCTTCTCGATTGGTGTATGCGTTCTAAAATGGCATTTATTTCCCTAAATTTTGGAGTTAATTCAACTAGATTTCCATTGCTACTGGTAGTAAGTTGTTTTTTGCAATGGCTGCACGTGTATTCTTTAACGTGGTACGTTACTTTTTTAGAAACATGATAGTTGTGGCCAAATAGGCTGCAGTAAAGCGTAGGTATAAATTTTGGGTGGGTAGTATGTTGTGACATAGAGGTAAGTTTTTGATTTTCATTACATAAGGGGTGTTAAATATAGAAAAAAAACACAAAAAAACCGATGTTATACAAAATTATTCGACGAAATGCAATATTTCTTTAGAAAATTCATCGGCGTTTTCAATAAAACTCATATGGCCATCAGGAAATTCGACAACAATAGTGTCTGTGCCCTGTGTTTGGTTTAGAAGCGCCTCATAATTGAGGACAGGATCTTTCTTTCCAATAAGCATGAGTTTTTTATAAGGGCCAAAATGTAACAAAGCCTCTCTATCTGCTCTTATTTTCATGCCTTCTAAAGCAGCGATAATACCTTGTACAGGTGTTTTTAAAGCTTCTTTTTTTAATGCTTTAATGGCTTCAGAAAATTGCTTCCTGTTTTTGGGTCTAAATAAGTTAGAGATGGCCATTCTTATAAAGGTCTTGTGGTTCTCTTTAATGGCGCGTATGGCTCTATCACGATGGTTTTGTTTTTCTGGAGTATCTGCTCTGGCCGTGGAATTGGCAAGACAAAGCCCTTTAACATTGTCGGGATACTTTTCGGCAAATGCAAGTGCTACATAACCTCCCATAGAGTGTCCTATAAGTGTAGATCTTCTAATTTTAAGGTGTTTTAGCACTGTGCTTACCATTTCAGCCATAAGCTCCATACTGTGTATGTAGCCTAAACACCCAGAATTACCATGACCTAGCAAATCGATGCAGATGACACGGTGTTTTTTGCTAAGTTGAGGGATAAGCTGCTTCCAAATCGTGCTGTTTTCTAAAAATCCATGAAGTAAAACGACTGCGGTTCCTTTACCTTCGTCTGAATAAAATATGGGAGTACCTTTGTATTCTAAAATCATACTACGCTAATATGGCGCAAAGATAAAAGCATCAGATAAAATTCACCAATAGACTTTTGTTTTTTTAGTTCTAAAAGCGCTATGTTTTTACTTTTTTTATAGCGCTAAATGCCTTGTCTACATATTCATCTTCTACAAGTATGGTGAATTCGTTAGTTGTAGAAATAACTTCGTAGAGTACAACACCTTCCCAAGCTAAACGTTTAAAGAAATGGTAGTATAACCCTGCTATTTTAGAATTGTCTTGCGGTAGATTAACACTTATGGCCGAAAGGTTGTTTTGAACGGCAATAAAGAATTCTTGATTGAAGTGCGTATTTACAAAATCGTTTAAAACGCTAGATACAATAAGGTTGCTTTCATGGATGCCTCTTGTAAAAGTATAGAAGAGTTTGTCTTCTTCATTAATACGCTCTAGTATTTTAGCGTGATTATCTATAAGCGTGGGAGAGTTTTTTACCGTAAAATCGGTAAGATTAGAGCGTACTGTAATATCTCCTAGGTTTTGCATGACCCGCTTCATCTTAATAGAATTACCAAGTGCAGGAGGCGGATTGTAACGTCTTAACGCCATCATTATAGCGCCAGGTTTTACTTCTTTTTTCAGCATTTTGCTAATAGGTTCCGTAAGTTCTAGGGCTAAGGCGCTAAAGTTTATAATGTTTCTAGCAAGGGCTTCTTCTAGATAAGGTTGCGTGATTAAGATGTCTTCAACACAGTTTGATACCGTTTTCATGTTAAATATTTAACAATTTGTGTAAAAATAAGCTTTTTTTTGTAAAAATAAGTGGCATTATGCTTTCTCTTCTACTTTTGCATTTCAAAATTAAGCGCATGAAAGTATTAAAGTTTGGAGGTACATCTGTAGGTTCGGTAGAGAACATGACTAATGTTAAAACGATTATTGATAACGGCGAAAAGAAGATTGTAGTGTTATCTGCAATGTCTGGAACGACCAATAGTTTAGTAGCCATAGCGAGTCATATAGAAAACAACGCGAGGGAAGCAGCCTTAGCAGCAGTCACTGCATTATATGAAACATATACCCCTGTTCTTAAGCATTTGTTAACCGAGACGACATTGCATGAGTTGGCAGCAGCTTATGTTTTAGAGCGTTTCGAGGTCTTAAAAACAGCATGCAATACGCCGTTTTCTTCAGTTTTAGAAAATGAAATTTTAGCGCAAGGTGAGTTAATGTCTACGTTTATGTTTCATTGTTTTTTAAAGCAAGAAGGCTTACGTTCGGCACTATTACCTGCTTTGGACTTTATGAAAATAAATGCGCAAAAGGAGCCTTCCTTTCTCCATATAGAACAAGAAATCACCGAGGCTTTAGCAGCAGCTGGTGATGCCGATATTTACATTACACAAGGGTTTATCTGTTTAGACGCAGAAGGCCATGTTTCTAATTTGCAACGTGGTGGAAGTGATTATACAGCGACAATAGTAGGTGCTGCAATTCGCGCAGAAGAAGTACAGATTTGGACAGATATTGACGGCATGCACAATAATGATCCTAGATTTGTAGAGGGGACGCAGCCTATAGCTAATTTGTCTTTTGATGAGGCTGCAGAATTGGCGTATTTTGGCGCTAAAATATTGCACCCTCAAACGGTATTGCCTGTTCAAAAAGATGGTATTCCTGTACGCTTAAAGAATACCATGGATCCAGAGGCTAAAGGAACATCGATTACTAGAAACCATGTAGAAAGTGGGATTAAAGCTATTGCGGCTAAAGATGCTATTACGGCTATAAAAATTAAATCGGGGCGAATGTTACAGGCGCATGGGTTTTTGAAAAAAGTCTTTGAGATTTTTGAAACCTATGAAACGTCAATTGATATGATTACAACTTCGGAAGTTGCGGTGTCGTTAACTATTGATGATGACAGTAAATTAGATGCTATTGTTGCCGATTTAGAGCAATTTTCATCCATAGAGGTGGATAAAAATCAAAGTATTATATGTCTGGTTGGTCATGCTATTGTGAATCACGATGGGACACATAAGTTGTTTCAAATTTTAAAAGATGTGAAAATTAGAATGATATCTTATGGTGGCAGCAATAATAATATCTCTTTACTTGTTGATACGGATAACAAAATTAAAACACTACAAAAATTGAATAGTTATTTGTTTCAATTTGCAGCAGTGTAATAAAAATAGTAGATCATAAAAAAAAGAGGCCTCTTAAAGAGCCTCTTTTTTTATGGGCTTTATTTAATATGTAGGGCGCTTTTGGAAGAAGGGTGAAGTCTTAAATGTTAAATGTATCGTATATAGAGAGGATATTATTTTAACATATGAGATGTTAAGGCATGTTTATGCGCTATTTGGTATCTTGTGGTAAAAATGTAAAAAAATTAAACCCTAACTTATGATTTGTAAACTAAACTACATGTTGGTCTTATTGGTATTTTTTAGCCTATCTAAGACGCGTGCACAATCGCTTTTTGAAGTCCCATTACAAACACAAATAAACAAGGCTTCTTTGGTTGTAGAAGGCGAGGTGAAAGCAGTGGCGTCCTTTTGGAACACAGAAAAAACTATGATATATACCGTAAATACCATAGAAGTGCATAAAGTGTTTAAAGGGAAGTCAGCAGATTTTATAGAAATCGTTACCGATGGAGGTCTTGTAGACAATGTTGCTATAGAAGTGTCTCATGCTTTGGAATTGAAAGAAGGTGATGTTGGCTTTTTTACATTAGAAGAAAGTGCTGTTGCTTTGAAAAGAGCAGTTAAACGCACAGTTAAGCCTTACCGTGTATATAGCGGGATTCAAGGATTTTATGCGTATGATTTTCTTGATGATAGTGTGTCTAATATTTTCAGTTCATTTGGTGATGGGATGTCTCCTTTTTATGAAAAGATAAGTGCTGTAACTCAGGATGATTATACGATTTTGAAAGCGCAGAAGGCTTTAAAACAAAGTGATAGTGCTAAACGCAGTGTTAGGGTGCCTACAGGTATTTCATTTACACCAACCACAATAACTGCAGGAACCCAATCGGTGCTTACAATACGTGGAAGTGGTTTTGGTGCGAATAAAGGGGTTGTAGGGTTTAGAAATGCTGATGATGGAGGGGCTTCATTTGAAAACGCCTTGTCAAGTGAGATTTTAAGCTGGACCGATACAGAAATTAGAGTTCATGTAACAGCTAATGCGGGTACGGGAACAGTACGCGTTATAACAACGGCTGGAGCGCGTGCAGAATCTTCGGCAATTTTGAACGTGAGTTATTCTCAACTTAATGTATCGACAGACGGTGAAGCGTTTGTATTGCAGCATGTCGACGATAATGGTTTAGGTGGTTATACGTTCGAGTTGACACCTGGGGTGTTTAACGATACAGATGTTCCTGGAGCGCGGCAAGCTTTCTCAAGAGCGCTAAATAGATGGACGTGTGAAACTCTTGTAAATTGGGGTATTAGTAATCAACCAAGTCAAGATGTTACACGGCAAGGGGCAGGGAACGTGGTTGCCTTCGATGGTGGTGGTTTCGAAAACTTGCCAGAGGGGTCTTTAGGAAGAACCATCACATCTCGTGTGGGAAGAACTTGTCCCTCTAGAGGAGAGCAATGGTATGTAGATGGTATAGATATTATATTTAATAAAGATGCTGATTGGTATTTTGGCAATGGACCAATTCAAAATAATCAATTTGATTTCGAATCTGTAGCCTTACATGAACTTGGGCATGCGCATCTGCTAGATCATGTGATCGAACCTGGTAATTTAATGCACTTTAGGCGTAATGGAGGTGATTCGTCGTTTACTAGTATTGAACGTCGTATCGCCGAAGGGGGTAATGATGTACATCAAAGAAGTATCACAAATCAAATATGTAATACCAATGTGATGACTAGTATTGAGGGTGAAAACTGTACATTAGATATTGCAACGCAAACCATTCCAGGTGTTACAATTTTTCCTAATCCGGCAAGAGATAACGTTTTTATAAAGCATGCAGGAGCAGCCTCTCGGTTAGATGTTAGGCTTTACGATGTTAGTGGGCGGTTAATTATGTATAAAGACTTGCAGGGTGATGACACAACAAAACTGTTGGATGTGACACCTTTTAAGTCAGGTGTTTACATGCTAACGGTGGTGTCTAATGGTAAAAAAACGACCCAAAAATTAATTTTAAATTAGCAATTCAAAATAGGTTTGACAGAAGCTGTGTTTCGGTTTTGCCAAACCTATTGTTTTTAAGCCTGCATTAAAGTTTCTATCTCATCGGCTTCTATGGGAATGTTTTTCATTAGATTTATTGGTGCTCCCGTGTCTTGAATTACAACATCGTCCTCAAGTCTAATGCCGAAACCTTCTTCTGGAATATAAATGCCTGGTTCTACTGTAAGTACCATATTAGGTTGCATAGGTGTAGTGAGTAGGCCGTAATCGTGTGTATCTAAGCCTAAATGGTGACTTGTACCATGCATAAAGTATTTTTTATAGGCAGGCCAATCTGGGTCTTCATGAGCAATATCGGCTTTGTCTAAGAGTCCTAGTTGTAATAATTCCGAAGTCATTAGTTGTCCTACTTCTTTGTTGTAAGACGTCCAATCTGTACCCGGTAAAAGCATTTTTGTAGCTTCGTTTTTAACATGTAGTACCGCGTTGTATACTGCTTTTTGGCGTTTAGAAAAACGTCCAGATACAGGGATGGTTCGGGTCATGTCACTGGAATAATTAGCGTATTCTGCTGCGACATCCATTAAAATTAAATCACCAGATTTACAGACGTTGTTATTTTGTATATAATGCAGTACGTTAGCATTGGCGCCAGAAGCAATGATTGGTGTGTAGGCGAAACCTTTAGATCTTTGTCTTATAAATTCATGAATGAATTCTGCTTCAATTTCATATTCTGTAACATTTGGTGTTACAAAATTAAGTACCCTTCTAAATCCTTTCTCGGTAAGGTTGCAGGCCTTTTGTATTAAAGCGATCTCTGTGTCTTCTTTAATGGCTCTAAGGCGCTGCAAAATAGGATTGCTCTTGGCAACAGCATGTGCAGGGTATTTAGCTTTTAGCCATTTTGTAAAGCGGTCTTCTCGCGTTTCTACATCTACAGTAGCTCTGTAGTGCTCGTTGGTATTAATGTAAATAGTGTCGCACTGTGTCAGTATTTCAAACATTACGCGTTCCATATCTTTTAACCAATAAACAGTTTGTATGCCACTGGTAGCGTAAGCGGCTTCTTTGGTTAATTTTTCGCCTTCCCAAACGGCAATGTGTGCGTTGGTTTCTTTTAGAAATAAGATTTCTCGATGTTTTAGTTTAGGGCAATCGGGAAACAAGACTAGGATGCTTTCTTCTTGATCTACGCCGCTTAGATAAAAAATATCTCTATGTTGTTCAAAAGGAAGTGTGCTGTCCGCACTAATAGGGTAAATATCGTTGGAGTTAAAAACAGCCAAGCTTTTTGCTTGCATTTGTGCCGTGAATTTAGCTCTGTTTTTAATAAATAATGTAGGGTCTATAGTTTGGTATTTCATAACATCTCTTTAGAGACACAAATTTACAAAAGGAAATATCATAATGTGGTGTGTTAAAACGCTATATTGAAGCTTTTTTGTTATAAAATCTATAAAAAAGTTGCCTTTGGTACGTTGATCGGTTATATTTACAGGTGATTAAATTTATTCCCTAGTTTTGCTATGACCTCAAAAAGTTTAACGTGCGCAGTAGTGAGTGCTTTTTTTGCGCTACTATCTGTTGTGAACGCACAAGTCTCTCTCCAAAAAATTCCTTTAGAAAAACAGGTTTTAAATTCTAATTTAGTGGTAGAAGGCAAGGTGGTTTCTAAAGCATCATTTTGGGATGCCGCTCATAAAATGATTTACACAGCGCATACTGTTGAAGTTTATAAGGTCTTTAAAGGAAAATCTTTAGAAACTATTGAAATTTTAACCTTAGGTGGTTTTGTTGGATTAGATGGTATTACTGCATCTCATGCGTTGCAGCTGGATGCGGGCAGTATAGGGGTTTTTATGTTAAATGATGCGCATGCGACCTTAAGTTCAAACCATAAAAGTAAATGGCCTTTGTATAGAGCTTATAGTGGAATACAAGGTTTTTACAGTTATGACATGGCTAGCGATGAGGTGGCTAATGTCTTTAGTAAGCAAAATGGAATACAGACCGTATTTTATAAGACACTATGTGGGATTACCCAAAAGCAATATCAGGAAAAAAAAACCTTAACGTCTCTTGAGGCCTTAAGGAAACGGAGTGGTAAAAATGTAGCAGGAGTTCCATCTAATATTGCGTTTTCACCAACAACGATTTCTGCAGGAACAAAATCAATACTTACCATTACAGGTAATGGTTTTGGTACGAATAGGGGAAGTGTGGCGTTTAGAAATGCAGATAGTGGTGGATTTAATTTTGTAGATGCTTTAGATAGTCAGATTCTATCATGGTCTGATACCCAAATACGAGTTGAAGTGCCGGCTGATGCTGGTACGGGTGATATTGTAGTGAGGGATGCTGCCAGAGTGGGAAGGCGTTCTTCAGGAATTTTAACCATTATTTTTTCGGAAATTAATGTAGTGACAGAAAACAACGGTGCTTTTCAGGTTCAGCATTACAATGATAATGATTTAGGAGGGTATACATGGGATTTAGAACAGCGCTTTTTTAATGATGCAGATCATCCAGGAGCACGATTAGCTTTTGAAAATGCAATTAATACGTGGCGTTGTGAAACAGATATTAATTGGGAGGTGAGTAATACGCCTAGTTCTGACACTACTAGTGAAGAAAGTGATCATATCGTAGCTTTTGATGGAGGGACTATAGAACAATTGCCTTCTGGGACATTAGGGATTACTTTTTCTGGTTATACGGGTAGAGAATGTTCTAATGGTATATTTTGGGCAGTTGTTAGCTTAGATATCGTGTTTGATAGAGAGGCCAATTGGCATTTTGGAGATGATGATATACAAATAGGGCAATTTGATTTTGAATCGGTGGCACTTCATGAGTTAGGACATGCGCATCAATTAGGGCATGTTATAGACCAGGGAAATCTTATGCATTTTGCAACGTTGAGCCAGAGTGTCAATAGAAATATGGATGATAATTCAATTGTAGGCGCGAATGGTGTGCAGTTACGAAGTACAAATAATCGCATATGTGATCCAAACCTTCCTTTAATGACAAATTATGTTGGGAGTTGTTCTTTAGGAGTGGTCGATGATGACGATGCTATTTTAGAAACGGGTTCTGTAATTGTTTTTCCTAACCCTGCAAAAGAAGAGTTGTTTATAAAAAATCAATCGTCTCAGGAACTCAATGCGATTTCTATTTTTGATTTAAGAGGACGACGTGTGTTTCATAAAGCTATAGAGACCTCGTTTGAAACGCAAACCATATCCATTCGAGATGTATCAAGAGGACTTTATATTATCGTAGTTTCAGTTGGAGATGATAGAGTGTCCTCTAAATTGGTGTTAGATTAACTGTTTCATTTTTAGGATAAAAGCGTGTGTTTTTTGTAAAATGGAAAATTTATACTACAAATTTTTAACGTTTAAAATAGTTCTTTAAAATTTCTTCTTTATAATTGGTTTTATTCTAGTAAGCTACATATGTTTGCAACATTAAATGTTTTGTTGTTGTTAAAAACGTCCAAAAAGTGTTCGTGGTCGTATATCGAATAAATCTCATGTAACTTGATGAAAAACAGTGTAGTAATTTACTTATCAGTACTCTTGATGTGTTTTAATTTTAACATATCTAAGGCGCAAGGAGGAATGTTGAAGGAGGTGTCGCTAGAGCGACAAATAGAAGCGTCAGATTTGGTTGTCGAGGGGCGTGTAGTAGGCGCGAAATCGATTTGGAACAGTGCTAAAGATAATATTTATACTTTATACACTATAGAAATCTATAAAGTGTTTAAAGGTGTGCCTTTAGAATTTATAGATGTTGTTGTTACAGGAGGTCGTGTTGGAGATGTGGAACAAGTACTTTTGCCAAATTTGCATTTGGAAGTTAATGCAGTAGGCATTTTTACGTTATTTGAACAAGAGGATTTAGGAAAGATCTTGTCTAACAATACTCTAGGTTATAAAAAATATGTGGTTTACAGTAGTCTACAAGGGTTTTATGCGCATAATGCGCAGCAAAATAGTTATGGTAATGTATATTTAAAATCTGGATTGCCTTTACAGTCTTTTTACGATAAAATAGAAGCACTTACTCAACGTGAGATGGTATCTATAGGGCAATTAAACGTGTTAAAGACGAAACCTCAGGGGGTAGCTAAAAGAGCGGCTTTCATACCAGAAGCGATTACATTTTTACCAACAACAGTAACCGCAGGTAATTCTACATTATTAACGATAAACGGTTCTGGATTTGGAACAATAAGAGGCGCTGTAGATTTTAGAAACGCAGATACAGGTGGGCGCATCGTTAGCGGTGAAGCTCCAATTTATAGAGAGGCTTTAAGTCGTCAAATTGTTTCTTGGACAGATAGCCAAATTAGAGTGATTGTTCCTTTTTGGGCAGGCACTGGAGATATAAGAGTTCGCAATTCAGACGGAACGCAAGGGGTGTCTGTTTCATCGCTTACGGTTGATGCCGCGATTATTAATGATAGTGAAGGGCGCCGTGCACAACACGTTTCGCTAAATAATACAGGTAATATAACTTGGCAATTTAACACACAATTTGATGCCAATACTTTGGCAAAGACGTCTTTTTTAAGAGCTTTAGATACTTGGCGATGTGAAACCCGAATTCATTGGGAGATGGATGCCAATACAAGTCCTGTATCCAGAAGTGCATCCGATGGTATTAACATTATTACCTTCGATACAGCTTCTAATCCTTTGCCTGAAGGTGTTTTAGGGGTAACGAATTATTTTATTGTATTTTGTGGAGGAGAGCGTGGTGCTGTAACAGAAATAGATATCGTGTTTAATGACAATTTGAATGACCCGTCAACAGTACCAGTAGAATCTTGGTATTTTGGAGAAAACCCTAATGGTATAAACTTTGTACAGTGGGATTTTCAAAGTGTAGCTTTACATGAGCTTGGGCATGCGCACCAGCTTGGACATGTGATAGATACCGATGATGTGATGCATTTTGCCATTTCTAATTTTGAAATTCAAAGAGGTTTAAATCTACATAATATCGAAGCTGCTCAAAATATTCAAAATGTAGGTACAACAGCTTTTGTCTGCGGTTTTTCTAGGATGACAGACTATAACGGCGCCTGTGTTTTAAATACTGATATATCAGAATTAGAGGAAGAAGAAGTCTCTGTCTATCCTAATCCGGCACAATCACAATTCTACATAAATACAACTTCAGCAGTGTCCAATTTAGATTATGCTGAGTTGTATGATATTAGCGGCAGGCGTGTTAAAACTGTTGCTCTGACCTCTAATAAACAGCTTGTGGATGTAGCAGAATTGCAGTCTGGTGTCTATTTTGTCTCTGTAGTTTTAAAAACACAAGTGTCTAAAAGTCTGCGATTAGTTATAGATTAGTTTTCTACGTATTTTGAGGGAATGTTAAATTAATTTTGACTTTACTGTTTTGTAGGTGCTAAAGTGTTGGTTTTAATTTTTTTGTATTACTAAATGATCTAAAACATACGCTGATCTATATTTGTTTACACTTCAAAATTAGGGCGTATTGAATTACGTATTTGTCTAAGTATTATTACTTATAATTATTCTAAATAACAACTTTAACTGTACATCCTTTTGTCATGAGCGTATTGTAAATTATCTTTGCGTAACAATACATTAACTACACGTAATAATGGCCGGATTTTTTAAATCTTCGATTGGAAGGAAAGTAGCAATGGCGCTTTCAGCATTCTTCCTTATGTTTTTTTTGCTTCAACACTTAGCAATTAACTTATTATCACTTTTTAGTGCAGACACCTTTAATGAAGTGTCTCATTTTATGGGGACAAACCCTATAGTCCAGTTTGTCTTACAACCTGTTCTTATTTTTGCAGTAGTATTTCACTTTGTTATGGGTTTTGTTTTAGAATTAAAAAACAAAAAAGCAAATGGTGTAAGCTATGCTCAAAATAATGGTGCGGCAAACTCGTCTTGGGTCAGTAGAAATATGATATACAGTGGACTTGTTATCCTCGCTTTTATCGTTTTACACTTTATTGATTTTTGGTTCCCAGAGATAAACACCAAGTATATTGTTGGTGATATGTCTGGAATGCATGATGGTGGCTTTAGATACTACCATGAACTGGTAGAGAAATTTCATAATCCTATACGCGTTCTAGCTTATGTGATTTCATTTGTACTTTTAGGATTGCACTTAGCACATGGATTTACTTCTGCATTCCAATCGGTTGGATCATCAGCAGGACGTAAGCAAACATTACAAACTATAGGTAAAGCCTATTCTATTTTAATTCCTTTAGGGTTTATTATAGTTGCAGTCTTTCATTTTTTAACACATAAATAACCATTAATCTTAAATATACTATGGCTTTAGATTCAAAAGTACCAAAGGGTCCAATTAAAGATAAATGGACTGATTATAAAAATAAAATTAACCTTGTAAACCCTGCCAATAAGCGTCATATAGATGTTATTGTCGTAGGTACAGGTCTTGCTGGAGGTTCTGCTGCAGCAACATTAGCAGAGCTTGGCTATAATGTTAAAGCATTTGCTTACCAAGATTCACCAAGACGTGCGCACTCTATTGCAGCACAAGGAGGAATCAATGCCGCAAAAAATTACCAAGGCGATGGCGATTCTACGTACCGTCTTTTTTACGATACTGTAAAAGGGGGCGATTACCGTTCTCGTGAAGCTAACGTACACCGTTTGGCTGAGGTGTCTACGAATATCATCGACCAATGTGTGGCACAAGGTGTGCCTTTTGCACGTGATTATGGAGGGCTTTTAGATAACCGTTCTTTTGGAGGGGTTTTAGTATCTCGAACATTTTACGCTAAAGGGCAAACAGGACAGCAATTATTATTAGGGGCTTATTCTGCAATGAACCGCCAAATAGCTCGTGGTAAGATTGAAATGTTTAACCGTCATGAAATGCTAGATTTAGTAAAGGTAGACGGTAAGGCTAGAGGTATTATTGCAAGAAACTTAATCACAGGAGAAATAGAACGCCATTCTGCACATGCAGTGGTTATCGCTTCTGGAGGGTATGGAAATGTATATTTCTTATCAACAAATGCCATGGGATCTAACGTATCCGCAGGATGGAAAATTCATAAGAAAGGCGCATTTTTTGCAAACCCATGTTATACACAAATTCACCCAACGTGTATTCCACGTTCTGGAGATTATCAGTCTAAATTAACGTTAATGTCTGAATCTTTACGTAACGATGGACGTATATGGGTGCCTAAGAACATGGATGATGTAAAAGCTATTCGTGAGGGCAGAAAGAAACCAACAGATTTATCTGAAGACGAAAGAGATTATTACTTAGAGCGTAGATATCCTGCTTTTGGTAACTTAGTACCTCGTGATGTTGCTTCTAGAGCTGCAAAAGAGCGTTGTGATGCTGGTTATGGCGTAAATGCTACAGGAGAGGCGGTCTATTTAGATTTTGCATCTGCTATTATTCGCTACGGTGAGGAGCAGGCAAAAGTTAAAAATATGACTAATGCTTCCGATGCAGATATACAAACATTAGGAAAAGCGATCGTAAAGGCGAAATATGGAAACTTATTTCAAATGTACGAGAAGATTGTAGATGAGAATCCGTATGAAACGCCTATGATGATTTACCCAGCAGTACACTACACCATGGGAGGTGTTTGGGTAGATTATAACCTCATGACTACAGTGCCTGGATTGTATTGTATTGGAGAGGCGAATTTCTCAGACCACGGTGCTAACCGATTGGGGGCATCTGCGCTAATGCAAGGTTTAGCAGATGGTTATTTTGTATTGCCATATACGATAGGCGATTACTTATCTGATGATATTAGAACGGGGAAAATTTCAACCGATACTAAAGAATTTGAAGCCGCTGAGAATGAAGTAAAAGAACGTATCGAATTCTTTGTAAATAATAAAGGGACTAAGTCTGTAGATTATTTCCATAAGAAACTTGGTAAAGTTATGTGGGAGAAATGTGGAATGTCTCGTAACGAAAAAGGCTTGAAAGAAGCGATGGTTGAAATTAAAGCTATTCGCGAAGAGTTCTGGAAAGAAGTTTCTGTACCTGGAGGTGCTCATGAAATGAATCCTGAACTTGAAAAAGCTGGACGTGTTGCAGATTTCTTAGAATTAGGAGAGTTGTTTGCTAAAGATGCCTTAACGCGAGAAGAATCTTGTGGAGGTCACTTTAGAGAAGAATCTGCTGAAGAATCTGGACCACAAAAAGGCGAAGCGAAACGTAATGATGAAGCATTTGCGTTTGTTTCTGCTTGGGAATATAAAGGAGAACCAGCTGAAGCGGTACTACATAAAGAAGAATTAGAGTTTAATGATATTGAACTGAAACAACGTTCATACAAATAAGATTGGCATTATGAATTTAACACTTAAAATTTGGAGACAGAAAGACTCGAATGCAAAGGGTCAAATGGTCGATTACAAGGTTACTGAAATCTCAGAGCATATGTCATTTTTAGAAATGATGGATGTTTTAAATGAGCAATTGATCGCATCTGGAGAAGATCCTGTAGCTTTCGATCATGATTGTAGAGAAGGGATCTGTGGTATGTGTTCTATGTATATTAACGGTGAAGCACATGGGCCAGACAGAGGCGTTACAACATGCCAGTTGCATATGCGTATGTTTAAAGATGGAGATACCATAACAATAGAGCCTTTTAGAGCAGGTGCATTTCCTGTGGTTAAAGATTTAGCTGTAGATAGAAGTGCGTTCGATAGAATACAGCATGCTGGAGGCTATATATCGGTTAACACATCTGGTAATACCCAAGATGCAAATGCCATTCCAATTCCTAAACATGATGCAGATTTAGCTATGGATGCAGCAACATGTATTGGTTGTGGAGCTTGTGTTGCAACTTGTAAAAACTCATCTGCCATGCTATTTGTAGGGGCTAAAGTATCGCAGTATGCATTACTACCACAAGGACAAGTAGAAGCCGCAGATCGTGTTAAAAACATGGTTGCGCAAATGGATTTAGAAGGTTTTGGTAACTGTACCAACACAGGAGCCTGTGAAGTAGAGTGCCCTAAAGGCATTTCTTTAGATAATATTGCTAGAATGAACAGAGAGCTGATGAAGGCTTCTGTTTAAGACTATAAAATCCAATAAAAAAAGCCTCAAATCTCTAGAGATTTGAGGCTTTTTTTATTGTAAAGAAAACGTCTATTTCACAATCAAATAATCTAGTTTTACCGAGCTAAATTTATCATTAGGTATTATATTTAGAGATGGTATTCTATCATTAGTTTTTATCTTTTTAACTTCACCAATAAATTTAACGTTCTCTTTTTTTATGGCTGGCGCTTGACAAATGGTAGCACAGCCACCCGATTTTAAACAATTATATACCTTAGTGCCACAGCTAATCTTACCATCGCATTGGCTTTTAGTAACCGTGCCTCCTTTATCACAAGAGACTTCATATTTTTTATCGGTTCTCTTGTAACTTTCTTTACTAGAAATAGGAAAAACAGGTTGCTCTTGCAAATTTGCAATGAAGATTTGACCTGTACGTTCATTTAAAATCATTTCGAAACTATAATTCACAATGACTTCATCACTTTTAGAAAACAAGTTAGAAGCTTTGTTATCCAATTCTGTACGAAATGTATCTAACAGCTCATTCACTATACTTTGAGGGTCTTCACTTTTTAGTTCAGCCTTATCTTCGGCTTCCTCACTGCAGCTAAAACTGAAAGTAAAGCACAATACTAATAGATAGACTAATTGTCTCTTAATGTTTTTCATTTTTTTAAAATTAAGTTAATAGTTGTAACAAAATTATAAATAATAAATAGACTACAAAATAGTAGTTTTAATTTTATAAAAAAATTAGAAAAAACACACAGTTTAAATGTGATTTAATTCAATTTAGACTTTTTCACATCATTAATAATGTATGAAATTCTTTTTTACAAGAAAAAACTAATACAGAAAGCTCTTAAAAATAGGCTTTTAATTGTATATTTCCTGTGTGTATTGTAGTGCCGGTTTCTGTTTTTCTTCCAAAATAGCTAAGGTTTAAATCTAGAAATTTGGTGAGTTTCTTTTGGGCGAGAAGTGTCCATGTAAAGTTGTTTCCAGGCTGTAAACCTTCTAGTAACTGAAACCCTACAGGGGTGTTAGGGTCGCCATTAAATGCATTGTTGAAATAATTAACCTCACCATTTATAGCCGCTTTTTCATTTTTAGCAAAATTAAAACCAAGACCTACATTTTGTTGGATCAGGCTTTCGAAGTTACCAATGGTATTCTCTCTGGTGGTGTATTGGTAAAACAGATCAAAACGGCTGTTTTCATTAAAAAGATAAGATAATTTAGGGTTCACCAAAGCTTCGTCGAACTTGAAATTTTTGGTTGTGAAATTCTCACTAGAACTCTCATTTGTGCCTAAGGCAGATTGTAAGGTAAGCAGCCAGTTTTCATGTAATTTATGATTAAAGTTAACTTGATGGCTATTTAAATCATTTTGTAACAAGCCAACAGATAATGTGTTGTTAGAAGCATTAGAGAGAAAGGTGTAAGAGGTGGTGTAGCGTTGTTTTCCTCGGTTAAAAAACAGAACATTTCTAAAATTTAATTGTAAATCTAATTGGTTTTCGGCATCGCTTTCAAAAGGGTTTAAATTAAAATTACTTCCATCTTGGCGGATTCTACGGTCTATTAAATAACTGGATTGATTGTAAAAATGAGACCAGAACTTCTTAGATTTCTGTTTAGAGACGTTCCATTTAGCAGGGTTTATGGTTAAGGTTTGGCTCAGTCTATTTTGATGTGTTTTTATAAACACCTGGTTGGGTAAAAGCACTCTTATGTATAGGCCTTGATCTTGAAATTGGGCCGTCTCAAATTCCTCCAGTTCTTGAATGCCGTTACCATTGTAATCATTCCATGTAAATGTACCTTGACCCGCTTCAACTTCAACAAAAGTGAAATCTTGCTGGGGTAAAGCACCAGAATTGGTTTCGAAAACGGTGTTGCTTTGTATGATGTTTTTAAAGAGCTTTTGATTGAACTGCAGTCTGGAATTTAACGCATTTTCATTTGCGATTTCGGGATCTTCGAAATCTAAAGTTCTAAAATTGGCATAAAGCGAAAGGGTTGTGTTTTTGTTTTGAATAAGCCTTGAATCCACATAAAATGTATTAGAGGTATTTACATTTTGCAATTGGTTGTTTCTAATACTATCATTGACCCGGTTTTTATACCCAAATTGTGCAAATACCTTTGTGCTGTCTCCTATACCAATAAAGCCTTCATATGCAGCAAAACGCTGACTTAGCGGCGTAAGGATGTTTGTAGCGGTGTCGATTTGTTCGTTGTCTTCAATAGAGAACTTAGCGCCAAGCCAACTGTTTTTAAACCCATAAACACCAGTGTGATGCGATCTTAAAAAGACAGAAGTATTTGTCGCGGATGTGGCATTCAAGAAGCTAGAATTTGATTGTATAAGAAAGCGTTTTAGGCGTAAATTAGCACTGGAGATATGTCTACTACCTGTAAAACCAGATGCGAAATCTAGATATTCGAATTGATAGTTAAGGCGGCCTTTTTCGTAATGAGAAAGTGCTATACCAGAATTTAAAAAGGTTTGCCGCCCTAATTCACCAACACGCTGGTTGCCCCGTTGCTGTTCTAAATTCCAATCTCTATTAAATTCGGCGTTGTATAAAATTTCAATACTTCTAAAATTTTCTTGGATGTAGTCTGTATTTACATAAGCGTTGGCATTCCAAACACTGTCCTTTTTTATAATATTTTGGGCAATTCGTAGTCTTCCTGCAAAGCCATCGTTATTGGCATCGTCCAGAGTAGAGAACAAGTTCAAATCATTTTTACTGCCAGCGAATTCAAAATCAACACTTGTGTTCTCGGTTGGGGTATAACTACCATCAATTACAGCGACTTGTAATTTAGTAGGTGCTATTAGCTGTATAATAGGTGCATAATCGCCTTGAAGCGGTCCAACATATTCAAAAATATTAGAAATAGCATTGGTGCTATTTAGGATGTAAGCCCCTTGGTTGGCGCCTACTAAGGTGAATGTTACCCGAAACAGTTCTTCATCAGGATCATTAGAGAATACAAAAATGTCGTTACCATCTCTTAGCTCCTTTCGATATAGAATGCGGTTATCACTAAAAGTCTCAGGCACATCAGATGGCGCGACCATAAGGGAACGTTCGTCTCCTGCTTCAGATAAAACTTGTACTTGAGCTTCAGATAAATTTTGTTGTAGTGGTTGGTTTTTAGCATCACTTTCAGAGTACACAGAAATGCCCACCTTAAATGCATCACTTTTATAATTACCACCTCCATAGGCTACGATACGCGAAAAGTTACGATCACTAAATTGATAGTCAACAGTGATTCGCATTTCTGAAGTGATAGGGAATGTGGTATTAAAAATAAGTTCACCAGCATTATAGTCAATGATATAATCCTTGTCTTCGCCGCGTTCTAAAGCAATACCATTGGCATAAACAGTTTCACTACCAGAGACAATAAGTACAAATAGTTCGCCATTTTGGCCTTGTAATTTATAAGGCCCTTGGTTGCCTTCTTGGCCTACAAATTGACTTGTTGTAAATTGGCCACGTACCAATGCTCCAGCAGCAAATACTTGCGTTTGTCTAGATGCCCCAAGGTTGGCGCTAAAAGATAAACCCTGCACGCGTTTTGAAAATGCCCCATAAAAAGAGTTGTTATTTTCCAAATCGATATCGCCAGCGCGTACACTCCAATTTTTACTAAACAATTCAATAAATACTTGGTCGAATTCGTCTAAGCGTTGGCTAAATCCGCTTTCTTGTAACGGGATGTTCGCATCTTGTATCGAGGCTCTTAAGGAGACATTATCGTTAAGTTTACCCGTAATTTGCAAGTCTAATTCGCTATTTAAAACCGAATTTTGATTGTTGCCTATGGTGACCCCTCTTGAAATGCTTCCAGAAGTGGTTAAGCCATCAAAAGGCACAAATGTTTTTTTTACGTTAGATTGTTTTAGGGTGTAGCGTTTGTTTGTTTGTGTGGTGTTATCGACAATAATGTTTTCATCCAGCTGTTTATAGGTCTTTGTTAAAAACTCAGGAAACTTTAGGTAGCTTACGATTAGAGAATCTGTAGGCACATTTTTTTTTAGCTTTAAAAGGGCTTTAGAAAAATTAATGGCGTAATAAGAGGAGTCTAAAGGTGTACCCTCTTTAGTGGCTACGGTAAACCAACTCGAGTTAATACTAACATTAGCGATTACTATGGTATCTGCTACTGCTACTTTTTTAGTTTTATACTTACGGTTTAGGTTTTGTGCAAAAGCACCAAACCCAAGTAGAGAGACTAAAAACAATAGGATAAACTTCATTAAATATTAAACTGCGATTTGGCTAAAATATTTTATCATTAGAATTCGTTAAAAACTCCTGCTAAATTCTATAGTGTAAAAGTAACGTATTATTTATTTTAGCTGAAACACTTCAACACGCTTATGAAAATAATATCTTATAATGTAAACGGTATTCGAGCAGCCATTAATAAAGGCTTTATAGATTGGTTAAAAAGTGCAGATCCAGATGTGATTTGTTTGCAAGAAATAAAAGCCATGAAAGAACAATTAGACCTAAGCCTGTTCGAAGATGCGGGGTATAAATTTCATTACTGGTTTAGTGCCCAAAAAAAAGGGTACAGTGGTGTTGCTATTTTAAGTAAGATAGAACCTAAAAACATTGTATATGGCACAGGAATTGAGTCTATGGATTTTGAAGGTAGAAATATAAGAGTGGATTTTGATGGAATCTCTGTAATGAGCCTTTATTTGCCATCGGGGACTAATGCAGCCCGCCTTGATCATAAACTGGAATACATGGATTTATTTCAAGGTTACATCAATACATTAAAAACAGAAGTTCCTAATTTGGTGATTTGTGGAGATTACAATATATGTCATGAAGCCATAGACATACACAACCCTAAAATGAAAGGTGTTTCAGGATTTTTACCTGTAGAGCGCGAATGGATAAGCGATTTTATCTCAAGCGGTTTTATAGATGCTTTTAGGTATTTGCACCCAGAGCAGCAAACGTACAGTTGGTGGAGTTATCGTGCCAACTCTAGAGCGAATAATAAGGGATGGCGTTTAGATTATGCAATGGTTGCGGCGCCATTACAAGAAGCGATAAAACGATCTGTTATACTTACAGAAGCCGTGCATAGTGACCACTGTCCAATTCTTGTAGAGATAGAGCAGAATTAATAGCATTTATAATTGATAAACATTATGATAAAATATAGTTTAATAGTAGCAGGCGCCTTAGTAGGGCTCACATCTTGCGTGTCTCCAAAAATATATAAGGATTTAGAAAGCAAGTATGCGACTTTAAAACAAGAAAACAGAACGCTTTCTGAGGCGAATGAAGCCTTATTAAAAACAAAAAATGGGCTTAAAAATGAACGAGATCAATTGCAAAAATCTTATGACGAGGTAGTTGCAGAGCGCGACGAGCTTCGCGATGCGTACAATGCCGCAACATCTAATTTAGATAATTTAAAAGCATCTTATGCCGCTTTAGAAAAAAATAGTTCGGCTTCTATTACTAAAAATTCACAAAAGAACAGGGAGTTATTGGCACAATTAGAAGCTAAAAAGCAAGCACTAGCAGCAGAAAATGCACGCTTAGAGAAATTAAAGAAAGCATTGGAAGAACGCTCAAGCCGTATTGCAGAGTTAGAAAGTGTTATTGCCACTAAAGATGCTGCTATGTCGCAGTTAAGAGATGCGATTTCTAGAGCTTTAACCGATTTTGAAGGTAAAGGACTTACAGTAGAGCAACGCGGTGGTAAAGTATATGTTTCTATGGAGAACAAACTGCTGTTCCAATCGGGGAGTTGGGCAGTAGGTACAGATGGTAAAACTGCAGTGCGTAGTTTGGGGAATGTCTTGGCAGAAAATCCAGATATAGCAGTTTTGATAGAAGGCCATACCGATAATATACCGTATTCTGGAAGTGGTGTATTGACCAGTAATTGGGATTTATCAACCAAACGTGCCACAGCCATTGTAAATATATTAAGAGAGAATACTGCTATTAATCCAGAGAATCTAACAGCGGCGGGTCGCGGAGAGTATGCGCCGATTGCGAATAATGATACCGAAGTTGGGCGTGCTAAAAACAGACGTATAGAAGTTGTTTTAACCCCTAAATTAGATGAATTAACGCGATTGTTAAATGATTAATGTATAGGGTGGAAAACAGGGCTTACAGTTACACACACCTACTAGACATAAAAAACCGTTAAAAGCTATTTTAGCTTTTAACGGTTTTTTATCTTTACACTAAGGAAAAGAAACGCTTAGATTTAATAAAAAAAGTGCTAGAGAAAACTAAAACACTATGAAATACACAACACTACCGCATACAGACATAAAAGTGAGTAAAATAGCCTTAGGGTCTATGACTTGGGGCAATCAAAATACAGAAGCAGAAGGGCATGAGCAGTTGGATTATGCTTTTGATAAGGGGGTAAACTTTATAGACAGTGCAGAATTGTATCCTGTTCCTGCCAATGCAGAAACGCAAGGTAAAACCAGTGAAATTATTGGGAGTTGGTTAAAAAAAACAGGACGAAGAGATAAGGTGGTTTTGGCTTCTAAAATAGCAGGGCCTGGCGATTATACGGCACATATTAGAACAACAGGTTTTAGTCCTAAATCGATTACAGAAGCTATAGATTTAGAGTTAAAGCGTTTGCAAACTGATTATATAGATTTATACCAGTTGCACTGGCCAGAACGCGATACTAACCGCTTCGGGCAACGTTTGTACAAATACGATACCCAGTGGGATGATAATTTTAATGAGATATTACACAGCTTGGATAAAGAAATACAAGCAGGGCGTATTCGTCATGTAGGTATCTCTAATGAAAATTCATGGGGAGCCATGCGTTATATCCAAGAACATAAAACGCACGATTTACCACGTATGCTAACCATTCAAAATGCGTATTCTATGTTATGTAGATCTTTTGAAACTGATTTAGCAGAAGTAGCTTTAAGAGAGCATATAGGACTCTTAGCGTATTCGCCAATGGCATTTGGTGTGCTTTCAGGAAAATATATAACGGGTAAGGCAGAAGACGATGCCAGATTAGCATTATTTCCAAGATTTGCACGCTATAGCAGTGCACAAGCAACAGAAGCTACACGACGTTATATGGAAATAGCAGAGGCTAATAATTTAAGTTTAGCGGCTTTGTCATTAGCGTTTGTAAACCAACAACCTTTTGTTACAAGTACCATTATAGGTGCTACAAAACGTTACCAATTAGAAGAGAATATAGCAAGTATCGATGTTACTTTAAGTGATGCTATATTAGATGAAATAGATGCTATTCATAACGAAATTCCTAATCCAGCCGCATAATGCTGTTTTCATAAGAATGAAGGCAGCATGTCATGTTATTTGTATTTAATTTGTACAAATACGTTTCATGATATACAATTGCATATAAAAAAACCCCTAGACTTAAATGTTAGGGGTTTTTTATTATTTAATTTGATTACCATCTTTATCAAAAAAATGATATTCTAAATATGTGTAAGCATCGCGGGGTAAAATTTTAACCCATTTTTTGTGTTCTAATAACCATTTAGAACGAATAGATGGAAAGCCTTTTGTTAGAAAGGCTGCTATAAAAGGATGTGTGTTTAATGTCACCTTTGTATAGTCTTTTTTTAATAATCTTTCAAGATCTTGGTTAATTTTTTGCACCAAACTGATAGGTGCTTCAACTTCTGCGCCACTTGTACCATTAGGGTTTTCCTCTCTGGTTTTTATGTTCATTTCTGGACGCGTACGTTGTCTCGTAATTTGTATCAAACCAAATTTACTTGGAGGCAATATCTTGTGTTTAGCTCTGTCATCCTTCATTTCATCGCGAAGGTGATTAAAGAGTTTCTGCCTGTTCTCTGGTTTAGTCATATCTATAAAATCTATAACAATAATACCGCCCATATCACGTAAGCGTAATTGACGGGCAATTTCTGTTGCAGAGATTAAGTTGACTTCTAATGCTGTTTGCTCTTGGTTGTTCGATTTATTAGATCTGTTACCGCTATTTACATCAACGACATGAAGGGCTTCGGTGTGTTCTATAACCAAATACGCACCCTTTGTCATGGAAACGGTTTTACCAAAAGAGGTTTTAATTTGTCGTTCAATTCCAAATTTTTCGAATACGGGAATTTTAGACTGATACAATTTAACGATTGATTCTTTTTTAGGAGCAATCTCCTGTAAATACTCTTTAATTTGATAGTACAAAGTTTCATCATCGACCGTAATACCTGTAAACGAGTCATTAAATATGTCTCTTAATATAGAAGAGGCTTTATTCATTTCTCCTAATACTTTACTAGGGTGATGTGCTTTGTATAATTTTTTACACATTGCATTCCAGCGTTGGAGCAAATTCTGTAAATCATTATCTAATTCGGCTACTTTTTTGCCTTGTGCTACAGTACGAACAATAATACCAAAACCTTGCGGTGTGATACTTTTAACCAAACGCTTTAAGCGGTCTTTTTCTTCACGATCTTCTATTTTTTGTGAAATAGAGATGCGATTAGAAAAAGGCATTAAAACGATATATCTACCAGCAATAGATAACTCAGATGTTATTCTAGGGCCTTTTGTAGATATCGGTTCTTTTACAATTTGTACTAATAGCGATTGATTGGATTTTAAGGCATCGACAATTTTGCCGTCTTTCTCAATATCCTTTTCAAACGGGAAATTTTTTAAAGAAAAATCTTTTAGTTTACCTGTGCTTACACGTTTTGTGAATTTTAAAAGTGAAGGTAATTTAGGCCCTAAATCATGATAGTGCAAAAATGCATCTTTTTCATAACCTACATTAACAAATGCAGCATTTAGTCCTGGAACCGTTTTTCGCGCTTTGGCAATAAACACGTCGCCAACCGAAAAATTGTTATCATCTTCATCTTTTTGTAATTCAATAAGTTTTCCATCTTTTAATAAGGCAAAATCAACAGCTTCGGAATTAGATCGAATAATCAATTCTTTATCCATTTTGTTAATTTTAATTCCGCTAAAAGCGAAATGGATTAAACTTAATTTTTATCACAGGATTTTAATCCGTGGAGTTCAAAATACAATTACTGTACTAAAAATTTGAGAACTCATTTCAAAGAACGTTGTTGTTTTTAAAAATCAAAAAAAGTAGTTGTTCAAACTACTTTTTTGATTTATTTCTTTTTCTTGTGACGGTTAGCGCGTCTGCGTTTCTTACGCTTGTGCGTTGCTACCTTATGTCTTTTACGTTTCTTACCACTTGGCATAAATAGTATATTTTTAAATTAATAATTTATTTTATACCGGTCCTTATGATCGGTACTTGTGCTTTTTACTTAACTTCAACGTTAGTTTTAACACCCTCAACAAAAACTTTTGCAGGTTTAAATGCAGGGATATTGTGAGCAGGTATTTTTATAGTAGTGTTTTTTGAAATGTTTCTACCTGTTTTTTCAGCTCTTGTTTTAATGATAAAGCTTCCAAAACCTCTTAAGTATACATTGTCTCCACTTTCTAAAGAAGTTTTTACTTCTTCCATGAATGTTTCAACTGTTGCTTGAACATCTCCTTTTTCAATTCCTAACTTCTCAGAAATTTTTGCTACCAAATCAGCCTTCGTCATTTTAATTTTTTATTATTTGGGTTATTATAATATTTTAAAAGGGATGCAAATATATGCATTTAATATTCAATATTTCAAACCTAATTCATTAAAATTTAAGATTATAAACGTTTATTTTAGCGCTTGGTAGAAAAATAATCTATGGCCTTTTCTAAAACATTAAAAGACTGGTATTCAAGTAACAATAGGAAATTGCCTTGGCGAGAAACTCAAAATCCGTATTTTATTTGGCTTTCAGAAATCATTTTACAGCAAACACAAGTAAAACAAGGCTTACCTTATTATGAGGCTTTTGTTGAAAATTTCCCCACAGTTTATGATCTTGCAAAGGCAGACGAGCAAGAGATTTTAAAATTGTGGCAAGGCCTGGGGTACTATTCTAGAGCTAGAAATTTACATACTTCGGCACAGTATATAGTAAACGACTGCGCTGGTGTGTTTCCTAATACCTACAAAACCTTGTTAGAATTAAAGGGTGTTGGCGATTACACTGCTAGCGCTATAGCATCTATATGTTTTAACGAAGTAACTGCTGTTGTAGATGGTAATGTATATAGAGTGCTTGCACGTTATTTTGGAATTGCTACTCCTATTAATACAACAGAAGGTATAAAGCAATTTAAAACATTAGCTCAAGATCTTATTGATGTCAAGGATCCTGCAACATTTAATCAAGCTATTATGGAGTTTGGGGCTATGCAGTGTAAGCCTAAAACGCCAGATTGTATGTTTTGTCCTTTTTCATCATCGTGTGTGGCATTTCAAAAAGGAACTATAGCGCAATTGCCTGTTAAGCTTAAGAAGGTAAAAGTAAAACAACGGTATTTTAATTTTATGGTTTTCTTGTCTCAAGATCATAAAACGGTATTAGAAAGACGAGAAGGCAAGGGCATATGGCAAAATTTATATCAATTTCCTTTAATAGAAACGACAGAAAATATAAGTCATGAGGGGTGTCTTGAATTGCTAAAGACCAATACGCATACTAAAGGTGTTGCCTTCGATGTGGTACAATACAATACGGTGCCTCAACTTCATAAACTGTCGCATCAACATTTACACATTACGTTTTGGATTGTAAGCCTAGAGGGCACACTTAAAGCGGGAATTGCTTGTAACGCTATAGAAACATATCCTGTACCTGTAATAATAGGTAAGTTTATAGAAACGTTTGGGTTTTAGTTTAAAAACAATGGCTACTCTCTATGGGTTTTTTGTAGTAAATCCTGCGTGAAACCAATATTTTTCGTTAATTTTAGAAGGCGAATACTAAGGCGTTACGATCTTTTGGTATTCAGCCAATAATTCAAAAGGTGCTAAAGATTATTTCTTTACTTTTGTTATCCTTAATTTTTAAGAATATGTCAGGTACGTTAAATAAAGTGATGCTCATAGGGCATTTGGGAGATGAAGTGAAAATGCATTACTTTGAGGGTGGTGGTTGTGTAGGGCGATTTCCTTTAGCAACCAATGAAACGTATACGAATAAACAAACTAATGAACGTGTCACCAATACCGAATGGCATAATATTGTGGTTAGAAATAAAGGGGCCGAAATATGTGAGAAGTATTTAAGTAAAGGCGATAAGGTATATATTGAAGGCCGTTTAAAGACCCGTAAGTGGACCGATGAAAAAGGGAATGACAGGTACTCTACAGAAATACAATGTTCAGATTTTACTTTTTTAAGCACAAAAGCAGAGGGCGCGACCAATCCTAATGCTGGTGCTACAAGTTCCCAAGCACCGTCTCCAACAGCCCAACCCAGTTCTAATACAACGCTATCAGAAGATAGTGACGATTTACCTTTCTAAACCGTATAATTAAAATTAAAGTATTTGGATCCAGAACCTCCCAGTTTAATGCTTTTAATGGCAACAATAGACGTCTCAATACTATCAGGCTTTGTCTTGTTAGCCGTACTTTTATGTTGTTCTGCACTGATATCTGGAGCAGAGGTCGCCTTATTTTCGTTAACACGAACAGAAATAGAGATCGACCCCGATGCAGAGACCAAGCCTTTTAAAATAGTATTACAACTTTTAGACCGCCCTAAAAAGCTATTGGCAACAATTCTTGTCGCCAATAACTTTATAAACATAGCCGTTGTTATACTATTTGCTTATTTGGGCGATTTTTTATTTGGAGCTATAGCGAACCCAAAACTTAAGTTTGTGTTAGAGGTGGTTGTGGTTACGTTTTTAATACTGCTTTTTGGTGAAATTTTGCCTAAAATATACGCCAGTAGAAATAGCGTAAAGTTTGCATGTCTTATGGCGTATCCTTTAAAAGTTTTAGATGTTATTTTGTCCCCTATTAGTTTGCCTATGCGTGGTGTTACGTTAGGCATACATAAAAAATTAGGGCGACAAAAATCAAACTTGAGTGTCGATCAATTGTCTCAAGCGTTAGAATTGACTAGTAATGAGGACACCTCTAAAGAAGAAAAGAAAATATTGCAAGGCATTGTATCGTTTGGTAATACAGATACAAAACAAGTGATGCGTCCCAGAATAGATATTTTTGCACTTAATATTGAAGCTGCTTATCAACACATCTTACCAGATATTGTTAAACACGGTTACTCTAGAATACCGGTTTACGAAGAAAATGTAGACCATATTAAAGGCATTCTCTATGTGAAGGATTTACTGCCATATCTAGATAGAAAACAATTTGATTGGACCCGTTTACTGCGAGCACCTTTTTTTGTGCCTGAGAATAAGAAATTAGATGATTTAATGGCCGAATTTCAAGAAAAAAAGGTGCATTTAGCCGTTGTTGTAGATGAGTATGGTGGCACTTCAGGTTTAATTTCTTTAGAAGATATTATAGAGGAAATTGTAGGAGATATTAGTGACGAATTTGATGATGATGATTTAAATTACTCAAAATTAGATGATAAAAATTATGTATTTGAGGGGAAAACAGCGTTAAAAGACTTTTATAAAGTCATTAAACTTGACGATGATAGTGTTTTTGAGTCAGATAAGGGAGAAGCAGAAACTATAGCAGGTTTTGTATTAGAGATTTCTGGGAGTTTCCCTAAATTGCAATCTAAGATTTTTTTTAAAGATTATGTCTTTACTGTAGAGGCTATGGATAAAAAACGAATTAAACGTGTTAAGGTTACAATTGTCTAAGATGAGGATTATAATAAGTATAGGGCTGTTAATTATGGTATTGGTATCTTGTGGTGAAGATGATGTGCCAAAACCAAAGGCCTTTTTAAGACTTCAATATCCAGAAACTAAATATAAAGGAGTACAGTTACCAGATACAGAGGTGCGTTTTCAAGTCAATACCTTGGTAGATGGTGTTACTTTTAAGGCGATTCCCAGCACGACTAAAAGTTACGGTATAAATTTAGAGTATAGCCCTTTAAAGGCTACCGTGTTTTTAACCTATAAGGCGGTCGCTGGTAGGCCTGAGTATTTAAGAGCTTTTTTAAGAGATGCTCAAAAATTAACGTTCGAACATACGAAGAAGGCCGATGAAATCCCTGCTTATCCTTATGAAGATGCTAATCGTAAGGTATATGGCGTGCTCTCTGAGGTTAAAGGCAATGTGGCTTCGCCGTTACAGTTTTACGTTACAGATAGCCTAAATCATTTTTTAACAGGGTCTTTGTATTTTAATGCCAAACCTAATTACGATTCTATTTTACCTGCTATAAATTATGTGCAGAAGGATTTGAGACACATTATGGAAAGCCTTGCTTGGGAGTGATTTTTAGAATTTAACCCTTCTTATGGCTTAGGTTTTATTTTAAAATTACTACATTGTATCATGATTGCTTTGTTTTAAAGTGCTTGTAATTAGTGTTTAGTCTTGTTTTTTGAACCCAATACTACAGACCATAAAGTTAGAATTAAAAGAACTGTCAAAACATAAACTTTTAGCAAATAGTATTTTTGTTGGAATTTTATGCATTTATGGCTTGGGCGTGTTCTACCCTAGTTATTTTAACAGAAAAGCCACCTTATATATTATATTCCCATACATATTATGTGTTTATCTTAGGCATGCAGAACAACGCAGGGTTTTCTTTATACTAGCAATGTGTTTAAGCGCTGTGGGCGAGTATTTATTTAATACGGTATCTGAAATACATAATGCTTTAGGCATGGTATTTCACGGTCTAGCTTTTTTTAGCTACGCATTCGTTTTGTTCACAGCGCTTAAAATCATCAAACCTGCTGCCGTATTAAAATTTGCGATCCCAACAATTTTTCTCATCTGGTTGCCTACATGGTTGTTTTCTGCGGGCTTTAAGACTAAAGATATGTTTTATGAAGCTGTATTTTATGTAGTTATGGTAACACTATTTTTGTTTAGCAGTATTCATACCTACTTAACGGCTAAAAGTAAAACGAATTCTTATTTGTTTTTTGCGGCACTAATACTGCTAATAGGAAGTTATTTCGAAGCCTATAACATGTTTATTCATAAAAATAGATTATCTATAATCGTAGGGGATTTATTGTTTTACATAACACATTATCTTGTGTGTTGGTCTTTTATTGGTTTAAAAGATAAAACTCCAGTAGTACCAAAAGAATAGCAATATCTTAGAGGAGAATGTATTGCGTAAATTTTGCTTAGAAAGCATAAAATAAGTGTTGCAGTGCGCTTTCAAAATTTGGCTGTAGCTGAATGCCAGACCTATTGAAATTCTTAAATTTAGCATCGAATTTTAGATTTTAAATAGAGCATAACATGTTCGGGATATTTATAACCTAAGATTTTGCGTCTTAGTGTATGTACACTTAAATAATTTAAAAATGTTATATTGTATAAGAAAAGTCTTTTTAAATTTTTCTTAAAACCAACTTATACCATACCATATTGAAGCATATTTCCGCTATAATAAAAAAAGAATTTTTAGACCTCTTTAAGCAAAGGACTCTCGTACATGTTTTGTTTTTAGGCTTTTTAATTCTAGAATTAGTATCATTTCTTTTTTCAGAATATTTTATAGAAAAGATTGTTGCTTACATCTTTTTCCCGTTTTTACTATGTGCCTATTTAAGGTATGCCACACAACGAAAAATAGCGTTTGTACTTGCGGTACTATTAAATCTTTTAGGAGAATATTTTTTTAGCAACACATTTGAAACCTACAACCCTATAGGTTTAGTGTTTCACGGGTTTTCTTTTTTTGTGTATGCTTATATGTTATTTAGCCTGTTTGGTCTTATAAGCCTTAAGGTAATCATGAAATTCTCTATCCCCATGATTGTATTCATTTGGTTGCCAACTTGGTTGTTTTCAAGAGGTATGAATGAACAAGATATGTTTAATGAGTCTTTATTTTACGTGTTCGCCGTAACGCTATACATCTTCTCTGTATTTGCATTGCACTCCACAATTAAATCCAAAAATACGGTGTATCTTAAGGTTTCTGTGTTTTTTCTGGTGGCTTCGGCCTATATCGCGGCTTACAATGTGTTTGTAGGGCGGTCGGGGCTTTCTGTGTTAGCTGGAGATTTCTTTTTTTATGTAGCGCATTATCTTATTTGTTGGTTTTTTATTGTACATCACAAACCAAGACGTGATAGGGCTTCTAAAACGAAATAATTACAACTAAAGCATTACTCCCCTAAAAGCCTATTAGGCGTCTTTCTTTACGCAACAGACTTCTTTACAGCCTGGTTTACAATCCATTTTTTTGTGAGGTGTTACATGTGCTGTGCAACAGGATTTTTTACATCCAGGTTCACAAGCTTTCTTTTCAGGGGTGGTCGTCTCGGTAGAGAAGGCTTCCACGTCTTTCATATGTGATACTTTATAAATATCTGCGATACGCGTTACAGTGCTTTCAATACTAGCGGTGTTTACCTTTGCAATATCATACTCTACCATTGCTAATTTATTTTCAAAATCAACTTTAGCAAACGTTACGCCTTCCATGTGCGCTATTTTCTTTTGTATGGTAGCTGCGCAGCCAACAGCACACGTCATGCCTTCTACGGTAAACTCTGCTTTGGCATAAGTGGCATTAGGGTCTAATTCTTTTTTAACAGATTCAGAAGCAACATCAATAGTTTTTATCTCAGGAGACGTATTGTTTTTGCAATGCATAGCTGTGGCGACAATAAAGGCAAAGCCTAAAATAATTTTAATCGTTTTCATGAGAATCTGTTTTTAGCGTTTTCTTTTCACAAAATTACTAAATAATGTTGTTTATTATATTAAAAGTAACACTTTTGTGGGGATATTAAAACACATACAATGCCTTCTAATTCCTTAAAATGGATCTATTTAATTGTGCTTTCTCTTATATGGGGAAGCTCCTTTATTTTAATAAAGAAAGGATTAATAGGGTTAAGTCCTGTACAGTTAGGTGCTGTTCGAATTATTTTTACAGCAACATTTTTATTTATAGCAGGGTTTAAACGTATCCGACAGATAGCGCGTAAAGATTGGAAATGGGTGGGCCTTACGGGGCTATTGGGGACATTTTTCCCTTCCTTTTTATTTGCGTTTGCAGAGACAGAAATAGACAGTTCTGTAACCTCGATATTAAATTCTTTAGTGCCTTTAAATACGATTGTTTTAGGGTTTTTGGTCTTTAAAATAAAATCGACATCGCTACAAATTATAGGAGTTTTTATAGGTTTAATAGGCACGTTATGCCTTATTTTAAATGGGGCTTCCGTCAATCCTGATCAGAATTATTATTACGTGTTTTTTGTGATTATAGCAACCTTTATGTACGCTACAAGTGTAAATATTTTAAAGCGTTATTTACAACACATGGAAGCCTTGACGATCGCTGTTGGTAATTTTGCCTTTATTGTAATACCTGCCATTTGCATCTTGTTGTTCTCTGGTTTTTTTAGTCCAGAAGTTTTAGAGCGGCCAGAGCTAAAACCAGCGTTAACGTACTTACTGTTGCTCTCTTTGTTTGGAACAGCGATCGCTAAAGTTATGTTTAATAAATTGGTGCATATTGCGACTCCTGTTTTTGCCTCTTCGGTAACTTATCTTATGACGATTATTGCCGTGTTTTGGGGCGTGTTAGATGGTGAACAGTTTGGGATTTTACAGGCATTAGCTGCTGTTGTAATTTTAGTAGGGGTTTATTTGGCAAACAAAAAACAGAAGCAAACGTCCTAAATAGGTCAAGTTTTATTTTCTAAAGTCGCTTATTTTTAGTAACTTAAGAATCTTGGTGATGTTGGATTTTAAAAAATAAACGCTTATGAAAAAATTAATCTTACCCCTAAAGTATGGTTTAATTACAGGAACCGTTTTAATAGCCTATTTCTCTTTATTGTCCTTATTTGGAAAACATATTAATCCAGCCTACAGTTTATTAAATGCAGGCATTACCCTGTTAGGAGTTTTTGAGGCTGTACGCTATAGTAAACAGCAATATCGTACAGATTTTTCTTACGCCGAAGGTTTTAAGGTTGGTGTGGCGACAGGATGTATATCTACACTTTTATTTACCGCATTTTTCTTGGTGTATGCCACAGAAATTAACCCTTATTTTTTAGCAGGTTTATTAGACACCATGAACTGGGGCTTTAGATCAGATATTGGGTTAATTACATTTATAGTTGCAGTAATGGGGTTTTGTACCTCCTTAGTATCAGCCTTAACAGTCATGCAACTGTTTAAAAACAGTAATAATTACGTTGAAAATTAGTAAAACGTTTGTAGATTAATTAATTAGGATTATATTTGCACCCGCCTTAGGACTCCTAAGGTGGTTTTTTAATAAAATTAATTAATAAAAACGTTACGCTATGTACGCAATTGTAGAGATAGCAGGGCATCAATTCAAAGTTGAAAAAGACCAAAAAGTTTTTGTTAATCGTTTACAAACAGAAGAAGGAAAGCAAGTTGCTTTTGATAATGTTCTTCTTATTGCAGATGGTGACAATGTAACTGTAGGCGCCCCAGCTATAGACGGAGCTCAAGTAGGAGCAAAAGTCGTGAAACACCTTAAAGGAGATAAGGTAATAGTTTTCAAAAAGAAAAGACGTAAAGGTTACCGTGTTAAGAATGGACACCGTCAATCTTTAACAGAAATTGTTATTGAAAGCATTGCTGCTTCTGGAGCAAAGAAAGCTGCACCAAAAAAAGAAGCTGCTCCTAAAGCAGAAACAAAAAAAGCTGCGCCTAAGGCAGACGATTTAAAGAAAATTGAAGGTATTGGACCAAAAATCGCATCTACATTAGTAGAAGCAGGTATTACAACATTTGCAGAATTGGCAAATACTGAAGCTTCTAAAATTGCTGAAATCATCGTAGATGTTCGTGGGAACCACGTTACAGACACATGGCCTGCACAAGCTAAATTAGCTGCTGAAGGCAAGTGGGATGAGCTTAAAAAATGGCAAGACGAGTTAGATGGTGGTAAAGCATAAGCTTTCCATTAAGTTTAAAAACATAAAATCGAAATAAAATGGCACATAAAAAAGGAGTCGGAAGTTCGAAAAACGGTAGAGAATCAGAATCGAAACGCTTAGGTGTGAAGATCTTTGGTGGACAAGCTGCTATAGCTGGTAATATTATCGTAAGACAAAGAGGGAATACACACCACCCAGGTGAGAATGTATATTCTTCTAAAGACCACACGCTACATGCTAGAGTTGATGGTGTTGTTAAATTTACTAAGAAGAAAAACAACAAATCATATGTTTCTATAGAGCCTTTCGAAGCTTAGAAACAAAATAGCTTTAAAGCATTATAAGTCCTTTCTGTATCTACAGAAAGGACTTCTTTTTTTGTTTTATATGTAGCATGCCTAAGGTGATTTCCAAATGTTCTTGAGAACGCTACATAAGGAAACTTGTTTCTATTGGGATCTTTATCAGGACTTTGTGAAAAGCTAAGGTTTGTAGATTTTGAAACGTGTAAAAAATGATAACTCATGATCAGTATAAGCTGTCACAAACTAGAGAAAAGTAGAAGGAATTTGCACATTTTTGAGTAAATTGCAAGACTAATTTATATAGTGTTTAATTTAAAAACATTTAATTATGCTTCCATTTAGATCTGAAATAAGAAACTCGCCAACACGACCAACATTAAAAATTTATTTGAGTGATGAATCCTTAGATGAAAAAATTAAGGTACATCTAGAAGCGTTTCAAGAGATAGAAATGATTGAACTTAGGGAAAGTATTGGTAGAAATAGAAGTCATGAAAATATTACGGTGTTTTTAAAAGAGGATGTAGATATTGTTAAGATGAAAGCACACATAGACAGGACTTTAGATGCCTATTTTGAAGAAGAAACACTTAAATAAAAAGACATTACGCAAACAGGCTTAAGCTTATCCGCTTTAAGGATAGATATTTAAATAACCACAATTAAAAAATAAATAAATACGAATCCCCCCTTATCATGATTACCAAAAACACAATGCTATGTGCAGTAGTTCTTTTTACAGGAGTTTTATTTGCACAAACAACTGGAGCAGACATAGATTATAAAAATGCTATTAATTTGTCTGGTAAGCAAAGAATGTTAACCCAACGCATGTCTAAATCCTTTTTATTACAAGTCAAGGATTTAAAAGATAAGAAAATACAAAATGAGCTTAATTTTAGTAAGGTTATTTTTGAGAAGCAGTTAGACATGTTGAAAAGGCATCCTACTAGTAGTACTACAAAGCCCTATTTAGATGCTGTAGATGGTCTTTGGCAAGCATTTAAAGCAACTATAGAAAAGCCTGTGTCAAATGAAGGCGCCATAGCTCTAATAAATACGAATACGGCTTTATTAAAAGCATGTGATGCTGTTGTTACCCAAATAAAAGAAGGTGCTAAAATATCTTCAAACCCTGAGTTAAAAGAATTGGCTTCAACCATAAACATGTCGGGTAAGCAACGTATGCTATCGCAAAGAATGTGCTTGTACTTTACAGCTGTAAAAAACTATCCAGAGCAAAAAGCAGAACATGCTAAGACACTGCAAGGTGTATTTGAGCAATTTACAACAGCTATTAAAGTATTAGCAACTAGTAAATTTAACACATCAGAAATTGAAAGGGAGATTAATGCGGTTGTAGGAATTTGGAAAGATTATGAAGCAAATAAAAGTAATTTCCTGAATTCAAGCTATGATGTTGTTAAGGTTTACAATTTAACCAATGATCTTACCAAGCGTTTCGATAAGATTACAGTGCTTTACGAACTATCAACATCAAAAGAAAAGCAATAATATTTATAGTTATAAACTTACTAAGGTAAGTGAATATAGTTGAGATAAAACCTAAAAAGCCACACAAAGTTGTGGTTTTTTAGGTTTAAGCAACAAAGAACGAAGGCAAGTCTTTCTGTTGCGAAAGGACTTTAAAACACTAATTCATATATGTTTTATATAAAATTACGTATTTAGTGTAAAAATAGCTGTAGGCTGCATTTTTATGGGATTCACAACTATGGCTCTTCTATCTTACGTTTTTTCATATTTTTCTTATTTAAAATGAATTGTAACTAACTGTAAAATAGTGATTTCTGCTGTTTGTTAGGTTTTTTGTTGCGCTTTCGCAGTTTTTGGTGTTTTGTGATTTTTGGCTGTTTTGTTACATATTAGGTAATACGTATTTTTACTTAGAATTTGTCTTAACCTATTTAAAAATACGACTTATGAAAACAAAAATTACACGCCCAAATCTCATTCTTCTGCTACTTTTTAGCACTCTATCTTTTGCTCAATCTCAAAAATATGGAGATATTGATTACAATAAGGCCATTAACATTTCGGGTAAGCAGCGTATGCTGTCCCAAAAAATGTCTAAAGCCTATTTGTTAATGTCTCAAGGCATAGAAAATGATAAAATTAAAAAGGAATTGAATTCCAGTAAATTCATTTTTGAAAAGCAATTAGAAATTTTAAAAGAAAATGCAGGAAGTTCTTCAACAAAACTATACTTAAAGGAAGTTTATAAAATCTGGGGAGAATTTAAAGCGATTATAAGTAAAGATGCTACAGAAAATCTAGCGTTAAAAATAATGGAATTGAATACTGACTTGCTGAAAAATTGCCACCAAGTTGTATTAAGTATAGAGCGAAGCTCTAATTACAATAATAAATTCTTTGAAAATAATGATCAAGAATTAATTAACACCATTAACGTGTCTGGAAAACAACGTATGCTGTCTCAAAGAATGTGTCTTTATTTTGCAGCAATTAATGCATATCCCAAAAATAAATCGGCTTACAAGACTATTTTAAAAGGTGTTTTTGATGAGTTTTCTAGCGTAATAGGAGATTTGCTAATTAGTAGTTTTAATACCACTGAAATTGAAGAGGAAATTGGCGTTATTATGGCACTTTGGGAGCAATACCAATCTAATAAAGGAGCTTTCTTAGACGCCGATTTTAAATTGATAGATGTATATAATGTCACTAACGATATGACGACGAGCTTTAATAAAATAACAGGACTGTACGAGCTTGTTAGTAAGAAAAAATAGAAAACTAACAAAACAATAAATATGTATTAAGTCGTACCGTATGTACATTTGATACTAAAATAAGAATCCCGCAAACACAATTTGCGGGATTTTTTTAATTTTATTTTAGAAGCAGCGTAAAGTGTTTAAATTTTATGCTTAAAAGCTATTCTAGTATCTGTAATGCTCAGGTTTATAAGGACCTTCAACAGTAACACCAATATATTCTGCTTGGTCTTTTTCTAAAACAGTTAATTCTACGCCTATTTTTTCTAAGTGTAGTTTTGCTACTTTTTCATCGAGATGTTTCGGTAACATATACACTTCATTACCATAAGCATCAGCGTTATTCCAAAGCTCTATTTGTGCAAGCGTTTGGTTGGTAAAAGAATTACTCATAACAAAGCTAGGGTGTCCTGTAGCGCAACCTAAATTTACTAAACGGCCTTCAGCAAGGATAATAATATCTTTGCCATCAACAGTATATTTGTCAACTTGAGGTTTAATCGTGTTTTTAGTTGTTCCGTAATTATCGTTCAACCAAGCCATTTGAATTTCATTGTCAAAGTGACCAATGTTACACACTATGGTTTTATCCTTCATAGCTTTGAAATGCTCAGCACGTACAATATCTTTATTTCCTGTAGTTGTAATTACAATATCAGAGTTTGCTACAACCGTTTCTAACTTTTTAACTTCAAAACCATCCATAGCAGCTTGAAGTGCACAAATAGGGTCTATTTCGGTTACTGTAACAATACTTCCAGCACCCTGAAAAGAAGCCGCAGTTCCTTTACCTACATCGCCGTAACCACAAACGGTTACACGTTTTCCAGCAAGCATGATATCTGTTGCGCGACGCACAGCATCAACAGCACTTTCTTTACAACCGTATTTGTTATCAAATTTAGATTTGGTAACAGAATCGTTAACGTTAATAGCAGGCATTGTTAATGTCCCGTTTTTAACACGCTCATAGAGTCTGTGAACTCCCGTAGTGGTTTCTTCAGATAAACCATTGATACCAGCAGCTAACTCTGGGTATCTGTCTAATACCATATTCGTTAAATCTCCACCATCATCAAGAATCATGTTAAGAGGTTTGCGATCTTCTCCAAAGAATAACGTTTGCTCGATACACCAATCAAACTCTTCTTCGCTCATATCTTTCCAAGCATAAACAGCTGTTCCCGCGGCAGCGATAGCAGCGGCAGCTTGATCTTGAGTTGAGAAAATGTTACAAGAACTCCAAGTCACTTCCGCACCCAAAGCTTGTAAAGTTTCAATCAATACTGCTGTTTGAATTGTCATGTGTAAACAACCAGCAATACGAGCGCCTTTTAAAGGTTGTGCGTCTTTATATTCTTCGCGCAAGCTCATAAGCCCTGGCATCTCTGCTTCAGCCAATTCTATTTCTTTTCGTCCCCATTCAGCTAAGGAGATGTCTTTTACTTTACTTGCAACGTAAGGAATTGTTTTTGTACTCATATCAATTTTCTTTTGTTTTTTAAATACGAATTGTCATTGTGTTTGGTCTTCAAAAAAACGTAATTTCGCTTTTATAAAAGACCTTTCCAATTACAGATTGCAAAGATAACTATTAAGTTTTACAAAATTAAATGCCTTTATATAAAACGATAACACCGAACTCACAAACTACTGTTAAAATCTGGAAGCTTACAGAATCTTACGAAGATCTAATGGCAGGTGTAACTCTAGAGTCTAATGCTTTAGAACGCGTTTTGTCTATGAAAAGCGAGTTGCACCAACGTGGTTTTTTAAGTGTAAGATGGTTATTGGCGGCATTTGGGTATGCAGACAAGGATTTGTATTATGATGCTTTTGGAAAGCCTTACCTTAAAGACGGAAAGCAAATTTCTATAACGCATTCGTTTCATTTTTCAGCTGTGATTATAAGCGATGGTATTGTGGGGATAGATTTAGAAAAACAGCGTGATAAAATAGCTGTAATTGCACATAAATTTGTCGCTTACGAGTTTGAGTATTTAAAGAAAGGAGCAGCCGATTATATAAGAAAGTTAACGGTAATATGGTGTATTAAAGAGGCCCTTTATAAATTGTTTTGTACACCAGGATTGAGTTTTAAAGCGCATTGTTTGGCGATTCCTTTTTGTTTAGAGGCAAAAGAAACGGTTGCATGGATTGATTATAAAGATAAGAAGCACCGTTATTCTATAGCGTTTATAGAGTTTGAAGGGTTTACTTGTGCTTATGCTATTGCCTAATGGATATTTATAAAGACATATTTGAAGCGTATACACTAAACAAAAGATGTTTGGCTGTTTTAATAGATCCTGATAAATTTGAAATAGGCCAAACTCAAAAATTTATTCAGAAAATAGAAGCATCTGTTGCTACACATATCTTTGTAGGTGGAAGTACTGTAGATGCTAATGCTACAGGTGTTTTAGTCGCGCAAATTAAAGCTTGTACAGAGTTGCCTGTTGTGCTATTTCCTGGAGATGTTACTCAAATAACAGCACACGCCGATGCACTTTTGTTTTTGTCTCTTCTCTCGGGGCGAAATGCCGAATATCTTATTGGGCAACATGTCGCAGCGGTTCCAAAACTTAAAGATACGACTCTTGAAGTTATTCCTACGGGCTATGTTCTCGTAGAAAGCGGTCACCTCACTACGGTTGCAAAAGTTACAGGAACAATGCCTTTAAGTCAAGACAATCCCGAACATATTGCCAATACGGCAAAGGCAGGTGAATTATTAGGTTTAAAATTGATGTATTTAGAAGCAGGGAGTGGCGCTGCAACACCAATACCTTATGGTATAATAAGCGTTGTGACATCTGAATTAAAAATGCCGTTAATTGTTGGAGGTGGCTTAAGAACAAAAGCCGCTATAGAGCAAGCCTACAATGCAGGTGCAACTATGGTGGTTATTGGTACAGCTCTTGAAGATGACGAAGCGTTTTTTGAATTTCTAAAAAAATAACTTTTAAAAGTGTTGAATGTACAGTTTGACGAAAATAAAATTATTACAACTATATTTATTGCCTCCTCTAAGCCTGTTTCCTTTTTTTACATCAGTTATTGATAATAGTTAAAATAGTTACAAAAAACGACATAGAAATCGATTTTAGAATCTTAGTTCGGAAATCGATTTTATGTTCATTAAAATAAGAAGTTATGTTTACCGAAAAAGATATTGATCATATTCATAATAAAGGGATTAGTTTAGACGCAGTTAATGCTCAAATTAAACGTTTAAAACATGGAATGACGCATTCCCATTTATTATCTGCAGCCACAATAGGTAGAGGTATAAATGCTTATAATCCCCAAGAAACAGAAGATTTAATTGCCTTATACAACACACATAAAGAAGGACTTCATATTTTAAAGTTTGTGCCCGCTTCTGGAGCAGCAACACGAATGTTTAAGTTTTTATTTAAGTTTATCAATACTTTTGAGCCTTCAAAAGACAGTATTGAAAAGTACATCGAAAATCAAGGTGACGATCTTATTAAAGTTTTCATCTCTCAATTAGAGGTATTTCCCTTTTATGACGATGTTATTTCAAAGTTAAAAACAACAGTACCTCATTATGAAAATTTAGAGGATGCTGAAAAGTACTATCAATTTGTGAAAATAATGCTTTCGGAAGATGGTCTAAACTATAGTTTTTACCCCAAAGGCTTATTACCATTTCATAAATACGATTCACATTACATTACAGCCTTCCAAGAACATTTGTTTGAGGCGTCTTTATATGCGAGTTCTAAAGGTACAGCAAATTTGCATTTTACAGTTTCAGAAAAGCATCATAGTTATTTTTTGGAAGAGCTTAAAGCGATACAAGCGAATCTGGAAATTAAAACAGGCGTGAGCTTTGATGTGTCCTTTTCTTATCAAAAGGAAGCGACCGAAACACTAGCACTTACAAAAGATAAAAAGGTATATAGAAAAGAAGATGATTCTATCTTATTTAGACCTGGAGGGCATGGTGCGTTATTGCAAAATCTCAATGATTTAGATAGTGATCTTATATTCATTAAGAATATTGATAATATTGTAGTTGCTGAAAAAAATGTAGAATGCTCATACTATAAGAAACTATTAGCAGGAGCACTTCTTAAAGCACAGCAGCAAGTGTTTGCGTATTTGAGACAAATAGACAGTGACACGGTAGATGATGCAGATGTTACAGCCATGGCTTATTTTTTAAGAAAGCAACTTAACGTATATGTTGATGATAATTTCGGTAGTTTTAGCCATGAAGCTAAACTGAAGTATGTTAAGGAGAAATTAAACCGACCTATTCGTGCTTGTGGTATGGTGAAGAATGAAGGGGAACCTGGTGGTGGTCCGTTTTGGGTGAAAGCCGAAAATGGAGATATATCACTTCAAATTGTAGAATTCGCCCAAATTGACTTTAGTAAAAAGCGCCAGCAATCTATTGTATATAAAGCGACGCATTTTAATCCTACCGATTTAGTTTGTGGCGTTAAAAATTATAAAGGAGAGCCATTTAATTTATTAGATTATGTAGATCCTGAAGCTGCTTTTATTACGATGAAAACACAAAACGGTGTTGATATACAGGCTTTAGAGTTGCCTGGATTATGGAATGGCAGTATGGCGTATTGGAATTCCATTTTTGTGGAAGTTCCTGTGGAAACATTTAATCCTGTAAAAACCGTAAATGATTTGCTAAAACCAGTGCATCAAGCCTAGTGTTATAGGACATGTTAAACGATCTGGAATACGATAGATAAATTATCAACCATTAGCAAATACATATAACTATTAATTTTTAAAAATAAAGTATGAAAAAAAATATATTATTAATAGCCTTCTTTTTTATAGGTTTAACTCCTAAAATAGAAGCGCAAACATCTTTTGAAGATATAGATGGTATTTATAGGATACTTGTTCAAGGTACGGATTTATATGTTTCCGTTCCAACACCTTCAATACCTGATGGAGAAGTACAAGTTCTAACATATGAAACATTAGATGCAACCTCTAACAGACAATCTTTTACGATACGAAGAACAGACAATTTAGATCAACCTACATATTTTATAGAGTCTGTCGTTGAGGGTAAAGGTGCTTGGGTCTATGAAAACGATCAGGATATCAATACAAGTGTTGGCGTACGGGCAGAATCTGGTGAACAATCTGCTGATGATGCGCAATGGTTTTTTAGACAACAGGGTACAGAAATATTTAATAACAGTCTTATAGAAGGTGCTAGAGCTGTAAGGCGCATTGTATCGCAAACAGGAAATGTTAGTGTGAGTGGTGGAGAGCCAACAATGTTCTCTTTTGAACTTCTAGAATCGCTAAATGTCACATCACCTGCTTTAAATAAAGATGCTATTTTTGTTTCGAATCCTATTGTTGATGATGTATTAAACATTCGTTCTAAGACCGCACTTATAAATGAAATAGAAGTGTATAGCACATTAGGAAAAAGCGTATTGCTTAAACAAAATATTTTTCAAGTGTTTACAAATTTGAACACGTCGTCATTAGCGTCAGGTTTATACGTCATTAGGATTAAAACAGAAAAAGGAGTATTTACGACTAAAATCATGAAATAGAAGGCTAAAACTGTGTTTCTATTGTTAGTTTAATTAATAGCAATGCTATTAATTACAGATGTATTTGATTTAGATTTGATAAAAAGTTGTATGTTTAATTATAATTATTATATTTATGGCGAATTTATTTTTAATCACAAACATTTTAATAAACTAAATTAAGAATTATGAAAAAAATTACACTTATTTGTTTTTTATTTTTAGTAGCATCTGCTATAAATATACAAGCTCAAGATTTTACTAGAGAAGAAAGATCTTATAGGCTGAGAGTTAGAGGTTCTATGCCACCAGTTTACGTAACAGTACCAACGAGCAATCCAATACCTGATGGAGAACGTGTAAATTTAATTTACGAAGCGTTAGATGAAAGTTCTAACAGACAAATATTTTTTATATCGCAAAACCCAGAAGGAAGATTTGCAGAAGACCAAGATGGAGTATTACAACCTTTAGACTTTTTTATTGAATCTTTAACTGAAGGTCAAGGCGCTTTAGTTTTTGCTGAACCAGATACAGATGAAGGTCCAGGTAATTCAAGTTCTGCTATAGCTATTCAAAGTGAACAAGGTGGAGATATATTACAAGATTCTCCAGAAGCAGGACAATGGTTTTTTAGAAATGATAATTTATGGTTTAATGGTATAAGAATTGACGGAGATAATGCAGCAGCAGCAAGAAGAGTCGCTTCAACTTCAGGAGAAATTACTCTTTCTGGTGGCGGCGGTACTGTATTTGATTTTGTAGAAGCTGATTTTGATCCAACATTTAGTACTGATGTTAAACAATTATCTTCAAACGACTTTTTTGTTTCTAACCCAGTAAACAATGTTTTAGAAATTAGCAGTAATGTTTTAAAAATTAACCAAGTTGAAGTTTACAGCTTATTAGGGAATAAAGTATTAACGCAGTCTGCTGATGCTTTATCTACAACTAATATGAATGTAGCGAGCTTATCTGCTGGTGTTTATATCGTTAAAATTGATTCTTCAAAAGGAGTATTCAGTACTAAAATTATCAAGCAGTAATTTAATTGCTAAGTATAGTAAGTAAAGATTTTTACAATTACAATCTTACTTAAAGAGACCGTCTAAAAAATATTTAGACGGTCTTTTTTTTAATACTTTCTAGTAAGGTCCTTTTTTTACAAGTTGAACGAGATCATTATAGGGAATTAAATCCTATTAATCAGGAAGGAAAGCGTCGCTGATTGTTTTTGTTAGTTATTTAGATGTATAGGCCATTTTAAACCATAAAGCGTATCAAGAAGCTTTCTTAAATTCTATTTAGGAGTTTCAGAGTTTCCTAATATTACAACAGAGTCATGTTGATAGGGTTCTATTACTAAGATTATGATTGGTATAAAAATAATTATGGCTGTAGTGCCTGCCTATGAGTTTATAATTTGTATGGCAGTAAATTTAACAAATTGATTTTGTCTAGCAATTAATTTTTATCAAAGCTAGATGTTTTAAGATGTTATTTAACACGTGAAATTATGCAGAGCCCCGTTTTTATACCCATAGCATTTTGTTAAATTTATTGAGGTTTGTATTGTTTTATCACAGCGCAAACTATATATTTGCCCGCACAGTTATGTCGATAGTATAGAAAATATATAAAAGTTCACGAATTGTCAGCACAAATTTTTAAACCTAGAGAGTGCTAGGTTTTAGATGTCTTATAAACATAAAGTTTGAGTCTCGTCCAGACCGTTAAATTGTCATAAAGCTCTAGCAAATTGGAGTTTTTTTAGTATAAAGAAGTTGTGTTGTTCATGTCCTTGGCATGATGTAGTTTACCAAGTAAAATTGGTAACCAATGGAAAGCTTTCCTTTTTTCTTTTATAAGAAGATAGGAATGCTTTTTTATTTTAGGTCTATTGTTGTCGCTTTAAAAGGATCAAGGAGTAGCCCCAGAAGTTGCCGTTTAGGTAAAAGTAACGGCACTCTAAAACGGAAACGTTTCAAAGGGGACGCCTTTTGAACTGCGCTATAAATGTTTAGATTTTATCTAAAATGCTACGTGCACTAACCTGTGAAATGGATCTGTCTAATGCTTTCTACATTTTTAAAACCTTTGTACTGTGTTCCAAATGTTTTTATTGATAAAGTAATTAATTTATCGTTCTTGTTCGTTTTACATCAAATCAATGCACTAGTTTTTAATTATGATCTGTTTAGAATATAATTTAGTGTCATAAAATATTTAATATATATCTGAAAATCTGCTCAAAATTATAAGTCTGTGGTAAATCTGTTTAGCCTGCTTTTCGTTTCTAAGCGTTTTACAGTTGCCCTTTTAATTTTAGTAGTGGTGTCTTCAAATTTAGCTCATTAAGGATCTCTATGGCTTTAGAACTACGTAGTCCTGATTGGCAATATACAACAAGAGGTTTGGAGGTTTTAATTTCGTTGCTACGCGTTTCTAACTCGTCTAAAGGGATATGTTGGCCTCCTATGTGGTAGTTCTCCCGTTCCCAGAGTTCTCGAACATCTAATAGGTTATAGTCTTGAAGAGCGGCCTCTAGCGTTTCTAAGCTAATTTCATCTTTAGTAATGGGGGTATGTATACCACAGAAAAACTCATAATCACTTTCCAGAGTTGTAAGCTGAGCATTTTCAGTTTTATCGAATTCTAAAAGTAGCTGCCGGTGAGAGAGCATATCATAGGTTAACAGTTGTCCAGAGAGGGGGGCGCCAATACCACATATAATTTTAATCGCTTCACTGGCTTGGAAACTCCCAATCACTCCCGGTAATACGCCCAAAACGCCTATATCTGAACAATTAGGGACAGCACCTGGTTGGGGTGGTGTAGGGTATAAGCAGCGGTAGGTGGGTCCGTTATTATAATTAAAGACACTAACCTGACCTTCAAATTTAAAAATAGCACCGAAAACTAAAGGTTTTTCTGTGAGTACAGCAGCATCGTTAACCAAATATCGTGTTGGAAAATTATCGCTGCCATCTATAATGATATCGTAAGCTTTAAAAAGCGTTAAAGCATTGCTTTTAGAAAGCATTTCGATATGGATTTTAAAATGTACAAACGGATTTAAGCGCCTGAGTTTGGTTGCAGCAACTTCGGCTTTAGGCTGGCCTATATCGTCATGCGTATAAAGTATTTGGCGCTGTAAATTACTTTGATCTACAACATCGTTATCTATAATACCAATAGTGCCAACGCCAGCGGCCGTAAGGTATTGTAAAATAGGACAGCCTAAACCTCCAGCACCAATAACCAGTACTTTAGCTTTTTTTAATTTTTCTTGTCCTTCAAGGCCTATTTGGTCTAAGATAAGATGACGGTTGTATTGTTTTTTTTCTTCTGTACTTAACATAGTGTTTAATGGCTAAAGTGTTCCCAGTCTTTCCACACCACTTCTAAACCTTGGCCTTTTAGCATGTCTACGATCGTTTCGGTACTGCGTTCGTCTGAGATTTCAAACTGTTCTAGAGATTGCGGAGCTACAGCATAGCCCCCTGGATTTGTTTTAGACTCTGCACTAATGGAAGTGATGCCTAAATTTACGATATTATTTCTAAAGACTTCACTTTCTCGGGTAGACATAGACAGTTCTACATCCTCATCCAGCAAGCGAAAGGCACAGATGGTTTGTACCAAATCGGCATCGGTCATTTCTACTTTAGGTTCTAAGCCGCCGCTATGCGGGCGTAATCTTGGAAAAGAAATCGAGTATTTTGTTTTCCAGTAGTTCTTCTGTAAGTACTTTAAATGTAAGGCGGTAAAAAAACTATCAGCCCTCCAATCTTCCAATCCAAAAAGCGCGCCTAAACCTATTTTATGAATGCCTGCTTTACCTAAACGGTCTGGGGTTTCTAAGCGGTAATTAAAATTAGATTTTTTCCCTTTAGGGTGGTGTTTTTTATACTCATCGCGATGGTAGGTTTCTTGATATACCAATACGGCATATAAACCGTGTGCAGCAAGGTATTCGTATTCGTCTTGGTCTAAGGGTTGTACTTCAATAGTAATGTTAGAAAAGTGCGTACGGATTAGTTGTATGGCATTCTTTATGTAGGCTACACCTACGGTTTTATTTGCTTCGCCAGTCACCAATAAAATATGATCGTAACCTTTTGCTTTTAAAAAAGCGACTTCTTTAAGTATTTCACTATCTGTGAGCGTGCGTCGCGGAATTTTATTTGTCATACTAAATCCGCAGTAGGTACAAATGTTTTGGCATTCGTTGCTTAAATACATGGGCGCGTACATTTGCATGGTATTTCCAAAACGCTTTTTAGTGAGTAACCTGCTTTGTTGGGCCATTTGCTCTAGATAAGGTTTCGCCGCAGGAGAAATAAGTGCCTTAAAATCTTCTAAAGTTCTTTTAGAGGCTGCCAGGGCCTGTTGTACATCTGCCTCGGTTTTATTAAAGATACTGTTTAGCGTATCGTCCCAATTATAACTGTTAAACACGTCTGTAAAGTACGTCGTGTTTAGGGGTTTATTTTTGGCTTTTGGCTCCATAAGGATCGCTTTTTGTAGGGTCTAATAATTTGGATTTAGCTTAAAAAGCTTGTTAAAGGACTGCTCGCCTCTGCGTGTTGTTTAACAGGTGCTAATTTGGCTTCGTAAGCCATGCGGCCAGCTGCTACTGCCATTTTAAACGCTTTGGCCATAGCTATGGGGTTTTGGGAAACTGCTATTGCGGTATTTACCAAAACAGCATCGGCACCAAGTTCCATAGCATAAGCGGCATGCGATGGTGCACCAATACCTGCGTCTACGATTACAGGCACATTGGTCTGGTCGATTATAATTTCTAAAAAGTCCTTAGTTTTTAAGCCTTTGTTACTTCCTATTGGGGCGCCTAAAGGCATCACACATTGCGTGCCTACCTCTTCGAGGCGTTTACACAATACAGGATCGGCATGTATGTAAGGCATCACAACAAATCCCAATTTCACTAATGCTTCAGCCGCTTTTAGAGTTTCTATAGGGTCTGGTAAAAGGTATTTAGGATCTGGGTGTATTTCTAATTTCACCCAATTGGTTTCTAGAGCCTCTCTAGAGAGCTGTGCTGCAAAAACAGCTTCCTCGGCGGTGCGTACACCAGAGGTGTTTGGTAGAAGGTGAATTCTATCGTGAGCGAGGTGCGTTAATATATCGTCTTCGGTATTATCTACTTCGACACGTTTTAAAGCGACAGTGACCAGTTCACTTTCACTTTCAATTAGGGCCGCCTCCATTAAGGCAGAGGTGCTAAATTTACCTGTACCTGTAAATAACCGAGAGCTAAATGTTTTATCTGCTATGTTTAAAGTTGTATGCATGGCGTGTGTTGTTTTTTGCTATTCACTAAAAGCGAGTAGCGCTATTTTTTATCAAATGTATAACGTTGTTCTAAAGTAGAAGAAGCGTTAAGTAATTGGTTAAATGTGTTTATACGATTAAAATCTTGAGTAATTGCTCCCGAAACAGCAATTCCAGAGATGCCTGTTTTTAGAATGGCTGGCACATCTTCTAAAGTAATACCGCCTATAGCAAGTATGGGTGTTTTAGTGTTTAGAGCGTCTATTAGTGCCGTATAACCATTCAACCCCAGTACAGGACTTAGGTTTGTTTTGGTATCTGTAAATCTAAAAGGCCCTAAGCCAATGTAATCTACGTCTTTTTTAATTAGGGTCTGGCAATCGTCTAAAGTGTTTGCGGTACCTCCAATGATCTGCCAACTGTATAGTGTTTTTCTAGCATCTAGAGGACAGGTATCGGTTTTTCCTAAATGCACACCGTCTGCTTTAACTGCTTTGGCAATTTTATAGTGGTCGTTAATGATGAGGCGGGTTTGAAAATGGCTTGTAATTTCGCGTGCTTGTGTTGCTAGTTTTAAAAGTTTCTTTTCCGAACAATTTTTTAAACGTAATTGTACCAATTCGGCTCCAGAAGTACATGCTTTTTGTATATGCTCTATATGGGCTTTAGGAGACTCGCCTTGAGATATGTAATGGAGTTTTGGTATCATCATGATGTAAAAGAATTGGAAGCATAGGTATGATGGCCTAATAAGCTTGTATTTGAGTTTAAGAAGGCTTCGGTATACTGTTTTGCCATAAGCGCAGCATCTTCTAAAGGAAGCCCTAATAAAATTTGACTGGCCAGTGCAGAGGACAACACACAGCCACTGCCATGTTTTTCGTGAACCGTTAACGCTTTTGGAGGTATAGAAGTCATTACTATTTTATTATAGTGTAAGGTGTCCCATCCTTTTTTATCATGACGATGTCCGCCTTTTAAGTAAATATGAGTTAAGGCCGAAATGTGTTCTAAGGTACTTTCTATGGTTAAGTTGGGGTGTAACCACTGTATCTCGTTATAATTAGGTGTAATTATAAAACATTGTGCCCATATTTTATGGAGTAGATCTTGATTTTCGTGTGTATGGAAATCGAAACCAGCCGAGGCTTTAATTATAGGGTCTAAAATGATTTTTAAATTAGCGTTTAGGGCTAATAAATGGTCTAATAGATTAGAGAGTACATTCCAAGATTCTACAAGGCCTATTTTAACAACGGTAATATCAAAACGCTCAAAAAGAACAGAAATTTGAGCGGTAATAAGCTCAGGCTTTAACCATTCGCAACGGCTAAAGGTAGTATCGTTTTGAATGGTAACGGCGGTACATACCGATAGCCCATAGAGTCCATGCGCTTCGAATGTCTTAATGTCGGATGTTAGTCCTGCACCGCCGCTAGGGTCATGTCCTGCTATTGTTAATATGTAGTGGTTTTGGTTCATTATAGTATCAGCTAAATAAATCGGTAATACTTTCTTTAGATAAATTTTTCACAAAACTTTCGTCGGTTTGTATGATGTCGTCGGATAATTGTTTTTTTGTTTCTTGGTATTTTATGATTTTTTCTTCTATGGTATCTTTACAAATCATTTTATAAGCCATTACTTTTTTCGTTTGTCCTATACGGTAACAATGGTCAATCGCTTGCACGACCACAAATAACAGCTGTGGTGTTTACATATATGTGCGTTTTTAATCTTTTATTATGAAGCTCCATAGTGTCTTTATTTCGAGAAACCTTGTTGCATTTTTTTAAATGCGATAATAGGATGTTCTGTATTCCAAATACCGCCTAATACACCAACGCCTTGAAATCCTAAGCGTTTAAAAGCATCAAGGTTATCGGGGGTAACACCGCCCATACCTATAATGGTTTTATCAATATGGTTCACATCGAAACCGCGCCCTTCGTAGCCTTGTTTAGAGATGGACGCAAATACGGGACTTAATAAATGGTAGTCAAATTCAAAATCGCATGCTGCGAGCACTTCGGGTTCATGAAACGAAGAGCTAATGGTTTTGCCAAACATGTTAAGGTCTTTAAAATACTGCCCAGGATTATCGATATGGTCCTTGCGTTTTTGTTCTTGAAAATGAATGCCTTTTAGTGCAAATTCATTAATCAATTCATGATGGTAATGTACCACAATACGATCGTGATATTTGGCATCTATTTTATTGAGGTAGGCACAGTGTTGCTCGTAATTTTTATGGGGCTTTCTAAAATGATAGTACTGTAAGCCTGCTTCGAACAGACGTGTTAACAGGTCTATTTCGTTAGGAATATCGTTTTCTGGTGCAATTAAAACAATCATTTTTTAGAGTGTTTTTTATAAGACCAGTTCTTAAGTATTTGCTAGAAACTGTGTTTTAGCAAGTAGGAGAGAACTGGTGTTTTATAATTGAATGTTGAGGTGCGTTGCGTTAGGGATTGCAGTGAAAATCCTTTTGCTTTTTTGCAAAAGATTGTAACGGAAAGCCCGCCCACGCTTTTTTTGAAGCGTGGGAACGCCCTGAATTTTAAATTTAAAGGTATACTTCGCTTCCTTTTTCTTTAAATTCTTTAGATTTTTCGTCCATGCCTTTTTGAATGACTTCATTATCTACAATATCATTCTCTGCGGCGAAATCACGAACTTCCTGAGATATTTTCATAGAACAGAATTTAGGCCCACACATAGAGCAGAAATGTGCAATTTTAGCACCTGCTGCTGGTAGGGTTTCGTCGTGGTATTCTCTAGCACGTTCTGGGTCTAATCCTAAATTAAATTGGTCTTCCCAACGGAATTCGAAACGCGCCATGCTTAAGGCATTATCTCTATGTTGAGACCCTGGGTGGCCTTTGGCTAAATCGGCAGCATGTGCTGCTAATTTATAAGTTACTACCCCAACGCGTACGTCTTCTTTGTTTGGTAATCCTAAGTGTTCTTTTGGTGTCACGTAGCATAACATGGCACAGCCGTACCAGCCAATCATAGCTGCACCAATACCAGAGGTAATGTGGTCGTAACCTGGTGCAATATCTGTTGTTAAAGGCCCTAAGGTGTAAAAAGGAGCCTCGTCACAAACTTCAATTTGCTTCTCCATGTTTTCTTTAATCATGTGCATTGGTACGTGACCGGGCCCTTCTATGAAACACTGTACTTCGTGCTTACGGGCTATTTGTGTAAGTTCGCCTAGGGTTTCTAATTCTGCAAATTGTGCTTCGTCGTTGGCATCGGCAACCGATCCTGGACGTAGGCCATCCCCTAAAGAAAAGGCAACATCGTAAGATTTTAATATTTCGCAAATCTCCTCGAAGTGCGTGTACAAGAAACTTTCTTTATGGTGTGCTAAACACCATTTCGCCATGATAGAGCCGCCACGAGATACAATACCTGTAACACGTTTCGCCGTCATTGGAACATAGCGTAATAAGACCCCGGCATGAATGGTAAAGTAATCTACACCTTGTTCGGCTTGTTCTATAAGTGTGTCTCTAAAAATTTCCCAAGTTAAATCTTCGGCAACGCCATTCACTTTTTCTAAGGCTTGGTAAATAGGAACGGTACCAATTGGCACTGGCGAGTTGCGTACAATCCACTCGCGAGTTTCATGAATGTTTTCACCCGTAGATAAATCCATGATATTATCGGCGCCCCAGCGGCAAGCCCATACGGCTTTTTCTACTTCTTCTTCTATAGATGAGGTGGTTGCAGAATTTCCTATGTTGGCGTTTATTTTAACCAAGAAGTTACGGCCTAAAATCATAGGTTCTGCTTCTGGGTGGTTAATGTTGGAAGGGATTACGGCGCGCCCTCTTGCAACTTCTTCACGTACAAATTCTGGAGTTATTTTTGCTGGAATAGACGCCCCAAAATGTTCGCCTGGGTGCTGTTTTCTAATTTCAGTCATCTCGTCGATACGCTGATTTTCACGAATCGCAATGTATTCCATCTCTGGCGTAATAATGCCCTTTTTAGCGTAGTGTAACTGTGTTACATTTTGCCCTTTTTTAGCACGTTTTGGTTTGTGTTTTAAATCGAAACGCATATGGTCTAAACTTTTGTCGTTTAAACGCTCGTTACAATATTTTGAAGAGAAACTGTCCAATTCTTCTACATCTCCACGATCTAAAATCCACTGTTCTCTAATGCGTTCTATTCCGTTGTGCACGTTAATGGCTTTGTCAGGATCTGTATAAGGGCCTGAAGTGTCATAAACTGTTACGGGTTCGTTAGGGGTTAATTTTCCTGTTAAAGAATCTTTTGTATCACTCAAACTTATTTCGCGCATAGCGACTTCAATTTGCGGGTGAATGGTTCCTTTTACATAAACTTTTTTAGAGTTAGGAAACGGTTTTCTTGTAATTTGTCCTTCCTTTGGTGCAGTGTCTTTTTTCTTCATGAGTTTTTATTAAACGTTAGAGATGTAAGATAGGCTTAGCCTCCTTGTGTTGATGTAATTATTAAAATGGCATCGTTTTGATGCAATGTTTGGGTGTGCCACTCTGTTTTTTTTATCACTTTATTATTGATAGCAATGGCAATACCGTTGGTTTGTATTTCTAATTTAGAAACCAAATCATTAAGGGTAGTTTCTGGAGCGATGTGGTGTGCTTTTTGGTTTACTTCTACAGAAATCATATAGTCATTTATAGTTTTTGTAGTAAACCTAGAAGTAGATGTATAGTTGTGGGCTATGTAACTATAACTTTTCCCTACGTTGGTCTTAACCAAATCAGGTTCTAAGGATATGTCTCAAGCTAAAGTTATAGCTACTCCTAAAGTTTACGTTTACAAAGATAAGCAATAGTTGGCTTAAGTTGTTGATTTTTATAAATGAAACTCAAGACACCATATGGTAGGTTTTTGTGCTGCATTAGGCTCATTTAAAAAGGACGTTTAAAATTGAGTTGTAGATTAATTAAATATGCGTAAAGTATTGTTGTTACGTTCTACACGGTAGGGTATAAGTGGGCACGTGGTTTGTGTGTCGTTGAGAGGTTGACCTGTAAAGAGACTATATCTGTTTTTGTCTTCACAACCGCACTCGCCAATGACACCATCTATTTGTAAAATGGAACAGGTCTCGAAACGATGATCAGGGTCTGCGGCATCGAAAGCTACAAAGCCGCTACCTGTATTCGTGATGATAATACCACCATTGCCTGCATCTCTAAAGAATACGGCGTTACTTGGGAATTGTAAATTACTGAACTGGGGAAGCCCTAAATTAACGGATACGTTAACTGGTATATTCAATAAAAATTGACAGTTTTCATTGGTAGAATTGTCTCTACTGCAATTGACTAGCAGTAAAAGAGAGGTGATCATGATTAGTAATCTCATAGCATATTTAAAATTAGGTTGCAATTTACGACAAAATATAAATCGGCTTAAATATTTTGTATATTTGTGTTATGATCTCGCATAAGCGAGATTTTTTTTATGCAATCCCTGTTTTAGAGGGATTTTGTTAATTAAAACGAAGAAGTAATGAGTAAAGTATCCTACTACACACCAGAGGGGCTAAAAAAATTAAGAGACGAATTACAGCAACTAAAAGATGTAGAGCGTGTAAAAGCGTCTAAAGCCATTGCGGAGGCTAGAGATAAAGGGGATTTAAGTGAAAATGCAGAGTACGATGCTGCCAAAGAAGCACAAGGCATGTTAGAGATGCGCATCTCTAAGTTAGAAGATGCTTTAGCGGGAGCGCGTATTATAGACGAGTCGCAATTGGATAATTCTAAAGTCTTGGTGTTATCTAAGGTGAAAATTAAAAACCAAACCAATGGTATGGAAATGAATTATACGTTGGTAGCAGATGGAGAGGCTGATTTAGCTTCTGGTAAAATTTCAGTAAATTCTCCTATCGGAAAAGGGTTACTAGGTAAGTCTGTAGGCGATGTTGCTGAAATAAAAGTGCCTAATGGCGTGATGAAGTTTGATGTTGTTGAAATCTCTAGATAATTGAACGTATGGCCTCTATCTTCACTAAAATAGTAAACGGTGCTATTCCGTGTTATAAAATAGCAGAAACAGAAGCGTTTTTAGCGTTCTTAGATGTAAATCCTAATACCCCAGGGCACACGCTTTGCATTCCTAAAGTTGAAGTTGATAAATTATTTGAGATGGATGAAGCCGCGTATACTGATTTAATGCAGTTCTCTAGAAAAGTTGCTTTAGCTTTAGAAAAAGCGATACCCTGTGAGCGCATTGGCTTAACGGTTATAGGTTTAGAAGTGCCACATGCGCACGTGCATCTTATTCCTTTGCATTCTATGGAAGATGCTCGCTTTCTTAATAAAGCTAAAATGACTCCTGAGGATTTTAAGGCAACAGCTGCTGCAATACAACAACATTTGGAGTTGTAAAAAAATTAAGAGAGTACTGCTATTGTAGTAATAGCAATTGCAATAAGTAGTAATCCTATTGTAATTCCCCAAAATAGAGGTTTAAAACGCTTCGTTACGGGTTTGGGTGTTAGTGCCTTTTTTTGATATGTTACAACCCGTTCAATATCATCGGTCCAACGTTCGGGATAGATCGCAGTAGTGCAGGTCTTACAGTTGAGGTCATAACTTATAAGGTCTGTAACCGACTTGTATAATTTTGTCTCGGTAAATTCTTGTTTAAATGTGAGTTGCAAACCATTTGTGCTAAAGCACTCTGGACAATTATTTTTAAGGTCTACTTTTTTTACTGTAATATATCTTTTTGTATCCATTAGTTGTCACGTTTTAAGCTAATTTGAATAGTAGTGCCTTGACCTACTACAGACTGTAAAACCTTAATTTTACCATCGTGAAAATCTTCTACAATACGTTTTGTTAAGGACAAGCCTAACCCCCAACCACGCTTTTTAGTCGTATAACCGGGTTCGAAAATGGCATTAAATTTTTTCTTTGGAATGCCTTTACCTGTATCGCTTACTTTAATTTTAACCGTATGCTCTCTTTGCGTGATTTCGAGAGACAAATCGCCCCGCCCTTTCATAGCGTCTATGGCATTTTTTACCAGATTTTCTATAGTCCAGCTAAATAATTGCCGGTTGATTTTAACTGGAATTTCTTCGTTTGGTGTTTTAATATCGAAGTTAACTAGGTCTGAAGAGCGTCGTTTTAAGTAATCGTAAGTCGTTATAGTTTCTGCAACAATATCTGCAGTTTCTAATTTGGGTAAAGACCCTATTTTACTAAACCGTTCGGTGATTGTTTTTAGCCGATCGATGTCTTTCTCTATTTCAACAATATAGTCAGGATCTACGTTTTCCGTTTTTAAAAGTTCGGTCCAACCAATTAAAGATGATAAAGGTGTGCCAATTTGGTGTGCTGTTTCTTTTGCCATACCAGACCAAAGTTTATTTTGACTGGCTGTTTTATTACTCTTGTAAAAAAAGAAAATGACGGCACTAAATAAGATAAGAATAAGTAGTAAGGCTAAAGGGTAGTATTTTAACTTATTTAATAATGGGGAATTGCCGTAGTAAATGGTGCTAAAGGGTTTTACTTCAATAGGTTCGTTTTCGTCTTTAAATTTTTCTATGAGCTTTTTTATGTAAACAGAGTCGTTAATTTTGCTCTCGTCAATATTATTGTAAGAGTTAATAGAACCATCTTTATTAATGACGATTCTAGGTGTGGTTTTATTGCTGTTAAGTATTTTAAGGGTAAGGTTAAGGTTGGTATTTGTAGCAGAATTGATAAATTCATCTTGTGCAAAAGACCAATTTTCCATTTTAATACGTTCTTCTTCTTTAAAGTTTTGAAAAAACTCATAAGTATTCCACAAAATAAGTGTGACAATTAAAAAGGACACTGCAATCATTGCCCAACGAAACGTACTAAAGTATTTGGTAAAAATCATTCAAAAATTAATTAACCTGTAATATAATGCAAATCTGTTAATATTATTGTCTTAGTTGTTAGTAAATCGGTTTTTAGATCCGTCTTAGATTAATTACTTTTGTAAAACGGCAAATGAAAAACGAGTGTGTTTTAAGGTGTTTGTTTTCAGTTTATTAAGTATGTTGTAGTGGTTGTGTTATAAATAATAATACAGGATGAAAGGTATTTAATTCATGAAAAGACATTCTAAAACAGATTCTAATTTTATGGGTTTTACCATTTTGTAGAATTAAGCCGCAACTAATAACAGTGAATAAATACAAACTAAATGGAAGTTCAAGGAAAAGTTAAAATGATTGGTGAAACCCAAAGTTTTGGGAGTAACGGATTTAGAAAAAGAGAAATTGTAGTGACTACAGAAGAGCAATATCCGCAGCATATCATGGTGGAATTTGTACAGGATAAAACAGATTTACTAAACAGTTACCAAGTAGGACAACAAGTTAAAATTAACATTAACTTGCGTGGAAGAGAGTGGGTAAACCCACAAGGTGAAACAAAGTATTTTAACTCTATTCAAGGGTGGCGTATCGAAGCGGTACAAGGAGAAGGTGCTTCTGGAGAAAATATGCCTCCAGTACCTCCTGCAGATGCTTTTGAGCCTGCTGGAGATTTAAAAGAAGACGATCATGACGATTTACCGTTCTAAATAATATCTAGTATCTAAATGCTTTTAGGATACAAATGAATTAAACCTCAATGTTTTTTTTAACCATTGAGGTTTCTTATTTTTATATAAAATTACCAAACTATATATTCGCTTTTGTATAATGCCTTGTTCTATAGCCTGATTAAGATAGTTGTTTAAGGTATTATGTACTGTAATCTGTAAAACAATGGTATTGCTCATCTGTTTATTGCTTATTTTTTGAAGACTTGAGATAGAAAGGGTAGGATTGATTTCAATTCTAATGTTTTTATTTTAAACGATACGGTGTTCGCAAGAGGCTCTTGTTATGTCTTAGAGTATTTAAATAAAAGCGTTTAATTCCTTATAGTGTCTTTGTTAACAGTAAATTAAAATACGTGTGAAATTTTTAGATGAAACATTGTGGTTTCCCGATCTTACTGAGGCTTCAGAAGAAGGTATTTTGGCTATAGGAGGAGATTTATCTGTAGCGCGATTGCTTTTAGCATACCGTTCGGGTATTTTTCCTTGGTTTGAAACTGACGAGCCTATATTATGGTGGTCACCAGATCCTCGATTTGTGTTGTTTCCTAAAAAATTAAAAGTGTCTAAGAGCATGCGGCAACTGTTGCGTAAAGGAACTTTTAAAGTAACTATTAATACGGCATTTGAAGCGGTTATTTTGGCTTGTGCCAAAGTAAAACGTTTGGGACAGCAGGGGACTTGGATTACCAATTCTATGGTGGCAGCTTTTACAGCACTTCATAAATTAGGCTATGCAACTTCTATTGAGGTTTGGAAGGAAGAGCGTTTGGTAGGAGGGTTTTATGGGGTTGATTTAGGGAATGGTATTTTTACGGGAGAAAGTATGTTTGCCAAAGAAAGCAATGCTAGTAAGGTGGGGTTTATTACGTTTATTCAAAATTCAAATTATAAACTTATCGATTGTCAGGTCCATACAAACCATCTAGAGAGTTTAGGGGCGGAAGAAATCTCTAGAGATGCGTTTATGAGATCTTTAAAAGGAGATTAAGAGTAACGCTGTAAGGACACTCGTATAGCAAGAACTTATGCCTGAATATTAAAAGAATTATAGCGTATTATTTATTTTAGCATTAGAAATCGAGGGGTGTTAGCGTTTTAGTTCGCGTGTTATACAAACAAAAAGAGACTGCTATAATCAAGCAGTCTCTTTTTGTAAGCGTTATATAGAAATGATTATCTATTCACTCTCTTGAAGGTTGTATTGGCCCATTGAATTCTTGCCGTACCACCTTTTATGCGGTAAGCTCCATATCGAATACCAGATTCTCTACCTCTATTAGGTTCTGGGATATTCCAGTAGTAATTTTTTCCGTTTATCTTTGCGTTAGCATAATGTATTTTTTGCCCATCTACGGTTCTAAATCCTACTTTTAATTCGAAAGCAGTAGGTACGCCTTTACGAATATTAGTAAGTTTTACGACTCTTCTTCCGCTTAATCCAGAACCACCTCTGGTAATAATTTGCTCTCTGTAGATATCAAAAGACACCTGAGTTGTTCTGCCCTGGGCATCTACACCCATTACAGGTTTAGCAAGGAATAAACAAATGGCTGGATCTGGAGAGCCACCACCGCCAGTGTGTTTTCCTTTAGCTTGAGCAATATAAGTACCATCGTCTTTAGCATTTCCTGTTTTTCCTGTTTCAAGGATTCTTACTGTACCTTTAAATTGAACATAACTGCCTCTGTTATTGTTTGCTCTAGGAAAAGAACGCTCAATCCTTGGTTGTAATCTTGTTTCAAATTGGTTGGAGTTTTCTCTTATGTGATAATTACCGTAAATCGTATTGCCCACTTTAGATTCGAAATAGTTCGAATAGCAAGTTCTATCGTCATTCTTACCTGCATTAACTGGGTTTGTAATATCTACATTTCGTACTGAATTAATAGCGCCTTTTGTGCAGTGGTTTGCTTTACCGGTTAGTAATTGTTCGTTTACAGCAGTGTTTTCTAAAATCAGATCAGTTTCTTCAGAAGGATCTTCATCCACTTGACAAGAAAACAAAGCTCCAAATGCTATTAGTGTTAAAACTGATCCTGATCTTAAATATAGTAATGTCTTTTTCATAGTGATTAGATTTAGTTGCACACCAAAATTATTATGTCAAAGCAGTGAATCTGTCCTGTGCTATCCTGAATATTATTGCTGGAAAGTATCATTTTTAATACATATTTTGAGAAAACAATAAATTTAACGCTCTTAAATTGTATATTTAACAATACGAATATATTAAGACTATTTTAATGTTAAATAACTAAACAATTGATTTTCAGATGTTTAGTTTTTTATCAAGCAAACAGGTGTAGGAATTAGTAATGAAGGTTTTTTCTTCAAAAAATGTAGTCTTACACTAATTTTAACATTAGTGATTTGGTCGAAAAAATGTTAATTTTTTTTTAAATAGACAGTATAAAGGGTTGAAATTAAGATTTTGATTGTTTTAAAGGGGTGGAGATTGTAAAAAGAGTGAGATTGTTTTCTGTTTTTTAGTTTTTGAAACAGGAAAAAGTGTTCGACTTGGCAGCACGGAGCAGTACTGTAAAACAGCAATAGGTGTTCGTATTGTTGTAGGGTTTAGTTGCCGCAACCGTAAAAGGGGCGTTAACTATTTAAGGCGAAAAGCTGCCGAGTATTTATAATACGTGTGTTGCTTTAAAGTGTTTTTAAGTCCGTTACGATGCGCATGTTTAAATAAGCTGTATATGGTTTCGTTACTTTATACTTGGTGGTATCTAAAACACTGGACTTCATGATCGTTTATCATGCCGGTTGCTTGCATGTGTGCATACATAACGGTAGTGCCTACAAACTTAAACCCTCGTTTTTTTAAATCTTTACTAATAGTGGTACTTAAAGGCGTGTTGGCAGGGGCGTCTTTATAGTGTTTAACAGCGTTTTTAATAGGCGTGTCATTTACAAATTGCCATATGTAAGTACTAAAGCTGCCAAATTCTTCTTGAATTTTAATAAAGGCTTGGGCATTAGTCACTGTGGCGTTAATTTTTAATTTATTACGAATGATGCCTGCGTCTTGTAATAAAGCATCAATTTTATCGTGTTGGTATTCTGCTATTTTTAAATAGTTAAAATTATCAAAAGCAGCTCTAAAGTTATCGCGTTTGCGCAGCACGGTAATCCAACTTAGTCCTGCTTGAAATGTTTCTAAGATTAAAAATTCGAAAAGCGTAGCGTCGTCGCGAACAGGAACACCCCATTCATTATCGTGGTAAGCTTCGTAAAGCGCATCGCCTTTACACCAGCCGCATCTGTGTTTTGTTGTCATAATGAAATTTAAAACTTAAAGTTACAATTTTTAATAAAATGGTTTAAGAAAATAAGCAGGGATAATGTTTTTTAGAGAAGTACAATCTACATCTCGTCGTATTTAGTAAGGATGGACTAGAATTGGAGACTATATAGGTAAATTATAATTGTTTAACCATACTTATAAATAAAGTAATCATGATTGATGCAACAATAAAAGAGAGTTTAGCTAAGAGTATTTCTTATGAAGCGTATAGGGATTTGATGTATACTTTAGCAGAAACCAATGCAACTACAGGTGAAAACCAGTCGGAAGCTCTAATTAATTACACCAAATTAAATGCACGTCGTATGAAGCGTTGGGATAAAACATTAAAAGTATCTGAAGCTGATAAAGCTAGAATTTTAGAGTTCGACCAGCGTATAACTTGGTTAGTAATTACCGAAAGTTGGTGTGGCGATGCAGCTCATGTAATTCCTGTATTGCATAAGGTTGCGGCATTAAACCCCAATATCAATTTAAGATTAGTAGAGCGTGATCAGAATTTAGATTTGATAGACATGTTTTTAACTAATGGCGGACGTGCTATAGCGAAGTTAATCATGATAGATGATACCACAGGAGAGGTGTTAAATACTTTTGGACCAAGACCTTCGGAAGCTACAGCCTTGGTTAATGCTTATAAAGAAGCGCATGGTGCATTAACGCCAGAATTTAAAGAAGATTTACAGGTGTGGTATAATAAGAATAAAGGCCAAAATATTATTGCAGACCTAACAGCTATGTTGTGCGCACTTCAACCTCAAGTTTGCAGTTAGTATAATAGCATTTTGTTTTAGTGTTTTGCTCTAAAGTAAAATGTAATAGAACCTATTTGGTCTTCTGTAGATGTTACCGTATTAAATTTAACCGCTTTTGCGTATTCTATAGCGTGTTTTACTAAGCACTCGTTAGAAGATGTAGAGGCGGTGTTAAAGCTAGCATTTTCAACATTCCCATTAGAATTTACAGTAATCGTTAGCACTACTTTACCGCCGTTTTCACATAAATAAATAGGAGTGTTGTAGTGCATTATAGAGCGGTTTACTAAAGAAAAAGACATGCTGCTGTTGGCATTATTACTCGTTTGCTTTTGTTTTTCTAGTAAGGCATTTACCTTTTTGTACGAAGGCGTACTTTCGGTGTTAGGCGTCTCTAAGTGTGTGTTTTTATATTTTGTTTTAATAGCATTTAATGTGCTAGCATCATCTGCTACTTTTGGATGAGGTGTATACGCTTTTGGCGGAGCTATGGGTTGAAACGCTTGTGCAAAATGCGTGCTTTTTTTAGACGCATTGAAGGCTTTGTTTGTTTCTGTACTACGCTGTCTTTCTGTAGCGGTAGTTTCTAAGGGTTTTGTTTGTTGCTCTTCGTGTTGTTCTTCAGGGGTTAATTCATAGAAACTCTCAGCAATAACTTGTGGTTGTTGTTTCAAACTCATACCGAATACAGCACATACAACCGTGCCAGCGATAAGCATAGTTAAAAGCAAGGCCTTATGTTGGTTTGAGAGCTGCATCATAAAATATATTAAAAAGAATCACGGATCATACCTAATATACGAAAAAAAATAGAGTTAGGATTTTAGATCTGATATGAATTTCTCAATAGATGCTGCTTTAGAAACATCAAAATCACCAATTTTAGTACGCCTAAGTTCAGACAAGTGTGCGCCAGAATGTAATGCTTTGCCAAAGTCGTGCGCTAAAGATCGAATATAGGTGCCTTTACTGCATACGACTCTAAAACTAATATGTAAGTCATCAATTTTTGTGATTTCAAATTCAGAAATAGAAACTGTTCTCGTTTTTATTTCTACAGTCTCTCCTGCTCTTGCATATTCATACAAGCGTTTGCCGTCTTTTTTTAGTGCCGAAAATAATGGGGGCAATTGCTGAATGTCGCCTATAAATTGTTGTGTCGTAGCATGAATTTTATCAGACGTAATATGGTCGGTAGGAAAGGTGTGGTCTATTTCGGTTTCCAGATCATAAGAAGGTGTTGTGCTGCCTAAAACAAAAGTACCAGTGTACTCTTTTATTTGACCTTGAAAGGTGTTAATCTCTTTCGTTTTCTTACCCGTACAAATGATAAGTAAGCCTGTGGCAAGGGGGTCTAAAGTCCCCGCATGACCTACTTTTATTTTTTTAATATTATGGGCTTGTCTAATTCCCCATCGCAATTTATTTACAGCTTGAAAGGAGGTCCAGTGTAAAGGTTTGTCTATAAGAAGGACTTGTCCAGAACGAAAATCTTCTGCGGTCATTTTTAATTATTTAAAGCGTAAATTACGGTAATTACACCAACAACAACACAGTAAATTGCAAAGTAAGACAACTTGCTTTTCTTTACAAGAGAGATCATCCATGTGCAGGCAAATAGTCCAGCTACAAATGCAGCAATAAATCCAAATGAAAGGGCTGTAATGTTCTGGTTTTGGATAGAAATATCACCGCTTAAAATGTCTTTAGCTATTTTACCAAATATTAGAGGCACAACCATTAAAAAGGAAAAACGTGCAGCTTTTGTTTTGTCGTTGCCTAGTAATACAGATGTTGAGATGGTTGCTCCAGATCTAGAGATGCCAGGAAGCATTGCTATAGCTTGTGAAATGCCAATAAAAAAGGCGTTAATAAACCCTACGTTTTTTGTGGTATCTATCGCTTTGTCTGCTAAAAATAATAATACCGAAGTAATGATAAGCATACAGCCTACGAGAAAAATATCTCCTCCAAAGAGCGATTCGAGTTCTTCTTCGAAAAACAGCCCCACGAATACGGCAGGAAGCATAGAAATAATAATTTTAGTTAGAAATTTGAGATCATCATTCCATTGGAATTTTAAAATCCCTTTTATAATATCTAAAATGTCTTTTCTAAAAATAACAATAGTACTTAAGGCGGTAGCAAAGTGAAGTACTACTGTAAATAAAAGACTTTCTTCGGGTATAGAATTATCCCCTAGAATCGCTTTCCCTAATTCTAAGTGCCCACTAGATGACACTGGTAAGAACTCTGTAAGTCCTTGAATGATACCTAAAATTATTGCATCTAATATATCCATCTTGCAAAAGTATTAAAATACTCCTACAAATACCTTTTTCCGAATTAAACTTTAAGGGAATTTGCGTAAAGTTTTCGTGTGAGATGATTGGAGTTTTTAAACTATAAAAATGCTCTTGCACTATACTGTGTGTCTAAATGAATTGTATTTTAGACTTATGAAAATTGTAGTCGCTCCAGATAAATTTAAAAATGCCTTAACGGGATTGGCATTTTGCGAAACTGTTGCAGCAAAACTGCTACAGTTACTACCGCATGCACAGATTTTAAAGTTGCCCTTGGCAGATGGCGGCGATGGTACAATTTCTAGTGTTAATCATTATGTAAAGGGAGTGTTTAGTACAGTTCGTGTTAGCGATCCTTTTTTTAAGCCTATTGAAGCAGCGTATCTGTATGCGGCTTCTACAGCGACAGCATATATTGAAATGGCAGAAGCTTCTGGGGTAAAAGTCGTGCAGCCAGGCGCCTTAAATTGTAAAGAAGCCACCACTTTTGGAACAGGGCAGCTTATTTTAGATGCCATAACAAAAGGCGCGAAACGCATAATTTTAGGGATAGGCGGTAGTGCAACAAACGATTGTGGTATAGGTATGGCTAGTGCTTTGGGCTATCAATTTTTAGATGCGGCAGGAACAGCTGTACGCCCTATAGGCGCAAACCTTTCTAGAATAAAACGTATTGATACGTCTAAAGTTCATGAGGCAGTACAAGCCATAGATTTTCAGGTGGCCTGCGATGTGTCTAATCCTCTGTATGGCCCAGATGGCGCTGCCTATGTCTATGCTGCTCAAAAAGGAGCTACAGCTAAAGAGGTGCAGCTGTTGGATGAAGGTCTTAAAGTATTTTCGAAAGTTATTAGGCAAACATTTCATATAGATGCGCAACGTGTTAGCGGTGCAGGAGCTGCAGGCGGTTTAGGTATTGCTGCAAGAGTGTTTTTAGGAGGGACTTTGGTTTCGGGAATAACGCTTGTAAAAGACTTAGCGCAGTTTGATGCCAAGATTAAGGCTGCAGATTGGATTATTACGGGTGAAGGGGGGTTAGATGCGCAAACCACTTCAGGGAAAACCATTCATGGAGTTTTGGCATCGGCCAAAGCACAAGGCATTAAAGTCGCCGCATTTTGTGGACGTATTACTTTAGAGGCCAATGCGATTAATGCATTGGGTTTAAGTTATACCGATCAAATGCTACACTATGCAACATCTACAGCCGATGCCATGAGGTATAGTGAGCGTTATTTAGAGCAGATGACAGAAGTTTTTGTTGGAAAGGTAGTAGGACAATGAATTTGTATGAAATGAAATATTATTTAATTTTTATTGGTGTGCTATTTATGGGTTTAAATTTGGTGTCACAGACAAACATAGAACTATTGTCTTATGAACCAAGTGAATGTAAAGATGTTTTTTTTAAAAATTGGCATAAAATACAAAACCGAATTCTGGAAGTTAATAAGAATGAATACTCTCTTAATTATAAAATTTGTGTTGTAACAAGTTGTGACGGAGCAGAAGGAGGGAGTGTTGAATTAAAGGGGGATACGCTTAATTTAATGTTTCATGGATCAAGATATTATAGAGTACATACTAAAAAAGTAAATGATTCTATAGATGAGATTTTTGAAGAATGGGTCGAACCTATGTCAGAATGTAAATGCATGTATAATCTCTTATTTAAAATAAAAGGATTGCCTATTAAAAGTTATGTTGTAAAGGCAAATGGAAAAAGAATAAGAAAAAGCAAGCATAAATTTAAGCTACGACGAACTCTGCCTGCTTTTGATGTCGTTGGTAATGATACCATTAATTACATTGATATCTGTGGCTTAAAGCAAGGGGTGCATGTGTCCTATTTAAATGATGGAAGATTGCGTTCTAAAATGAACTATTTAAATGATGAAAAAATAAGTGGACTTGATAATGTGAACTATAATTTCAATGGGTATGGGAAAGTTGAAACATTTATGTTAAATAAAAAATATACGATTAGAAAATTTTATAATAAAGGAAAATGGGTTAAAACTTGTGATACAGATGGAACATATGACGAAGGCACGAATTGTAAATACATTAACTAAACGTGTTTGTAATATTAAGTAGCTGTTTTTTTAGGTTCTAATGCTGTAACTGCTCGAGAAAAATAAAACGTTTTCTGTTGTTATGGAGTGTGTTGCTCTAAACTATAAAATGTTATGGTAGGACAAGAGATGTCACCTACAAAATACCAGATGGAAGTGTGCTAAAATATACGGAATAGGAGAGATTACTTCTTATCAGGATTTAATAAGATGGCATAAATCTGAATGCCAAAGCCAATTAAAACTAAAGTAGGCGCCAAGCGTATGCGTCTCCAACTAAAGATTTCTGGGTTAAACACATTAGGGTCGTCACTACCGCCACCAGCCATAAGCATAAATCCAAGAGCAATACAGCCCAAACCTATAAACATGAATTTATAGTTCTTTTTGCCAAATACAAATGTTGGTTTTGCTGTGTTCTTTTGTTTTTGTTCTCCCATGACAATCTGCTGTTAGACTTGAATGTTTGCAAAATAAAGGTTTTATTTTATATGAGCATGTTAAAGCTTTTTTAATTTTTATAAGTCCATGAAGTCATACGCTAAAAACGATACCCAAGGCCTAATTTTAAAATATTAATAGTGGTGTTAAATGCAATGTCTGGAGCAGAAGCATCACGTCTTAGCTTGGTGAACTGGTACTGTAGTTGAGCGAATAATTTCTCGCTAATGTTATACGCTACACCAAGATTAAAGTGAAATCCATTTTGATTTTCACTCAAATTACTTCCTGTGTTTCCAACAACAAAAGGATTAATATTGGTAGCCTCAATACTTAAAATAGAATAGCCAATACCTAAAGAGGGATGGAACTTTGGAGCCGATTCTATATTAAATTCACTAAAAATACTAGGCTGTATAAAAAGAATAGTGATATCAAAAGCAGACATGCGTTCCTCTTTAGGGTTTCTGTATAGGCCCCCATTTAATGAAAGCCCGAGATTAACCAAGGGGTAGTGGACTACCCTGTATTTGACGCCAAGATCTGCAACGCCATTAAAATTTTCGCCAAAAAAATTAGAATCAATAGGTGTCGGGTAATTGGCTTCTATGCTAAATGCAGTATCCTGTGCAGACAAAACACCACACATGAAAAAAAAGAAAAATACCCCGATGTACCTCATGATTTTATTTTTAGTTTACCAACAACTAGTAATACAATTCATCCGTCCTTAAATTCAAGAACCGTTGCGTTGCAAAATGTGTGCTAATCCAAGTAATAACAATGCCTAAAATAAAAATAAGAAGAAACAAAAACACCATAAGAATAGGGTTTGTTAATAACTCTAGCTCAGGAAACGTTTTATTGATGTAGTATAAGACAATAGCCATTCCAATAAGTGCCATGGCAGCTCCAATAACACCAAGGCGTACACTTTTCCACACGAAAGGGCGTCTAATAAAGCGCTTGGTAGCCCCAACCATTTGCATGGTTTTTATGGTAAAGCGTTTAGAGTATACTGCAAGCCTTAATGAGCTATTGATTAACAAAACAGCAATTAAGGTGAATAATCCACTGATAACTAATACCCAAAAGCTAATTTTTTTAACATTATCATTCATCAGGTTGACCAAATCGTTATCGTAGGTCACTTCATCCACAAACTTTTTATTTAAAGCCTCTATAGAGATTTTCTCTAAGTGTTCAGACGTCACAAAGTCTGCCTTTAAATGCACATCGATAGAGTTTTGTAAAGGGTTATAGCCTACAAAATCCATGAAATCTTCGCCATTTTCGGTTTTCATAAATGCCGCCGCAGACTCTTTAGAAACATAGGTCGTAGATTTTACATAATCGGCCAAAGCTAAACTCTTTTCAAGCTGTTTGCGTTCCACCTTTTTAGCAGTATCTTTTAAATAAATCGTAACCACAACCTGCTCCTTAAAATGATCGGAAACCTTTTTAGCATTTAAAACCAACATGCCAAGTAAACCCAGTAAGAATAAAACCAAAGCAATACTAATAACAACCGAAATATAAGACGATACCAAACGGCGTTTTTGATGATTTTCGAAAGATGAACTCATAAAATAGTGGATTAACCCTGTAAAAGTAACAAAGAAATTTATTATCGTTAGCCTTTACAACGTTTAAACTTTCAATAGTCTTATATTAAGTTTAAATTTGCGGCTTTAATAATCGGAAGAGATTAGAATAGAATGACATATAATTTCAACGCCATCGAAGCCAAATGGCAAAAATACTGGGCAGAAAACCAAACGTTTAAAGCCGAAAACACAAGCGATAAACCTAAATATTATGTTTTAGATATGTTTCCTTACCCTAGTGGTGCGGGCTTACATGTGGGACATCCTTTAGGCTATATTGCTTCAGATATTTATGCACGTTACAAACGCCACCAAGGCTTTAACGTATTACACCCACAAGGGTATGATAGTTTTGGTTTGCCAGCAGAACAATATGCCATACAAACAGGGCAACACCCTGCGGTAACAACAAAGACAAATATAGCAACCTACCGTAGGCAGTTAGATCAAATAGGATTTTCATTCGATTGGTCTCGAGAAGTACGCACTTCCGATTCAAGTTATTACAAATGGACACAGTGGATTTTTATTCAGTTGTTCAACTCATGGTATAATAAAAATACCGATAAAGCTGAAGCCATTTCAGAATTAATCAAAATTTTTGAAGCAGAAGGCAATACAAGTGTGCATGCGGTTTGCGACGCTGCAATAGATGCGTTTTCAGCAGATGAATGGCAAGGGTTTACGACGGAAGCGCAACAACGTATTTTGTTGCAATACAGACTAACTTACTTGGCAGAGACCGAGGTTAACTGGTGTCCTGCGTTAGGCACTGTTTTGGCAAACGATGAAATTGTAAATGGCGTATCCGAACGAGGTGGCCACCCCGTAATTCGTAAAAAAATGACGCAGTGGAGTATGCGCATATCTGCTTATGCAGAACGTTTACTTCAAGGCTTAGAAAAAATAGATTGGACAGACGCACTTAAAGAAAGTCAGCGTAACTGGATTGGGAAATCTGTGGGGGCAGAGGTGTTTTTCCCCATCCTATCCTTCCCCAAAGGGGAAGCGAAAGCAGACGCATCTACTCGAGCGGGATATATGACTGGGGGAAATAATTCGGGGGCTAGGGGGATCTCCGTGTTCACAACACGCCCCGACACCATTTTTGGAGTGTCTTTCATGACGTTAGCACCAGAGCACGAATTGGTGTCTCAAATTACAACCGAAGCACAAAAAGAAGCCGTAGAAGCTTATGTGTTAGCAACGGCAAAGCGCAGTGAGCGCGATAGAATGGCTGATGTAAAAACCATTTCAGGCGTTTTTACAGGAGCTTACGCCGAACACCCGTTTACAAAAGCGCCAATTCCTATTTGGATTGGGGATTATGTTTTAGCGGGCTATGGTACAGGGGCAGTAATGTCTGTACCATGTGGTGATGAGCGTGATTATGCCTTTGCGAAGCATTTTAATATTCCTATTCCTAATATTTTTGAAGGCGTTGATATCTCAGAAACTGCGTTTTCAGACAAATCCAATACCGTAATAGCGAACAGTGATTTTTTAAATGGTTTAAACTATAAGAAAGCGACCAAACGTGCTATTTATGAATTGGAAAAACTAGGACAAGGTGAAGGTAAAACCAATTACCGTTTAAGAGACGCCGTGTTTAGCCGTCAGCGCTATTGGGGAGAGCCTTTTCCAGTGTATTATGTAAATGGGATGCCACAAATGATCGCAACCGAACATTTGCCAATTACACTACCAGAAGTAGAGAAATATTTACCCACCGAAACAGGTGAACCTCCACTAGGAAATGCAACAACTTGGGCTTGGGATACCAAGACCAATACCGTTGTAGCAAACACATTGATTGATAATGAGACCGTATTTCCTTTAGAATTAAATACCATGCCAGGTTGGGCGGGAAGTTCTTGGTATTTTAATCGCTACATGGATCCTACCAATACAGAGGCATTTGCAAGTAAGGAAGCCTTAGACTATTGGCAAGATGTCGATTTATATATTGGCGGAAGCGAACACGCTACAGGGCACTTATTGTATTCGCGTTTTTGGCAAAAATTCTTATTCGATAAAGGTGTTGTGCCTACCGATGAGTATGCTAAAAAGCTCATCAACCAAGGTATGATTTTGGGGACGAGTGCTATTATCTATAGGGTTTCAGGTACAAATACCTACGTGTCATTAGGATTGAAAGATGCGCATAACGTTGAAGAAATTCGCGTAGACGTAAGCATGGTAAATGCTTCTAATGAAATTGATGTCGACAAGTTAAAAGCGTGGCAACCTCAGTATAGCGATGCAGAATTTATCTTGGAAGACGGAAAGTATATCGTAGGACGTGAAGTTGAAAAAATGTCTAAACGTTGGTTTAATGTGGTAAACCCAGATGATATCGTGGCCGATTATGGTGCAGACAGTTTACGTCTCTATGAAATGTTTTTAGGCCCATTAGAGCAATACAAACCGTGGAATACTGCAGGAATTACAGGCGTGCATAACTTCTTGAAAAAACTATGGAAACTTTATGTGGGTGATACGGGTTTAAAGGTAGATGCGACAGCACCAACCAAAGACCATTTAAAAACGCTACACAAAACGATAAAGAAGGTACAGGCAGATATTGAGAATTTCTCGTTCAACACTTCGGTATCTACATTTATGATTGCAGTAAACGAACTCACGCAGCAAAAGTGTAGCTCGAAAGCGGTTCTAGAGCCTTTGTTAATACTCATTTCGCCTTATGCGCCTCATATTGCAGAAGAGTTATGGGGTCAATTAGGGCATAGGGGGTCAATTTCTACAGTCGCATTTCCAGAATTTGATGAAAGTCACCTGGTAGAAAGCTCTAAAAATTACCCCATTTCCTTTAACGGTAAAATGCGTTTTACCATGGAATTAGGTTTAGATTTGAGTAAAGACGAGATTGAAAAAGCAGTGTTAGCACACGAAAAAACACAAGAACAATTAGGAGGCAGAACACCTAAGAATGTGATTGTAGTACCAGGTAGAATTGTAAATATAGTAGGCTAATGTACATTTATAACGTCACCGTAAATATAGAAAACTCAGTGCATGACGAATGGTTGTTATGGATAAAAACCCATATTCCAAAAGTGCTCGCCACAGGAAAGTTTGAAAAAGCCACCCTAACAAAGGTGTTGGTAGAAGAAGAGATGGGAGGGGAAACCTACTCCATACAATACAGAACCTATTCACGAGAAGCTTTAGATGCCTATTACCGCGAAGATGCCGATACGTTGCGACAAGAAGGCTTGAAAAAGTTTGCAGATAAAATGCTGTCTTTTAGAACAGAATTGCAAATTGTAGATGAGTATTCGGTTACCTTTACCTAAGAGATCTTACGCAAATAAGCTTAATAAGTAAAACAAATATAGAATAAGAATAAAACAATTATATTTGTAGCATCAATACCTCCCTGACCTCTCTACGATGTGCACTTTTGGGAGGTTTTTTGTTTTTATAATAGGATAAAACGAATATGATAAACTACAAAAGATCTTGTTTATAATTTGAACTGATGTAAAGTAAGGCTTTGTGTCGTTTATGGAAAAAGCAGAACAATTGACTAATCTATGCAGTTTAAAAGAAATTTTGGCAATTATAGAAAAGCTATTTTTATTTAAAAGGGAGATTTAAGGCATTCATGCGCCAGCAAGCAAATTAACAAATACATAAGTATTAACAAACAAAACCCATCACTGTGTCAGTAAAAGCAAAAAAACATTTAGGACAGCATTTTTTAGAAGATGAGACTATTGCAGAGCAAATAGCAGACAGCTTGTCTTTAAGCGGCTATAAGAATGTCTTGGAGATTGGGCCAGGTATGGGGGTGTTAACCAAATACTTGCTTAAAAAGGCCACGACAACATATGTGATCGAGATTGATACCGAGTCGGTAGAATACCTACAGGCTAACTACCTTAATTTAGCCCCACGTATCATAGAAAAGGATTTTTTAAAATACGATTTAAATGAAGTGTTTAAAGGAGAACCTTTAGCCATAATAGGGAACTTTCCTTATAACATTTCGACACAAATCGTTTTTAAAACGTTAGCCATGCGCGATCAAATCCCAGAATTTTCAGGAATGTTTCAAAAAGAAGTCGCTCAACGTATTTGTTCTAAAGAGGGCAGTAAGGTATATGGCATATTATCCGTATTAACCCAAGCCTTTTACGATGCCGAATACCTGTTTACAGTGCCCCCTTCTGTGTTTAATCCGCCACCAAAAGTAGACTCTGGTGTGTTACGCCTTACACGAAAAGAAAATTACAGTTTGCCTTGCGATGAAGCGCTTTTTTTTAAAGTTGTAAAAGCAGGATTTCAGCAACGTAGAAAGACACTTCGTAACAGTTTAAAAACATTCAATTTATCCGATAATTTAAAAGCAAATCTTATCTTTGGCAAGCGTCCAGAACAATTGTCGGTTCTCGAATTTATAGCGCTTACAACTTTGATTCAGAACGACATAGTGTAGGTATTGCGTGCCCTGTGTAATACATTTTACAGTGTATTTACAGTAAAAATTTACCGCAAGCAGTTTTAGGATAACAAGCCATGGTAGGTTTGGCTTTTTTTTGATGAAAGAAAATACGATTACAGTTCCAGAAATAGAGGTATGGAAGAAGATAAAGATAAAATACAATTCGAACTTACCAATGTGCTTATAGAGCACATAGAGACGCTTATAGCAGCACAGGAAGATAAAGCACTTCAAAAGGCTTTAGAAGCGTACCATTATGCAGATATAGCAGAGATTTTAGATGAGCTTAATTTAGAGCAGGCCATTTACATTATTAAACTTTTAGATTCTGAACGGACATCAGACATCCTTAAGGAACTCGATGAAGATATTCGGGAAAAGGTTTTAAAAAACCTAACCGCTCAAGAAATAGCCGATGAGGTTGAAGAACTCGATACCGATGATGCAGCAGATATTATTTCAGAATTACCAGAAGAACGCCAGCAAGCCGTAATAGATCGCATAGAAGATGAAGCACATAAAGCAGAAATTGAAGAGCTGCTTACTTACGACGAGGACACTGCGGGGGGGCTTATGGCAAAAGAACTCGTAAAAGTATACGAGACTTGGACGGTTGCAGGCTGTTTGCGTCGTATAAGAGGGCAGGCCAAAGAAGTAAGTAGAGTACATTCTGTATATGTAGTCGATAAGGCAGAAAAACTTATAGGACGTTTGTCTTTAAAAGATTTGGTCGTTGCAAAAAGCGAGCAGAAGATAGCCGATATTTATATTTCTAATGTCGATTATGTAAATGTTAATGAAGCTGCGGAAGACGTGGCTAGAATTATGGCTAAATACGATTTAGAAGCCATTCCAGTAGTAGACGATACTAAAACGCTTTTAGGGCGTATCACCATAGATGACATTGTAGATGTATTAAAGGAAGAAGCCGACAAAGATTACCAAATGGCGGCGGGTATTACAGGAGATGTAGAAGCAGATGATACCATTTTAGAACTTACCCGTGCGCGCTTGCCTTGGTTGTTTTTAGGTTTAGTAGGAGGGATTGGTGCCTTTTTAATCATGGAAGGTTTTGAAGGTCTGTTTACAGGGAAAGCCGTAATCCTATTTTTCTTTACACCGCTTATAGCAGCGATGGCTGGTAACGTTGGTGTACAGTCTAGCGCTATTATTGTACAAGGTTTAGCGAATGATGACGTAAAGGGAAGTGTGAACAGCCGTTTGTTAAAAGAAATGGTACTGGCCGCTCTAAATGGGATAATATTAGCGTTGTTCTTGTTTTTGTTTGTCTGGGCTTTTAAAGGAGAAGCTAGTACAGCACTGGCTATTTCTGTATCTTTAGTTGCTGTTATTATAGTTGCGGGGCTTATAGGAACCTTTGTCCCTTTATTCTTAAATAAACGGGGAATAGATCCTGCCATCGCTACAGGACCATTTATCACTACAAGTAATGATATTCTAGGAATTTTACTCTATTTTTGGATTGCTAAGATGATTCTAGGGATCTAACTACAAGTATATTATGAGTTTTTTTGTAGAAAGGCAATTGTTTAAAAGATTTTTTAACACTATAACACGTATTAAAATTATGAGACACATCCTATTAATTCTAGCCTTTAGTCTATGTACACTATTTGGTTTTTCACAAAACGTTCAGGGCATAACACTCACAAAAGAAGTGATCTGTAAAGGTGCAGCCATTAGTGTGGTAGGTAATGTGAAACCCTTTGTAGATCGTAATTTTTCCAAAGCTCAAGTATTAGATTTAACGAAAGGACTTGTAAAAGCACCTATTAAAGATGCTCCAGCTAAGGCATACGATTTGTTAAAAGCGCGTAAAACGCAAGAAGAAGTTACTGCAACGTTATATGACGATTTTATGAAGTTAGATAATGCTGTCGTGTCTAAATTTTTGATTAATGCAGAAGACAGCTATGAAGACGAGGATGATTATGAAGACAACGACGATTATTAGCAAGTGCCCTTTTCTTTTTGTAAGTATAGTTGTATTTATAGACTAACCCAAAAAAACAAAACATATGAAAGAGATCGTATTTGTAATAACAAGTCATGACCGTTTAGGCGATACAGGGCATAAAACAGGGGTGTGGATTGAAGAATTTGCAACTCCTTATTACATTTTAAAAGATAAAGGGGTTAATATTACTTTAGCATCACCAAAAGGCGGACAACCTCCTATAGATCCTAAGAGTCACGAGGCCGATTTTCAAACTCCAGCAACTGTTAGATTTGATAAAGATGAAGCGACAAAAACAGCATTTGCGAACACACAGAAGCTTGAAACTATAAATGAAAGCGATTTTGATGCCGTGTTTTACCCTGGGGGGCACGGGCCTTTATGGGATTTAGCAGAGGATAAAAATTCTATTGCTTTAATTGAAGCATTTTATAACAATGCGAAGCCTGTGGGAGCAGTATGCCATGCGCCAGCAGTGTTAAAGCACACCAAAAATGCCGATGGGACATCACTGGTTAAAGGTAAAAATGTAACTGGTTTTACGAATGGAGAAGAAGATGCAGTGCAATTAACGCAAATAGTGCCTTTTCTTGTAGAAGATATGCTAAAAGCAAATGGTGCTAAGTATTCTAAAGCTGCAGATTGGACTCCACATGCTGTTGCAGATGGGCACTTAATTACAGGACAAAACCCTGCATCTTCAGAGCAAGTCGCTACTTTATTACTTGAAAAATTGCAATAAGCAACATTTAAAATTACAACCAAACAGCTTACTTCATGTAGGCTGTTTTTGTTGGTAACTATCCCAAAAAAATACTTTAGCTTTGTCAAAAATATGTGGCAATGAAAATTCTTCACCTCGATACAAACCATGAGTTAATGCTTACTCAATTAAATGCTTTAGGTTATGTGAATCACGAAGATTACACTTCTACTAAGGCAGAAATAGAAGCTAAAATAAGTGCTTACGACGGCGTAATTATTAGAAGTCGTTTTTCCATAGACCAATCGTTTTTAGACGCAGCCACAAATTTAAAATTTATAGGACGTGTTGGCGCAGGATTAGAAAATATAGACTGCGACTATGCAGAACGTAAAGGAATACATCTCATTTCTGCCCCAGAAGGCAATAGAAATGCTGTTGGCGAACATACACTCGGGATGCTACTATCGCTATTTAATAAATTAAATAAAGCCGATAGAGAGGTGCGAGAGGGTAAGTGGCTACGAGAGGCCAATCGCGGTATAGAACTCGATGGGTTAACTGTGGGGCTTATAGGATATGGCAACATGGGAAAAGCCTTTGCTAAAAAATTACGTGGTTTCGATGTGGAGGTATTGTGTTATGATATAAAACCTCATGTAGGTGATGCTAATGCAACGCAGGTAGATTTGAAAACCTTTCAAAACCAATGTAATGTGGTAAGCCTCCATACGCCGCAAACACCGCTCACTCTTAATATGATAGATGCCTATTTTATCGCTGCCATGGCAAAACCATTCTGGCTTTTAAATACTGCAAGAGGTAAAAGTATAGTGACCTCTGCTTTGGTTGATGCATTGCAATCTGGAAAACTTTTGGGTGCAGGGTTAGATGTTTTAGAATACGAAAAAAAATCGTTCGAAAGTCTTTTCGAAACACAAATGCCCGAAGCGTTTAAATATCTTATAGCAGCAGAAAATGTGTTGTTAACACCGCATGTAGCAGGATGGACTATAGAAAGTAAAGAAAAATTAGCCCAAACTATAGTCGATAAGATTAAAGTGTTGTTTAAAGCTTAGTATAACAGTTTATTAAGTAGCGAATACTACATTTTAGATGGTTTTTGTAGGGTATAAAACAACACGTAATGTGTATGTTAATTACACTTTTGTGTTTTAGAAAAACCGATGCGGAAGAATGCGCATCGGCACGCAATACATTTCCTAATGACATCTTCTTGTTCGTTTTTTAAGACGTCATTTTTGCCGATTCCACATATTTAATAATTTTAAGACCGCTTAGTAGGTAATTGATTCTTTTTAGGTCTACGAGGCTAAACTTGTCTGTAGCCGAGTATAAATACTTCTTCTTACAAAAATGCGATCTATTTGTTTGTCTTATCAGTTTTTTATTTATGTTAAATGCGAAAAATATAAAAAAAACAGGGTAAAAATAAAAAAGATAACTTTTAAGTGATTAAAATTTAATCATTTTGTAAGGAGTCTGAGATGTGTCGTCTACATACCAGGCTAAAATATGTCTTTTAGCAGGACATGTGATTTATCGCTAAACTAAAACTTATAATTACCAATTCTTAAAAGGCCAATTTAAGAGGTATAACCACATTAATCAGAGCGCTCAATATTATGCTCTTATTACGCACAGTTTTGTAATTCGATATGAAGTAATCTGTATATCAATTTTGATTCAAACGTCATGACTTGAATTAAAATTAAAATACAATGTATGTGTGTGCTTTACAAGGAAGATGAATGAAGTATAGGTAGCGCGATAATTTACAGTACCAACAAAAAAAATAAAACTAAAAAAGATGAAGAAAAACCAAGGACAGAAAAACTACTTTAAAACACGCAATATACTTTGCGGCGCATTAAGTCTCTTAGGACTTACATTTGTAAATGCACAGCAACCCAATTTCCCTTTTGATGCAATTAATGGTAGCGCAAGCACCTTTAGAGCAACGATTAACGTGAACTCAGGACAGGGCACCTCGCCTTTTAATAACCACTTATTAGGATCTAATGTAGATATTAATACGAGAGGCACAGGGCGACAGTCTAGAGGTCCAGGCCCATCTGAAAGGTCTAATCAAGGTTTTTTTGCACCTGTATTACAAGACCATTTAAATACACATGATCCCGTAGTGATACGTTTTCCTCAAGGCGTATTTGGAAATACATATAACTGGAGAGATAAAACCGTAAATGGAATATTTTTTCCAGAAGATACCAGAAATGCAAGCGATCCTATCTTAGAGGATGACCCACAAAATAGACGTGCCAGTGAGTTTACTACCAGCCCTGCATCATTGCGATTAGGCTATCCTGCATTACGTGGTATTTTTGACAGAGCAGAACGAAGAGGGAAGCCTTTAGATTTACTTACGGTACTGAATATGATAGAAGATAATCAATTTTCGTCTAGAGACAGAATACGTTCTATGCGTGAAGATGGGTTTACAGTTCGTGATGTAGAATTAGGAAACGAATTTTTCTTTTTAGGACAACGCAGTGCCACGATAGATACAGAAGTAGCTTGGGTGGAACGTGCTGCGGAGGTCGTGCGTGTATTACGCAGAAACAACGATACAGGGACACGTATGCGATTTGGAATACCAATATCGTTTAGAGGAGAAACAGAACCAAGACACCAGCAGTACAATAGAGATATTGTAGGTGACCAATCATTTTTTGATGCTATAGTTGTACACCGTTACGTTAGAGTGCGAGAGCAAGCCCTTCAAAGTCCAATCCCAGCGGCCGACTTGAACCCTGCTGAGTTAAGAGGTTTGTTAACAGCGAGTGATACCTTGCGAAATAGTATCGATTTTTGTAAACGCCAAGTAAACCCAGACAAACGTAGAGTTTGGTTAACCGAGTGGGGCGTGTCTGGAGGTATAGAAGGCGAAATAGGAGCGAGTGTATTAGGTATGGCAGATACGTATTTAGATTTATTGAGACGATCGGATATGGATAGAATTAACTTGTTTTCTACCTTTGGTTTAAATGACCAATACACATTCCCTAATAATGGTACCACATCTGTAGCTACAGGGTATGGACGTGTTTTTGAATTGTTTACTGAAACGCTAAGAGATCAAGAATTGTTTAACAATCCTGTAGTGACGTCTCCTAGGTTAGAAGTAAACAATCAAAGACAAAGAGCACAGGCTATTAATGCAGTGGCTACTCGTATAAATGGTAGAATAAACTTATTAATAGTGAACAAAGGTGATATAACAGGACAAGTGCTTTTAAGAACCAATGGTAATGAAAGACGCAATTACAGTTATACTGTACAAGGCGTACGTTTTCCTAATTTGCAGACTAATGCTATTGCAGATGTAGATGTAACGAGAAGAAATAGAAGTGTTATAGATGTCCCTGCGTTTTCGGTAGTTTCTGTAGATATCGATTTTAGTAATAGTGCTAAAAGTGCAAGTACAAAAGCAGGTGAAACGCTTGAAGATGCAACTGTAATTACAGCATTTCCAAATCCAAGTAACGGTGTGTTTAATTTGAATACATCTGGCAACTGGGAAGCATTTACATTACAAGGTGCTAGAATACGATCTGGTAACAGCGACACTGTTGATTTAACTGGCGTTGCAAGTGGCTTATACATCCTTAGAATAGAAGGCCAAATGTTACGACTTTCTGTGGAGTAATCATTTCGATACTTTTAGTAGATAGTAGCACTCAAAAAAAGCACTTAGAACAAACGTTTTAAGTGCTTTTTATTGTATAAAATGGGGTTGTGCTTATTTACTAAGCATGAGCAATTCATTAGCGATAATCTCTGTGGTATATCTTTTAAAGCCAGCTTTGTCTTCCCAAGTTCTATTGGTAAGTTTGCCTTCAATAGCAATTTCTTTGCCTTTACTGAGGTAATTTTCTACTACCGTTACAAGGCCTCCGCGTACAATGATATGGTGCCAGTAAGCCCGTTCAATTTTGTTGCCCTCTTTATCTTTATAACTATCGTCTGTAGCTATAGAAAATTTGGCCATTTTATTGCCATCGTCAAAATTAATAATTTCAGGATCTTGTCCTAATCGTCCAATCAACTGTACTTTGTTTCTAAGTGCGTTCATAATTTTAAATTTTTAAGGTGAAACAGTTAATGCTATCGTCTATTGTTTAGGCGACACTGCAAAGATCTAGCAGTACTAAAACAATAATCGGTTGTTACTTGTTTAAATTCGTTTGTAAACGTTTGTAGTCGTTTGTAAACGGTTTTAGAGTAGGGATAGCTTAAACAGCCTACTATTGTAGAGAAGTATAGAAATGTTGTTGAGAGGGGCATGATTTTATGGTGTACCCCTTATAGTATTTATTTTTCGTAAACCCTAGATTGTCTTAAAGTTCTATAGACGGGGTCTAGCGTGTTTTGTGGTTTGTTTTTATGTATTCGCCTATAGGAAATTGTATTCTCGTAGTATTGCGTTAGTATGCTTCTTTATGGTCGTTTAAAACTACTGTAATGTATACGCATGTGGCCACAAATTATTTGCATTTTGTAAAAAATATCTTATATTTATAGTGTAAATAACATGCACTAATGTATGTTATTTAGTTGTTAGCTAATATTAAAAAAAACTTAAACATAAATTAAAAATTCAATGAAACTAAAATCAGTAACAATTAAAGTACTTTCATTATGTTTTTTGATTAATTCTTGTTCTACTGATGAAGAATTAGAAAATATAAATAGGATTAATGATCTACAAAACTTGAAAAGTAAAAATCTAAATCTTCAACAAAATCTACCTGTTTTGTATGATGATTTACCAACAAAAGAAGAAGACGAAAGGTCAGGAAAATTTCTTGTGCAAGGCAATAAATGGAATACAAATAATTTAACGTATTATTATAAAAATGGAACTCTTGATATAATTAGCAACAACGAAAGAAATGGTATAAGGGAAGCATTTAATTTATGGACAGAAGTAACCCCTTTAACTTTTACAGAAACATTAAATCCTAATGCAGACATTATTATAGCTTTTGAAGAAGGTGATCATGGAGATGGTTCTGATAATGCTTTTGATGGTGTTGGTGGTGTTTTGGCACATGCTTTTTTCCCTCCACCTAATAGAGGTAGCTTAGCTGGTGATATGCATTTTGATGAATCAGAAACTTGGACTATTTCATTACGCCCTTCAAGTTCATCTCCTAGAGATTTAATTACAGTTGCGGCTCATGAAATAGGTCATTCATTAGGTTTAAGACACTCTGATGTACCTAGTGCATTAATGTATCCTTTTTATGGTGGTTCTCATAGGTTTTTAGATGCAGATGATATTGATGGTATTCAATCAATTTATGGGAGGCCTTTTTTAATAGAAGGAGGTCGAGAATGGTTAAATGGATCTTTTGATTACAGTCCTTACTCATTTGATTCTGGTGATGTAAATGGTGATGGAAAAACAGATATTATAGGAATTAGACCTAACCAGGAGAGAGTTGTTGTTTGGTTAAGTAATGGAAGTGGTTTCAATGGTGGTCAAGAATGGTTAAATGGACCTTTTGATTACAGTTCTTACTCATTTGATTCTGGTGATGTAAATGGTGATGGAAAAACAGATATTATAGGAATTAGA
>CANNGA010000009.1 GCA_947504035.1 uncultured Flavobacteriaceae bacterium
GTGTGAGGGAAAACTTCAAGCACGGTTTGATGAAGGGGGCGCTGACAGTCTCGTAAATTTTACTAATTTAGTAAGAAGTTTAACGGAGCTGTCAGGCTCTACTCTACTAACCAATTAGAATAAATGAAAATAGCATCAGCTCAAATAAATTGTACAGTAGGAGAAATTCAACAGAATTTAAACGAGCATTATCAAATTATTAAAATTGCTATTGAAGAAGGCGTTAAGTTAATTACATTCCCAGAAATGTCTATTACAGGATACTGTAGAGAAGAAGGTGGAAAGTTAGCATTTAATGAGAATGATAACCGCTTGGATAAATTAAAAAAATTGTCAGCTAATGGTGATATTCATATTGTTGTTGGCGCACCTATCAAAATAAAAGATAAGTTATATATAGGAGCATTTGTAATATATCCGAACAAACCAATTGGTATTTACATCAAACAATATTTACATGATGGAGAAGAATTATTTTATTCATCATCAATGGACTATAATCCAATAATTACGCTAGGTCAAGAAAGTATATCATTAGCAATTTGCGCTGATATAAATAATGAAAACCATCCTAATGAGGCAAGTAAAAATGGAAGTACAATTTATTTACCATCCATCTTCTATTCTGAAGAAGGAATGAATAAGGGATATGAGCAGTTAAGAACTTATTGTAAGGATTATTCTCTAAATATTCTAATGTCAAATTACACTGGAAAACTTTGGAATATGAAGTCTGGAGGTAAAAGCGCATTTTGGAATTCGAATGGTGACCTAATATGTAGTTTAGATCCAAATGATTCAGGAATACTAGTTGCTGAAAAGAAAAACGAAAAATGGTATACGAAAAAATTGGTCACAACTAATAAGCATATGGCGTGCCGATAGGTCAATGTTATGTGGGGTGTTGTCTTTATCCACTTAAATAAAAAAGCAATTTTCAAAGCGTGCTCATAAGCTCAAAACAGCATGAGATTTTGAGAGTATTTGTAAGATATCATGCTTCAAAAAGTTCGAACTCTGCCCCTCCAAGTTGAGGTCACTATATTTAGGTCTTATAGTTTAGTTTGGTTAGAACACCACACTCATACTGTAGGTTATGGCAAGTCCTAGGGCGAATCGGTTCGAATTCGGTATTTATTAGGACTCTAATAAGTCCCTTAAGCACGTTATCTTATAAAACTAACAAAAAAACAATACGATCTAGGTGGGGGCTCAAGCGAACACTTATTAAAAGGCTTTAATGTTTAGGGTCTAAAAAGATTAAAGATTGGCGAAATTACAGTTTCAGGAAATGGCAATATAGTAAAACAATTAAAAGAAATTTTTGCTGTAAGCCCATAGGTGGTCTTTAAGTTTGTTATAACGTTTTATGGCAAAACTTGAAGACAAAGAGTGCTATTAGATTTTATAACACGTTTAAAGTGTTGTTGCTTTTTTATAAGGACTCTAGTGCTGTAAATTAAACGTTTAAGGATGAAATGAGAGATGTCGCTGTTTTTTTACGTTTAATTGGTGTTTTTTGGTGGTTTCTTTTTGCTTATAATGTTTTTTTTATACATTTGTTTCATAATGATGATACAAAACAAAAGAATATTTGCCTCAATCTTATTTGTATTAATAAGTTTTGTTAGTTCAGCCCAAGGTGGAGATCCTATTCCGCCCCCACCGCTGCCGCCACCCCCACCGCCAGGATTTCCTATCGATGGAGGCGTTTTAGCTGTTTTATTTATGGCTTTATGTTATGGTAGCATGAAGTACTACTCTAAAATCAAATTACAAGATTAAGACGACGTTTAAGATCTAGCCGTCATAAGCTTACTGATGTACTTTCCAAGGACATCAAACTCTAAATTTACGACAGTGCCAACCTTAAAGGTTTTAAAATTGGTGTGTTCGTAAGTAAAAGGTATAATCGCAACACTAAATGTATTTACACCAGAATTAACTACGGTTAAGCTAGTGCCGTTTACTGTTACAGAACCTTTTTCTATCGTAATGTTGTTAAGGCTAGCATCATATTCAAAAGAAAACAACCAGCTGCCATCCTTGTGTTCAATGCCAGTGCATGTCGCCGTTTGGTCTACATGACCTTGAACAATATGTCCGTCAAGACGATCCCCTAATTTCATCGCACGTTCTAAATTTACGGCATCCCCAACCTGTAACGTATTTAAATTGGTCTTGTCTAGTGTTTCTTGAATGGCAGTTACCGTATAGATATCACCCGATAAAGCTACTACAGTAAGACAAACACCATTGTGTGCCACACTTTGATCTATTTTAAGCGCCTCCGTAATGGTGCTTTTTACGGATATGTGTAGATTGTCCTGTTCTTTTTTTAAGTCAGAAACAACACCTAAAGATTCAATAATTCCTGTAAACATAATAATATGTGTTTATTTGGTTAAATTTGCACTTCAAAATTACGAACAAAAGTTAGTTTAAATTAATGAAGCACGAAGAAAATATTATAGTAGGGATATCTGTTGGAGATTTAAATGGAATCAGTGGAGAGATTATTTTAAAAACGTTTGAAGATGCTAGGATTCTTGAATTTTGTACACCTGTAATTTTTGCATCTATTAAAGTTATGAATTTCTTTAAGAAATACTTTAAGTCGTCTATAGATTTTAATAGTATTAATGACATCAATCATGTAGCACATGGCAAGTTTAATGTGTTGAATTGCTGGAAAGAGGGGGTTAATATTAAGTTTGGACAAGAGAATACAAAAATAGGCGAATACGCGCTTAAGTCTTTGCAAGCAGCAACTAAAGCCTTAAAAGACGCTCAGGTAGATGTATTGGTAACAGCGCCCATCCATAAACACAATATACAGTCTGAAGCGTTTAAGTTTCCAGGACATACCGATTATTTAGCCAAAGAGTTAGAAGGAGAGAGTTTAATGTTTATGGTTACTGATAGTTTAAAGGTAGGTTTATTAACCGACCACGTGCCTGTAAAAGATGTATCAGAACATATCACCGAAGCACTCATCACAAAAAAGATAGATACGGTATACAAAGCGTTAAAGCAAGACTTTAGAGTTGTAAAACCTAAAATAGCTGTGCTAGGTATCAATCCGCACAATGGTGATAATGGTGTTATTGGAACAGAAGATGATGCCGTGATGCGTCCAACATTAAAAAAAATAAAAGAAAGCGGCAAGTTGGTATATGGGCCTTATGCTGCCGATAGTTTCTTTGGATCAGATAATTATAAAAATTTCGATGCTATTATAGCTTCTTATCACGACCAAGGGCTTATCCCTTTTAAAACATTAGCATTTGGACAAGGGGTTAATTTTACAGCAGGATTAAAGCGTGTAAGAACATCTCCAGATCATGGTACAGCTTTTGAAATTGCAGGTAAGGGCGTGGCTAACGAAGGGTCCTTCAAGGAAGCGGTGTTTACAGCGCTACAAATTTTTAGAAACCGACGTGATTTTGAGACCCTTACGGCGAACCCTTTAAAGAAAGCACCGCGTAAGCAAAGCGCAAAAAAATAATGATTACAGGTCTAAATTAATAAAAAAAGTATATATTTGCAGGCTCAAAATAGATGTGACGATGAAACCACAGAAAGCATATACTATTCCATTCGTGGGATTAAAGGTTGGGAATCACGATTTTGAGTATGAAATAGACCAAACGTTCTTTGATCATTTTGAGTATGAAGATTTCAATGCAGTACGCATTGCCGTAAATGTTACTTTAACAAAAAAAGAAACACTGCTGGAATTAAATTTTCGAATCTCAGGACATGTAAATGTAAATTGTGATGTAACGAATGAGCCTTACAATCAAAATATTGAAAATAATTTTGATTTAGTGGTGAAATTTGGACAAGAATACAATGATGAAAACATTGATATTCTTATCATACCGCATGGCGAATATGAAATTAATATACAGCAGTATATTTATGAACTCATTATTTTAGCGGTACCCACAAAATGCATTCACCCTGGTGTCGAAGATGGTACTCTAGATTCAGAGATACTCAAAAAACTGGAAGAATTAAGTCCAAAAAAAGAAAAAGAGAATACCGACAAGGACATAGACCCGCGTTGGAATACATTAAAGAATTTATTAACGGATAAATAATATATAAAAATGGCACATCCTAAAAGAAAAATCTCGAAAACAAGAAGAGATAAGAGAAGAACACATTACAAAGCAACTGCGCCACAGATTGCTACATGTCCTACAACAGGTGAAGCGCATTTATATCATAGAGCACATTGGCATGAAGGTAAATTGTATTACCGTGGCCAAGTACTTATTGATAACTCTGAAGCTACAGAAAATTTAGCATAAGCACTATGCATGCATAATATAAAACGCTCACTTGTGAGCGTTTTTTTTATGATATGTATTTCTTAATGCCAAAAAAGCTTTAATTTGCACTATAATTGCTCAAAATTTGCTACTTTTCGCCCGAATTTAGTGATTTTTGATTCATTTAGAACGTTTTTCGTTCAAAACTAATTAGATAGTATGAGTAAAATCTCAGCAGCAATTACCGCAGTAGGTGCTTATGTCCCCGAATACGTGTTAACCAATCAAATTCTTGAGACGATGGTTGATACTAATGACGAGTGGATCACCTCAAGAACGGGAATTAAAGAGCGTCGTATCTTAAAAGACGAAGGGAAAGGAACTTCTTTTCTGGCTATAAAAGCCGCTCAAGACCTTATTAACAAAAAAGGGTTAGACCCTAAAGATATAGAACTTGTTATCGTTGCAACAGCAACACCAGACATGAAAGCCGCATCAACAGCCTCTTATACGGCTACAGAAATAGGCGCAGTAAATGCCTTTTCTTTCGATATGGATGCCGCATGCTCTAGTTTCCTTTACGGCATGTCTGTAGCGTCTACATATATAGAATCTGGACGTTACAAAAATGTCTTGCTTATAGGTGCAGATAAAATGTCTTCTATTGTAAATTATAAAGATAGAGCAACGTGTATCATCTTTGGTGATGGCGCAGGTGCCGTTTTGTTTGAACCCAATACAGAAAATTTAGGCTTACAGGATGAATATTTAAGAAGTGATGGCTCTGGTAGAGACTTTTTACAAGCCACCTATGGCGGATCTTCTTATAAAATAACACCAGAAGTACTAGAAAAAGGAGGGCAATTTGCATTTCAAGAAGGACGTACGGTATTTAAAAATGCTGTTTTTAATATGGCAGATGCAGCAGAAAAAATTCTGAAACGCAATAACTTAGATAAAGACAGTGTAGACTGGTTGGCAGCACACCAAGCCAATAAGCGGATTATAGATGCTACGGCGCAGCGTATAGATCTTGCAGAAGAGAAAGTGATGATAAACATTCACAAATATGGAAATACAACTTCTGCAACATTACCACTACTTATAAACGATTACGAGTCGCAACTTAAGAAGGGCGACAACGTTATATTTGCCGCATTTGGCGGTGGATTCAATTGGGGTGCCATGTATTTAAAATGGGCCTATAACTCCTAACACTAACCATTAAAACCAATAGCTAGAATATGGATTTAAAAGAGATTCAAAATTTAATTAAGTTTGTTGCAAAATCTGGAGCAAGCGAGGTTAAACTAGAGATGGATGATGTTAAGATCACCATTAGAACAGGGTCGGAAAGCGATTCTAAGACAACAGTACAATATGCACCAGTTGCACCTCATATACCTCAAGCTGTAGCTCCAGTAGCAGAAGCAGCAGCACCAGTAGCACCAGTTGCAGTACCAACTGAAGCAGCAGAAGAAGATGAGTCTTCAAAATACATTACTGTTAAATCACCAATAATTGGTACGTTTTATAGAAAACCTTCGCCAGATAAACCATTATTTGTAGAAGTAGGACAAACCATTGCAGAAGGCGATGTGCTTTGTATTATTGAAGCTATGAAGCTTTTTAACGAGATAGAATCTGAGGTTTCTGGTAAAGTCGTTAAGATTTTAGTAGACGATTCTTCTCCAGTAGAATTCGATCAGCCATTATTTTTAGTAGATCCATCTTAAAAATTCAGAATTCAGAATTCTGAATTCATAATTTATTATAAGTTATGTTTAAAAAAATATTGATTGCCAATAGAGGGGAAATAGCATTACGTGTTATTCGAACTTGCAAAGAAATGGGCATTAAAACGGTTGCCGTATATTCTACAGCAGATGCAGAAAGTTTACATGTAAAATTTGCTGATGAAGCAGTTTGCATAGGGCCAGCATCTAGTGCAGATTCTTATTTGAAAATGTCTAATGTGATTTCTGCAGCAGAAATTACAAATGCAGATGCGATACACCCTGGCTATGGTTTTTTATCTGAGAATGCAAAATTTTCTCAAATTTGTGAAGAACACGGTATCAAATTCATTGGCGCTTCTGCCGATATGATTGATAAGATGGGCGATAAGGCAAATGCTAAAGCGACCATGAAAGCAGCAGGAGTACCTTGCGTTCCAGGTAGTGAAGGTGTTATAGAAACGTTCGAAGACTGTATAAAAATAGCCAAAGAAACGGGTTACCCTGTCATGCTTAAAGCAAGTGCTGGTGGTGGTGGAAAAGGTATGCGTGGCGTTTGGAAGGAAGAAGACCTTAAAGACGCATGGGACTCTGCAAGACAAGAAAGTAAAGCCGCCTTTGGTAACGACGATATGTACATGGAAAAACTTATCGAAGAGCCTAGACATATCGAAATTCAAATTATAGGCGATTCTTTAGGAAAAGCATGCCATTTATCAGAAAGAGATTGTTCTATTCAACGCCGTCATCAAAAATTAACTGAAGAAGTGCCATCGCCATTTATGACGACAGCATTGCGTAAAAAAATGGGTGAAGCGGCTGTTAAAGCGGCAGAATTCATTAAATATGAAGGAGCAGGAACCGTAGAGTTTTTAGTGGATAAACACAGAAACTTTTACTTTATGGAAATGAATACTCGTATTCAAGTTGAGCACCCTATTACCGAGCAGGTTATTGATTTCGATTTGATAAGAGAGCAAATTTTGGTCGCTGCTGGTGTGCCAATTTCGGGTAAAAATTACGATCCAAAATTACATTCTATAGAATGTAGAATTAATGCAGAAGATCCTTTTAACGGGTTTAGACCTTCGCCAGGTAAGATTAATACATTACATGCTCCGGGAGGCCATGGAGTGCGTTTAGATACACACGTATATGCCGGCTATACGATTCCGCCAAATTACGATTCTATGATAGCAAAGTTAATTACAACAGCGCAATCTAGAGAAGAGGCTATAAATAAAATGAAACGTGCTCTAGACGAGTTCGTGATCGAAGGCATTAAAACAACCATTCCATTCCACAGACAGTTAATGGACCATCCAGATTATATCGCTGGAAACTATACCACAAAGTTTATGGAAGACTTTGAAATGGAAGTTTAAAAGCCTAATCCTACAAATACTAAAAAAACTCCGAAAATTACGTTCGGAGTTTTTTTGGATAAGTATTAAAGTGAAGTCTAATAATACTTTAGTTTTTCGCGATTTTTATACTTAGTGTTTTATTTCTTAATTCTACAATATAAAGACCGCTAGGTAAGTTGTTGATATTTATTATTGGATAAGCATTTGTAACAATGCCTTTTAGTAAAGGCACGCCAAGCATATTATAAATAGTAAAATTTTCAGGTGTCTTTAAACCACTAAATTGGATGTGGCTTTGCGTAGGGTTAGGGCTAAGTGTGATACTGTTTGATGTTACTTCATTTATAGTTAGTGTCTCTGTGCGTAAAGCAGAAGTTAGCCAAAATCCGCCAAAGCTATCGGTGTTAAAGCGTATTTCCCATAGGTTATCTTGAGCATTCCAAACAATAGCGTCGTCTTCTGGGTTAATAAGTGCAATATCATCAGGATAACTGTTCACATTACCGCTACCATCGCTGCTATTTCCTTTTCTATTTACAATTCTAATATTTGCGATGTTTGCAATATCTGTAGGGCTCGTAGGGAGTAACTGCGTTTGCAGTGTATTGAAGGCATTAAACTCTTCTTGTGTAAAGAATAATGTAAGTGTACCAGTAGTTGTTTCTATATTATTTTGAGGCGTAATTTCATAATGACGTTTAACGTATTCAGAAGTGTTGGTCGTTGTTATATAGATTTTATTTGTGGTAATATCCTGTATGGGATTTGTTCCTGTAGCCTCCGTAATATTTAATAGCTCATTAAAAATGTTGCAATGGCAAGTTTCAGTAGTAGAGTTGGATTTTGTCTCGCTGGCATACATCATATTTTCTATAGGGTGCACATTGTTAAATTTTATATTATCAGGACTACAATGACCAAGTGCCATAAGTTCCATTCCATAATTAAAATCACTTTTGGATCTTGGCGCACCACTAAGATACGTAGTGCCGCTTTGTGTTTTTCCCAAAAGAGGAGAGCTATCTATGTTTCCAATAGCGATATCGGCAGCAAGAACCGTTCCTAATTCGGTTCCGTCTGTTTTCCATAATTCCCTTCCATGGATACCGTCATTTGCCGAAAAATAGATGGTATCACCTATTAGTAAAAAACCTTGCGGACTGCTATCCTCTGGCCCTGGATTAATATCTTTAACCATTACGGTACCTGCTTCAGTTCCGTCTGTTTTCCATAATTCATCACCATGAGTGCTATTGCTCATACGAATAAATAATGAATTACCAACAACGTCGAATCCAATTATAGAATGCTCAGAATTAAACGTTTTAATTATTACTGTACCTGTTTCAGTTCCATCGCTCTTCCATAATAACTCAGACGATAAAAGAGGGTCTAACCTAGTAGATGTCGTGTATAATGTATTGTTAAAACTAATATTGTTTTGCCGAAATCTATTTATTCTTATATTCTTATCAAGCTTTTTTATTAAAAAAGTTCCAGTTTCAGTTCCGTCACTACGCCATAGTTCATCTAAATCTTTTTGAAAAAAAATGAGATCTCCTACTGCTATAAAATCAGCCAATACGCTAGAAGATTCTCCAAGGCTTATGTCTTTTACCATAGTAGTTCCAGTTTCAGTTCCATCACTTTTCCACAATTCATTGCCATGAATACCGTCATCTCCTGTAAAATAAAATATATCGTTTACATGAACTAAAGTGGATAGATTTCCAGACACAGATATTTCTGGATTAATATCTTTTACCATGGTAGTTCCTGCTTCATTCCCATCACTCTTCCATAATTCCTCACCGTGAATACCATCGTTAGCTTTAAAAAAAAGACTGTTGTTTTTAATGATGATATTGGAAAATAGTATGCTAGCATCGCGTCCTAAATTAATATCTTTTACCATAGTAGTGCCAGCCTCAGTGCCATTACTTTTCCACAGTTCTTCACCATGAATACCATCGTTAGCAATAAAATAAAGGATATTGTTTGAGTGTGTTATATTATAAATTAAAGAAAACTGCTTTACTAGCCTAGTATTTTTCTCCGTTGCATCAGTCGTCCAAAGGCCATTATTAGCAATAAAAAACATCTTTCCGTTACTGGTAGTGAAGCTTCCTAAAGATGATGAACTCGTTGCAGTTTCAAAATTACCAGTAGGTTCAATAATTGTTGTCCCCTGTGTTGTCCCATCACTTTTCCATAGTCTTATACTTCTATCTTCTACTTCAACAGAATACCCTAAAAAATATAAAATATCATTTATTTCTACTGCTTTAGACAACTCATCTAAAAGCTTTGTAGTTCTATGTAATTTTGGGTTAATATTTTTAACTAGAACTGTGCCTTGATCAGTACCATCCGTTTTCCAGAGTTCTCTAATTTCATTTATACTAGGTGGAGGTTCTATACCTTCTAGACGTAAATAAACAGTGTTGCGAGCATTTATTAATGCAGAGATTTTTATGTTTTCGTTTGCGAAGTTTCTAACAAGGTTAGTGCCTTCTTCTGTTCCATTACTTTTCCATAATTCAAACCCTGAAGTCATGTATAGGTTGTTATTGTTAGCGCTAAAGATACTTACAGAATTGATAAATGGTGTTTCGCTTATTAAAATAGTTCCTTCTGCCGTCCCATCACTTTTCCATAAATTATGGTTAAAAGTAAAATAAAGCGCATTTTTAAAACTAATTAGATGGGTGGGGACGCTAGAATTATGACCTTCGTCTAAATCTTTGACCAAAACAGTGCCCTCTTCTGTGCCATCGCTTTTCCATAATTCTTTTCCATGAACTCCATCATTTGCGCTAAAGTAAAGTGTGTTATTTACTTTAGTAAATTGATCTAAAGAACTGCTAGAGCTACCAGAACGAATGTCTTTAACTAAAGAAGTGCCTTCTTCTGTTCCATCACTTTTCCATAATTCTTCTCCATGGATGTCATCATGAACTTTAAAAAACAAAACATTGTTGATTATTAGCGATTTTATATCGCTACTGTTACTTTTAGAAATATTGATACCCTCTTTAATTAAAATAGTACCGTCCTCCGTTCCATCACTTTTCCATAATCCGTATTTTCCATCATTAGATGTCGCCGCAAAATAAACGGTATTGTTTGTAACTGTTTCTTCCCCGAAATTTTTAAAAGGTAATCCTGATCCACTTAACTGGAAACCTCCTTTTACCAAAACAGTACCTTCTTTCGTTCCGTCAGTTTTCCATAATTCTCCAATACGGGTTGTAAAGAGCAGAGTGTTATCGATTTTCACAAATTGAGTAGGACTGCTAGATCCGTTTTTAGCAATGTCTTTAATCATATAAGTACCTTGCATTGTCCCATCGGTTCGCCATAGTTCACTGCCATGAACATTATCTGAATAGCTGTAGTAAAGAATGCCATCAAGCTCTTCCATTGAAGCACCTAAATCTAATGGATTAATGCCAAGTCCACCTCCAACTATTTCAGTGCTAATATTCAAATCTTTAATCAAGTAAGGGACTTGGGCTTTTAAATTGAAAATTATACTTAATAAAAATAGTGACAGTAGTTTGGTGTGATTTTTCGTCATGTTATGAGAGGCATGGTTTGTGCTAAAATAATAAAAATTAATTTGTGATATTTTTGGACAAAGTATATGGTAAGACAGTTTGAAATATAAATGCTACTTTGTGCTAAATTTTGTTGATAAACTAATGGTTCTAAAAAAAGCACTTTACAAACAATGCAAAGTATTTATAAATATACGTCTGCAAACCATCCAAACCACCATTGCAGACATTCAAAACAGTTTATTATCTGAAACGAAAAGCAGCGCGGGCGACAAGCACGAGACAGGGCGCGCCATGTTACAACTAGAGCGTGAAAAAGCAGGGCAGCAATTGGCAGAGATTCAAAAAGTGAAACAAATTTTGGCTAAGATTGATGTGGAAAAAACAACTCCAAAGATTGGTCTGGGTAGTGTGGTTTATACCAGTAATGTCAATTATTTTATAGCAGTAAGTGCAGGAGCTCTAGAAGTAGACGGTACCGTGTTTTATGCCATTTCTGCGGCCACACCAATAGCACGATTACTACTATCGCAATCTGAAGGCGCTACCCTAACCTTTGGTGAGCGCAGCTTTAAGATCTTAAAAATCCTTTAGAAAAACGTTAAATCCTTTTCTATTGATAGATTTGTAACTAACTTACTCAAAAAAAGAATATGAAATACCATTTGGTCCTTTTATGTATGGTGTGTAACCTAGCCTTAGGTTTTGCTCAAGACACTTCCCGTATCGACTTTGTGATTAAAAATTTAGGCGTTGGTGTCGATGGTCATTTTGAAACCTTTAGCATACAACCCCGTTTTGAAGAGGAACAACTTAAAGCCCTCTCGGGGACAATTGCTGTAGCCTCTATAAAGACAGGTATAAATGCCAGAGACGAACACCTTTTAAAAGCCGATTATTTTGATGTTGAAAGCTACCCCCAAATACGTTTTGAGAGCGAAGCTATAACTTCAAAGAAGACAGGAGTTTACAAGGTACCTCTAAAACTCACACTAAAAGGCAAAACGAAACGCCTAAGCATTCCTGTAACCGTTACAAACACTGCAAAAGGCACTAAATTACAAGCCACTTTCGAAATTGATCGCAGTGCTTTCGATGTAGGTGGCGGCGGACTCATTTTAAGCAAAACAGTTGTGGTTACTGTGGTGTATTATGACAAGCGCGTGTAAATGGCAGCTACAGTTTTCGATGTTATAATCATTGGTGGAGGCTTGGCAGGATTAACCAGTGCCATTCACCTCTCTAAAGCCAATTACAACGTTTTACTTATTGAGAAGCAGAGTTACCCAAAGCACAAGGTATGTGGCGAGTATATTTCTAACGAAGTACTGCCCTACTTAGAGACTTTAGGCTTTTCACCTTTTGCCCATGGTGCTACGCGAATAGATGCCTTCGAATTAACAACCCATAACAATAAGCGTATTACTGCGAAGTTGCCCTTGGGCGGTTTTGGTTTAAGCCGCTACACGATGGACAATGCGTTGTTGAAACACGCCCAATCTCACGGCATGCAAAAGCTTAAAGATACCGTGGTAGATGTGGTCTTTAAAAACGATATGTTTCACGTTAAAACCAAAACAAGGGGGGTATTACAAGCAAAATTGGTTATTGGTGCCTATGGCAAACGCTCTAACTTAGATGTGAAATTTCAAAGAAAATTTATAACCAAACAATCCCCTTATCTGGCAGCAAAACTCCATGTCTCAGGACAATTTCCTAAAGATAAAGTGGCGTTACATAATTTTAAAGGCGGTTATTGTGGGGTGTCTAAAGTAGAAAACGACAGTATTAATCTCTGTTACATTACAAGCTTCAAGGCTTTTAAAACCTATAAAGACATTAATGCATTTCAAGAGGCTGTGGTCTTTAAAAATAAAGCATTGCAAGAATTATTTCGGGACAGCAAACCAGAATTTGATGCCCCCTTAACCATTAGTCAAATTTCATTTGAAACCAAAGCCCCTGTAGAAAACCATATCCTCATGTGCGGTGATACCGCAGGAATGATTCATCCTTTATGCGGTAATGGTATGAGTATGGCCATTCGCAGTGCACAATTGGCATCTAAACATATAATAGATTATCTTGAAGGACAAATTAAGACCCGAGACGATTTAGAAAAAATATATACCAAAACATGGAAGCTTAATTTTGCATTACGACTAAAGGTAGGCCATAGCATTGCTTTTTTATTTCGGCAAAATTGGCTCGCTCCTAAATTATTAGTTGCATTACGGCATTTGCCTTTTTTAATGCCTTTAATTATTAAAATGACCCATGGCAAACCCATGACACCTTAACGTTGAATTTGTTTATAGACACCACCCATAGAAGCAATGCCACAGAAATCATGGACGATTTCGAGATGGAGGGTACCTTACTTCGTGATACCTTAGATAAACTTGGTACAATAAATAAATGGCTAGGCGGAAATCGCGTTACACTTAACGGCATAACAAGCTTATTAAAAGGCAAGCCTAAAACCCAAACCTATCGCATTGTAGATTTAGGCTGTGGTCATGGCGATATGCTGCGTTTAGTAGCACAACTTGGGCGAAAAAAAGGCTATACCTTTCAGTTAGTAGGTATAGATGCCAATGCCGATACCATTGCTTATGCCAAAGCGTTGTCTGTAGATTATCCTGAAATCTCATATCGAAAAGAAGATATTTTTTCAGAAGCCTTCCAGAAGCAACGTTACGACATCACATTGGCAACATTATTTTTACATCATTTTAAAACGGAAGCACTAGAAGCGTTGTTAAAAAATAGCTGCCAGCAGTCGGCCATAGGTATTGTTGTTAACGACTTGCAACGTAGTGCTGTAGCCTATGGTTTGTTTAAAATAATAGGACTTGGCATTTCTAACGAAATGATTCGTAAAGACGGCCTCACCTCGATACTAAGAGCGTTTAAGCGCAAAGATTTAGAAGCATTGTCGAAAAGACTTCAGTTACCTACACGCATCACCTGGCAATGGGCATTTCGGTACCAGTGGCTCATTGACACCGAAACACAAAAATTAAAAAAATAGAAAACGAATATATGGCAGTAAGAATTACATCGGTAGCCAAACAATTACCGCAGTATAGCAGAGAGACCAAAGACATTTTACCATTAGTAGAACTATGGTTAGAAGGCAAAGAAGAGCGCTATAGGCGCAAAGTACTTAAGATTTTTGAAAACGCAGCTGTAGACAAGCGCTATTCCATTATGGCACCCGAAGAGGTGTTTGTAAATACGTCTTTCGAAGAGAAAAACGATATTTATAGTCGCGAATCTATAAAACTTGCCGAAAAAAGTCTGCAAAAAGCATTAGATAAAGCCGCTTTACAGGCCACAGATATCGACTACATCATTACAGTGAGTTGTACAGGGATTATGATTCCGTCTTTAGATGCCTACCTTATCAATAGCCTTAACATGAGGCAAGACATCGTACGCTTACCAGTTACCGAAATGGGATGTGCCGCAGGCGTTTCTGGTGTTATTTATGCTAAAAACTTTTTAAAGGCAAACCCTAATAAACGTGCCGTTGTGGTGGCTGTAGAATCACCAACAGCAACGTTTCAATTAGAAGACTTTTCTATGGTGAACGCTGTGAGTGCTGCTATTTTTGGAGATGGCTGTGCCAGTGTGATTTTATCGTCTTACGAAGACGAAAAAGGCCCAGAAATTAAAGCCGAAGCCATGTATCACTTTTTCGATGCCACAGACATGATGGGCTTTAAATTGCGAAATACAGGCCTACAAATGATTTTAGACCAAAGTGTACCGCAAAAAATAGCAGACCATTTTCCTAAAATTATACACCCATTTTTAGAAGACAACAAGTTAACCATTGCAGATATCGACCACTTGGTGTTTCATCCAGGAGGTAAAAAAATAGTGCAAACGGTTGAAGATTTATTTGGTGCCCTAGGCAAAAATATTGATGATACTAAAGAGGTGTTACGCCTGTACGGAAACATGAGCAGTGCCACCGTACTGTACGTTTTAGAACGCTTTATGGATAAAGATTTGCCAAAAGGCGATAAAGGGATCATGTTAAGTTTTGGCCCTGGCTTTTCGGCGCAACGTGTATTGTTAGAATGGTAGTACAATGAACGAATTTCAAAATAAAAACAATTGGGCACTCATCTTAGGCGGCAGCAGCGGCTTAGGTTTAGCCAGTGCTAAAAAATTAGCGGCACACGGGATGCACATTTGCATTGTACACCGCAGTCCTAGACACTACGAAGCAGCACTAGCAAAAGAAATTGAGGCCATTACGGCCATGGGCGTACAATGCCTTGTGTTTAATAAAGATGCCTTAAAAGAAGCCAAACGCAATGAAATACTTCAAGCATTACAAACAGCTTTAGGCGATAATGGCCAATTAAAAACACTGGTACATAGCATTGCCAAGGGAAATTTAAAACCTATGGTTTCTGAAGCGCAACCCACATTGCAGCATGACGATTTTGCTTTAACCTTGCATGCCATGGCTATAAGTTTATACGATTGGACAGCAGCGCTACATGCCGCGCAACTTTTTGCCCAAGACGCCCGCATTATAAGTTTTACAAGCGAAGGAAATACCAAACCGTTACAACATTACGCCGCGGTTTCGGCAGCCAAAGCCACCTTAGAAGCCATTACCAGAAATATAGCTTTAGAGTTTGCGCCTTACGGCATTAAAGCCAATTGCATCCAAGCAGGAGTTACAGATACGGCATCTATGCGTCTCATTCCAAATAGTGAAACCTTAGTCGCACACACCCTAAAACGCCACCCTAATAAACGGCTTACTTTACCAGAAGATGTCGCCAATGTGGTGTACTTATTAAGTAAGGATGAAGCCCGATGGATTACAGGTACAGTACTTATAGCAGATGGTGGCGAACACCTGTTATAAGGGGAAATTTTTGATAGATATAACAATGACAACAGAAGATATTAGAGCACGTTTACCTTACCAAGACCCTTTTCTATTTGTAGATGGTATCGATGCCGTTTCAGAAGAAGGCATTACAGGACATTATACCTTTAAAGCCGATGCCCCGTTTTATAAAGGGCACTTTAAAGACAATCCCATAACACCGGGAGTCCTTTTAACCGAGTGTATGGCACAAATAGGGGTGGTTTGTTTGGGCATGTATTTGCTAAAAGACACTCTGCAAACAGGTATTACGCCGCAAATCGCATTAACCTCCCATCAAATGGATTTTTATATCCCCGTGTTGCCAGGCGAAACCGTAACCGTCATTTCAGAAAAGGAAGTCTTTCGATTTCATAAATTAAAGTGCAAGGTTAAACTAATGAATGCCAAAGGCGAATTAGTGTGTAGAGGAAAAATTTCAGGAATGTTGAGTGTATGAAAAAGCGAGTTGTAATCACAGGATTAGGCATAGTGGCCCCCAATGGCATTGGTTTAGAGAATTTCTCTAACGCTATACAGAACGGCATTTCAGGCATTACACACCATCCAGCATTAAAAGCATTAAACTTTTCATGCCAAATAGGAGGTATTCCAGAAGTTTCAGAAGCTTTAAAAGCCCAATATTTCTCTAAATTACAATTGCGAGGCTTTAACAGTTCGGGCATTCTATACGGCTGTATGGCAGGTGTAGACGCTTGGAAAGATGCAGGATTTCAAACCGCAGCAGACAGTCCCTTAGACTACGATACAGGGCTTATTTTTGGAGCAGGCGCCTCCAGTGTCGATAAGTTTAGAGAAGCCATATACAAAGTCGATGAAAAACAAGTACGCCGTTTAGGCAGTACCGTAGTACTGCAAACCATGGCAAGCGGTATTAGTGCCTATTTGGGCGGTATGCTAGGCCTAGGCAACCAAGTTACTACAAACTCAGCCGCATGTGCCACAGGCGTAGAAGGCCTTTTAATGGGCGTTGACCGCATACAATTAGGTAAAGCCAAACGCATGCTTGTAGGCAGTTGTAGCAATCATGGTCCCTACATTTGGGCAGGTTTCGATGCCATGCGGGTGATGACCTACAAACATAACGACAGTCCAGAACAAGGCGCACGCCCTATGAGCGCTACAGCCAGTGGTTTTGTACCCGGTGCAGGGGCAGGCGCAATGGTTTTAGAAGATTTAGACAGTGCACTATCGCGTAACGCTACAATTTATGCCGAAGTGCTTGGCGGTGCCGTGAACTCTGGTGGACAACGGGACGGCGGTACCCTTACTGCACCAAACTCAGAAGCCGTTGTGCGTTGCATTCAAACCGCCATAGCAGAAGCAGGTGTAACAGCCCAAGATATCGATGTGATAAACGGGCACCTTACCGCGACGGCTAAAGACAGCACAGAAATTAGAAACTGGGCAACAGCACTCGATAGGAAAGGCACAGATTTTCCCTATATTAACGCCACTAAAGGGCTAATAGGGCATTGTTTAGCAGCTTCGGGCGCTATTGAATGTGTGTCGAGCATCCTTCAATTAAAACACCAGTTTATCGCACCAAATGTAAACTGTGAAGATCTGCATCCTGAAATTGAAGCCCTAATTGCTAAAAGCAAAATACCTATGACCAAGATAAACCGTAACTTCGAGGTTTTGGCAAAGGCCAGTTTTGGTTTTGGCGATGTAAATTCCTGTGTTTTATTTAAACGCTACAAAGCGTAACTTTACAAGAAATTGAAATGATGACAAAAGACGAATTAATAGACAAATTAAAAGGGATTATAGCCCCTTATGTGCAAGATGAAGCAGCGTTTAAAGCCCTTACAGAAGACACCGATTTTGTAAAAGACCTCAAGATCAATTCTGCCAATCTCGTAGATATTATTTTAGATATTGAAGATGAATTCGATATTATTTTAGAGAATGACGATATGGAACAAATGCTTACCGTAAAATCGGCTATGGCCATTGTAACGGGTAAACTAAAAGACTAATGGTTGGTAACGACATTGTAGATTTACAGGAGGCCAGACAATCGCGTTGGGAAGATCCCCGGTTTCTGGACAAATTATTTACAGTCGAAGAACAGCAGTATATCAAAGCAACCAGAGATTCTTTTACGGCAATTTGGCATTTGTGGAGCATGAAAGAAGCTGCGTATAAGCTGCATGTGCAGCAGTATCCCTGTCGGTTTTATGCGCCTAAAGCCTTTGTATGTCATTGTGAGAGTAGCCCACATCGTGTGCATTATGGTGCCTTTGTATATTATACAACCACGAAAATTACGGCACACTATATCCTGTCTGAAGCACGATGCCAAACAGCTAAAATGAGCTCTGTATGTTTGCCTTTAGTGCGTACCGCGCATGAGTTTCAGTCGCAAAAAACACGCAGACAACTTTTAGATGAGGTGGCTAAAATATATGGCTTTACCAGCACAGGATTAACATTAAAAACAACAGAATTAGGTGTTCCTAAACTCTATTATAACGCAAAACCACTAGACATAGGTGTGTCCCTAACCCATCACGGTAGGTACGGTGCTTATGCCATTTCTTAATTTCAACGGTACATGATATGAATCTCTTACGACGCAGCATCACCTTTATTATTAAATTTAGAATTCTCATTAGTGTCGTATTATTGGGGCTTATGGGAATCTCAGGATATCAAACACTTCAAAACTTAAGTGTAGACAATTCCTTGGGCATTTGGTTTTTAGAAGACAACCCCAGCTACCGTGCCTATATCGACTATCAAGAACGGTTTGGGTCTGATGAGATTTTTGTAGGTATGCTTCCTGTTGATAATGCTTTAGAGGCAAAACATATAGAACGCTTAAAGCGACTGCATTCAGATTTAGATACCTTAAGTTATGTAAAAACCTCTTTTAGCCTAGCAAAAGCGCAGTACCCTATTTATACGAATGCTAAGATTGTTTTTGATGATTTGTACACGTCTAAACGCAGTGAAAAAGGCCTTAAAAACCTATTTAAAAAATTACCCAATATTACCGAACAGCTTGTAACGGATGATTTTAAGCATTTGTTTTTTTACATACAGCTTAATCCCACGCATACCATAGAGGAAAAAAGAGCGGCAATAGCTGGACAAATTAGAGCCGTTATAGAACGGCATTATGAAACGTATTATTTAACAGGCGCTCCTGTTTTAAATGAGGCTTACAGTTTAGGGATTTTTAAAGAGAGTTCGGTCTTTGGTATCTTAACCGTGTTGATTATTACGCTTATGCTGCTCTTTTTATTGCCTAATAAACGGTATTTAAGTGTGGCTTTGCTATGTGTGGCAGTCCCTATAGCCCTACTTTTTGGTATCATTACCTCTTTCGGGTTTTCATTAAATATGATCTCGATGCTTATCCCTACCATTTTAATGGTGTACAGTGTAAGTGATGCCGTACATGTTATTAATATTTACCATAAAGAAGGTTTAAAAGGCGGCCAATCCTCTAAAATAGACGTACTAACTGCGGCGATCTACAAAAGTATAACGCCGTGTTTCTATACCACTTTAACCACCTTTGTAGGTTACTTTGCATTATACATATCGCCACTTCCCGCATTTAAAAATATGGGCGTATTTACCTGTATAGGTTTGGTGTTGAGTTTTACTTTGGTGTATGTAATTACTATTATTGGCTTTAGTGCGATGGATTTAAATTTTAAAACAGCCACTCCTGTTTTAAATTTAAAAGGGTACAACCAGTCTAAAGTTGTAGCATGGTTAAATAACTGTACCTCTAAATATAAAAACAGCATTATTATAGGGTTTACTTTAGTATTGTTATTTGGTGTGTATTCTGTTTTTAAAGTCAAATTAGATACCAATTCTTTAGATTTATTGGCCGAAGGCAAGGCAAAAACAGATTTACAACGTGTAGAGTCTCAGTTGGGGAGCAGTTCGCGTTTGCAATTAAATATTAGTGCGAAGCGCAATACAATGTTAACACCAGAAGCTTTAGAACAATTAGAGCGTTTTCAAAATAAACTGCAAGCCTATCAATTAACCACATCGCCAGTAAGTATTGTTAATGTGAAATCCTTTTTACAACAGCGGCATCCCGTGTTGTTTCAAAATAACATTTCGGAAGCAAAGGTTAGTGCAACCGTATCTGAAATAGGCGCTAAAAGCAGTCCATTTTTCAAGTTGTTTTCAGAAGATTTTAAAACCGCAGGTATTGTACTTGGGGTTAAGGAAATAAAAACATCGGAACTGAGACATTTGTTAACAGCCATACAAACCGATTTTGACACAGCTTTTGATACCAATGCCTATCAACTTCAGATCAACGGATTCTCAGTCGTCTTTTCACAGCTCAATGATTTTATTCTAGAAACGCAGTTCAAATCCTTTTTCGCAGCCTTTTTTGTCGCATTTCTGTGTCTATTGGTATTTATTCGCAGTTTGCGAACTACAATTTTGGTGCTGATTCCTAATATTTTACCCTTAGCTTTATTGGCTATTTTTATGAGTTTACTTGATATTCCTTTAGATGTGTCTACAGCCATGATTACCCCTATAATGTTAGGGATTGCTATGGACGACACCATTCATTTGGTGTACAAATACAAGGCCTCTAAAACAAATACGACTAGCCCAGAACATAGAATTGACGCGGCGATGGTCTATACCGGTAATGCCTTATTTTCAACAACTATCGCCTTAGTTGCGGGCTTTTTAATTATAAGTTCTAGTGCAGTGCCTTCGGTTAGAGATTTTGGCTTGCTCTGCGCGGTTACAGTAGCTATAGCTTTAATCACCGATATATTTTACCTGCCCGCCTTGTTGAAAAAGTTTGATAGGTAATTCGTTAAAATTCTCTAAATCAAAGCGCAACTAAAGATTGGGCAAGAGTTTCCCCTCTACAAAGAGGGGATTAAGGGGTGTGTTATCACGTATAAGCATATACTTTTAAGTTTTATGAAATACGGCCTTGATACCCTCCTTATTAGAAGAGACATGTTTGTGCAGTTGCTGACCTGATAAAATAGCGCTTAAAGCCATAAAAGTACAACTAAAGATTGGATGAGAGTTTCCCCTCTACAAAGAGGGGATTAAGGGGTGTGTTATTACGTATAAGCATATACTTTTAAGTTTTGTAAAACACCTCCCTTATTCCCTCCTTATTAGGAGGGACATGCTTTCGCTGCTCGTAACCTGTAAAATAGCGCTTAAAGGCATAAGAGCATAAACTAAGATTGAGCAAGAGTTTCCCCTCTACAAAGAGAGGATTAAGGGGTGTGTTATTACGTGCAAGTATATAGTTATAAGTTTTGTAAAACACGGCCTTGACGCTCTCCTTATTAGAAGGGACATCTTTACACAGTTGCTAACCTGTAAAATAGCGTTTAAAGCCATGAAAGCACAACTAAAGATTGAGCAAGAGTTTCCCCTCTAAAAAGAGGAGACTAAGGGGTGTGTTCTTGCATATAAGCATATAGTTTTAAGTTTTATAAAACACGGCCTTGACGCCCTCCTTATTAGAAGGGATATCTCTACACAATCCATGACCTATAAATAAGACTTAAAAAAAGAAAAAGTAATCAAGGAGTGCTTACTTTACAACCTCAAGACAAACCAAAGTTCCGTTTTGAAGCGCCTCATGGTGTTCAAAAAATAGGGTAGAGGACTCCCATTTAGCTGCAATTAAATAAAAGTGTCCTTTGTAATAGGCCTGCTCAACTTTAGCTTGAAGCGCCGATGTTTTTACAACACGCAATTGGTGCGCATATACAAAAGTATCATGAATGGTATTAAATTCTCCAAAAAAAGCAGCGATTAAAGGTGATTTTGGCGTTTTAAATAAAACGTCGGGAGCAGCGTTTGCTACGACATGTTTCTGGTCTAAGACCAGCATTCTATCGGCGAAACCAAGAACATCTTCTTTATCGTGGGTCGCCACAATACAGGTGATGTTCTTAGCTTTTAAGTAGCTAAAAACACTACGCCGTAAACTTTGTTTTTTAAAGTTGTCGATATGACTAAAAGGCTCGTCTAGTAATAGAACTTCAGGTTGTTTGGCGAGTGCTCTAGCAAGTGCCACACGTTGTTTTTGGCCACCACTAAGGGTTTTTACTTTTACTTTAGCAAAAGCCTCTAATTCTACCACTTTAATAAGTTCGTCTACGCGCTGTTGCGTTTCTTCGGGGTAAAAGCGCGAAAGGTATTTGGCAATGTTTTCTTCTACCGTAATAAAAGGCATTAAATCGAATTCTTGCGCCACATACTTCATAAAATCGTAGCCAATCACCAAATTGTGTTTAGGACCTAAAACCTCTTGGTCTTTCCAAAATATTTGTCCTTTGTCTAAATCGTACTCCCCGTACAAAACTTTTAATAAAGTGCTTTTCCCAGAGCCGCTTTCTCCAATAATAGCAATGTTTTCACCAACCTTAGCCGTAAAAGACAGGTCTTTTAATACGGTTGATTTTTGATACGAAAAAGTAAGTGCAGTAACGTTAAGCATAGGCTGCAAAAATAAACTAAAGCAGGGAAATTGTCATAGAAAAGATGATGTGGTTTGGGAGACATTATTTTTAAATAGTACAGACCTATTAAATTTTGATGAACAGAAATTGTGTTAATGGAGTTTGTTGATTTGTAATTAACAACTTTATCAAGACTATCTGTATTTACAGCGTTTGAAATGGATTGTTAATTTATAAGTATTGTATTTAAATACATACAAATACACGAATACAGTTATGTAATTAAGTTTTTGAAATCGTTAATGGCAACTAAAACAATTAATTAAGTGTATTTTTGCTTAAAAAACTGAAAATGAAAAATACGTTAAGAATTTTAGCCTTAAGTTTTATTATGGTGTTCTCTTGTAATAGTAATGACGATACGACATCAGAAGACGAGCAAACGGTTCCAGAAGAGGAGGAGGTTATGCCAGGAGATGAAGAGACTACTCCAGATGAAGAAGAAGAAACCCTTATGTTAGAGAATGTGGTTTATAACATTCCTGTTGTCGTGAATGTGGTTTATAAAATTAGCCCGTTAGAAGAAACTGCAATAGAAAGTCAAATTCAATTTTTAAATGATGTTTTTGCTGGAAAAGAAACGAACATGGATGATGTTCCAGAACAGTTTAGAGCTGCTGTAGCAGGAGACATAAAAATGCGATTTTCCTTAGATACTATTTTGCAAAGACAAACGACTAGAGACAATTTTAGAGATGATAGGCAAGAAATAGCTAAGAGTGAATTTGGAATCCCAGCGACAGATACAGGACGTAAATTAAATATATGGATTGTTGTGTTAGCGGGAGATAGCGGCGATGCCACATTTCCTGGTTTAGCTCCCGAAGACTTATTTATAGAAGGCGTTTATATTGACAGGTCTACTGTGGGACCTAGAAACGGTATTGGAATTCGTAATGAAGGGAAGCAATTGGTTCATGAAGTGGGGCACTTTTTTAATTTATACCATTTACCAGGCCTTATTGAGCCAACTAGTGGATGCGAATTTGATGATGAGGTGGAGGATACACCAAATAGTGCAGAGATTCACTTTGGACGTCCAGAGCCAGGAACGAGTTCTTGTGGGTCTCAAGATATGTTTATGAATTTTATGGAAAATGTTCATGACGATACAAGAATAATGTTTACTAAAGGACAAAAGGCACGCATGCGCGCAACACTCGTGGAAGGTGGCGTAAGAGCCTCTTATGTCGAAAGTACAAGCATAGAAAACTAATATTAAGCATATAATTTGTAGGTGTTCAGCTCTCTATAGATTGATTAACTAAAAATGTCTCAGGTGTAATTTACCTGAGACATTTTTGGTTATAAATGTAATGAAATGCCATACTAAAGTCCTCTCTAAAAAGAAGGGATTAGGGCTGTGTCTAGCAATCTTATGATTAAATATATTGATTTATCTTTTTCGCCAAAACGTCCTAGCTATTGGTATTATTATTCACAAATACTAGTTGCATCATCTCTACCATATAAAAGTGTTAAAGCCCTTCTGTCGGCAGTAGTGAGGTTATTGGTTTGAAAGCCTTCAATTCCACTTGATTGTGAATTCATTACAGAAGCAGCCTCTCTAAAAGGTGTGCCTGGAATTCGAATAAAATCTTCGTTAGTATGAAAAAAACCTATGGCGTGTCCTATTTCATGTTTGAGTACGAATGTTAAGATAAGGGTTCTACGGGGTTCGTCCAAAAAGTCATATAATGTGGGGTCTATAAAGATATCAGTAGCTGGATTTCCGTTATTTGGTAGAAATGAAGATCCTTGATTTCTGGCATCAAAGCTAATAAATAGATCTGCATTATTACTAGAGACCAATCTTAGTTTTAGGTCGCTATTAAAAATAGAGTTCCAATCGCTAATAGCGCTGATTACTTCATCATTAATACCAGGAATGGTATTGTTAACCGTTATATCTTTAGAGTTTCTACAGGAGATAATGTTAAAAAGCCTTTCGTGTTTAGAGCTTTTACGCGCAGGGTCCAATATGGTTTCAGCATCTATAAGCATATCGCCCTCTACAAGGTAACCTCTTTCTGTGGCTACGACTTCTTTAGTCTCTGTGTCAAGCCCCATAGCTTTCAGGCCTTCTATAATCGCTTCTGGAACAGCAGCAGTTTCCTGTTCTGTAGTCTGTATGCCATCTTCTTGGCATTGTACCATTAATAATGCAATGGCTAAAACGGCAAAAATCTTTAGATTTTTCATAGTGTAGTAGTTATTAAATTAATTAGTTGTTTACTACAATGATATAGAAAAAATTAAATTTTAGAAAGAAAATGTACTATTAAGTATATGTTAATGTTTTTTTTATTTACAAAAAAATAATACTTTTTTAAATTTTTATGTAAAGTTTTATTTATAAAAAGCTTGGCTTTACATGTTTAGGGTGCTAAAAAATAAGGTAATAAAGATTACAATCAATTTTATATCCATACTTTAACTTTAATTAAGAGTATTTAATGTCTCGAATACAAACATAGAAGACTACTATTAAATAAGTAATTGTTAGGCATAAGGGCTTGTTAGTGATTAGATAAAAAAAATCTCAAACAAATAACTTTACCAGAGATTCTTATAGTCATGAATACAATACATACCGAACTAAAGTCCCCTCTATCAAGAGGGGATTAGGGGTGTGTTTTTTTATTGTTTTTTGTGATAGACCTACGAATTTAAGGCTCTGCTTAGTGAACATTAATAAGTTGAAACTCTTAGGTCAAAGAAATAAAAGCTGTCTTTTTTTTGTTTATTACTTTTGTATTGATAATGTTTAACGCCGCTACTAAACGTTAACGGTATTTCTAAATGTTTTCATTAATTAAGACGTCTCTTCTTTAGTAAAACCAATACAATTCCTATTAGGACAGGCATAATAACACAAAACACGACAGACGCCTGAATGTAATTTAAGCCAATACTTTCAAACCAGTTCAAGAAATCTACAGCGGTATCAAAAACTTTTGAAGAAAAGACCTTAAAGTCAGGAATGGCAATGCATAGTATAAGAATGCCTAGTGAAAATCCGATAACAGGGATTTTGCTTTTAAATAGGGTCCCTATGTAATAACTAAAAATCCCAGGAATGATTATAAAATAAAGAATAATATTTACTTCGCGGTAGCTAAAGCCTGTAAGCGCTTCGAGCCACTTTAAGGTGTGGTATACCGACTTAAAAATCGTTTCCATTGGGGTGGTGTTTAATCCTTAAGTTCAGGTAAGGTTTCAAACCCCATATTAAAGAGTGTAAACCCAAAAATATCGGCATATTGTTCAATAATTTTATGAACAGGTGTACCAGCACCATGGCCTGCATCGGTTTCAATTCTAATGAGTGTAGGGTTGGCGCATGCTTGTTTGCGCTGTAATTCTGCCGCAAATTTAAAACTGTGTGCAGGTACGACGCGATCGTCATGATCACCTGTGGTTATAAGCGTTGCAGGATAATTGGTTTGCGCTTTAACATTGTGTAGGGGCGAATATTTTAAAAGACAGTTAAACATGGTTTTATTGTCTTCTGCGGTACCATAATCGTAAGCCCATCCGGCACCCGAGGTAAAGGTGTGGTAGCGTAGCATATCTAAAACACCTACTGCTGGTAAGGCGACTTTGGCCAAATCTGGACGCTGTGTCATTACGGCGCCAACTAATAAGCCGCCGTTAGAACCGCCTTTAAGTGCTAAATAGTCTGAAGACGTATATGCATTCGCGATGAGGTATTCTGCCGCTGCAATAAAATCGTCGAATACATTTTGCTTTTGGAGTTTGGTACCTGCGATATGCCATGCTTTACCATATTCGCCACCACCGCGTATGTTGGGTACAGCTAAAATACCGCCTTGTTCCATCCATACGGCGTTAGTGATCCCAAAAGTAGGGTTTAAACTAATGTTAAAACCACCATAGCCATATAACATGGTAGGGTTCTTTCCATCTAAGATTAAGCCTTTTTTATGGGTAATAATCATAGGTATTTTTGTGCCATCTTTAGAATGGTAAAACACTTGTTTACTTTCGTAAGCATTACTTTTAAATGCGATGTTTGGTTGCCAATGCGATGTAGACTGCCCTGTGGCCAAGTCTAATTTTAAAATGCAAGCAGGTGTATTGTAATTGGTAAAACTAAAATAGTCTGATGTGTCCTGTTTTTTAGCGCCAAAACCACTAACATTACCAATCCCTGGAAGTGCAATATCCCTGATAAACGTACCTTCGTATGAGTATTGTTTTACTTTAGAGGTCGCATCTACCATGTATTCGGCTATGAAATACCCACCACTTTTTGAAGGGTTTAAAACGTGTTCGGTTTCTGGAATTATATCCTTCCAGTTTTCTGGAGTAGGATGAGCTGCATTTACAGCGACAATTTTTTTATTAGGGGCATTTAAATTAGTAACTAGAAATAAGGTGCTGTCAATAGAGTCGATAAGATAGGTATCGCTGTCGGTATGGTCTAATAGTGTAACAAAAGGACTATTGGGTTTAGACAGGTCTTTTAAGTATAACTTGTTGCCCGAAGTTGATACTTGCGCTCTAATAATGAGATAGTGATTGTCCTCAGTCACTTCTGCGCTAACATAACGGTGCTTCTCCGCTGGAGTTCCACCAAAAATTAGGAGGTCTTGATGCTGAGGCGTTCCTATTTTGTGGTAGTACACTTTATGCTGATCTGTTTTGGCAGACAAGGCACTACCTTTGGGTTTGTCGTAACTGGAATAATAGAAACCTTCAGTCTTGTACCATGCGATTGTACTAAATTTTACATCGTTTAAAGGCGCTTCTATAATGCTGTTATATGCCGTTTCCATAATAATGATTTTACGCCAATCACTACCAGCTTCAGAAATAGAATAGGCTAGTAGCGTCCCATCCTTAGAAAATTTTAAAGCATCTAAAGCGATTGTGCCATCTTTAGAGAAGGTGTTGGGGTCTAAAAATACCGTTGCCATTTTAGGATCACCGTCTTTCTTGTAACGGTAAATGACATATTGGTCTTGTAAACCATCATTTTTATAAAAATAGGTGTAGTTCCCTTCTGTAAAAGGGGCACTTACTTTTTCGTAATTCCAAAGTTGGGTTAAGCGTGTTTTTAAGGCTTCTCGAAATGGAATTTTATTTAAATAGTTAAATGTAGTTTCATTTTGAGTTTTTACCCAAGCAGCGGTGGCGTCACTGCGGTCATCTTCTAGCCATCTATAAGGATCTTTTATATCTACATCAAAATAAGTATCTACGGTGTCTACGGTTTTGGTCTTTGGGTAATTCACTAAAATAGGGTGGTTTTTTGCTTTTTGTTTTTGATTACAGCTATAGCATATAGTAGTAACAATAATTAAAAAAGTTAGGCGATGCATAGTTAGTAGTATAATTCGAACAAAAATAACAGATTTAAGTTTAAATCCATTTCAAGATGCGTAATATTGTGGCGTTGTGAATTAAAAAAACCTTTGAAGTGAGCACTTCAAAGGTTTTTTTAAATATATATAATAGTTATATAAGTCATACGCTTTGTCAACTTACATATCAGCTAGGGCTACTAGACTAAATTTTGAGCAATAAGGTATTCTGCGATTTGAACGGTATTGGTAGCCGCGCCTTTACGCAAGTTATCTGCAACGATCCACATGTTTAAGGTGTTTGGTTGTGTTTCATCACGACGAATTCTACCTACAAATACCTCATCTTTATCATGCGCAAAGATAGGCATTGGATAGGTGTTGGTATCTGTGTTATCTTGCACAACAACACCTGGAGTATCGTGTAACAATTTACGAACTTCAGCCAAATCGAAATCGTTTTCAAACTCTACATTTACAGATTCGGAATGTCCTCCTGCTGTTGGAATTCTTACGGCTGTTGCAGATACAGAGAACGAGCGGTCATTCATGATTTTTTGAGGTTCTCTCGCCAATTTCATTTCTTCTTTAGTATAACCATTCTCTTCGAAAACATCACAATGTGGCAATGCGTTACGACCAATAGGGTAAGGATATGCCATTTCGCCTTCTACACCAGCAATCTCATTTTCTAATTGACGCACAGCTTTCACACCAGTACCAGAAACAGATTGGTAGGTAGATATAACCACACGCTTCATTTTATATTTTTTATGTAATGGGTTTAAAGCCATTACCAATTGAATTGTTGAGCAATTAGGATTTGCGATAATTTTATCCTCTTTTGTCAATTCGTTGGCATTAATTTCTGGTACCACTAATTTTTTAGTAGGGTCCATACGCCACGCAGAAGAATTATCAACAACCGTAGTGCCTACGGCAGCAAATTTAGGCGCCCACTCTAAAGAGGTGCCTCCTCCAGCTGAAAATAAAGCAATATCTGGTTGCATAGCGACTGCCGTTTCTAGAACAACAACCTTATATTCTTTTCCTTTATACGTTATTGTTTTTCCTAAAGAGCGCTCTGAAGCTACAGGAATTAATTCTGTTATAGGGAAATTGCGTTCTGCTAGAACTTTTAACATGACTTCGCCAACCATACCAGTGGCGCCAACTACAGCTACTTTCATCTGTTTCGTGTTTATTATTTCTAAATTTATGTTTGCAGTTTTATTAGTGTCTCTTGTATTAAATGGAAACACCCAAAGCTACAGCTCTTGTATTCTAATAGAATACGTCTGCAAAACTAAATATTAATTACTATTCTAAATATAAAAAGAGCCCTCATTTTTAGAAAACAAGGGCTTTTTAACAAGAAATAACAGCTTGTTATATATTTAACAACATGTTATTTTTTAAGTAAATCTCTAATTTCTGCAAGTAAATCTTCTTGAGATGGTCCTTTTGGTGCTTCTGGAGCTGGCTCTTCTTTCTTCTTCATTTTATTCACACCTTTTACAACTAAGAACATTACAAAAGCAACAATAATAAAGTCAATAACATTGGTGATGAAGGTTCCGTATTCTAAAAACACATCGCCTACAATTTCTCCGGCATCATTAGCAACACCGTCTTTTAATTTGTATCGTAACGCTTTGAAGTCCGAATCGAAAATCAAACCAATTAATGGTGATACAATACCTCCTGTGAAGGATGTTACAACTTCTTTAAAAGCGGCACCCATAACAAAACCAACGGCGATGTCTACAAGGTTGCCTTTCATTGCAAACTCTTTAAATTCTTTTAACATGTTTTTTATATTTTAAGGTTAGTGAATTGCTAATTTACTTAAAAAAGTTAATTCTTTAGCATTTCATTTAATTGGACACAGCATTAGGCGAAGGTCACTTGTTCTTAATTTATTTTACCAGAACCCCCTTAGCAGTCATTAAAGGTAACGGTTGTAGAGCTGTAGTGTTAATTGTATTTTTTCTAAACAGATACGTTTTGTCGAACATGGTATTGCCCTCAAAAAAAGAAACTTTAAAACTGTTGTTTAAAGCAAACAACTCTTCTTGTAAAAGTTCTATTTTGGCATAACTTTTTTTAGGAAGTTGTTCTATTTTTTTTCTAAAGGCGGCTGTTTTCTTTGTTTCAGAATAACCTTCTGATACGATAATGACCATATCTAAAGCAATGTCTTTAGCGTTGATGATATAAGCGTTCCAATCGTAGGTTTTATAAATGGCATTGTATTCGTTAACAACAGCAATGTATACGCCTTCAACTTTAGGAATGTGGATGTCTTTTTTCACTTTAAACTCATTTAGTTGACAAAAATAAGATATTTCGAGGCTATTTTATGCTAGCAGATGGGGTATAAGGCTTGAAAAGTACATAAAATTAAAATACCGCTTTTTAATGCTAGATTATAAGGCATTGTAATCTTGTTTTCCCTTTGAGAATAGTAATGATTTTTCTAATTTAGACCAATACAAATTTTTCTATATGTATCAACCGCACTCACGTATTAAAATAGCAGCGCTTCTCTTTTTTTTAGGTTTAAATAGTGTAACTTTTAAAGTTAATGCTCAAATTCGGGATGCGAAGTGTACCCCTATTGTAAAAGCACTTTATAAGGCCATGGGAGGTGTAGAGGCTTATTCTAAAATTCATGTGATACAATGGGACTTTAAAACGCGTAGATTGTATTGGAATAAATGGACAGGGGCTGTGCGTATTGAAATTCCAGAAAAGAAACAAGTCATTCTTGTAAATGTAAATACACTACAGGGTAACGTTTTTGAAGATGGTGTAGAAGTTGTTGCGCCTTCTCGACGAAAGCGTATGTTACAACGTGGTAAGAACATATGGATTAATGATGCGTATTGGTTGGTTATGCCTTGGAAATTAGAAGATCCAGGGGTGTCTTTAAGGCATCTCAAAACAGAGGTAATTGCTGGAGACAATAGATGCGATGTGTTAGAGGTTACTTTTACAAATGTTGGTGTAACACCATCAAATAAATATCATATTTACGTCAACCAGAAGGATCATTTGATAACGCAATGGGCATTTTTTAAGACTGCTACAGATGCGAATCCTAAATTTAAATTGCCTTGGGATAATTACCAACCTATAGACGGTGTTTTTCTGTCTTTTAATCGTAGTAAATTTGGACCTACAAACGTTCGGGTGCTACCAAATTTTAATGCGTCGCTATTTACAACGTTACATTATGAATAAAGCGGTTATATCCTGTTTAGAACAGAGTGTGTTGTGTTGGTTGGCAACAGCGTCTAAAGAAAATTACCCAAATGTATCTCCTAAAGAGGTGTTTGCGGTCTATGAAAACCGTAGTATCATAATAGCCAATATTGCATCGCCACAATCTGTGAAAAATATACGAACAAACCCTAAGGTGTGCCTTAGTGTTATTGATATTTTGGTTCAAAAAGGGTATCAGCTAAAAGGCACGGCCTCTATAATCTCTAAAAACGAAGATGATTTTGCAGATATGGCCGCTCAGTTATTAAAGCTTACCGCAGGTAAATTTCCTTTTTCTGAAATTATTAAAATAGAGGTGACGCATAGCAAGCCTATTATAGCGCCTAAATACATACTGTACCCAGAAACGACAGAGGCGTCACAAATTGAAAGTGCTAAAAACGCTTATGGTGTTTAAAGCGAAGCTTTAAACTGCTCTAAGAAACGCACATCGTTTTCACTTAATAAGCGTATATCACTAATTTGATGTAGCAGCATCGCAATACGATCTATACCAACGCCAAATGCAAATCCAGAATAGACGTTAGGGTCGATATTACAATTTTCTAAAACGTTAGGATCTACCATACCACAACCGCCAATTTCTAGCCAGCCAGTACCTTTTGTGATTCTATAGTCCGATTCTGTTTCTAGGCCCCAATACACATCAACTTCTGCGCTAGGTTCTGTAAATGGGAAATAAGATGGACGTAAGCGTATTTTAGCTTTACCAAACATTTCTGTTGTAAAGTGTTGAAGCGTTTGTTTTAAATCGGCAAAACTCACATCTTTATCTATATACAAACCTTCCACTTGATGGAAAAAGCAGTGCGAACGTGCAGATATGGCTTCATTTCTATACACACGCCCAGGAGAAATGGTACGAATAGGAGGTTTGTTTTTCTCCATATAACGTACTTGAACAGAACTCGTGTGGGTGCGTAATAACACATCTGGATCTGTTTGTATAAAAAAGGTATCCTGCATGTCTCTCGCAGGGTGGTATTCTGGTAAGTTTAATGCCGTAAAGTTATGCCAGTCGTCTTCTATTTCTGGGCCTTCACTCACATTAAATCCAATGCGCGCAAAAATATCGATAATTTGATTTTTTACGATAGAAATAGGGTGGCGTGCACCAATATCTATAGCTTGCCCTGGTCTTGATAAATCCCCATAGATGCCTTTAGCGTCTTCTTTAGTCTCCAGCTCTGCTTTTAAGGCGTTGACTTTGTTTTCGGCTGTGTTTTTGAGTTGATTGATAATTTGACCAAATTCCTTCTTTTGTTCATTGGCAACATTTTTAAGCTCACCATAAAATTCTCTAAGAAGTCCCTTAGATCCTAAATACTTAATACGGAATGCTTCTACCTCTTCCTTAGATTGGCTTTTAAAAGCATCGGCTTCTGCAATAAGTTCTTTTATCTTATCTATCATAACACATATTCAAAAATGATGGCAAATTTAATCAATTTATCGGGATTTGCGGTATCGATTACAGGATTCACTTAGGTTTAACTGCTGTTGCATCTCATTTGGGTCCTGGAACATCTGTAGCATGCGGCAACACATACAGGGCCTAGTATCTTAGCGCAGGCTAAAGTTAGAACATAAGATGGCTTAAAATTAAGAATGTAGTATTCCGTTTTTAGTGGCTGTGGCTTATGTTTAGTCTTTTTAGACGCTACATTGGTGTCGTTGTATGCATGATGCAGCCTTGTTTTTTAATCGATATAAGTGGTTTCTAGAAAATAGTTAACTATAGCTTCTTTCATTAAAACCGATTGTTCTCCTGCTTTTAAATGCGGGAGTGCTTCTAAAGTTTTGTAATGTGGCCATCCATCAGAGTCAACAAAATCTAATTCGTAATACCCATAAGGTGTTAATAGCTTACATATAGCAATGTGCATTAAATCTAATTTTTGATCTTTCTTAAAACTGCGGTCCAATTGCCCCAATTCCTGCACTCCAATAAGATATATAATTGCATCTAGATCTAAAGTATCGCCATCAGCAAATTGATCCGATAATTTTTTAACGACTTTATGCCATCGTTCTTTTAATTGCTCATCTCTAGACATATTTGTATTCGTTTTAAGGGCATACCGCAGCGGGATTGCTTCCCATCAATTTATGTGGCAAAGTTAATAAACCTAAGTGTTAGTATTATTTTATATTTGTTTAAATTTAAAATTATGGCAGTTATAGATATTATATTAGGAGCACTCATTTTATTTGGTTTGGTTCGCGGTTTTCTTAAGGGACTTTTTGTAGAAGTAGCTTCGCTTGCTGCTTTAATTGCTGGGGTATATGGCGCTATACATTTTAGTAATTTTGCGGCAGCATTTTTAACGGAAAAGGTGTCCTGGGATGAAAAATATATTAATATTGTGGCCTTTGCAATTACATTTATACTTATTGTTTTGGCGATAGCCCTAGCAGGGAAAGCGTTGACCAAGCTTGCTAATTTTGCGGCATTAGGCATTATAAATAAAATTGCAGGTGCTATTTTTGGAGGCTTAAAAATTGGCGTTATTTTAAGTGTGGTACTCATGGTTTTTGATGGTTTAAATAATACCATTCCGTTTGCCAGTGCAGAAGATTTAGAAGACTCTATTTTGTACCAGCCTGTAAAATCTTTAGCGCCAACCATCTTTCCTAAAATCTTAACACAAAATGAGGCTGAAGAGACAGCAGTATAGTTTTTGAATTAGAACGTATTGACCATACCAAAGTTCTTTTGCCAAGGTTAAAATAATGCTGAAAGATTTTATATATGTTGTTTTTTATTATTTTAGAAAGCATAAGGTGTTGATTTAATGCTGTTTAAATTCTTAATGTTACCAAAACGTTAACAAGTGTTTTTTGTGATTTGTAGGCATGTTCTTTGATACTATAGTAAGCATCAATCATCACATCAAAAAACGACAATTATGTTTAAATCAGTAGTAGTGGCATTTACATGCCTTTCAACAATGGCATGTCTTGCCCAAAATCCAGAACCAACAGTAGGCTTTAAAAAAGGCGATTATGCCCTTTCGGGTAGTGTTAATTTCTTTAGTTCAAATACCGAAAATTCTTTTTTTGACGAAGAACTAGAGGGTTCAGACACAAAAAATAACCAGTACAGTTTTAATCCAGCTGCACATCACTTTATCACAGACCATATTGTTTTGGGGATAGAGGGAATGCTAGGGGAATCTTCACAAGAATGGAATGAGCGAAGAGAGTCTACAAATGATTTTTGGCAAATAGGCACTTTTGGAAGTTATTATTTTACACCACAAAAGAAGTTTTCTTTTTTAGCGACGTTAGGTGTCAATTATGGCGGTAATGAATATTCTAGCACGTTTTTAGATGAAGATGGAATGGTTCTGTACAATAATAGGGGCGACAGTGAAAGTATTTCGGTGTCTTTGAGTGCAGGCTTGAATTATTTCATTTCATCACATTTTGCATTGCGGGCACGTTTAGGGGGATTATCGTATTCTACAACAACATCGGATAACTATTATACAAATCAAGATAATGAGACCACAAAAAGTGAAGAGAAATCGAATAGGTTTAATTTTAATACAGGATTAGACCATATCAGTGTAGGTCTGTTATACCGCATTTAAGAAACAATCTAATCTCTTTTGAGAAAATAGAAAAGGCCAGCTATAATGCTGGTCTTTTTTGTGAAATAGGTTGACTATTTAATAGTCCTCCATCCATTTAAAAAAAGCGGTATAGACTTTCTCTTTTTCTTGCCGTACATAATCTAGAAAGGCCAAGGCAACAGGGGAGAGGTTTTTCTTTTTTAACCAAATGAGTTTCCATTGCGATTCCAACGGTAGGCCTTTTACAGGGATGATTTTTAATTCATTTTGAAACAATTCATTCTTGATACTTAATAGGGAAACAATAGATAGGCCAATATCTGCAATAACGGCTTGTTTAATGGCTTCATTGGTGGTTAATTCTAATTTTACCTTAGGGGTAATGGCTTCTTCTGCAAAGAATTGTTGCATGGTAAATCGCGTTCCAGAACCTTCTTCGCGATAAATTAAAGGAACCCTGTTAAAAATAGATTTGTCCTCTACGCTTTTAATATCTAAATTATTATTTGAAGCAGCAACCAAATGTAACTTATTGGTCATGATAGGCTCTTCATACAAATCTAGATGCTTGGGACTTACCGTAACTAAAGAGAAATCTACTTCATTTTGTTCTAAATCTTTAATCACATTGGTTTTATTAGAAACATCTAAAACCAAATCTATGTGTGGGTGCTGTTTTAAAAAGCCATTGAGAAAATAGGGCATTACATAATTACCCGTAGATACTACCGAGAGGCGTAATTTACCAGATAAAAGCCCTTTAAAGGCCTGTGTTTTATACTCTATGGTTTCCACTTGATTTAAAATGGACTCTGCAATTTCATAAATTTCATTGCCAAAGTGTGTGATGTGTAAGCGTCTACCAATAACTTCTGTTAAAGGAATATCGAATTGGTCTTGAAAATTTTTAAGCTGTATAGAAGCCGCAGGTTGTGTCATGTTAAGCTCTTCGGCGGCCTTTGTAATACTCTTATTCTGCACAATAACACTAAAAACTCTAAGCTGATGTAAAGTAAAATTCATTAATATTATTTATGGATTGTATAACAAAGTTAAATAAAAATATATGATTATGATAAAATACTTTTGCGTTAAATTAAAAACTTAACATTATGAATGTAGATGTACTTATTAGCAATCTTACCAATCCGGTATTATTATTTTTTATCCTTGGTATATTGGCAACTGTTTTAAAAAGTGATTTAAAAATACCTGAAAATTCGTCTAAATTTATATCACTGTATTTACTGTTTGCAATTGGTTTTAAAGGCGGACAAGAATTGTCGCATAGTACGTTCAATTCAGAAATCACCTATTCTATTATTTTCGCTATTCTGCTTTCTAGTGTGGTGCCTGTTTATACGTTTTTCGCTTTAAAGAAAAAGGTTGGTGTGTCAAATGCTGGGGCTATTGCAGCGGCCTATGGCTCTGTAAGTGCCGTTACTTTTGTTACGGCGGTTTCTTTTTTAGAGCATCAGGGCATTAGTTTTGGAGGACATATGGTTGCCATTATGGCTATTATGGAGTCTCCAGCGATTGTGGTTGGTGTTATTTTAATTATGTTATACGACGTAGGAAAGAAAAAAGAAAAATCTATAGGCGCGCTTATTAAGCATTCGTTAACGGGCGGAAGTGTTTTAATGTTGGTAGGGAGTTTGGTTATTGGTCTTGTTGCCGATGCGGATCAAGCTAGAGGTATAGAGCCGTTTACAACAGATATTTTTAAGGGGTTTTTATCGCTTTTCTTATTAGAAATGGGAATGGTAACGGCAAAACGAATTAAAGGATTTAAAAAGTACGGTATCTTTTTATTTGCTTTTGGTATTGTAGTGCCACTTATCAATGGTCTTATCGTAGCTTATCTAAGTGGTTTTATTACCGAAAGTGAGGGGAATAGATTGTTGTTCGCCATATTGGGCGCAGGGGCATCTTATATTGCAGTGCCAGCTACTATGAAATTGGCAGAGCCTAGAGCAGATGCTGGTATTTATATTCCAATGGCATTGGGAATAACCTTTCCCTTTAATATTACCTTAGGAATGCCTATCTATTATGCGTTCATTCAAATGATATAGCTTTAGGCTTATCTATAAAACGAATTATGCTTTAGATCTAAAAAAGCACCATTACTTTTGCAATGGTGCTTTTTAAATTTTAATATCGAAGTTAGATTTAATCTAAGTCTAATGTGAAAATTTCATCGAGATGCGCAGCGCTATCCATAGACACTCTTAAATCTTTGATAAGTCCATCTTTTAGACCATATACCCAACCGTGAATTTCTAAACCAGTATCATCCTTCCAAGCTTGTTGTACTGTAGATGTTTTGGCAAGATCATAAACCTGAGCAATAACATTAAGCTCTACAAGTCTATCAAAACGTTCTCGTTCGTTGTCTATCTTTTTGAGCTCTGTTTTATTGTCTTTGTATACTTCTTTAATGTTTCTAACCCATTTGTTTATCAATCCTAACGATTTATTTTGCATAGCAGCCTGTACACCGCCACAACCGTAGTGACCACAAACGATAATGTGCTTTACTTTTAAGAAGTTTACCGCATAATCTAGCACACTAAGCATATTCATGTCTGTGTGCACGACCATATTTGCAATGTTTCTATGAACAAACATTTCCCCAGGTAATGTGCCTGTAATTTGATTGGCGGGTACTCTACTATCGGCACAACCAATCCATAATACAGGAGGACTTTGTCCCTCTGCTAAAGTTTTAAAATAGTCTTTATCTTGTTCGAGTTTTTGGGTAACCCATTCTTTGTTATTCTCGAGCAGCTGATGGTAGTAGGTGTTTTTCATTTTGAAATTATCTTTTAAATTGTGTCCTTAACATTTGTTTTAATCCATGTCATGCAGTCATTAAAGCTACTAAAAATATGTGAATTAGGCACAAAGTTTGGAATAATACCAATGCGTTCCATCATATATTGTGGTTGCTCTAATACACCGACAAACAAAACTTCAATGTCATTCTTCTTTAATTCTTGCAGCATATCTTCTATAGCATATAAACCAGACTGATCCATATAAGGCATGCGCTCCAATCGCAGTACTACGGTCTTCGCCGTATCTGGGATTTGGGTAGTTAGCTGTTGGAAATCGCTGGTAGATCCAAAAAATAGGGGGCCTTTAATATGTTTGATAAACACTTCTTCTTTTAAGTGGGTTGGGAAACCTATCTCATCATCCCAAGCTTCATCGTTTAACGATTTTACGTCAGATTGTTCTGCAGTAAGATCACCAATTTTTTTCATAAACATTAAAGATGCAATCACCAAACCAATACCTACAGCGTATACTAAATTCCAAAATGTAGATAAGACTAAAACAATTAGCATAATTAACACTTCCGAACTTAATTTTAAAGGGCCTAATTTAATGTCTTTAGGTAAGCTAGGAATGGCTTTTAAGCCTTTGTAATCCATAACTCCAATACCCACAGTAATTAAGATCCCCGCTAAAACAGCAGCAGGAATTTTAGAGGCAATGGGCCCTAAACCTAATAATACGATAAATAATAAAACTCCAGCAATCATACCCGATAATTTGGTCTTTCCACCAGAAGAAATATTAACTACAGTTCTAATGGTAGCACCAGCACCAGGAATGCCTCCAAATACAGCTGCAATACTATTACCAATACCTTGCCCTATTAGTTCTTTGTTGGGTTTGTGTTTGGTTTTCGTCATATTATCTGCAACCACACTGGTCAATAAAGAATCTATGGCTCCTAAAAGCGCCAATGTTAACGCCGTAAAGATATAAGGGGTAACATTGCTGATTTTAAATGTGGTGAAAATTTCAAGATTTGGTATGGGTAAACCACTAGGTATTTCTTCAATAGCTCTGTAGTTTAAGTTAAATGCAATGGCAATTCCAGACATAACAATAAGAGCAACAAGCGTACTTGGTATGGCTGTTGTAATGCGTTTAAAACCGTAAATGATAAAAATGGTACCTAATGCTAAAATAAATTCTAGCCAGTTTATGTGTTGAAGTGCTCTTGGAATTGATGTTATGGCACCCATAGCTCCCGATGCTTTCTTAGCCGCTAAGTTTTGTGCTTCTTTTAAAATATCGGCAGCATTAATAGCTTCTCCTTTAGTAACAGTTGTTTTAAAATTATCTAAAACCAAAGCGCCTTCTCCTTTGTCTGATTCGAGAAGTTTTTTAAGAATAACACCTTTAGCTTCTGGCTTAAATTGGTCTACAAAGGCCATATCTTCTTTAGGATAATAGCCTACCAGAGGTAAAATTTGCGTTAATAAAATAATAACACCTATGGCTGTCATGAAACCAGAAACCACAGGGTAGGGTATATATCTAATATACATGCCAAGTTTAAGAGCACCAAGACCAATTTGCATGAGCCCTCCCAATAGAAATACAGTAAGTATAATAGGTAATGCTTTATCGATGTTACCATCGTTACTGGCAATAATTCCAGAGATAACGACCATACTTACAGCGGTCATGGGGGCTGTAGGTCCAGAAATTTGCGTACTAGTACCACCAAATAAAGCGGCAAAGAAACTGATAAAAATGGCACCATAAAGACCAGCGGTAGGGCCTAGACCAGAAGAGACTCCAAAGGCTAATGCCAAAGGTAATGCAACAATACCTGCTGTTATACCTCCAAAAGCATCACCTTTTATATTTGAAAATAAGTTTTTCATAAAACGAATTGTATTTTGAATTATGAAACCAAACAATAGGGTTTCAATTAAAACGTAAAAAGTGCCCGAAGTTAATCTAAATTTTAAAGATTTAACAGGATTTTTTTAAAAAACGAGGGGTATTCATAAAACGTATAAGCGGTTGTTATACATTTTATTAGAGGAATTTGTACTGCATTTTTTGTGAAATAAAATTAAGATTTCTGGTCAATTTTCATTCCAGTTAGAATCTAAACCACTTACAAATAAGGTATTTTATAGTATATCGTATTTTTAGTATTCTTTGTTGAGGTGCGATAAAGATTGTGGCACAGCCAAAGTTTACAAGGCTTTAAGCGCTTTAATATCTTCAGATGGAATCCAGCCTTTTTTACCGTCGGAAAGCTTAATTTCATTCCATTTGCCTATTTCATCTAAAATTAAAACTTTGGTGCCTTCGTGAAGCTTAAAAGCGTTTTCGCTTCTTAGGTTGGGTTCGGTTTTAATTAGACTTTCTTGTGCAAATACGATAGCAGGACTATTTTTTTGATCTAAATTAAATTTGTGAAACGCAAGCGCCAAAGTTACACATAAACCTATCAAAACAAAGGTGCTTCCTACAAACGAAATACGTTTTTTGGCTGAGGTAAACGAAAAATAATAGGCCAGTACAAAGGCTAAAAAGCAAAAAGCTAAAAGTATAGTAACTATAGCCCAAGCATCATAACTCAAGGTGTGGCTTAGATTTTTAATCCATTTAGAGACCCCTACCTCTGGTAGTGTATCAATAGCATCGATGGTCATATTATGAGCAAACCCAAGATTGTTTTGTACGGCAGTATTTTTAGGTTGTAGCAGTAGTGCTTTTTCGTAATAGAAAATGCTAGGCGCCACATGGTTGAGTTTGTAATGGGCATTGGCCAGGTTAAAATAGAGTTCAGGCGAATGGACATTCGTCTCTAAAATGGCCATGTATTTGTCTATAGCTTCGGCATAGTTCCCTTGATTGTAAAGTGCGTTGCCGTCATTAAATAATTGTTCATTTTGGCTGTGGCCTAGGCACACACAAAATAACACGGCAAGTATGTATAGTAATGATTTCATATTAACGTGCTTGTTTATCAATTAAAGAAATGGTATTAGCAGCTTTTTCGTAATCGTCTTGCATGGTAACATTGGTAATGGGGGTGTACCTTGCCAATTCACAGTTTTCGAAAATAGCAATAAAGTTTTGTATCACATCTTCTGTGACGTTACGCTCTTGAAGCAATGCTATAATTTTGTCTTTACTTAAATCGCTAGTTTCTATCTGTAATTTTGCTTTTAAGTAATTGTGTAATGCTTTTTCTAAGGCTTCATAAAACGCTTCTTTTTTGCCTAATTGCGTTTTAGCACCTTTTAGGTATTTCTTAGCCAGTTTATCAGCTTTTCTACGTTTGTTACCCACAACATCGGCATCTAAGGTTGCTTTTTGTTTGCGTGCCAATACCACTAACGGAATGGCTAAGAAAGGGAGCAATAATAAGCTCCAAAATAGAGTAGATTTAAAAAAGGGCTCTTTTTGTACAGGTGAAAATGAGGTTGCTGTTTTTATAAACTCAAATTTTGAATTCGTTGTGGTTACAGCTTGTTTTGAGACGCCTGTAGGCGTCGCACTTTGCGTGTTTGATGCTGTTGGACCGTTTAAAACATTTACCACAATCTCATCAGACGATAGGCGTTTATAGCTTTTGGTCTTTAAATCAAAATACGAAAACGAGACGCTAGGTAAAGGGTATTTGCCTTGGTATTGCGGTACGATGGTATAGGTGTCTGAAATGCTACCTTGCATACCTCTTGCCGTAGTACTAATCTTTTCGCTGTGCTCTGGCTCGTATACTTCTAAAGCACTAGGGAGGTTTAACTTGGGAAGAGAGAATAGTTTTAGATTACCTTTTCCTTTTACCTCTAGTTTTGCTTGTAACGATTCGGTAGCGTCTAACGCTGTTTTAGACGTTGTAAATTTAAAGCTAAAATCACCCACAGCTCCACTAAAATCGGCAGGTTTGCCTTCAGTAGGTAATGGTTTTACTGTAATGGTTTTGTTTCCAGCAGACACCTTTTTGTTGGCTCTAGCCATAACGCGACCTCCAAAAAAGTCTCTACGGTTGGTAGGCACTTGCACAGATACATCTAGTGTTAGCGGCTCTATATTTAATTTTCCTGTTTTTTGTGGGTATAATACGGTTTTTCGTAATACGAGATAGCGGTAATCTTCGCCATTAAAAGTGCCTTCTTGTACGCGTTGCCCTTTGGTGTCTATAGTTTGACTCCAAAAATCATTGTATTTCGGGATATCTATTTCTTGCCAATTATCAACACCAGTATTAGGCGCCACATAGAGTTTGTAGACTACGGTTATGGCTTCATTTAAATAGGGGTTGGCATTAGAGACCTCTGCAACTAAATGAATGTTATTTGAAGCGACAAAATTAGGATCGTTAGGATCTTTAGGCTTGTCTACCGCCGCTGTAACTTCTACACGTATGGGCGAGGTTTTGTAAGTCTCGCCTTTTATAGTAATACTAGCTTGAGAAATGGTATAGGTACCTCTTTTTTTGGGTGTTAAAAAGTAGCTATAGGTTTTCTTATAAGAACGTACGCCGTTAATCCAAGAGTTGCTAACCGATTGATTAGGCCCTCCAATAATGGTAAATCCAGAAAAACTAGGCGGACTAAAATTATCACCGTCGGCATTCATTTCAAAATCTATACGTAAACGTTCGTTAATGCCCAGTTTCTTTTTACTGACTTTAGCTTCAAATTTAACCTGAGATGATGCTAGAGTTGTTGCCAATAAGACTAAAAAAAAGGATATGTATTTTACTAATTTCATTTTCAACGCTACAGTAGTTTCTTGGAGTTAACTTTTATTTTGAATCTCGTCAAAGATATGTACTTTATAACTTTTATGTTTTATAGGTTAACATTTAAATCATCTAGGTTTAAATGTAATGGTTTACCAGTCTTTTTCAGTTTTAATTTTGACGCCTTTTTGCTTTTGAAGGTTCATTTTTTCTTGCACTTCCTGTTCCTGATTATTCATAGCTTCTAACAAATTCTTGATTTGCTGAGGAGACAATTGGCCTTGTTGTGGCTTAGGCTGCTGCTCTTCTTTATCTTTATCGCCTTTGCCTTTATCGTCCTTTTTATCTTTGTCTTCAGGTTTTTTATCCTCTTCTTTTTTATCGTTTTCCTCGTCTTTCTTCTCGTCTTTATCTTTATCGTCGCCGTCTTTCTTGTTTTTATCGTCGTCTTTCTTGTCGTCCTTGTTGTCTTTGTTATCGTCTTTCTTGTCTTCGCTATTGTCCTTATCCTCTTTGTTGTCGTCGTTCTTGTCTTTATCGTCCTTGTTGTCTTTGTTTTGCTCTTCCTGTTGTTTGGCACACTCTTTTGCGATGCCTAGGTTGTATCGGGTTTCATCATCAGACGGGTCGTTGCGCAATGCATTTTTATAGGCCTCCACAGCTTCTTTGCATTTTTTTTCCTGCATGAGGATGTTTCCAATATTATGGAAGGCTTTATGCTTTTCTGGTTTCGATGTTGCTAATTTAGCTGTTTGTTGGTGGCGGTAAAGGGCCTCTGCATAATTACCTTCTTTGTAATAGGCATGTCCTAAATTGTAGAGTCCAGCAACATGGCTAGACTGTTGGGATAGGGCTTTGCGGTATGCCATTTCAGCAGAGACAAAATCTTCGTCTACGGTAGTATTAGCTTCGTAAACGTAGTTGTTGGCCTTTTTTTCTGCGATTGCTTTTGCCTTATCCTGTTGGGAAAAGCAAAGGCAAGATACTAGTGTTATGATACTTAAAATTAACTTTTGCATGCTATCAATTTCGTATTTCTAAGTTAAAAAAAGTGTGGTGTTTAAGCCGTTAAAAATATTATAAATTCTCGTTGAATAGATTTAGTTTTTTCAACCAAGCTGTTTTGCGTTCCAAAAGGAAAATATCTAAAAACAAAAAGAATACACCAAAACCTAAAAACCATTGAAACTGATCTTTAAAATCGGCAAACTGTTTCGCTTCAAATTCTGTTTTATCCATTTTGTTTAAAATTTCTCTAATTTGCGCTACCACATTTGCTGTGTTTGCGCCATTAATGTAAGCGCCATCTGCTTCTTCTGCAATCCCTTTTAAGGTCTCTTCGTTAAGCTTTGTAATTACCGTTTCGCCTTTACTATCCTTTTTGTAACTGGTTACAATGCCGTTGCGTTTTAAAGGGATAGGGCCACCCTTTATTGCGCCAACTCCAATGGTGAAGATACGAATGCCTTCTTCGTGAGCCTCTTCTGCAACAGCTATAGCGTCTTCACTATGGTCTTCACCATCAGAGATAATAATAAGAACTCTATTGGTTTGCTCTTCGTCGTCAAAATAAGTTTTAGATAATTTAATGGCTTCGTTTATGGCGGTACCCTGCGATGACAACATATCGGTGTTCATGTTGTTTAAGAACAGTTTGGCCGAGCCGTAATCTGTCGTTATGGGTAATTGTGGCAGTGCTGTTGCGGCATAGGCAATAATACCTACCCTATCACTGGCAAGGTTATTTATAATTTGCGTGATTAATTGCTTTGCTTTGTCTATTCTGTTGGGCGCAATATCTTCGGCAAGCATACTTTTAGAAACGTCTAAGGCAAATACAATATCGACACCTTCTCGTTTTACGGTTTCTAGCTTGGTACCTATTTTAGGATTTACCAAAGCAATAGCAAAACATAAAAAGGCCAAACAAATTAGCGTTATTTTTAAAATGGATTTAAATATTGACTTGTCTGGGCTTAATCTTTTAAGTAAGGCCGTGTCGGCAAAATTCTTTTGAGCCTTTCGTTTCCACAATTGGAGCACCAAGTAGAACAGGATAATTACAGGAATAATTACCAAAGTCCAAAACCATATTTTTTCTTCTAATTGATACATAATTTATAATTCGTTATCAGTTGTTTCTAAGCATTTAGAAGCAAATTTGTTTATCTTTTTAAGGGCTGAATCAGAGATGTTGTCATTTTCAATACAGATATGTTCTAGTCCGATATAGTGCATTCCTAAATAGTGTGCACTATTTTTAAAAGGGCTATTCAAACCTTCTGGCATTTTAGCGCCACTATTACTTAAAACCCCCATTTGTTTTCCTCTTAATTTTCGACCTACTTCTTTTTCTTGGATTAAGACGTCTGAAATGCGATCAAAAAAGACTTTTAATATACCACTCATCGTATACCAGTATACAGGGGTTGCAAATATTAAAATCTCATAGGTATTAACAATGGACTTAAACAGTTGGTTGAAATCATCGTTTTGGTTTTCGAATTCATAATTGAAATGACCAATAGATTTCGTGTTTAAATCAATACTATCAAAGTGAGTTGCAGCCTTTAAAAGAGTGACAACTTTAGCGGTATTTCCTTTACTTCTGGAACTGGCTTGTATGATAATACCCTTCTTCATTTTTAAACAAAACTTCTAAACACAGTAAAGCGTAAGCTTAATTCTAAAAGTAACAGTAGTCCTGCGAGCAGAACAAAAGGGCGGTACTTTTCTTCGTAATTGTAGAACTTAAACTCTTCTATCTCGGTTTTTTCAAGTTTATTTATTTCCTTATAAATTTCTTTTAATTTTTTATTATTGGTAGCCCTAAAATATTTGCCTCCAGTGGCATCTGCAATTTCTTTTAGAAGCGCTTCGTCTATTTCAACTTGAACGCGGCCGTATTGAAATTGCCCCGTTCTGGAATCTATAGCAACAGGCGATAGTGCCATACCATTTGTACCTAGACCTATGGTGTAGGTTTTTATGCCATATTCTACAGCCAGTTCGCTTGCTGTTCTAGGATCTATAAAGCCTGTATTATTAACACCGTCGGTCAATAAAATAATGACTTTACTTTTGGCTTTGCTATCTTTTAATCTATTTACAGCTGTAGCTAAGCCCATGCCTATGGCTGTCCCACCTTCTATAATGGTGTTGTAAACGATACTTTTTAAAGAACGCAATACAATAGCTTTGTCACTAGTAATAGGTGTTTTAGTATAACTTTCGCCTGCATATTCCACAAGTCCAATCCTGTCGTTAGGGCGCTGTTTGATAAAGTCGCTTGCAACATTTTTTAAGGCTTCTAGGCGGTTTGGTTTTAAATCTTTGGCAAGCATACTTGCTGAAACATCTATGGCCATAAGGATATCGATACCTCTTGTGGTTTTAGATTTTGTAGAAACATCAACAGATTGCGGTCTTGCCAATGCTGTAATTAATAATGCTAGCGCCAATAAGCGGCATACAAATAGCAAATGTCTTAACTTTGGTAGCCAAGATGCCGTTAGCTTAAAACCTTTTAAGCTAGACATTTTTAGTGTGGCTGTTTGCTTTTTATTTTTAAAGACATACCATGCTATTGCTACAGGTATAGCAAGCAATAACCAAAATAGTTCTTTATTTAAAAATTGAATTCCTTCTAACATTACTCCTCTTCAATTTTAAGTTCTACGGAATTTATAATACGTTCTGTAATACGATCTGCATAGCTGTCTTCTAATTTAGAAGAGATGTATACCTGTTGTATAACGTTTTCTGAATTGAATAAAAGCATGGTGTAATTGCCTTTATAAATTTGACCTTTAACAGGAGAAGGGAAGTCGGCTGTACCGTAAACTTTTATACCCTCTGCACCTGCTGGTGTGGTGAATTTGTCGTTTTTAAGCATGATATTAGCAACACCTTGTTTTTCCATAAGTGCTATGGCTTGTGAAGCTACTTGATCTAATTCGATCTTGTTTTCTCCTAAATTTTTAATTGTAGTGGTCGTTACATAAATATTAAAACCTTCTAAAAGACTGCCATAGCCAAACAAAGTCATGTCTACCTGCGCTTTGAGTTCTTCTGGAATAGGAGGTGGGGTACGTTTTAAGACCTTTGGTGTTGTAATAAAAACAGGAGGAACACCATATTGGCTTGTTACCCATTCGCTTTCTAAAAGTTCTTTGCTATCATGACCTATAATGGTATCTTTTACAAAGCTAAAGCCGTATTTTAAAGAAAAGCCTACTAAAGTAGCTATAATTAAGAACAGGCTAATGCCAACAGTAATCCATACCTTTTTGCGTTCTTGTTTGCGTTCTTGGTCTTGTCTATACTGTTCGTCAAGTAGCTTTTCTTCTTCTGTAGGTTCTGGTAATACCTCTTTTACGTGATCGATCTCTGTATCAATCGTGTTTCTATCTAACTCGGCTAAAGCAATATCGGGTTCAGATTTTGCAAACTTCACTAAATCAGCACGCCTTAGAATGCTTTCAATATTTTTAATGGTCTCAGGACTTAAATCAATCTGGTTGCCTTCTTTTAAAAGGCGTAGTCTGCTCACCAACTCATCGGTTGTGCTTTCTAAAGCATGATCATAGACCTTTTCATCTAAATACTTTCTAATGATTAATGTGAGCTCGGAGTAGTAATCTTTTAATTCCTCATGCTGTAAATAATCGCTTTCATCTAATTTTTTAAGGGCTAGTTTTGCTCTGTCATAAGGGGGTAATAGTGCGATTTTTTGATCTTCAGTTAATGGTTTTTCACGCCATATAAACCACCAGAGTATAGCTCCAATAGCAGCAATACAAACTATTGCGATGAGCAGGTATAGCCACCAGTTACTCCCTGTTTTATCCACCTCAATGATGGGTTTAATATCATACAGTTTTTGTTTGGTTGTATCTATAGCAATGTTGCGTACTTCTATTTGTATGGAATCTGTGAATACGGTGCGATCGCCAATAATGAGTTTTTGGCGTGGTAAGGTATAGGTGCCCGAATCAAATTGTGTGACACCATATTTTTTTATCAAACTAAATTTGGCGTCATTTTTTAGGGTATCTATAGGGTAGGAGTTAATAATTTCTAAAGCGCCAAAATTTTTGGCTTCAGGAAATACCACCAGATTAGAACTGTCTGTTTCTACAGTAATATTATAAGTGACTTGCGCTCCTATTCTAATGGAAGTAGAATCTACAGCCGATGTAACCTGTGCCGAAGCACTAAAAGTTATAATACAAAACATGGCAAAGTACAAGCCTTTAAGTTTAAGGCTTAAGCTTTGGTGGCTGTTATGTTGTATCGTGCTAATTATTTCGTTTCTCATATCTAATTGCTCCCTGTTTCTAAAAAATACAGGTCGTATGTTATCCTCTTCTTTTAAAATAGCCCAGTAGTTTTTTGACGTAACTTTCTCCGATGCGGCAGTCTATTGTACCTGCTCCAGATCTGGAAAAGGTGTCTTTATAGTAACTGACTTTATCTTTGTAAAAGGCCGCGTAGTTCTGTCGTACTTTTTTAGACGCCGTATTGACTAACATGTCTTCTCCCGTTTCTTCATCTTGCATTTGTACAAGTCCTAAATTGGGGATCGCTTCTTCACGTTTATCATAGATTCTAATCCCTGTAACATCGTGTTTGCCTGAAACAATTTTAAGCGTACGTTGGTAGTCATCTGCAATAAAATCAGACAATACAAATACGATAGCCTTTTTCTTCATAACATTGGTTAAGAATTTTAAGGCTTCCGCGAGATTGGTTTTTTTACTTTCGGGTTGAAATTCTATCAACTCTCTTATAATGCGTAGCACATGCGAACGCCCTTTTTTGGGAGGGATGAACAGTTCTACTTGATCTGAAAATAGAATTAACCCAATTTTATCATTGTTTTGTGTTGCCGAAAATGCTAAAGTAGCAGCGATTTCGGTAACAACTTCATTTTTAAATTGCTGTTCGGTACCAAAGAACTCAGAGCCCGAAATGTCTACCATAAGCATCATGGTGAGTTCGCGTTCTTCTTCAAATACCTTTATGTAGGGTTCGTTATAGCGTGCCGTTACATTCCAGTCGATACTTCTTACATCGTCTCCAAATTGGTATTGCCTTACTTCACTAAAGGTCATACCTTTACCTTTGAAGGTGGAATGGTATTCTCCTCCAAAAATATGATCAGACAAACGGCGTGTCTTGATCTCAATTTTACGTACTTTTTTTAGTAGTTCTTTGGTATCCATTTGTGTAGTAAACAGTTTTCAGTCACAATATCTAGTCGCATTTTCAGGTGGTGTTCGCTTATAGCGTTTTACGGCTTGTCGAACACTAAAAAAGCGGTCTATGGCACTTCAATTTCGTTTACAATTTTATTAATAATGTCTTCAGAAGTTACATTTTCGGCTTCGGCTTCGTAAGTGATGCCTATTCTATGGCGCAGCACATCGTAAACGACAGCACGAACATCTTCAGGAATAACATAACCACGACGTTTTATAAAAGCATAACATTTAGCTGCTGTAGCCAGGTTGATACTTCCACGAGGCGAGGCTCCAAAAGAAATTAAGGGTTTTAAATCTGTAAGTCTGTATTTTTCTGGGTATCTGGTGGCAAATATGATGTCTAAGATGTATTTCTCAATCTTTTCGTCCATATAAACTTCTCTAACCGTTTGCTGTGCCGATCTAATTTGGTCTAGAGAAACTACAGAGTTTACTTTTTCGAAAGCGCCTTTTAAATTGGCTCTTACGATAAGTTGCTCTTCCTCTAATTTAGGGTAATCAATAACTGTTTTTAGCATGAAACGATCCACCTGTGCTTCTGGTAAAGGATAGGTACCTTCTTGCTCTACAGGGTTTTGGGTTGCCATTACTAAAAAAGGCTTGTCTAAGGTAAAGGTTTCGTCACCAATAGTGACTTGCTTTTCCTGCATGGCTTCCAGAAGGGCAGACTGTACTTTTGCTGGCGCTCTGTTAATTTCATCTGCCAGAACAAAATTGGCAAAAATAGGCCCTTTTTTTATAGAGAAATCATTCTCTTTCATGTTGTAGATTAATGTCCCCGTAACATCTGCAGGTAATAAATCTGGTGTAAATTGTATACGGCTAAAGCTCCCATCTACGGCTTGTGATAACGTATTAATGGCTAATGTTTTTGCCAAACCCGGTACACCTTCTAAAAGAATATGTCCCCGACCTAGTAGTCCAATTAATAAACGTTCTATCATGTATTTTTGTCCTACAATAACTTTATTCATTTCTAAAGTTAGCAAGTCTACAAAAGCACTTTCCTTTTCAATTTTCTCGTTTATAGACTTAATATCAACTGTACCTGTTTCTTCCATTAGTTTTAAGTTTTAAAGCTCGAATGTACGCTCTATTTTTTTAGCATTGCAAAATGTCAATTTTTTTATTTGGAATCTGTTAAAGATTGGTTAAAAAAAGCAAACAAATGGCAGTTGTATGAGACTTTAACCATTAATTATGATAAGATTGTCTTAAATAGGAAGTGGAATGTTATTAAATGGGAGGAAAACGTATTCGCATTTGATAAAATTAAAATGGTACTAATTGTTTTAGTATTTTTAAACCAATTAAAAATAGAACGGATTAAATGACGAAAACAGCATTTATAACTGGGGCAACCAGTGGTATTGGAGAAGCGACAGCGTACGAATTTGCAAAACAAGGCCTACGTCTTGTGTTATGCGGTAGACGATTAAATAGACTAGAAACTATAAAAGAAGCTTTAGAGCGTTTAACAGACGTGCATATTCTTAATTTTGATGTGCGTGATAAGCAGGCTACGCAAGAAGCTATTGCGGGTTTGCCTGAAGCGTTTAAACATATCGATATCCTTATAAATAATGCAGGGAATGCGCACGGTCTAGACCCTATACAAGAGGGCAATACAGAAGACTGGGAAGCCATGATGGACATTAATGTAAAAGGGTTATTGTATGTGAGTAAGGCGATTATCCCGCAAATGACTGCTCGAAAATCGGGGCAAATCATTAATATAGGGTCTTCTGCGGGCAAAGAGGTGTACCCTAAGGGAAATGTATATTGTGCAAGTAAACATGCCGTTTTAGCAATAACTGAAGGGATGCGCATCGATTTAAATCCCTACGGTATAAAAGTAGGTGCTGTGAACCCCGGTATGGTAGAAACAGAATTTTCTAAGGTGCGTTTTAAAGGCGGGACTCAAGCCAATACAGTGTATTCTGGTTTTGAGGCTTTAAAGGCTAAAGATGTTGCAGAGGTTATTTATTTTGCAGTATCGAGACCGCCACATGTTAATATTGCAGATGTGCTCATGTTTTGTACGGCTCAAGCCAATTCTGTGACTGTGCTTAAAGAGTCTTAAGCCCAAGCGTATACTTTACAGTGCTAAACTAAAGAACGAGCCTTGTTGCCTATGTGTCTATGATTAACAAACGTTTACTTATTAAACACCTTTTAGCTCATAATGATGAGAATAGCTTTTACGATAAAAAGCTAAGGATTGATATTGGACAGAAAGAAGGCAAGGCTAAGTTTTTAAAGCATATTTGTGCATTGTCGAACAGCAACCCTAACAATAATTCTTACATCGTAATTGGGGTTAAGGATGACGACAATACTATTCTGGGTGTTGATTTTTTTGATGACAGTAAAATTCAAAATTTAATCAATGCGTATCTTACCCATCCACCTATTGTACAATACGAGAACATTTCTTTTCCACATTTGCCAGATGCTAAAGTGGTAGGTTTGGTCACTATTCGTTCTTCGGGGCAACTCACGTCTTTGCGTAAAAATATATGGAAGTATTACGGCGGGGCCGTGTTTTTTAGAGAAGGGAGTATTAGCATGCCAAAGGTGTTTAAAAGCACTGTAGAAGATGTAAATTCTAAAATTGTAGCAGCTATAGAGAGTAATGCGCAAAACAATATAGAGTACACGCTTAATGGGGTGATGGATTTTATGGATAAACGGCAAACCTTTAATGCACAATACAAGGTATTTAAAGAATATTTTGTGGTGTGTTGGGCGGGTATGAAAAAAACAGTTAAGCGTGAGGTGTTTTACTCTAGGGTAGATATCGAGCTTATTAATGAACAAGTACGTTTGTTTTTTTCTGCACTTGATGAGGTAGCCATAACACTCACAGAGGATACGTTTAAGATTGTGGAGTACGTGAACATAGGGTTTCAAAACACCAATAAATATTACCCTTTAGAGGAGACGGTTATAGAATTTGAAAATAATGCGAGTTATACCATTACGACACGGCTCGTTTTTGAGCCGCCACAGTTTAATAAAAGGACTTTACATCATGTTTATAATGCCAATAACGCGCTTTTAACAAAATTAAAGACGGCAGCTGTTTTAACACCTAAAGAGCGTCTAGACTTGGATAATTTGCCGTCAACCTATTTGATTTGCTATCTTAATGATTTTAAGGATGCTATTGATAAGTTGCAAGAGGCGAAGCCTTATTTAAAAGCCTACGATGGCGCTGTGTATGCCTTGTGTAAAGAAGCGATTCGCGTACTTAGAAAGGTAAAATATAGTTGATACTAAAAATATTTAGGCTTTAAGTAAGATCATAAATGTTAGCTTTGAGGTGCTTTCTTAAATATTTTGATAAAAAATAAAAGACATCGTAAGGTATTACATATTGTGTCGACTATAAACAAAAAAAAGTGAGCCACCACAGCTCACTTTAACCAACTAAACTAAATAAGACATTAAATTAATTATTAACGTGATAATTTGTTAAACTAAATAGTTAAACGCATTATCCTTTAAAATTCATCCTGATAACGAGAAGAAGTATAAATACTTTGTGTTATCGAGGAACGTTTCTAATGTATTACACTGCAAATATATATCGGATTTACAGTTTGAAAAACATCAATTTTAGCTAGTTTATATGCTATTTTATCTGTTAATTAAATGTTAACTCAATGTAAAGTGAAAATAACATAGGTTTAAGGTAAAAAAATACATAAAATGAGCTGAATTAGCAGTAAATTTGCATATAAAAAGCCTGAAATGATAAATAAAAAACCTACATTAGAAAAGGTAACCCCTAGTTTTGGAAGCTCTATGTTGGTAAAGCAACACTTAGAAAGAGGAGACAAAAGTAAAGCCTTTTGGCACTTTCATCCTGAGTTAGAGCTTGTTTATGTGAATAAAGGACAAGGAAAAACACACATAGGGAACCATCTTTCTTATTTCAATAATAGTCAGTTAATATTAATCGGGGCACATTTACCGCATAATGGTTTTACAGACCGTTTAACCGCTAATGGGTCTGAAACCATAGTACAGTTTAAGTCGACCTTTTTAGGAAATGATCTTTCTGATATTCCAGAAATGTCTAATCTCTTGGCTTTATTTGAGCGCGCGAAAAAAGGGATACGGTTTGGTATGGAGGCTAAAAATATTATTGGCCCTAAAATTGAAGAGCTTTCCGAATTTACAGGTCTTAAGCGTATCATTAAATTTCTGTGGATATTAGATTATCTAGCGAACACAGAAGATTTTGTGATTTTAAATGCAGATGGTATTGCTTTAGAGACCAATCCTCAAGATAGTGAGAAGATCAATACCATTTATAAATACATTAATGCAAACTTTCAAGAACACATTTCTTTAGATGAAATTGCAGATAAAGTAAGTATGACTGTGCCTGCTTTTTGTCGTTATTTTAAAAAGACGACAGGCAAAACGTTTACACAGTTGGTTAATGAACACCGTGTGGTGCATGCTACAAAACTGCTTAACGAAAGTAAAATGAGTATTTCTGATATTTGTTACGAGTGTGGATTTAATAACTTTTCGCATTTTAACAAACAGTTTAATGAGTTTGCAGGCAAAAGCGCTTCTCAATACAGAAAAGAAATTAAACATATCATTCAATAAAACGGGAGCTTAAGCTTCTCCGTTCCACTCCTTGTAGAAATGTTCGAGATAAAGTACCATAAAGGCATGGCGTTGTTCTGCAATAGCTTTGCCTGTTTGGGTGTGCATTCGATCTTTTAAAAGTAAAAGTTTTTCGTAAAAATGATTTATACTTGGCGCTGTAGAAGCTTTGTATTCTGCTTTAGACATGTTGAGGTTGGGTGTGATTTCGGGGTTGTATAAAGCTCTGTTTTTAAAACCTCCATAATTAAAACAGCGGGCAATACCAATGGCTCCAATAGCGTCTAGCCGGTCTGCATCTTGTACAATGTCGAGTTCTAAAGATTTGAATGTTTGCGATTCGTTGCCGCCCTTAAAAGAAATGTGCGTGATAATGTTTACCACATGTGCTATCGTCTCAGGTGCAACATTGTGTTTAGAGAGGAAGTCGTAGGCTAATTTAGGACCTAATGTTTCATCGCCGTTATAAAATTTGCTATCTGCAATATCGTGAAGCAAAGCCCCTAAGGTTACGGTAAGGTGGTCTGCGTTTTCATGTTGCGCAATCAATAAGGTGTTTTTGTAAACACGTTCAATATGAAACCAATCATGTCCTCCTTCTGCATTGCTTAAGGTCGCTTTTACAAAAGCAATTGTTTTTGCGATAAGGTCTTCTTCCAAAGTCATTATAATTCTTCTAATTTAGAGTGGCCTTTAGAGCAATCCCCAGACGTCCACTCCCAAGTTTCATGAAGTAGAAGTTTGCCATTGGGTAAAACTTCAGGTGTGGAGGTACAGATTCCTGTTCTTAACGCACCATCCGTAGTAATATGATGGTAGTGCATGGTTATATTTCCTTTTGAATCTACCTGGCCGATTAAATGTCCCGAAACAATTTGTCCACCACTATAAGTAGACGTTAAAATAGACCCCTGTTGTTGGTACACAAAAATAGTTTCAGGTGTGGTATTGCTATTTTTAGAGCTACTTACGGGTCTAAATATTTTGTTATGGTAATTCAAAAAAAATAGAGGTATTATTTTATAATAGCGGGTTCTACCCACTTGAATTGGTATGAGTTTTCAGGGATTTTAACCCGATCTGATAAGCGGTACATTCTAGCAGGTAATTTCATTAGGTAATCCCTTGCTTTTTCGGCTTCCTCGGTGAGGTTTGTAATCTTATCAATTTCCCAACGGTCTATGAGTTTTTGAAGAATGTCTACATAGTCACGTGCGGTGTACACACCAATACGTTGCGCTGTGTTAGAAAACTCTTCGAAAGCACTGCTTATTTTTCCACCAGATTCTCTTAAAAAATGAGCGGGCATGGTGATTTTTTGTTTCATCATGTAATGAAAGGCCATCATCATTTGGCTAGGATCAACTTGAAAGATACGTTCCACAAATTCGGAATACGCATGGTGGTGACGCATTTCATCTCCCGATATAATTTGGCACATTTTAGCCAAGCGTTTATTGCCTGCTTTTTTAGCCATTTTAGCCACGCGGTTGTGCGAGATATAAGTTGCTAGTTCTTGAAAACTGGTGTATACAAAGTTTTTATAGGGGTCTCTATCCGTTCCAATATCAAAACCATCTGCTATAAGGTAATGTGTCGTTTTTTCAATTTCTTTCATATTAACACGACCAGATAGGTATAGGTATTTGTTAAGGACATCGCCGTGTCTGTTTTCTTCAGCAGTCCATTGTTTAACCCATTTTGACCAACCGTTACCACCTTCATTTACTTGGTTGATGCCTTCAACATCCATAAGCCAAGATTCGTAAGTAGGTAGCGCTTCTTCAGTAATCATATCTCCAACTAAAACCACCCAAAAATCATAAGGGAGTTCTTTGGCTAAAGCTCTAATTTCTCTAACCTCTTCGAAGAACGTTTCGTCTGTAGTTTCAGAATTAGGTAAAAAATCAGTTGGCTGCCAAATACTATCAATAGGAATTAAATATTTCTGCATTAGCGCATCAACATCTTTTTCCAAAAATTTCATGACTTCCAGTCTAACATTTTTCAACGACATAATAGTAGTTTAAGAGTGAATATGAGCTTTAATAGTAGCTTCTACGGTACTAATAAGGGCTTTTTTATCTGCAAAGGTAGCTAATTTAAGAGGTTCGTGCACTGTAAATTTAATATGCGCGCCCAAACCCATAGGGAATTTGCCATAGCGCTCTAATTTCCATGAATTGTTTATGGTTATAGGAACGATTAAAGCAGAGGGCGTTTTTTTAAATAAAACCTCTAGTCCTTTGGTTTGAAAAGACTTTGGCGTACCATCCTTGCTTCGGGTGCCTTCGGGAAATATCACGGCAGCACGTTTGTCTTGTTCTATATATTCTCCAAATTTCATTAGAGCAGGTAGTGCTTGTCTTGGGTTTTTTCTATCGATAAGTACAGAGCCGCCATGACGCAAATTATAAGATACACTAGGAATGCCTTTGCCAAGCTCTTTTTTACTTACAAATTTTACATGGTGCTTGCGCATGTACCACATTAAAGGGGAGATGTCGTACATACTTTGGTGGTTCGCTACAATAATTAATGGCTGGTCTGTTGGGATGTTATGAGGGTTGTGAAATGAAAAACGTGTCCCTAAAATATTAGCACAGCGCAATAAAAAAAACTGTAAAGCGTCGACGCTTTTTTTATGTGCTTGATATCCAAAAAGATTGAAGCAAATCCATTGTATAGGGTGGAATACGATTAGAGTGGTTAAAAAGCTCAGGTAGTATATTACAGTAATGGGGTAAGAAATCAATTTAATCATGCACCAAAATTAACAGAATAAGCTATAAAGGCATAAAAAAACCACGAAAATCGTGGTTTTTTTTCTTTTTGTAAGAAGACTTGTTTTAAGAAGATAAAATTAGTCTTAACAATGCGCGTCGTAAGCGTCTCTTAAGTTTTCTGCAATAAGTTCTGCGGGTCTACCTTCTATGTGGTGACGCTCTAACATGTGTACCAATTCGCCATCTTTAAATAAAGCCATACATGGTGAGCTTGGAGGAAACGGAATCATGAAACTTCTCGCTTTGTCTACAGCAGCTTTATCTACACCTGCAAATACAGTAGCGATATTATCTGGTCGTTTCGCGTTTTCTAAACTCATTCTTGCGCCTGGTCTTGCGTTAGCAGCAGCACAGCCACATACAGAATTTACAACCACTAAAGTAGTACCTGTTTTCGCTAATGCTGTTTCAACAGCTTCTGCGGTTAGTAATTCTTCAAAACCAACATTGGTTAAATCCTCACGCATTGGTTTTACTAATTCTGCTGGATACATATTTTTAATTTTTTATTAATTAACTTTTTTGGAATTGCAAAGATACCAATTGTGTGACAAAATGATAAATTTAACAACTAACAAATGTCACATTTATACTGGCAATTAACATTTTATTAAAGGTTTTTGAGCAATAATGCCCTAAACGATTCAAAAAGAGAAGGTGAAATTTGTGTCTCAAAGTTACTTTTGTGGTTCACCACACAAAATACCTTTCTCTAATACTAAATTAACGTTGTGTTTTCCAATAGTGAGCACACTAGATGAATCACGATTCAAAAAGCTAGTTGATTTTCACTTAAGTGACAAATCTTAAAAAGGATTTACGAGTTGGTCTCATTTGGTGTCGACGTTATTTTGTCAATTTGAAACAGCCAATCAGTTCGAGATATACGTAATTCTTAACGACGTGAGAGTGTGTCCCGCTAAAAAGCGGGATTAAGGGAGGTGCTGGATAGAATATTTAAAATAATAGCTTTTTACACACCCCTATATCCCCTCTTTATAGAGGGGACTTTAGAATTAGCTGTATTTGTTATTTTAGCTTTTTAAGATTTGTATTTCTTGTTCTTATCAGCGTGAGAGTGTGTCCCTCCTAATAAGGAGGGAATAAGGGAGGTGTTTTGGGTACTAAATCAAGAGATAGCCTTTTACACACCCCTAATCCCCTCTTTATAGAGGGGACTTTAGAATTTGCTTTTATAGAGGTCTATTCCTGTTTTTTGGAGGGCTTTAGACGGAGCCGTATTTATTATTTTAGGCTTTACAGGGTTTGTATTTCTTGTCATTAACAGCGTAAGAGTATGTCCCTCCTAATAAGGAGGGAATAAGGGAGGTATTGGATAGAATATTTAAAATAATAGCCTTTTACACACCCCTAATCCCCTCTTTGTAGAGGGGACTTTAAAATTTGCTTTTATAGAGGTCTAATTCTGTTTTTGGCGGGTTATAGACTGCGCTGTATAGGTTATTTTAGGTTTTACAGAGGTTGTATTTCTTGTTCTTATCAGCGTGAGAGTGTGTCCCTCCTAATAAGGAGGGAATAAGGGAGGTGTTTTGAGATTAAGTAATAAAGATAGCATTTGACACACCCCTAATCCCCTCTTTGTAGAGGGGACTTTAGAATTTGCTTTTTAGAGGTCTAGTTCTGTTCTTTGGTGGACTATAGACTGCGCTGTATAGGTTATTTTAGGTTTTACAGGGTTTGTTTTCTTGTTCTTATCAGCGTAAGAGTATGTCCCTCCTAATAAGGAGGGAATAAGGGAGGTGTTTTGGGGTTAAATAATAAAGATAGTTTTTACACACCCCTAATCCCCTCTTTATAGAGGGGATCTTTAAATTTAGATGTATGGTTATTTTTAGCTTTCAAAGTGCTATTTTTCACGATATCATGTATCTTAACGCTAAATTTTTGTGAAAAATGATTTTGGTGTAGATAAATTAGTATTTTTGTGAACGAAATTTTTTTCTGTTTTGCAGAAAATGGTGTTTTAACTGTATTGAAATCTTGTATTTTAAATAGCAGTATTTCTTTGACCTATTTTAGAGTATATATAATCCCCCTAACTACACCTAATTAGTAGCATTTTAGATATAGTAGTTAAATTAAAAATTAAGGATAACCCTATAACATTAAAGAAGACTCCAAATGGCCTTTTTATCAAAATTAAAAATTGACAGCGAAGAATATAACGTCATGACGGCTAAATATTCTATCGAAAAACCTACAGACGACTCCAATCATCCCTCAGGTCGTACACAAGGAGGACGTATTAGCTTAAAATTAGAGAGTACCAAAGATGTAGAGCTCTTTGACTGGGCAGCTAAAGACAACCTTACCAAAAATGGAGAACTGATCCTTTTTAACCGGGACAGCTTTTCTATCTTCAAAAAAATACAATTTACAAATGCGTATTGCATTCGCTTTGAAGAGTTTTTTGACAGTTCTAATAATGATCCCGTTTTTTGCGAAATCATTTTAGCCTGTCATAAAATTGAAATTAAAGACTCTAAATTCAATAACGAGTGGCCAGATAGTTAATAGGGGCACCGTATTTCTTTACTTATTTTATTCATCTTTATCATACATAAAGCGTTATGTCATTACACTCTAGGCTACGAATTTCATTAAATAGGGTCGTGTTTACCCATGTTATTAGTTTTTCTTTAGAAGAAAAGGTAGGTCAGCATGCAGTATTCCACCTTTCGGTACGTGCTAAAACATTAGAACGGCAATTGCAAGGTCTGTCTGTTATAGAAACCAGTCAGAATTTTTTAGGTCAATCCTGTAAATTAGAGATAGAAGACTCTAAGAGGTTTGGCTATAATCTTTTACGTTTTGAAGGTATTGTTACCGATGTAAAAGGGAAGAAAGGCAATGAAAGAGGCGGCGCAGGCGACATCATTAATTTTGTGGGCATGAGCCACTCTGTATTTTTAGAAGACGGTCCTGGTTTAAGCAGTTATTTAGATAAGCCTTTGTCTATGATCTTGCAAGATAAGATCCGTCATTATACCAATGCATTTGTAAAATTAAAAGTACAGTTGCAAAACGATCCTGTACTGCCTTATACCGTACAGCACGAGCAAAGCACCTTTGCGTTTTTTCAGCATTTAGCCGCTAAAAATGGCGAATACTTGCTGTATAATAACAACACCTTATATTTTGGAACGCCCAATATAGGGGATGAGGTGGTGCTGCACTATGGTAAGGACTTAAAGGATTTTGAACTTGGCTTAGGTATACGGCCTCAAAATTTTAGTTTTTACGGCTCTAACTATTATACAGAGAGTACGGTAAAGAGTAACGATGCTTCACCAAATGCAACTGCAATAGGGTATATCGATGCGGCTAATTCGGGGAGTAACGCCATTTACAGACAGCCAAACCAACGTCTATTTTCTACGGCAGATACCCCGTTATTACAGCAAAAAAGTGATACGGCACTGGCCATGCAAAAGCGGCTTGCAGAACAGCAGCAAATTAGCCTTACAGGACGCAGTAGCAATACAGGTATAAGTTTAGGGAAAATTATACGCATACATAGTGACGATGGCAGTTTTGGCAGTTACCGCGTTACTGCTGTTGCGCACCATTACGAACGCCAAGGCACTTATAGCAATACGTTTACTGCCGTGCCATTAGATATCGACATTTACCCGCTTACAGACGTTGCTCTTAAAGTGGCATCGCCCATACAGGTGGCCAAAGTAAAGCGGGTAGACGACCCTGAAGGGATGAGTCGTATAAAAGTACAGTTTCCGTGGCAAGAGCAGTACAACCAAACCACACCATGGTTGCAGGTGGCCACGCCTTATGCTGGTGGCGATAGAGGTCTGGTCTTACTGCCCGAAGTAGGCGACGAAGTGCTCATTAATTTTAAATTTGGCAATGTAGAAGCGCCCTTCATGCAAGCCGCCTTGTTTACAGGCGTGAATAAACACAGCCAATGGCAAAGCCAAGATAATGCCATGAAAGGCATTACCACCAAAAGTGGGCATAGCATCCTGTTGGAAGATACAAAAGGGGGAGAGAAAATTACGGTATCTGATAAGAATACTAATAGAATTTGTATCGATACTGTTGCAAATAACATTGAGGTTTCGGCAGTAAATATGATAAAGTTTGATGCTGACAAAATAGAGTTAAATGCCAATGAAAAAATATCCCTTAAAGCAAAAAAAACCATTAATTTAGGAGCTAAAAAAATTGGTGTTTTAGGACAGAATGAAACGATAGTTTATGGGAAAGAAAATAAAATATTGGGGAAAAGCAAAGTAAAGTTAGCAGCACCCCAAATTAATTATGAGCAATCTGGATATTGTCCGCCAAATGATGATAAAGCTACTAAAAAGAGCTCTAATTCTGGATCAAATAAAGTAAAGACTACCCCAAGTAGATTTTTAATAGAAGAACAATCATTAAATAATGAGGAAGTTGATAAGAATGTCCCTCAAAATGAGTGTGATAAACAGTGGGAGAAAGCAGAGTTAGAGTTAAAAAGAAAAATAGATATTTGGCTAGATGCTTTAATTGATATGACCCAAAATTGGTGCAACGATATGGGAGCCGAAACAGATAAAGGCACCCAATTGGTAATAACAACTTATTTGGGGTATTTAGGTAAAATAATGAAAATAGATCCCAGACTAAGCACAGCCATAAGTATTGGAGAAAAAGCGTTTAATAGCATTAGTAACAAAATTGCGGCTTCTATAGAAAAGGATAGTACTTTAAAACTAATGAAATTAAGAGATGACATTAGTACAGGCTTTGAAAATTTTAAAAAGAATACAGCATTGCATAAAGCTATTTTTGAATCGTATAAAGACTTTTGCGCATCTAAAAATATTTCTTGTACAGAAGCCAAAGACTGTACTAGCCAAGTTATAGCTAGTTTACCTAATAAATGGGAATGGTACGAAAATCTATGTATCAGCTGGATAAAGAGTAGTGTAGATTCGCCCTGGTACAAAGGCGATTTTGGAGATGAAGCTGGTTACATTAGCGTGAACGCGGTGTTTCATCCGCCGTTTAGAGGTTTAGTAGGTCTGAATTTTTCAAATGTGCATTGGGAAGTAATTACCAAATTTGATGACGATGTGGCTAAAAAAAGTGGCTTGTACAAATGTTTAAAATACATTTACGGTGAAAATAGATTAAACAAACAAAATTTATTAAAATTACCTTTGCCCTTTACGTTTATATTGTCTACCTCCAAAGAATTGGGGTCAACAGGTTTTTACGATGGTCGTTTTGCAGTCATTAAAAGAACTGATAAAGGGGAATGGACTAATTATAATGGAAAAGATCTATTTTTTAAGGCGTTTGATTCAGACATACGATATGCTAAAGGTTTGCCTCTAAATAGCTTAAATGCTAAACAACGTGTAGAATCAGTTCTAAAAGAATAATATATATGAAGCGATTAAAATATGTGATGATCTTATGTGCAGCATTTGTATTACATGCTTGTTTTTACGAAACCAAAGAAGAGAAAGCTTACAGAATGCGTATAAACGATGCCTCTAAAAACACTTTTAAAGCCATTGTCACTAATAGTTATAAAAAGGAATTACAAGATTCTATTTCAAAACATGTCAACGGCCTCTTTACATTAGAGGGGTATGAAAACGAACTTCATATCATGAATGTTTTAGAGAATCCTGCAAAAGATTCAGTTTACATTATAGCCATTAATGAAGCAAAGGTTAATGAAGGCGTTTTTTCTGGTGATTTGGTAAAGGACTCTTACGAACCGTGTTCATATTATCTCGTTACAGGTATTTTGGCGCGTATAGATGAGGAGGGAATTTATTTTAATACAAAAAAGAATAATTATTTTGAAGACTTGGATGCTTGCAGAAAAAATTACGATTTAGAATATGTTAAAAAACGTTACCATACTTATATATTTGAAGCTTTAGAAAAAACTAAAGCCTTTAAATTAGATAAGACTAATGGGGTTTTGTTTTTAAGAAAGTATTATTACGAGTAAGCCGTTACATGGTTGCCCACCTAAATATTTGAAATTCTAAAAATGAAGCGATTAAAATATTTTATCATCTTATGTGCAGCATTTGTATTACATGCTTGTTTTTACGAAACCAAAGAGGAGAAAGCTTATAGAATGCGTATAAACGATGCCTCTAAAAACACGTTTAAAGCCATTGTCATTAATAATTATAAAAAGGAACTGCAAGATTCAATTTCAAAACATGGCGGTAGTCTTTATGCAATAGATGGGTACGAAAACGAACTTCATATCATGAATGTGTTAGAGAATCCTGCAAAAGATTCAGTTTACATCATAGCCATTAATGAAGCAAAGGTCGATGAAAGTTTTATTTCTGGTACCATGATAAAGGATTCTTATGAACCGTGTTCATATTATGCCGTTATAGGTATTTTGGCGCGTATAGATGAGGAGGGAATTTATTTTAATGCTAGAAATAATAATTTTTTTGAAGGCGTGGATGCTTGCAGAAAAAATTACGATTTAGAATATGTTAAAAAACGTTACCATACTTATATATTTGAAGCTTTAGAAGAAGCTAAAGGTTTAGAGATAGATAAAAGTAATGTTGGGGGGAGATTTTAAGAAAGTATTATTATGAGTAACAAGGTATTAAACGGAGCAAAATTACGTTGTGATAAAGGAAGTACGACTAGTAATTTAAACGTGCTTAGTCAGCAATTGGTTAAAATAGAGGGTAAATTGGTAGCTACAGAAATGGATTTTAATATAGGAGTTAATATTTTGCCTTTTGGAGTGTGTTCTTTAACGCAGAAAAGTTGTGTTCCATCTACCACAAAATGGGTTAAAACGCACAATACTCATTTGATAAACACACAAAGTGTTTTATTAAGCGAGTCTGTCTGCTCGTGCACTATTGGGGGGACTATTAAACCTGTTCATACCAATTACAATGGTTTTGTGTCGCATAAAACATGAATGATGCCTTTTATTGCTAAATTAAAGCAATAGATATTACTGTCTAATAGCATAAAAAAGTTTTGCAGTTTAGTTTTGATTGAGAAAGGTTTAAAATTAAAAAAGTGTAACCTTTATGGATCAGTTCTGGTAGATTTTTCGAAGCCATATCAAGAAGACACATTCAAACGAACGATTTTGCGTCGGTTATAGAGCTAGAAGGTAGTAAAAAGGAGATTTTTCAAGCGTTTTATTACGAAGAAACACCCGATACTAAAAAAGGACGTGCAAAATGGGTGGCGCAACGCGATGCTACAGTGCCTTATTCTAAAAAAGACCAATCTGGAGTTATAGCCGATACTGTAGAAGTCTCTATAGACCCCAAGTTTTGTGGCACAAAAACCATGGCTTTAGAGGCTTTCATGAATAGACCTACAAATCAATATCCTGCTAAGTTATTGGTTTACGGGAAATGCGAACAAAAGTTATTAAGTACCACGTGGAGCAAAACCAGAGGGGGAACTGCGCTATCTAATACGTTAAAATTTGGAGACCATGTATGGTTAAATGCGCAGTTAGAAGGCTGTAATGGGAACTATTTAGAAGTAGAAATTTACCATACAGAGGGAGGAAGCGATCCGCTAGCTGTAACCTACGTGTCTCAGTGCATTAGTGGAGAACTTAATATACGACTTAGAGATACCTATGGTTGGCGTAAACATTATGGATGGATCAAGAATTCTATTGAGAAATACTATGCAAAAATTAAAATAAAAGGAAGCAAAAATTACATAGGCGATGCTACAAAAGAACTCGAGTTTAAGTTTGAAGTCTCATCTCGAGTAATACAGACAGCAGAAACAGTGCGTCCATTTAAATTAGGTAAAAACGAAATTGATATAGAGCGTTACGAAACCTGCCGTTTTAAAAAAATAAGCTTTAAAGACGAAGGCAAAACCATAGAGCTGTTTGAAGAAGGCAAACTAGGGCTAAAAGGCGAAAAACCAAAGCATTTTGCAATTTCTGAAAGGATTCATTTCGATGTAGACAAACACCACATACGGCCCGATGCTAAGCCCATACTGGACAAATTAGCCAAATTTTTAAAAGACAGTCCTTATATTCCTGTAGAACTTGGGGCACACTGCGACATACGGAAAGATGATAAATATAACTTGGTGTTATCTAAGGAAAGAGCCCAATCTTCGGTAGACTATCTAGTGCGTAAAGGAGTAGATAAAGACCGTATTTCGGCCGAAGGTTATGGTAGAAGCCGCTTGCTTATAAAAGGTGAGCACCTTAGCGAGGAAGAACACCAACAAAACCGACGCGTGACTATAAGATTTAAACTCTCTGGTGGGGATGCGAAAGCGATGGTTTACCAAACTATTGGACCAGATAAAAACTCAGCAAAAGCAAAAAAAGAGCTCACCTTAAAAGTAAAAGGCTTAGAAAGTACTGCACATTGTTTTAAGAAAGGTACAAGTTTAGAGCATACTACAGAGGTGTCTGTTGTAGATTATGTAGGCGGAACAAGCCGTTACGTAGGGACGAAAGATATTACAAGAAAAATGAGTGGTCCTGAGATTGATTTTTCATTGGCTCCTCTTAGTTTTATATGGCCGCATAGTGTAACCCCAACCGTTTATAAATACCACATTCATACCTGTAGGTATTATATAGATAAAACTAAGGAAACCATAGTTGTACATGTATATCCAGATATTAAATGGAATTTCGATTTACTGCTAGATTTGAATAATAAATTAAGCGTAAAGTGGGCAAATTTGTCTCAAGCCAAGCATAAAGAAATGCTTAGTGAGGCAGCTAAGATAGGTGCAGAAAAAAGTAACAAACAAACAGATATAAAGTTTGCGGTAGCTTTAAAAGCAGAATGGAATAAAGTAAGTAAAGGGCACTACGAAGATAATTTTAAACTTACCGCTAAGTTTGAACGCAGCATAAAACAACTGTACAGTATTTTTGCGGAGTTAAAAGAAATCTCTAAATACATTACAGGGCAAACTAAAGGGAAAGTTATAGAGTCTGCTCATAGGCTAAGTATAGGTAAAACCCTTCCTTTTAAAGTGGTAATGGTACCGCCAAGCTTATGTTTAGGGGCAGAATGGCAATGTGCTAGAGGTATAACAGACGATAAGCCAGCTTATAATTTAGGCACCGAAATAAAATTTTATTTCATAGCAAAACCGCTTATACGATTAGAAATTGTAATAGATTTGCTAGACCTTATTGTGCAATCTGCACTAGTTGCTACCACAGGAGGGGCAGGTAATGGAGCAGCTAAAGTTTTACTGGATCAGGTGGGTGAATGGCTTTCCGATGAGGATAATCCTGTAAACGTAAAAATGTATATGGAATTGGTGCTGTTTGGAGAGATAAGCGCAGATGCCAGTTTAACCCACCATACGGCAGCACCTAACAAGGGTGAAGTTGGTCTAGATACTAAAGTAGGCATTATATTTAGAGCGGGTTTGGAGGTGAAAGCCACAATAGCTATAATTGTAGCAGAATTTTATGCCGAAAGCCAGATCAGTGTAAAAGGCGAAGGCTCTATGACCTTTGGGCATAAATTAAATTATGTAGGCACATCTCATGGGGGCACTTTAAATTACCAACCCAAGATGCTGTTCGATGGGATTACCGCAGAGGTGGTCATAAAATCAAAAATAGGCATGGCGATTAGAAAATCTTGGTTCAATTACGAACGTGAAAAAGAATTGATAGACTTCAAGAGGAAAAGGCAATTATTTCCGCCTTTTGACATCCTTAAAGAAGTTTCGGGAGGAGATGTCTCTATTCCAATAATAAAAATGTGATAACTTTATATAATAAAATGAAAAATAAAATAATACTATTCAGCAGTATTTTAATGCTAACGGTACTAACGAATTGCAATTCTCAAAAATCAAATACATTGGATCTTAGTAAGGACATACTCGGAAAACATATTGATTCTATTATAACATCAGATATTAAGACCAGAAAGAAGTCTAGTGGTTACGGGATAGATTATGATTATCGTAGAACAAGTTCAGAAATCTTATTAAATTTCAATGGAGCGAGTATTTACGGATATTTTGATCAGAATACAAATTATCTAAAGAATACAGTAGAATTTCTTTTTGCTAAAAAAGATAAAATCATAGTGGGTTATGATGTATTTACCTATCAAACAGAAAAGAGTGACCTACTAATACGGCAATTGGATCAATTTTTAGGAAAGCCTAATTTTACAGGGTATTTTAATGTTGAAGCACGCCAAGCTGGTAATTTTAATGCGAAAGTTTGGGAAGATAAAACGAATAATTGCACATATTTATTAGATGTTTCAAAACAAGAACATGGAAAAGAGTGTTGGTTGTTAGTGGTCGACAATAACAATCCCTATTTTTACAATAGAGCCCTTGGAGTAGCAAGTTTTAACAGGTGGGAAGATTTTGTAAAATATAAAAAACGCTTTGAGAAACCAGAGACTTATACCTACCAAGACCACATAAAAGAAGCGACAGAAAATGGAAATGAATACATAAGTATTTTATCAGAGTAATATTTATGTTGAATATAAGGGCTTCATATTACTTCTTGTTTTGTTTTGTAGCGTTGACGCACTGTCATTCTCAAAAATCAAACACATTGGATCTTTGTAAGGGCATACTCGGAAAACATATTAATTCTATTATAAGTTCAGACGTAAAGACTATACGTAATGTCCCAGGATATGGAGAGGGTAATGATGCTGTCAGATCAGGGGCAAAAGACCTCATGAATTTCAATGGGGTAAGTCTGTATGGGTATTTTGATGAAAATTCAAATTATCTGAAAAACTCTGTGAATTTTCTTTTTGCTAAAAAAGATAGTATCGTTGCATGTTATGAGATAAAAACCTATCAAACAGAAAAAAGTGAGTTATTGATCGAACAGTTATATAAATTTCTTGGAGAGCCTAATTTTACAGGGTATTTTAATGTTGAAGCACGCGAAGCTGGTGATTTTAATGCGAAAGTTTGGGACGATAAAACGAACAATTGCACATATTTGTTGGATGTTTCAAAACAAGAGCATGGAAAAGAGTGCTGGCTATTTATTGTAGATAACAGTAAAACTTATTTTTATAAGAGAGCTTTAGGGGTGGCTCCGTTTAACAAATGGGAAGATTATATTGAATATAAAAAACACTATAAAAAACCTGATAGTTATACCTATCAAGATCATATAAAAGAATTAACAGAGTATGGAGATGAATATATAAGTATTTTGTCAGAGTAATTTTATGTTGAGCATAAGAATGTCGTATTACCTCTTGTTTTGTTTTGTAGTGTTGACGCACTGTCATTCTCAAAAATCAAATACTTTGGATCTCAGTAAGGGTATATTAGGAAAACATATAGATTCTATAATAGCGCCTAATATTAAGACGATGCCTAATATTGTTGGACATGACTTAGATAATGATGGGATTGAAACAGGGGCAGAAGAGATTATGAATTTCAATGGGGTAAGTATTTACGGATATTCTGATGAAAACAAAAATTATCGAAAAAATTCAGTAGAATTTCTTTTTAAGAAAAAGGATAAAATAATAACTAGCTATGATGTATTTACCTATCAAACAGAAAAAAGTGACCTACTAATACGGCAATTAGATCGATTTTTAGGAAAGCCTGATTTTATAGGGTATAGAGATGTTGAAGCACGTCAAGCAGGTGATTTTAATGCGAAAGTTTGGGAAGATAAAACGAATAATTGTACGTATTTGTTAGACGTTTCCATGCAGAACTATGGAAAAGTATGTTGGTTGATTGTAGTAGATAATAGTAAATCTTTTTTCTATAATAGAGCTATTGGGATAGCAGGTTTTAACAGATGGAGAAAATACATAAAATATAAAAAACGTTTTGAGAAACCAGAGACTTTTATGTATCAAGATTTTATAAAAGACCAAACAGAAAAAGGTGATGAATATATAAGTATTTTGTCAGAGTAATTTTATGTTGAGCATAAGAATGTCGTATTACCTCTTGTTTTGTTTTGTAGTGTTGACGCACTGTCATTCTCAAAAATCAAATACTTTGGATCTCAGTAAGGGTATATTAGGAAAACATATAGATTCTATAATAGCGCCTAATATTAAGACGATGCCTAATATTGTTGGACATGACTTAGATAATGATGGGATTGAAACAGGGGCAGAAGAGATTATGAATTTCAATGGGGTAAGTATTTACGGATATTCTGATGAAAACAAAAATTATCGAAAAAATTCAGTAGAATTTCTTTTTAAGAAAAAGGATAAAATAATAACTAGCTATGATGTATTTACCTATCAAACAGAAAAAAGCGATTTACTAATACGCCAATTAGATCAATTTTTAGGAAAGCCTAATTTCACAGGTTATGATAATGTTGAAGCACGTCAAGCTGGTGATTTTGAAGCTAAAGTCTGGGCCGATAAAACAAGTAATTGCACGTATTTATTAAAAGTTTCTATGCAAAATTATGGGAAAAAATGTTGGTTGATTGTAGTAGATAATAGTAAAATTTTTTTCTATAATAGAGCTATTGGGATAGCTGGTTTTAGCAAATGGGAAAATTTTGTAAAATATAAAAAACGTTTTGAGAAACCTGAAAATTTTACGTATCAAGATTATATAAAATATAAAACAGAAAAAGGCGATGAATACATAAGTATTTTATCAGAGTAATTTTATGTTGAACATAAGAATGTCGTATTACCTCTTGTTTTGTTTTGTAGTGTTGACGCACTGTCAATCTCAAAAATCAAACATCGCATAGCATCATTAATAAAAAAACAAAAAAATGGTAAAAGAACCTTACTACATGCTAGAATTTACAACGGGTACTTGCTTGTTCGAAATTAGGGTAAATGACAACCCAATAATGACAATGGATATAAAAGGAGGGGTGTCTACACGTATCCCTATAAATAATGGTATCTCTAAAACTGGGCCATTAGAAATTAGTATCAAGTTATTACCTAATTCTGGAAATTTAAGTTTAAGCGAAGGTTGTTTTTTTAACTATGCGGTTGTTCTTATGGATGTTGCTAATGGCGAGTTTAAAGAAATTGAATATTTGGGAAGTTACATATCGACACGCTTAAAGAAAGGTGAACAAAAAGTAATTATAAAACATACAGAGATGTATAAGGCTGTCGTTCCTTATGAAATGAAAGCTTTATGGGAAGAAGGTCAAACCATAAACAAAGTTAAGGACGCTCAAGAGCATTTAAGAGCAGCTTATAGCCGTGTTTTGAATGTTATTAAACGTAAAGAATTTAACGTTTATAAAGATATGATTGCCGTAAGAGAGTATAATATGAAAGTAAGTATGTACTTGTCAGAAGATGAATCTGAAGCACGTTTTGTAGGTTTAAAAAATGACTTTGAGAATGGGTACGATGTTGCAGAATTTCCCGAAGGTACCGTCATGATTACGTCAGCTTACGGGAAAAAGGTGTCCTTAAAGCGCTTAAATGGTGATCCTGCATTAGCTTTTGGAAATGTAGATGAGAACGAACAGATAATGCTAGATATTGAGTTTTACTACTCTAAAGAAACCAAACGGTTCGAAATTATTTAACGTCAAGTTCTACCTGTAAATAAGCTAAGGAGACATCAGTTAAAATACGTTTTCTAAGACCAAAGCCCATACTGGACAAATTAGCCAAATTTTTAAAAGACAGTCCTTATATTTCTGTAGAACTTGGGGCACACTGCGACATACGGAAAGATGATAAATATAACTTGGTGTTATCTAAGGAAAGAGCCCAATCTTCGGTAGACTATCTATTGGCATTACTCTAGAAGCAGGGTTAGTGATAAAGGCCGCATATGCTATTGTGGAAGCAGAATTTTTTGCAAATGGAGATTTTAAAGCTTCAGGAACAGGGTCTATAACCTTTGGACATACTTTAGCTTACCAAAGTGTAAGCGGAGGAGAAAAGACCTTAACATACAGACCGAATTTGTTGTTTGATGGTATTCAGGCTACTGTGCATGCTAAGGCTGATATTGGTTTGGCTATAAAAAAAGGCTATTTTAAGGATACAGAATTTGCAATACCTATTGCAGATTTTGAACCAAAAGAGCCATATCTCATAGCAAAACCGATTGATATTATAGAAAAAATTGAAGATTTAACCGGCTTAAATGCAGTAATACCGATTGTATAAATAGATTTAATGAATTATGAAAAAGGTAATAATTATTTTACATTTTGTAAGCTTAGTTTTGTAGAGTTGTCAGTCACAATCTAACTTTGATCTGTCTCAAATTTCACTAAACGAAAATATAGACAACTTACATTTAGAAAAATTAGATTTAGAAGAGAAAGATTTGTATTTGAATTCCGACTATTCTGGATATGTTATTTATGATAAAGAATTTCTTAATTATGAGGGCGTTAATTTAGAAGGAAGAATTAACTCCGAAAGTAATTGGGAAAGGAATCAGGTTGCTTTTTGGTTTTCAAAAGAAAATAAACTTATTTCTTTATTAGATATAGATCTATATACACACGATGAATGCGTTAAATTTTTAGATGTTTTAACTAAAAAATTAGGAGCTCCAGAATATAGATACTATAGAGACAAAAGAGAACGAGAAAGGGAAAATCCAACAAATTACTTATGGGAAGATCTTATTAATAATAGAACTTATTTTTTAGATGTAGCAAGAGATTATGAAACTAAAAAATATGGAAGAGCGCATCTTTATGTGCTTAAAAATTCTAATACCGTATTGTACAATACAATGTTTGATTTTCCTGCATATGGATATTATAAAGCTTTTATAAAAGCAAGAAATGAAAAACAAAGCTCCAGTTATACGTACCAGCAATATGTGGAAGATAGAGTTAAGGCAGGAAGAGGTAAAAACGAGACCTATTATTCAAAATAATACATTAATGTGTAAATGACATGAAACAACCGTATTACATGGTGCAGTTTACAGCAATCACTTGTTTGTTTGAGATTAGAGTAAATGATGTTCCAATATTTACAATGGAGTTAAAAGGGCAAACGTCTACAAGAATTCCAGCTAATTTGGGGATTTACCAAAGTGGAGTCCAGGAGGTTTCTGTTAAAATGCTTCCTTTAAAAGGAGAGTCTAAATTATCGCCAGGCGCTAGATTAGATTATAACGTTGTTTTATATGATGTTTCTAATGGATTTGAGCACAAAGAGACTTTTGAAGAATACAGAAGTGATGCTGTTAAGCCAGATAGCATAGTCCCCTTATACACCCATAGAAGTACTTTTAAAGCAACAATACCTTATACTATGAAAAGTTATTGGCTTGATGGTATGGATTTGAGTAAAGTAAAGGATTTAGATGATAAATTAAGAGTTAGCTATAAGCGAATAGCTTCGCTTGTAAAAGATAAAAAGTTTGACATTTTTAAAGAGAAAATAGCCAATAGGGAATATAACATGGCTGCCTCTATGTATTTGTCTGCAAATGAAGCTGAAGGCCGTATACGAAGACTGTTAAATGATTTTAAAAATGATTATGATTTAATTGAGTTTCCCGAAAATACAGTTACAGTATATTCTTCTTATGGAAAGCGCGTGTCTTTAAAACGTCTTAATGGAGACCCTGCATTGAGTTTTGTGAATACAGAAGAGCGGGAGCAAGTCATGTTGGATTTGGAGTTTTACTATTCTAAAGACACCCAGCAGTTCGAAATAATTTAACATCAAGTTATATCTGTAAATAAATTAAGGATGCATCAGTTAAAATACGTTTTTCAAGATCCTTACATGCCAGAAGAGCAGGAGGTAAAGTTGTACAGTAAAGCAGAGGCATTGGATGCTTTTAATGCGATACCTTGGTATCAAAATGTACGCGATAGTTTTTTGTATCACAATGGGGATGCTACTTTAAATAAGAAAATGGTCGAAAATGATTTTTGGTTTTTATCTTACGAGTATTTAGATAAGAATAAAAACGAAGTTGTACTTCTTATTGTGCCTAACTACACAACAAATGATGACTATGTAGAAGACGATCTTCGGTTTTCCTTAGTTTATAAACGTCCTAAAAAGGTAAAAACAAATGCTTTGTATCGCCTGTTTGGCGGTGCAGATGAAAAACTAAAAACGGATTTCTTTTCACACGTTAAGGGTGTTGATAAAGTGCAGACCGAGGCTATAATTAATCAGTTTTTCGAAGCGAATACCACTTGGCTAGATCGTAATTTACCAGAGCCTGGCGAGGATTTGTATGACTAGTAAATTAGGTGCTGTATTGTTGTTTTGAAATGCCCCCGCCACCCACAGTAAAAGCCACATGGCTTAATTTAGACGATACCACAGTAACCGCATCTAAATATTTGGGGCTTGACCTTCTTGAAAATAGATTTTTGTAGAACTCATATATTTCAAAACATTAAAAAGATTACGAAATGAAAATATTATTTATTCAATTACTCATATTTTTTTCTATATCCTGTTCTTTCAAAGGTGAATTTGATTTATCAGAAATACGTGTGCCTTTTTCCGCAGATTCTATTTTGAAAAAAGGGTTTAATTTAAAAATGTCCCTCCTAATAAAGAGGGAATAAGGGAGGTGTTTTTGGGATTAAATAATAGAGATAGCTTTTTACACACCCCTAATCCCCTCTTTATAGAGGGGACTTTAGAATTTACTTTTATAGAGGTCTAATCCTGTTTTTTTGGTGGTCTTTAGAATTCGCTGTATTTGTTAGTTTTAGCTTTATAGGGTTTGCATTTTTTGTTCTTATCAGTGCAAGAGTATGTCCCTCCTAAGAAGGAGGGAATAAGGGAGGTGTTTTAGGGTTAAATAATAAAGATAGCCTTTTACACACCCCTAATCCCCTCTTTGTAGAGGGGCCTTTAGAATTGGCTTTTACACAGGTTTAATCCTGTTTTTGGTGTGCTTTAGAATTCGCTGTATTTGTTAGTTTTAGCTTTATAAGGTTTGTATTTTTTATTCTTATCAGCGCAAGAGTGTGTCCCTCCTAATAAGGAGGGAATAAGGGAGGTGTTTTTGGGTTAAATAATAAAGATAGACTTTTTACACCCCTAATCCCCTCTTTATAGAGGGAACCTTTAGAATTGGCTTTTACACAGGTCTAATCCTGTTTTTTGGTGGGCTTTAGAATTCGCTGTATTTGTTAGTTTTAGCTTTATAAGGTTTGCATTTTTTGTTCTTATCAGTGCAAGAGTGTGTCCCTCCTAATAAGGAGGGAATAAGGGAGGTGTTTTGGGGTTAAATAATAGAGATAGCTTTTTACACACCCCTAATCCCCTCTTTATAGAGGGGACTTTAAAATTTGCTTTTATAGAGGTCTATTTCTATTTTTTGGAAGACTTTAGAATTAGTTGTATTTATTATTTTAGTTTTACAAGACTTGTTATTTTCTTGCCATTAACAACGTAAGAGTATGTCCCTCCTAATAAGGAGGGAATAAGGGAGGTGTTTTTGGGTTAAATAATAGAGATAGCTTTTTACACACCCCTAATCCCCTCTTTGTAGAGGGGACTTTAGAATTTGCTTTTATAGAGGTCTAATCCTGTTTTTGGTGGTCTTTAGAATTCACTGTATTTGTTAGTTTTAGCTTTATAAGGTTTGTATTTTTTATTCTTATCAGCGCAAGAGTGTGTCCCTCCTAATAAGGAGGGAATAAGGGAGGTGTTTTGGGGTTAAATAATAAAGATAGCTTTTTACACCCCCCTAATTCCTCTCTTTATAGAGGGAACCTTTAGAATTGGCTTTTATAGAGGTCTAATCCTGTTTTTTTGGTGAGACTGTTTTATCTTTCTGAGAAATTAAAAGTATAAATGCTATGCATAGGAAGGTAAAGTATTTGTAAATTACTACTTTTAAAAACAGTAATTTATATGTAGGTTTGAACGTTAAAAATAATCTAAGATAATTATGAGTATTTCAAAGTGGATAGGCGGTGCTTTAGGTTGGTCTTTTGGAGGACCAATAGGCGCCATAGTTGGTTTGGCAATAGGAAGCATCATCGACTCAATGGTTGATGGGAAAGAAAAGAAGCTTTTAGGAGACCGCGGTACTCGAAGCCGTTCTACGGAAAGAGCGGCACATGGGGAGCAGCCACAAACGCAATCTGGCGATTTTGAAGTAAGTCTCTTAGTGTTGGCATCGGTTGTTATTAAAGCAGATGGTGTGCAAGACCAAAGAGAGTTGGATTTTGTACGAGAACAGTTTGTGAGCATGTATGGTAAAGAGCGCGCTAATCGGGCATTTAAATTATTTAAGGGCATCAGTAAACAGCAGGTATCTGTAAGACCTGTGTGTTTGCAAATTAAACAAATGATGGATCATGCCTCCCGTTTACAACTCATGCATTTTCTCTTTGGTATTGCTAAAGCTGATGGTACTGTGACTAAGGATGAGGTGCAGCAAATTTATACTATTGCTGGGTACTTAGGGATTAGTACTAAAGACTATGAGAGTATAAAAGCAATGTTCTATAATAGTACAGATAATGCCTATAAAATTCTTGAGATATCTAAAGATGCTAGCGTCGACGCTATAAAACGTGCCTATAGAAAAATGGCGAAAAAATACCACCCAGACCGCGTTATACATTTAGGAAAAGAACATCAAAAAGGCGCTGAAGAAAAATTTCGACAAGTACAAGAGGCCTACGAGCAGCTTCAAAAGGAGTTGCGCTTTTAGAAGCGTCTAATTACATAAAAACTCCAGATATGGCAACAGCTACAATGAGTCCTACTAAAACTGCAGCAATGATATATGCACCTGTTTTTGTGGTGGTATCGTTCTGGAATACGTAATTGCCTTTGTCGCTATTACTTTCTTTAATAAATTCGAATTCTTTTTTCTTGTTGTTCATATTATTTTTGTTTTCGGGTTCCATTCAAAATTAAAGAAGATGACTTGGTGTTGTTAATGGTATCAAATCAAGTTTTGATTCAAATACTATTGTTGCGTGTATTTTGCTGCTACATAGTGTTTTAATTTCTTTTAAGATTGCCGTAAAATGAATACATTGTTATGCCTAAGTTTAATTAACACTTAAATTAAAATATGAAAAACATTTTCGATTTAAAAGAAACGAACGTTGTTGTAGATAGAATTAATGCGCTGGAAGCTTCTAGTAGGCCGCAGTGGGGTACAATGGGTCCCGATCAAATGTTAGCTCATTGTAACGTAACGTACGAAATGGCTTTTGAAGATAAGCATCCTAAACCAAATGCATTTACAAAACTCATGTTGAAATTGTTCGTAAAATCTACAGTAGTTAACGATAAACCTTATCAAAAAAACAGCAGGACAGCACCACAATTTATCATAGCAGACGCTAAAAATTTTCAGTCAGAAAAAGCGCGTTTAATTGCTTATATTAAGAAAACTCAAAACCTAGGAGCGAGTCATTTTGATGGTAGGGCTTCACATTCTTTTGGTAAACTAACCAAACAAGAATGGAATAATATGTTTTATAAGCATCTAGATCACCATTTAAAACAGTTTGGTGTTTAAGTTTAATTTGGATGTATTCTAAAAAAAAACCAACCAAAAATTTGGTTGGTTTTGAGAGATTGATTGTTGACAGCAATAGTAATTTATTTATATTTTAGCTACAAGTTTCCGTTATCTAAACGTTGTTTCTTGTGAGAGTGTTCTTATAATTTCCTTCTTAGTAGCTTGCGTTTTCAATTCCTTACAAATTTTGTGATTTTTTTTCAATCTGCATGTGGTTTATGCTACATGTGCAGCATGCAATTTTATTTTTTTGTATGCTTTTCAGCTATTTAAACGTTCTAAAATGGAATGCTCATTTTGTATTAGAACTGGTACTCGCTGTTGGTACTGTTACAAATATAGAACGGATGTCAATAGTTTTTATGAGAATTTAGACGATACGTCATTAGCTATCGATAAGCTGGTAATTCTTGTGGTTTAATTCAAAAAATAACTTTTTTTTAAAATAATGAAGTAAAAAAGTGGAATTTAATTAAAATTTCGTAGAAGATGTTGAGGTTACATGTTACAGAATTAGATTACTTAAAAATTAATTTCAGAATGTGAAGCGCTTACCTTAAGTTCAATGTGTTTGCCAAAAACCAAAGCGCGGTTGTCTTTTTCATGTCCAGCTTTCATATGAAATGCTATGGGGAAATCATAACCAGAAAGCACATCTAGAATTAGTTGCTCTATAGAACTGCCCCAAGGCGTGGTGTTCTTTTTTATTTTGGTCATATCACCAATAATAAGTCCCTTGCAATTGTCAAAATAGCCAGCACGTTTTAGGCTTCTTAGCATACGGTCTATATGGTACTTATATTCGCCAATCTCTTCTATAAATAGAATGCAATTGGAAGTGTCAAGACTTGTTTTAGACCCAAGCATGGTGTGTAGTATGGTGAGGTTGCCCCCAATTAACAGGCCAGAAGTAGAACCGCTTACATTGTATTTGGAACCCGAGAGCTTGTAACTTAAAGGTGTGCCGAAAAGTGTAGATTTAAACGTCGCTATGGTTTCTGCTATAGCTGCGTTGTCGTCTTGTAAACTGGTACACATCATACCATGTATGGATTGAAAGCCAAGATTGTGGACTTCACTGTGTAGTGCTGTAATGTCTGAATAGCCAATAATCCATTTGGGGTGTTGTTTAAAGTGTGTCCAGTCTAATTGGTCTAAAATTCGAGCGCTACCGTAACCACCTCGAGCACACCAAATGGCGCGTATCTTAGGATTGTCTAATGCATTTTGAAAATCTTCGCAGCGTTCACCGTCTGTTCCTGCAAAATGATGCCCTTGTGAAAATACATGTTTTCCTACTACGGCGTGAAGTCCCCAACTTTTTAATAAGGCTTTAGCTTTGTTAATTTCGGCAGTTCTGTTTTTTAAAATACCAGCGGGAGCTACAATAGCTACAGTGTCTCCTGGTTTTAAATATGGTGGTTGTTTCAAAGTGTTTGTGAGTGTTTTTAAGCTGTTGTTTTGAGACGTTATATGGGTTGTCGTACAACAAAATATAACGCAAAAAAAGCGTAAGATGACTAGGGTTTTCTGCATAATGTAAAAGTACATTTTTTTTCTAAATAGCTTTCAAATTGTGTACTTTTACATCCTGAAAAAACTTCAATACATTAACCTCTCAAGCGCAGTTGAGAGGTTTATATTTTAGACTTATAGCGTACGGGTCTTTACTGCGTTCGATCTGGCATTAGATACAATACAATGAGCAAACCAAAAAGATATACCATAACTACAGCATTACCTTATACTAACGGCCCTATCCATATAGGACATTTGGCAGGTGTGTATGTTCCAGCAGATATTTATGCACGTTATTTGCGATTAACAGGCAATGATGTTGCTTTTATAGGAGGAAGTGATGAGCATGGCGTGCCTATTACCATAAAGGCTAAAAATGAAGGGGTCTCTCCTCAAGATATTGTAGATAAGTACCATGCTATAATTAAAACGTCTTTTGAAGATTTTGGAATTACGTATGATAATTATTCAAGAACTTCGGCGCCGATTCATCATGAAACCGCATCAGATTTTTTTAAAACATTAGATGCTAAAGGCGAATTTGTAGAAGAGCGCACAGCACAATTGTATGATGCCGAAGCGAATCAGTTCTTGGCAGATCGTTTTGTGGTAGGAACATGTCCGAAATGTGGTAATGAAGAAAGTTATGGCGACCAATGCGAAAGTTGTGGAACAAGCCATAATGCAACCGATTTAATTAATCCTAAATCGGCGATTACAGGAAACACGCCCACGCTTAAAGAAACAAAACACTGGTATTTGCCTTTAGATAAGCATGAAGACTTTTTAAAATCTTGGATTTTAGAGGGGCATAAAAAAGATTGGAAATCTAACGTTTACGGCCAATGTAAATCATGGATAGATGACGGATTAAGACCTAGAGCTGTTACACGAGATTTAGATTGGGGTATTCCTGTGCCAGCCGAAGGCGGTGAAGGCAAAGTGCTTTATGTATGGTTCGATGCGCCAATAGGTTACATCTCGTCTACGAAGGAATGGGCAGAACGCGAAGGTAAAGATTGGGAGCCTTATTGGAAAGATGAAGAGACGAAACTAGTGCATTTTATAGGTAAAGATAATATTGTATTTCACTGTATCATATTCCCGTCGATGTTAAGAGCAGAAGGCAGTTATATTTTACCAGAAAACGTACCTGCAAACGAATTTTTAAATTTAGAAGGCAATAAACTGTCTACGTCTAAAAATTGGGCAGTATGGTTGCCCGACTATTTAGAAGAATTTCCAGGCCAGCAGGATGTGTTGCGTTATGCCTTAAATGCGAATGCGCCAGAAACTAAGGATAATGATTTTACATGGAAAGATTTTCAAGCCAGAAATAATAACGAATTGGTTGCTATTTTTGGGAATTTTATAAATAGAGTCGTGGTGCTTACTAATAAGTACTACAATGGGATTGTGCCTGAAGCACAAAATTTCCTTACTATTGATACGGAAACATTAGCAGCAGTAAAAGCCTATCCAGACGTGATTGCCAGTTCTATAGAACGTTACCGTTTTAGAGAAGCAGGTCAGGAATTAATGAATTTAGCACGATTAGGAAATAAATACCTTGCCGATGAAGAGCCTTGGAAAGTTGTAAAGGAAGATGAGGCACGTACCAAAACGATTATGTATGTTGCATTGCAAATAGCATCTGCTTTGGCAACATTAAGTGAGCCTTTTTTACCATTTACTTCAGAAAAGTTAAAGACAATTCTTAAGCTTTCAGAGGCCGGAATTGCGGTATCGTGGCAAGAGGTCTCAGCTCAAGATGTTTTGCTGCCAGCACAGCATCAAATAGGAAAAGCAGAATTATTGTTTTCTAAAATTGAAGACGCTACCATTCAAAAACAATTAGATAAGTTAGAGGCCAGTAAAAAGGCTAATGAAGCTGCAAATGCAAAAGTAGAGCCACAGAAAGATACCATTACTTTTGAAGATTTCACGAAATTAGATATACGTGTAGGGACCATTTTAGAGGCTGAAAAAATGCCTAAAACTAAAAAATTATTAAAACTGAAGGTGGATACAGGTATGGATACGCGCACCATTGTGTCTGGTATTGCAGAAAGCTTTACTGCCGAAGAGGTGGTTGGTAAACGGGTTACTGTATTGGTGAATTTAGCGCCTAGAGCTTTAAGAGGTGTGGAAAGTCAGGGCATGATACTCATGACAGAGACACCAGAAGGGAAGTTGGTTTTTGTAAATCCAGACGCGCCTAAAGAGGCCGTTATTGGTAATGGATTACAGGTAAGTTAAAATATAAATTAGAAATGAAGAAGCATATTTTAGTAATAGTTGTATTTTTTATAGGGAAGCTTTACGCCCAGCAAGAGGTTTTAGAACTTCCTGTGAATTATAAATCTACTTTTTTTGATAAGAAAGAGTCTTTAGCGATTTCCAATGAAGATACGGGGGATTTAGTGTTGTACATCGAAGATGCGAGGCAGTCAAAACTCTATTTGTTAAATCCTAATTTTGAAACCATAGGGCAACTGTCTATAGAGAGTTTGCCTAATGCTTTTAAGGAATTTATTGGCCATCAGATACATAAGGATGGGTCTTATAGCATGCTGTTTACCAATACGAGCAAGAAAAAGTATGGCGAGCTGCATATAGATTTTGCGAAAGAAACAGCAGTGGTTAATGAATTGGATTTTAAATTTAAAAAAGAAGCTTACGTAGAGAGTTTTTCTCATAAGGGTGTTTTTTATCTTATCAGTGCGATGAAATATTCAAACGAAGTTAATTTTTACACGTTTGAAAAACAGACATTTTCGAAATCGAAAACATTTACGTTTGATTTTTTAGAAAGTAAATCGCCAAGTGGGTACTTAAAAACAAGCTATCAGCATTTAGTGACAAAAGGCATAGGTTCCTCTGGGTCTTTGATTAAAATGGACAACACTGCGCCAAATGCAATTGAAATTACATCGAAGCCTAATAAGTTGTATATAATAGAAGATGAGCTTGTTTTTACGTTTGATCATAAAAAAAGTAAAACGACCATAGCAAAAATTAAGCTTCCCGAATTTCATTTAGATACTCTAACGTTTAAAATGCCTAAGTTGGAAAAAGAAGGGTTTGTGAATCACAATTCTTACCTTTATGAAGACAAACTTTTCCAGATTAAAGTAGCGTCTAGTGAAATGAAATTCACTATTAGAGATTTTAAATCGAATAGCTTACTTAAAGAAATAGCTTTAAGTAAAGACGAGGATTCTATAACGTTTAAAAACACACCTATAATTCAAGAAGGTCCAGGTTTTATAGCGGGAACTAGGACTAGAGAAATGGAGGCTACTTCTAAGTTTTTAAGAAAAATATCTAGAGGAGATGTTGGTATTTCTGCCTATAAACAAAACGAGAATTATAAAGTTGTCCTTGGGAGTAAGATAGAAATAAAAAGAGGTGGCGGTGGTTTTGGCGGCTTGCCTGTTGGAGGTTTGCCAATTGGAGCAATAGGGGGGGCAGTAAGCATTAGTTTTAACCCTACCTTTTATGCTTATGGAGGGTATAGCTCAACAAAGTCGACGCATATAGATTGTTTGTTTAATAATGATTTCGAACATGTAGAAGGGGATATTTTGGACAACGTGTTTGATAAAATTGAAGCTTTTGAGGAAGCTTTTGAAGAAAGAAGTGCTACAAAATCTGAGGAGTTTACAACAGAGGATGATATTTACGAAGCTAGGACCAGTCGCTACAGAAATTTAGTAAAACTAAAAAATGTCTTTACACACCATAACAAAATTTATTTTGGATTTATTGGTGCCCAGGATAAAAAATACCACTTGGTACGTTTTGATGATTAGTGATTTGCAATCTTTTCTGTATCATGTTTTAGATATGAATTACGAATTTATCGATTTAGATTACGTTTAAATTCCTGCAATGCGTAATTTTGAAAAACTAAATAAATACTTATGAAAAAAATATTTTTAGCCATTTTGGTGACTTTTGCAATGTCTTGCGGGTCTACTAAAGTAACACGCCAAGCGCAAAGAACGATTAAAGGTAACTGGAGATTAAGCTCTGTTACTTATGACCGGTCTGGGACTTATGAGATAAAGCTTTTGTCTGATGTGTCTAAAGCCTGTTTTGAATCTAGTACATGGCAATTTGTGCCAAATGATTACAAAGGAAGTTATGCTATTGATAAAGCGGCATGTAGTCCAGGAGAACGTTATTTTAAATTCGATATTCAAGAAGTAGATCCTGCTACAGGTTTGTATGACTTTCTACTAAAGCCAACAGATGAAAAATACAAATCTGAAACCAATAGAGGTTTTAGATTGCAGCTTTCGGCTTTAACAGACACAGCCATGGAATGGCAGCAAACGCTTAAAGTTGATGGAACACCATTTACTATAAGTATGAATTTTGAAAAAGTAGAATAGTTTTAGATAACACATAATTAATATAAAAACAAACACAATGAAAACAAGAACGAATAACATATTTACAGTAGTGTTAGCAGCATTAGTAATGGTCGCTTTCACAAGCTGTTCGGCAGTAAAAAATGCGAATAACAAACAAAAAGGAGGTGTCATAGGTGCTGCTGGTGGTGCAGTATTAGGAGCTATTATTGGGAACAATGTCGGTAAAGGTGGTAATGGCGAATTAGGAGCGGTAATTGGTGGTGTTGTAGGTGGCGCTGCAGGTGTAATTATCGGTAATAAAATGGATAAACAAGCCAAGAAAATTGAGGAAGAAGTGCCAGGTGCAGAAGTAAAGCGTGTAGATGATGCTATTGTTGTTACTTTTGAAGATGGTAGTGGTAGTGGTGTGCATTTTGCAACGAACAAGTACAATGTCGATGCAGATTCTCAGCAAACCTTAAATAAATTAATAGCTGTATTTAAAGAATATCCAGATACAGATATTATGGTCGTTGGACATACAGATAGCAGTGGAGATGATGCTTATAACATGACATTGTCTAAAAACAGAGCAAATGCGGTAACAAATTACATTACAAGCAACGGTATTAGCGCTGGGCGTTTAACTACAAACTGGTTTGGAGAAACAAAGCCTTTACATGATAATGGAACTGCAGCAGGTCGTGCAAAAAACAGACGTGTAAACGTTGCGATCGTGCCAAATGAGAAGATGATTAACGATGCGAAGCAAGAAGCGCAATAGTATTGATTTTTAAAGAATTAAGTTTTAAAAGTTTAAAATTAACTTTGGATTTATCTTAAAAATCCTGAAATATTTACAGTAACAGAAAAACCCGCTTTTTATAAAAAGCGGGTTTTTTTATGTAAGTTTTCGAATGTTTTTTGACAAAATGTACATGCAAAAGACATTTACTGAATTTTCCACGAATGCATTTCTTAAAATAGGAAATGAGGAATTACTTGAGATTTACAGAGCGCCAAAGCGTCCCGATTTATATACGTTTATAAGAACAAATGCCAACGCGGTAGAGGTTGTCGTAGATAGCGTACCCTATACTATTGCGCCCCATAGTATCGTCGCTTTAACTACAATGCATTTCTTTCAATTTGTGTCTGGCAAAGACCTTGTTGTGTACCAATTTAATAGAGAATTTTACTGTATTAAAGACCATGACCAAGAAGTGAGCTGTGCAGGCTTATTATTTTTCGGAAACTCACATATTCCTATTATCAATTTAGTAGCAAAAGAGTATAAGAAGCTGGATACACTTCATGAGGTGTTTTTAGATGAGTTAGAAACAAAAGATACGATACAAGCAGAAATGTTACGTATGTTAATGGCGCGATTTATCATCATTACAACCCGGTTGCTAAAAGCAAAAGAGGGTCTGGTGGACGCCGCTAGAACTACAAAAATAGATCTGTTAAGAGCATTTAATCTTTTAGTAGAAACACATTTTAAAGAAGAACACAGTGTGGCCTTTTATGCCGATTTACTTTTTAAGTCTCCAAAAACATTATCTAATAATTTTTCGAAGCTTAATAAAAGTCCGCTGCAAATTATTCATGAGCGTATTATTTTAGAAGCAAAACGCCTGCTCATTTATACAGATAAAACAGCAAAAGAAATTGCTTATGAAGTAGGTTTCGAAGATGCCTCTCATTTAAGCAGACTATTTAAAAGACATACGTCCTTGTCTCCATCCGATTTTAAAAAATCAATCCAAAACATCGCATAGGGAATAATTGACATGCGATGAGGAAGTCTCACCATTTTAAAACCCTTTAATAATAACGACATTTGTAAAGTGTAATCAAAACAATAAAACTATGAAATTAAAGCATAAATCAATTTTCAATTTAATTGAAATATTCAAAGGTAAGAGAAGAAAAGTGTTAAATACTATCACACGTAAAACACATTGTGAACAAAAACATATTCACGATTTTTATTGTGATGCAGAAAAACCATTTATAGGAATCACTGTAGATTCGTTAAATTCTTAAAAGGAAAAATTGACATGTTAATGGGAATTGTAATCATGGTGTAACTCTCAATTTGGTTGCACCTTTGTATCAACAAAACAAAACACAAAAACACTAATAAAAAATTAAAAAGAAATAGAAAAATGAGCACATTTAATGTACCAACACGAGAAGACGTAAGCGAAAATAACCAAGCTATTTTCGATAACCTTAATAAAGCATTAGGCTTTGTTCCTAACTTATATGCAACATACGCTTATAGTGATACTGCTTTAGAAAATTATTTAAATTTTGCTAACGCGAAAACATCTTTATCAGCAAAAGAGAAAGAAGTCGTGAATTTAGCGGTAAGCCAAGTAAACAACTGTTTGTACTGTTTGTCTGCACACACAGCAATAGGTAAGATGAATGGTTTTACAGAGTCGCAAATTCTGGAATTAAGAGCTGGAGAAGCATCTTTCGATGCCAAATTAGACGCTTTAGCGAAATTAGCTAAAAATGTAACAGAACAACGTGGTAAGACAGATGAAGCTGTGTTAGAAGGCTTTTTTGCAGCAGGCTATACGAAAGGCAATCTTATAGATGTCATTTCTTTAGTAGGAGATAAAACCATCTCTAATTATGTGCATAGCACGACACAAGTACCAATTGATTTTCCTGAAGCGCAGCCTTTAGAAAACGCCACAGTTTAAATTTATAATAAGAAGACATAACATTAGAAACCATAAATTCGAGCAGAGCTCAATATTAATTAAAAGTCATGAAAAGAATAATTTCAATTTTAGTAATCGCATTAGCTTTTGTATCTCATACAAACGCACAAGATAAAATGAATAAAACTGTTAAAACAATTGCATTAGAGCAGACTGTTGGAGAGTTTACGCAAAAATCAATTACTGTAGATGCGGGTACTTATGTTTTTGAAGTGTCAAATAATCACGTAGGGAAAGATGTCGGTTTGGTACTCGTGCCAAAAGGAAAAGATGCGAGCAAACCAGAAAACCACATACAGACGGCTTATGTAACATCTGTAGTTAAAGATGGTGCTGTAGAAAAATCTAAAGCAACAACATTGGCAAAAGGCGAATACGTTTATTTCTGTCCGCTTAACCCAACACCACAATATACGCTTACTGTAAAGTAAGTCACAATATAATTGCTAGTTTGATAGAAAAGGTTGTTCTAATTATGGAATAGCCTTTTTTTATGATTTAGACTGAAATGGCAAGCGCGAAATTTTTAACTTTACAAAAAAACAAATATTATGTTATCAAATACTATACAAGACGCGCTTAATAAACAAATACGTGTAGAAGCAGAGTCTTCACAAATATACTTGGCTATGGCCTGTTGGGCAGAAGTAAAAGGGCTTGAAGGGGTGTCTAATTTCATGTATGCGCAATCTGATGAAGAACGCGAGCATATGCTAAAATTGGTGAAGTTTGTTAATGAGCGTGGAGGACATGCAAAGATTTCACAATTAAATGCGCCAAATGTAACTTTCGATTCCATCAAACAAATGTTTGAGAAATTATACGATCACGAAGTTTTTGTATCCAACAGCATTAATGAGTTGGTGCACATAACGCTTCAAGAAAAAGATTATGCTACCCATAACTTTTTACAATGGTATGTAGCCGAGCAAATAGAGGAAGAAGCTGTTGCGCGTACCATATTAGATAAAATTAATATGATAGGCGACGACAAAGGCGGATTGTATTTATTTGATAGAGATATCGAGAACCTAACGGTAACTACCGCAGCGACAACTAGTCCTGAATAAATTTAACACTGTTGTTTATTTAGATTTAATAAAAATAGCTTATTTTTGCCGACGAGTTTGAACATCTATGCAGTCGTGGGTAAAAAAAAGAAACAAAAGAAAGCCATCAAAGCACTTCGTGAGTTGGGCGTTGAACTTCCTGAAAAGGTAAAGACAAGTTGTTGTAATAAATTTAAAAAGGGAGAGCATAAACGTTGTAAAAAGTGTCCGTGTTTCGATCTCTTAAAGAAAGTAGCTTAATATATGAGTCAGAAGGTATTCTAGCCTTAGTAAGACTATAAAAACCCATGAAGTTTTAAGCTTTATGGGTTTTTTTTTGAATCGAAATAAATAACTTTGATGCTGGTACCGGTTTTGAGCCCATGTTATTTATATAACAGGCTGTTTAATGTGTGGGCTGTGTTAACACAAGGTTGAAACGGGTACTTTAAAACTGCTTTAAACTAATGATAGACTACATAATTTCGCATACGCAACTGCCAGCACATGCTGTTAAAAATACCATAGCTTTATTAGAAGAGGACTGTACTGTTCCTTTTATTTCAAGATATCGTAAGGAACAGACAGGGAGTTTAGATGAGGTGCAAATAGGGGCTATTGTGACTTATAAAACACAGTATGAGGCTCTAGAGAAAAGAAAAAAAGCCATACTTAAGGCTTTAGAAACTCAGGGCGTGTTAACCGTAGAATTGCAAGAGAAACTCATAAAAACTCAAGACTTAACAGCGCTAGAAGATGTGTATCTGCCTTTTAAAAAAAGTAGAAAAACAAAGGCTGAAAAAGCGCGACAAAATGGATTAGAGCCCTTAGCGAAAATCATAATGTCTCAACGTGCAAATGATGTGGCATCTACAGCATTTCGATTTGTAAAAGGAACTGTGGATTCTGAAGAAGAAGCGCTAGAAGGCGCGCGCCATATTATTGCAGAATGGGTTAATGAGCGTACAGATATCCGTAATAGCATACGCCGCCAATTAGAGCGTTTTGCGATGATAGCAACCAAGGTTGTTAAAACTAAGGCTAACGATGAGACGGCGCAAAAATTTAGAGATTATTTTGATTGGGAGGAGGGTTTAAGTCGTATGCCTTCTCACCGTTTATTAGCGGTTTTAAGAGCAGAGAAAGAAGGCGTGATTCGTGTAAAAATTACGATAGACGATGCGCGTGCTTTAGAGTATATAGAACGTAAGCTTATTAAAAGTGATAATGCATGCGCAGTACAGATAGAACTGGCTGTAAAAGATGCTTATAAGCGCTTATTGTTACCCGCTTTAAGTCATGAGGCATTACAAATGGCAAAGACCAAAGCTGATGCCGCTGCAATTGCTGTGTTTGCCAAAAACCTAAAACAATTGCTGTTAGGAGCCCCGTTAGGTGAAAAGCGCGTATTGGCCTTAGATCCAGGATTTCGAACAGGATGTAAATTGGTGTGCTTAGATGCGCAAGGCCAATTGCAGCATAATGAAACAATATACCCTCATGCACCTAAAAATGATGCTACAGGGGCTGTAAAAAGAATAAGCACATTGGTAGAGGCGTATAAAATAGAAGCTATAGCTATAGGGAATGGCACAGCGTCTCGAGAAACAGAAGCCTTAGTTAAGCGTATAAATTTTAAGCATGACGTACAGGTGTTTGTGGTTAGTGAGGCAGGAGCGAGTATCTATTCGGCATCTCAAATTGCTAGAGAAGAATTTCCAGATCATGATGTAACGGTACGCGGCGCGATTTCTATTGGGCGCCGTTTGCAAGACCCTTTAGCCGAATTGGTTAAAATTGATGCCCAATCTATTGGTGTTGGGCAATATCAGCACGATGTGGATCAAACCAAATTGCAGCAAGAATTAGATCGCGTTGTCGAAAACTGTGTGAATGCCGTAGGCGTTAATATAAATACAGCAAGTAAAAGTTTGTTGAGTTATGTGTCTGGTATAGGCACTAAGCTCGCAGAAAACATTTTTAAATACCGTACAGAAAATGGGGGGTTTAGCAGTCGAAGTGCTATTAAAAAAGTACCACGCTTAGGCGCTAAGGCGTTCGAGCAAGGTGCTGCTTTTTTAAGAATTAAAGACGCTAAAGATCCCTTAGACGACTCGGCAGTACACCCCGAACGTTACGCCGTTGTCTCTAAAATGGCAAAAGATTTAGGGCAATCTGTAACTGCTATTATAGGGAATTCGCAACTTTTAAAGGCTTTAGAATTACAGCGTTATTGTAGTGAAACGGTTGGATTGCTTACTTTAAAAGATATTGTAAAAGAGTTAGAAAAACCTGGACTAGATATTCGAGAACAGGCCAAAGTCTTTTCGTTTCATGAGCATATAAAAACCATAGCCGATGTGCAGGAAGGGCAATTGCTTCCTGGTATTGTTAACAATATTACCAATTTTGGTTGCTTTGTGGATGTGGGGATTAAAGAAAGCGGATTAATTCATGTCTCTAATTTATCGGATAGTTTTGTGAAAGATGTAAATGATCATGTGCATTTGCAACAACAAATTACAGTTAAGGTTTTAGAAGTCGATCTAGCACGTAAGCGCATACAACTTAAGTTGCATCGAACACATGCTTAAAATAGCGAATCACAGTAGGTATAGACACCCGTTGCCAGAAGGCCACCGCTTCCCCATGCTTAAATACGAGTTGCTTCCAGAGCAATTGTTGTATGAAGGGACCTGTGATGTATCTCATTTTTTTACGCCAGAAATACCCGAAGATGAACTTATCTTAAAAGTGCATGCAGAACAGTATTACAGACATTTAAAAGCTCTTACTTTAGATGCAAGAGCGGCGCGAAAAATAGGATTCCCATTAAGTAAAGCCTTGGTGGAACGTGAAGTTATTATAGCGGATGGCACTATAAAAGCGAGTACATATGCATTAGAACATGGCATTGCGATGAATATAGCAGGAGGGACACATCATGCGTACTCTAATAGGGGTGAGGCTTTTTGTTTGTTGAATGATCAAGCTATTGGAGCGCGGTATTTGTTAGATAACGAATTGGTGAAAAAGGTGTTGATTGTAGATTTAGACGTGCATCAGGGTAATGGAACTGCCGAGATTTTTCAGAAGGAGTCCCGCGTGTTTACATTTTCGATGCACGGTAAGGGTAATTATCCGTTTAAAAAAGAGCAAAGTGATTTGGATGTGGCTTTAGATAATGGGACTAATGATACCGTATATTTAAACGTGTTGCAAAAGACGTTGCCAGAACTTATTGCAACCGTACAACCCGATTTTGTCTATTACCTTTGTGGGGTTGATGTTTTAGCTTCAGACAAGTTGGGGAAACTAGGGTTGAGTTTAGAAGGGTGTAAAGCACGCGATCGTTTTGTTTTAGAAACCTGTAAGAAGGCCGAGCTTCCTGTAATGTGTTCCATGGGCGGAGGGTATTCTCCAGACATTAAAATTATAATAGAGGCTCATGCTAATACATTTCGTTTAGCTCAGGATATTTTCTTTTAAATTACCGCGCTTCAAGCAGTTTTAAATGGCCATTATTAATACCTACTAAAACGCCTTTTTTGCGGTTTGGTGAATTGGAAGGCCCTAGTGTAATGCGTTGTAGTGTTTTTACATTTTCGGGAAGAAAAACACCGCTTTGAAGCATGGGTAAGGGGTAGAAGCCGTCTTGACCAGTTTGCGAGAGCAAAAGGCCAATGCTGGCATCGGCTCTAGTGGTTTCAATTTCTGTGTTAAATTTATTTCCAGCAATGAATAATTCTGGAGTACCATTATTTGTGAAATCTTCAACAAGAATACTTTGTATGGTGGAGTATTGTGCTTGGTGTGGTAATGCTTCTGCTTTTAAGTGGCCGTTCGTGTTTTTCAATAAAACACTTTCAAAAGTATAGGCCTTATGTTTTTCAGAAGTTAAGGTCTTATCGTTTAAAATGGTGCCAAGATCGGCGGTAGCAAAAGCATTATAGGTTTTAAATTTTTTTGAGAGTGCGGGTATTTGCTGTGAGGAGCATTCCTTGCCGCGAATAGGTACAATTTTATCTTTATAATTTTTGGCTAAAAAGATATCGTTGGTACCGTTATTATCATAATCTGATGCAAATATATAGAAGGGGTTCTCGCGGCTTGCTTTAAATTTATAGTTGGTGCCTAAGTTGCCTAACACTAAATCGGTATCGCCATCGTTATCGATGTCTTTGGCAGTTATGGTATTCCACCAACCATTAGTTGTATTTAGATCTGGTAGTGCTTTTTTTGTGAAGATACCATTGGTGACATTAAATGCCATGATGGGCATCCATTCCCCAACGATAAAGAGTTCGTTGTTTTGGTCGCCGTCACTATCTGTCCAAACGGCACTAGTTACCATGCCAACATGTTCTAAAAGAGGTGCCTTTTGTCGAGTCACATCTATAAAGCCTTCAGGGGTGTTTTCTAGGAGGTAACTTTTAGGGGTGTTGGGGTAGTGGTTTGGGACTAAGCGCCCCCCAATAAAGAGGTCTGTATCTCCGTCTTTATCGAAATCTAGAGGCGTAACGCAACCGCCACTAGCAGTGATGTTTGGTAAGCGTTTAGAAGTTAAAAATTGACCCTTACCGTTGTTTAAATAGAGGCGGTCTTGGTAGTGTTTGGAATGCATAGGTTTAGCATGTCCGCCACTTACGACATATAAATCGGTATATCCGTCGCCATTAGCATCAAAAAAATGCGCTGCAGTATCTTCGAATAAGGCATCTTTTGCTATGACGGTTTGCTTGGTTTTAAGGAATTGATGTTGTGCTTTCTGGATGTAAATTGCGCCAGCCTGTCCAGAGGCGCCGCCCACATAAAAATCTTCTAAATTGTCGTTATTAATATCGGCAACAGTAATGCATGGCCCTTCGGTTGAAAGTTTGTGAGGTAATAGAATTTGAGCTTTAAAGTCGTTAAAGTTGTTTTCCTTGTGTTGAAAGGGGTGTTTGGGAAAAGCGGTAGCTGTGATGTCTTTAAAGATAGGAGAATCTAGTGTTTTTTTAGTGATTTTAGAAGAAGCGGCTAAAGCGTGTTTTACGTGTATGGTGCTATTTATGGCTATGTTTTGGGTAAGTGTATTAATACTTTTGTCTGGCCATACAACACGTAAAGAATCGATACTATTGGTTGTGCCAAGCCCAAAGTGAGCGATGGGGGCCACGGAAGATAGATAGCCGCGAACGGTTTTAAGTTCATGGTATTGCTTTCCTTGAGGTGTATAAATGGTGATTTTAGCGCCAAGTCCATAACTGTTGTGTTCTGGGCCTTTTAATGCGATGTTGAGAAAGTGGTGTTCTAAGGTTTCTGCATGGTTTTGGTATATAAAAGCAGCATCGTTAATGTTGTTCACTACAAGGTCTAAATCCCCGTCATTGTCTAAATCCCCAACCGCAGCACCGTTAGAGAAACTAATGTCTTCAAAACCCCAAGCTTTTACTTTGTTTTCAAATTTTAAATGGCCATTGTTTTTATAGATGTAGTTATGGATTTTGTTTTCGTTAAAAAGTTGTGTTACATAGGTGACATTTTCGTTTTTCGAGCGTGTTTTTTTTTCTTTTGAGTTGAGGTATTTGGAGGCTTTTGCAGTAGCGTCTTTGTCGAAAATATCCCGTCTAAATCCATTTGTTATAAAAAGATCTCTATAGCCGTCATTATCAAAATCGCTACCCAGACAGGCCCAGCTCCAGTCGGTTTTAGCGACACCTGCAAATTGACTAATTTCACTAAAAAAGCCATTGCCATTATTTATTTGAAGCATATTGTGCATGTATTGATAGTGATTGCCTTGTTTTAAAATGCGATCGTACGCGTCTACTTGCATAGAAGCCATTGTTGTTTTTGCCCTCACATGGTCTGATGAGGTCATGTCTAACTCCATAAGATCTTCATAACCATCGTTATTAAAATCGACCACATCTATACCCATGCCATAAAAGGCAACATGATTGCTAAATGCTGTGATGTCTTGAGAAAATGTATTGTTGCCATTATTTTTAAAAAAGTAATCACTCTCAAAATAATCGTTGGCCACATAAATATCACTATACCCATCGTTGTTAAGGTCGGATGTGGAGAGTCCTAAGCCATAAGCAAAGGTGTTTATGCCTGCGGTTGTGTTACTGTTTTTAAATGTTCCGTTTACGTTTTCGTAAATATTATCGCTATACAAATGGTTTTGCTCTTTTTTGCCCTTGGCAATAGCGTCTTGATTTAAAAAGAATGATCTAGGACGGTTAATAACATAAAGATCTAGGTCGTTATCGTTATCCATATCGAAGAATGAAGCCATCATGGAGTAGCCTTTATCTGCGATGTTATATATTTTGGCTTGTTCTGTAAAGGTGTTGTCGCCATTATTGATGTACAGGAGGTTGGTGCGTTCTGCATCGGTATCCTTTCTGCCACCTCTACACACGTAGATGTCTAAAAATGTATCACCATTAACATCGGCCATAACCACGCCATTATCCCAGCCTTTATTAGACGAGACACCAGCCTGTTTGGTGATGTCTTCGAACTTGAAATGGCCTTTGTTTAAATACAGTCTATTAGAGACTTGATTACCCGTGAAAAAAATATCTGGAAGCCCGTCGTTATTTATATCACCAATGGCTACACCACCACCATTATAGGCATAGTTGTATATTAAAAAGAAATTATTAGCGTCTTCGGTAATGGTATTGTTAAATGAGATGCCAGTTTGATTTGTTGGTAATTTTTCAAATAAGGTAACGGCTTTAGGAGGTGTTTTTGGGGGTGGGGTTTGCTTTTTACAGCTTAGTGCAATGCTTAACATTGCAGTGAGGATACATGTTTTTTTTAGATAGTGTAAGGGATGGGTTGTCATGCTGTAAAAAGAAGGTTTAAATGCTAAGGCTATTAGTGCTTATAACGGTATTTGTAAATATAGGAAATCCTGCACGTTTTAATGGTGCAGGATAACCTTGTCAAATAAACTTAAACAAATGAAATACTATAGTGTTATTGTAAGTTGGTGTTACCTTGTAATTCGATATTGGGTATGGGCATTAGGTATGTGTCACCATCAAACCGTTGGAGGTCTAACCATCTAGATTGTTCGCCTGCGAGTTCCACCCAACGTTCGTGTTTTATGGCGTCTAAAATGGCTTCGGTACCTGATACGTTTACATCTGGTAAATCGACAGAAGGTCTAGAACGTACCTGGTTTATGAAGTCTAAAGCGATGCTTTCGGAACCTCCAGAGCGTATTTCTGCTTCGGCCTGCATTAGCAATACATCGGCATAACGTAACACTCTGGCATTTATGCCGCTAAACGGCGTTTCAGATTCGCTAGTGTCTAAATTTTGATATTTTCTCCAAGCAGGATTATCGTCTGGCCCTATGGTTCCAGAAGCAAAAACACTTAGGCCATTGTTGAATGTATTGGTCATCGTGCCATTATCACTGTCATCTATAGAGTAGAACGTATCTGCATATCTGCTATCTCCATCTTCGTATTCGTCCAGCAGTTCTTGGCTAGGCTTTACATTGAACCATCCAGTGTATTCTTGAGCTCTAAATGTTGTTTCAGAATTGTTCAGGCCATTTTGATTCCAAGAATCACCTTCTCCTGTAGTTTCATCGTAATTTACTTCAAAAATAGATTCACTGTTGTATTCGCCTGCTATAGTAAAATTAGCTCTGTAATTTGCCGTTAAACTGTATCCTGTAACATTGCTTAGTGCTGTTTTTGCTTCGCTAGGTTGGTTGTTTTGTAAATATACTTTCCCTAAAAGCGCCCATGCAGCACCAGAAGATGGTCTTCCAGGTTCTTGATCTTCTTTGCTAGGTAGGTTGGCTGTGGCAAATTGTAGGTCGTTAATAATGGCATTATAGACGTCTTGAACAGATGACTTTGGTCGTCCTCCTTCGATAAGTTCAAGATCTAATGGTAAAGGGATTTCACCGTATTTGTTGACAAGATTAAAGAAAAATAAGCCTCTTAAAAAATGCATTTCTCCGAGTCTAGAAGCTATTTCAGATTCTGGAATGTTTTCGAAGTTATCTGCGTTGTTTATTACAAAATTACAGCGCCCAATACCTTGGTAGTTGTGTTGCCAAAATTGATTATTTCCGTTGTTGGCTTCGTCTACATCGCGTTGAATCATTTGTACCTTATCGGCTTCTAGATTTCCTGCGGCGTAATTTTCACCACCAATATTGTCATTAATGTAAAATTGGTACCGCGCATAGTTGCCTACTTCTTGTAGAAAGGTATAAGGAGCGGTAGTTGCAGATTCTAATTGGTCGCTAGATTCAAAAAAAATATCTTCTGATAGTTGGTTGGGATTGGTGAGTTCGATTTCAGACTCGTCGCAGGATAAGAAAATGCCAATCGTAGCAGCAAGTCCTATGCATAAAATGATGATATGTTTCATGATGTTAATGTTTTAATGTTAAAATTGCAATTGGATACCGGCAATAAAAGAGCGAGGTTGAGGATAAACGCCTCGGTCTATGCCAACACCTGCGGCAGCAGATTGTTGTCCTGGATTCACTGTGGTACTACCTCCTATTTCTGGATCGTAACCCGAATAGTTGGTGATTGTAAATAGATTTTGAGCCGTAGCATACACTCTAAATTTAGAAAACACACCGTGTCCTATTTGCGATAATGCGTTTTCTGACAAGCTATAACCTATGGTAAGGTTTCTTAGTTTCGCATAAGAGCCATCTTCTATAAAGCGATCTGATCGGTTGATGTTGTCAGAGTTGTCAGGATTAAACCTTGGTACAGATGTGTTAGTGTTTGTTGGTGTCCAGCGGTTAAGTACAGCCGTACCTGCATTAAATAAACGCGACATGCCTTCTAAATCGTAAATATTGGTGTTGTATATGTCGTTGCCGCCAACCCCAGCAAAAAATAGTGTGGCATCAAAGTTCTTGTAGTTAAAAGAAAGGTTAAGACCGTAATTAATGCTAGGAAAAGGATCTCCTATTTTAACATTATCGTCGCCATCTATTACCCTATCATTGTTTTGGTCTACAAAGCGAATATCTCCTGGTCCTGCATTTGGCTGAGCGCTGGTATCGTCGCCTTCTTGAAATAAGCCGTCTGTTTGAAAGCCGTAGAAAAAGAATAAAGATTCTCCTTCTTCAATTCGTGATAGGTTTTCACCTTCAAATGTAGAGCTTTCTATAAACGAAAGGTTGCCTAGATCTGTAGCTTCATTTTTAGAGCTTCCTAGGTTAATGTTAGCAGACCAGCTAAAATCACCACCTTTGTCGTGGTTATAACTAATATTGAATTCAAATCCTTTGGTGTTTGTTGAAGCGCCGTTACGTTGTGTAAAGGCTTCTCCAAATCCATCTGAAGTGATATTAGGAATGGGGACAATAACATCTTCTACATCATTATTAAAGTATTCTAATGATAAGGAGAGTGCATTGTTAAAAAGGGTTGCATCCAAACCAATATTGGTCATCGTGGCTTCTTCCCATTTTAGGTCTGGATTAGAACTTCCAAAACTTGAAACCCCAACGTTGTTGTTTAAGCCTACATAGCTGTATGTGGGGATAAGCCCAGATTCAAAAACATAGTCTGTAGAGCCGTCGTTACCGGTAACCCCTATAGAACCTCTTAGTTTTAGATTATTAATAATACTTGAATTTTTAAGAAAATTTTCTTCACTTAATACCCAACCTAAAGATAGTGCTGGAAAGGTACCCCATCTGTTATTTGAGCCAAAACGAGAGGAGCCATCTCGTCTTATGGAAGCTGATAAGAGGTATTTGTTGTCGTAATTGTAATTTAACCTTCCTACATACGATATTAAACCGTACTCGAAAAGTTGATTGGTAACTACGGCTTGCCCTTGTATTACAGGAACCGAATTGGTAAGGGGGTTAGAGGCTTGCGACCTGTTATTTCTTGATTTGGTTTCAAATTTTTCGATAACACCAAGCAGATCAAAATTGTGAACGTCATTAAATGTTTTGGAATAGGTTAATGAACTTGTATAGGTGTCTGAATTGAAAATAGTTGTTATTTGGTCAAGTTGTGCTGCATCGCGTTGGTTGATGCCTTCATCAAATGAAGGACGTAAAATATTTGTCGATCCAATGGTTCTGTCAAAGCCATATTGAAACTTATACTCTAGACCTTCAATAAATTCATAAGAGGCATAGATAGAACCTAATATTTTTGTAATTTCTGTGGTATTATTGCTAATAGTTTGAAGTCTTACGGGGTTTTCAGGATCGGAACCATCGTCTAAAGTGGTGTCTGTACCTCCAAAACCACCGGGGTTGTTAGCATCAAAAACAAGAGTGTAAGGCAGAGACTTGATGGCGTGTTCTATGAGTGTTCTATCGCCGTTTTCTTCTTCATTAAGCATCTCGGTGTCTGCAATAGTTAGCGTTTCTCCAATTTTAAATTTCTTGCCCACTTTAAATTCACTATTCGCTCTAAGAGAGGCTCTATTAAAACCTGTATTGATAATAATACCTTCTTGATCTACGAAACCAGCAGAAATATTAAATATAGCACTTTCGGAACCCCCAGAAACGCCAATATTAGTGTTGTGCATAATGGCTGTTCTAAAAATTTCATCTTGCCAATCTGTGTCTCTGGTTGTCGATGCAGGGTCTGTTGTGTATCGTGGTGGTAAACCAAAAGTGCCTTGGGCATACTCTCTAAATTGTGCTGAGTTTAAAAGGTCTAAAGTTCTAGGTGTGCTTTGTGAAGACACAAAGGTGTCAAAGGTTAATTTGGTCTTACCTGCTTTTCCTTTTTTTGTAGTGATAATTACAACCCCATTAGAGGCTCTTGAACCATAAATAGCGGCGGTAGAGGCATCTTTTAAAATGTCTATTGTGGCAATGTCATTAGGATTTATTTCATTAATGCTGCCCGTTACAATGCCGTCTACAACGTATAGGGGTTGGCTATTGCCAAAGGTTCCTAAACCACGTATTTGCACTTGTGGGGCTGTACCAGGTGTACCACTATTTATAATGGTAACACCAGCGGCTTGACCTTGAAGTGCTTGATCTGCTGAGGTAATAGGAGTTTGTGTTATCGTCTCAGCTTTTACCGAGGATACGGCTCCTGTTACCAAGCGTCTGGAAGTTTTACCATACCCTACCACAACGACTTCGTTTAGCACGTCTGCGTCCTCGATAAGTATAACGTTAATAGAGGTCTTTCCGTTAGTTGCTATTTCTTGGGTTTCATAACCAATATAACTAATTACTAAAACAGCTGTTTTGTCCACGTTGTTTATACTGTAATTGCCATCAAAATCAGATACAACGCCATTTTTAGTGCCTTTTTGTATGATATTAGCGCCAACTAGAGGGCCGCTAGCATCAGAAATAGTACCAGTGATAGTTTGAGAGCTCAGCGAAGTGCCTAAAGCTACAACTATCCAAAAAAACATTTTTTGTAGTATTTTGTTTTTCATAAATCTTTGTTAATTAGTTTGTTAAAGTTTAGTAATCGAAAACATGGATAACATAAAATGCGTAATCGCTTAGGGGGGATTTCTAATTTATTTTATGTAATTATGTACTTTGTGTAGGTATGAAGACAAAATTAACGTCAAAATTGACGCCTATATGATATGATTTTGTCAAATATTTATATGTATTTTTCAGAATAACGCAAAACACAAGATATGATAGATAATGTGCACAGAGAAATTACGCAATTAACGCCAGAGGATAGTTTTTTAATATATGATAGGGTAAAAGATGATTTTGATTTTCCGATACACTTTCATCCAGAATACGAACTCAACTTTATACAGAACGGTAAAGGAGTAAGGCGTATTGTTGGGGATAATATCGAAGAAATTGATGATATAGAGTTGGTTTTTGTGGGATCGAACTTGGTGCATGCTTGGGAATTACACGATTGTAAATCGAAGAAAATACATGAGATCACCATACATATTAATCATGATTTATTAGATGAAAAGTTACTAGCTAGAAATATTTTTAAGTCCATTAAAGATATGATTGATAAATCTGCTCATGGGATTCTATTTTCTAAAAAAATAGCTAAGGATGTCGCACCAAGGCTTATAAAGCTTACAAAAACAGATGGTATTGATTATTATCTTGAGTTTGTGTCTATACTTTACGATTTAGCAAATTCGCGAAATCAGCGTTTGCTTTCTAATACAACGTCACAGAAGCGTAATTTTGAAAATAGTTCTAAAATTAAAAAGGTATACGATTTTATTCAAGAGAATTTTGACAAGAAAATTTCTTTAGACGACATATCGGCATTGGTAAACATGACGCCAGTCTCGTTTAATCGATTTATAAAAAAACGGACGGGAAAAACCTTTGTAAATTATGTAAATAGTACACGAATAAGTCGGGCGAGTAAATTGCTATTAGAGACCGATTTGAGTGTTTCTGAAATTAGTTTTAAATGCGGGTTTAATAATATAGCAAATTTTAATCGTATTTTTAAAAAGGAAAAAAACACAACGCCTACAGATTTTAGAACAGAATTTAATGGGGGTATCAAGCGTGTGCTATGATGTGTTTTATTAAAATAATACTACTAATTGACTATTTAGGATAATTATAAAAATGCTTTGTGCTTCTATTTTTGTACTATTCATTTGTAGTAAATGCAACTCTTTTGTTGTTATACGTTGTGTTTCCGCTATTGGCGTGAAACATGTTTAGTAGCGTAAATGTGCTATGATTGTACATGTTTGTGTTGCTTTTGTATAAGTTAAGTGTTATTTTTTAAGTAACATTATTAAAATATTTATCGTAATACTAACACGTTTTATTCATGGCATGTAATATTAAATCCCATACTATCTTAAAAAAAGCACCCTATTCTGATGTAAAGAGAAAGGTTGATGATTTACTAAAAATCATGACTCTAAAAGAGAAAATAGGTCAGATGAATCAGTATAACGGTTTTTGGGATGTAACGGGGCCAGTACCTTCTAAGGGTAGTGAAGAGCGGAAATATGAAGATATAAAAGCGGGTTTGGTAGGAGCTATGCTTTCTGTTCGAGGAGCGAAAGAGGTAAGGGCTGTACAGCGAATAGCTGTAGAAGATACCCGATTAGGGATTCCTCTAATTATAGGATTTGATGTGATACATGGATATAAAACGATAAGTCCTATTCCTTTAGCTGAAGCTGCGAGTTGGGATTTAGAAGCTATAAAGCGGTCGGCTCAAGTGGCTGCAGCAGAGGCAGCGGCTGTGGGGATCAATTGGACGTTTGGGCCTATGGTAGATATTTCTAGAGATCCTCGATGGGGCCGTGTCATGGAAGGTGCTGGTGAAGATCCCTATTTAGGGTGCGAAATAGCACGTGCAAGAGTAGAAGGGTTTCAAGGTGATGATTTGTCTCAGACGGATACTATTGCCGCTTGTGCGAAGCATTTTGCTGCTTATGGTTTTTCAGAATCGGGGAAAGAATACAATACGGTAGATGTAGGGACTGTGACCTTGCATAATATGATATTGCCACCATTTAAAGCCGCGGTAGAAGCTGGTGTAAAAACGTTTATGAATGCTTTTAACGATCTTAATGGCGTTCCAGCAACAGGGCATGAGTTTTTATTACGAGACGTATTAAAAGGCCAATGGGGCTTTGAGGGTTTCGTAGTGTCTGATTGGGCGTCAATAAAAGAAATGGTGGTTTGGGGACATGCCGAGAATGATAGAGATGCGGCGCGTTTGGCTGCTACTGCGGGAACAGATATGGATATGGAGTCTTATGCGTTTGTAGCAGAACTAGAACGTTTGGTTTTAGATGGTGTTGTTGATGAAGCGCTTATAGACGATGCTGTTAGACGAATTTTAACGGTGAAATATGAACTGGGGCTTTTTGATGATCCTTACAGGTATTGTGATGAAATACGAGAGAAAGCAGTTGTAAATTGTAAAGCACATCATGATGCTGTTTTAGATATGGCCAAGAAGTCTATAGTACTTCTAAAAAATGAGGATAGCATATTGCCACTAAAGAAAGAAGGACGAAAGGTTGCGCTTATCGGTGGTTTGGCAGCTGATAAAAATAGTGTTTTAGGAAGTTGGAGAATAGCTTCCGATGACCATACAGGGGTTTCTGTATTGGAAGGTATGAAGCGTTACACAGGGAATACACTTGTTTACGAAAAGGGGGCAGATGTTACTTTAGGAGAGCCGCGTTTTATAGAAGAACTTAAAATTAATACGACAGATAAAAGCGGTTTTAAGGCTGCTGTTGCTACTGCTAAAACAGCAGATGTTGTTGTTATGGTTTTGGGAGAGCATGGATTTCAATCTGGGGAAGCCCGAAGTCGTGTCGATTTAGGGCTTCCAGGAGTGCAGCAAGAGTTGTTAGAAGCGGTTTATAGCGTAAATACAAATATCGTACTGGTTTTAACAAATGGCCGTCCGCTAACCATACCTTGGGCCGCTAAGCATATTCCTGCCATTGTCGAGACATGGCAATTGGGCTCGCAAGCGGGCCATGCTGTAGCAGAGGTGCTATATGGAGATTACAATCCAAGTGGGAAGTTGCCTATGACTTTCCCTAAAGACGTGGGGCAGATCCCGATATATTACAACCACAAGCGTACAGGTAGGCCTGTTAATGTTGCAAAGAACGTGTTTTGGTCACATTACAGTGATGTCGATACGTTGCCATTATATCCATTTGGATATGGATTAAGCTATACGTCTTTTCATTATGAGAACTTATGGATGAATAAAGACGAATATACTTTAGGAGAGCCCATACATATTTCTATAGATGTGACCAACACAGGTAAGGTAAAAGGTAAAGAGGTGGTGCAATTGTATATCCATGATGTGTTTTCAAGTCTTATTCGACCTGTTAAAGAATTAAAAGGATTTCAACTTATAGCATTCGAAAGTCAAGAAACCAAAACGGTGCGTTTTACACTAGAGCAAGACGATTTAGGATTTTATGACGCCGAAGGGAATTACAGTGTAGAATTGGGAGATTTTAAAGTCTATATTGGAGGGGATTCCACTACTAATTTATATGCAACATTTACATTGGTTTAAAAGGAGAAATCAGCATATCTTACCATGTTTCTTTTTTAATTAAATACCGCGTTTTTTTTGATGCGAATAGGCATTTTAGGAAATGCTTTTTAGTTGTATTGTTTTCAGTACTATTGTGATTTAATCTTCAATTAGTCATAGAAAATCTATTACGCCTTTCTGCTGCTGCACATACTAGCGCTACGCTGAAACTAAGGAAATAGTAGTGTTTATGGCTTTTGAAACTCTCATGACGATGTTCCAGTGCATACTTTGGGTTTAAGCATAAAATGCGCCTTGATGAGTTTACAAGGTGATGCTTCTTAGCTGTAGATGTATCCTTTTTTGAGTCGAAATTACCACATGATCGATCCGTTATCCAGTGGGTTGCGATACGTTTTATAAGTCTGTTATTTAGAGGTTCTTCTGTGATGTAATTCCAAAGTGATTTTGTCTAGTGTTTTTTGATTTAGTGGGTAGATGAGCATTAATCCAGCGGCTACAAGTGTTATAATGGCGGGAATCCAACTCATTAACATAACCATGCCTTTTGTAGCATGTGTGATCGTGTCTGGATTTAAACCGTTATAGCCAAACATGGAGAGAACTGTCATGACGATAAAACCAGCAATGCCTCCACCAAATTTACTTGCAAATGAGCCTGCAGAGTATACCAAACCAGTGGCTCTTCTACCGTTTTTCCATTCAGAGAAATCCGCAGCGTCACCTAGCATGACAAAAAACAGGGTTGGGAATATTGCAGAGGCACATTCAGAGAGCATTCCGATGATAAAAATGGCATTGATCTGTTCTGGCCCACAGAAAAACAACAATGCATTAATAAGCCCAGAGCATAATAGAGCACAAATAAATACATTTCGTTTTCCGAACTTTTTGCTCAAATAGGCGGTGCTAAAGGCGCCGCCTATAGAAGCTAACATTAGTGCTGTTAAATAGGAAGCGGAGAGCAATTGATTGTTTAAATAGTGCGTGAAATAGTAAATTACTACACCTTGTTTGATGCAATTATAGGTGTTAAAAAGTAAGCCTATAATAAGTAGAATAAGCCAAGGTTTGTTTGAAAAAAGGTCTTTTAAATCTTGTTTTAAGTTTGTTTTTTGGTCCTTAGGAGGTTGCACGCGCTCTTTAGTAGCACTAAAGGTAATGAGCATTAAGATGGTAAGTAGGACAGACATGACGTATATTGCGTTTCTATAGCCTTTTTTTTGGTCTACAATGGTAATACTGTTTTGAGATAGGTTGGTTTCGCCAGAAACGATAAAGCTATAGCGGAGGCCTTCTTTCATTTGAAAACTTTTAGTTGTTGTTGGGCTGTCATTTTTATGTACGTCGTCATTCCAACTAAAGTTTGCGATGCCGTGTTCTGTTTTAATATGTACATGTTCTATGGTTTTAGATGCCGTAACGTTAACCTCAAAAGTAGACGCCGTTAATTTAGAGATTTCAATTGTTGGAGATGCATTTCCAAAATAGGCTACCAAAAATAAAAGCGCGCCTTGCACAACCATTCCTCCTGCAAAGGCACCGACCATCCTAAATGAGCCAATACTGGTGCGTTCTTTGTCGTTAGCGGTCATAACTCCCATAAGCGCGCCGTAAGGAATATTGTTGGCGGTATAGATAAGTGTAAAAAGGATATAAGTGATATAGGCATAAACTATTTTGCCGTTTTCGCTAAGTTCTGGACTTGTAAATAATAAAGAGAGTATAACGCCTAGGGGCAAAGCAGTCCATAGAATCCAAGGGCGAAACTTACCGTATTTAGATGTGGTGTGGTCTCCAATAATACCCATAATAATATCACTTATACCGTCACTAAATCTTGCCGTTAACACGAGTATTCCAACAGTAGCCGGACTTAAGCCAAACACGTCTGTATAAAAAATAAATAGAAATGTAGCTACGGCGCGCCATGCGATATTTGCAGCGCCGTCTCCTAAAGCATAACCAATTTTTTCTTTAACTGAAAGTTGTATGTTGCTTGACATGGTTTAATTTTTTGTCTTAGTGTGTATTACAAATTGTAACGTAAATACGGCACATCAAAATACGCTTTACGGAACTTCTTTTTAGGTACTTTTTTTTACAAAACAAGTATTATTCTGTCATGTTTATGCATTTATTTACTTTAATTAGAGCTGCATTACTATGTGGTGGTAATAATACTGTATAAGGTATAAAATCGAAAGGTATTTTAAGGGGCTCTATGTTTTGCGAATTTTTAGTGTTCAGTATTTTTTGTAAGTTTTAATCATAAGTAACGACTAATTATATCTAGCCTATATGTAGTGTGCCCATTTATCTTGTTATGAGTATGATATGTACCCAGAGAGTGCAGGAGAGTTAGTTCGCTTTTTAGCTATAAATTTGAATGTTGTTATTTAAAAAAGTAAAATTATGAAAATTGCTGTATTTGCTAAACAAAGACGATTAGTGATGTCTTTGTTTATTCTCTCGATGCTTATGGTATTTTATGCCTGTAATGATTCTGAAACTATTGTAGAAGAAGTTACTGAAGAAGTCGTAGATGAAGAAGTTCCAGAAGAGGAAACTCCAACTGAAGAAGAAGAGGAAGAAGAGGAAGAAGAAGTTTCGAATATAGACCCAGAGAACTTAGTTGTTGTTAATACCAATGCTATAGTAGGGCCTTTGCAAAACTTTTGGTCTACACGTCCAATTATAAATCAAACGCGTTTTAGTGGTGCCAATTTTAGAGATAATATCGTAGCGCCTTTAAGAAGTTATGTTAACAATTTTAATATTGTGAGGTCATTAGGAGGACGATTAGATGACAGAAATACATTTTTTAGAGGTGTAGATGCATCTGGTAATGTGATTACCGATTTCACAACCTTCCTTAGAGACCTGAGAGGGTTATTTCTTACAGGTGTTAAGCCGCGAATTGTATTAGATAATGTGCCTTGGGAGATGTCTGGTGAACGTGTAGAGGAACGCTTTGGAAATTCAAAACCACCTTCAGATAATGAAATATGGCGTCAGTACATCAATGCATTTTTACAAGCATTGATAAGTGAATTTGGTGCTTCAGAGGTAGAAACATGGCGTTTTAGAATAACTACAGAACCTAATCTTACTCCAGAGCATTGGTCTGGTACTATTGAGGAGTTTTATACCCATTATGAGATTACTTCAAATGAAGTTTTAAGAGTATTACCAAATGCGAAAGTAGGTCCAGGGAATTTATTAACAGAAGGTTCTGCAACGTTCACTACAGAGATGATAGATGTTTTTGCAGAGCGAGGGTATCAAATGGATTTTTTTAGTATCTCTTACTACGAGCAGTTAGATAGAGGTTTTGTGAAATTTGATGGTATAGTGCCGGAATACAGAAGAGCTTTAAACAGATATCCCCAGTTTGCTAATATACCTTTCGATATTCAAGAATTTGGAATTCTAAGAGATGAGAACGGTCGTAGAGGTGTAAGTTTAAACGATGGTGGTGAATTGGGCGCAAGTTGGTACGCAACTATCATCGATAGAGCTTTAGAGAATAGAATGTCTGAGATTTACGATTGGGGACAAGAGATAGAAGATACTGATGGGTTGCCATCTGGAAGACGAAACGTTACCGAAATGCTTTTAATGATGGAAAATGGTATGAGGTTACAAGGAGACAGACCTACTGGTGTAGATAATACGAATACGTATGCAGGTGTAATTCCTGTTGCTAAAGAAGGTAGCATCTTTTTGTTACTATACAATCACCATGCAAGAAGATCTAATAACGATATAAGAACGCTGTTTCCTCAAGTAGAAGGGTCGGATATTGCAGCGTCTCAAAGTTGGAATATGAACGAATGGACAATCGACGAAGATAACGGTACGTTTTTAAACCAATTGTATGCAGATTTAAGAACGGCGGGTATTCAAGAGAATACAAGTGGTAGAATATTTGGATCGCGTACTAACGATCGTTTTAATAGCTCATGGACAAGCGTTTTTGAGGCAGATAGAGCTAGATACGAAGCCTTGTCTCAATTGCCACAAACGATCACAGATTCAATTGTGCCGATATCAGCGGATAACAAAATAAATTTAGAAGTGCCGATGAAAGCGCATAGTGTGAAGTTAATTCAATTAACGCCTTCTAATTAACGATTTAAATTTAAAAGCCTTTATGCCCTAAATAATGTGTTTAGGACATAATAGTATAAAAACTCCAAAGGCTTTAGATAGCGTTTGGAGTTTTTTTATAGTTATACATGTTCGTTTAATAAAGACTAATGCTACTGTGAAAGGCTTGTGACTTTTGATGTGTTTAAGCTAGAGAAAAGAAAAAGCCACATTATGTACAGTTTACATAATGTGGCTTTAATTATTTAACACACCTATTTTTTAGTGCAACCTAGAAACGGTGTTGCCTACTAGCGGTTCATGTTTTTCATTTCGTCTGCAAAATCATCTCTGTCAAGACCTTTTTCCACTAAACATAAGGCTTTGTCTGTGATGTATTTAACATTTTCAGGTGTAAAACCTAATCCAACAGCAATTTTGTTTAAAAGTAAATGTTCAGAATCCCCTTTTATAGAATCCACAAAGACCATACGCGCAAGATCGTATAAACGATCTAAACGTCTTTCGTAAGATGCTGGAGGATTGATAGGATACGATTTATAATCCTTTAAAATGGATTTATAGTCGTTTTCCCCGATTTCAAGACGACGTGCAAGTCGATCTAAAAATTCTTGTTCTTCTGGTGAGATTACACAGTCATCCATAGCGACACGAACTATTGCTGCAAAATGACTTTCATTTCGCTTTTTGAAACCACTATCAAATAAATCTGAAAACGACATAATATATTTTTTTTAAGTTGCAAAGCTACATCTTTTTTTAAGATTTTAAAACTTGCATTCTAATTTGTGTGCCTGTTTTAAGATTCTTTAACAGCTGCCATTTCATAAAGATCAAAAGCTTCAACAGCACCCTCAGTAGCTTTAGCATAAGCTTCAATATGTTTGCTTTTCATATGGGCTTGCCACAACGCTCTATTTTCCCAGTTTTCATAAAATAAAAACAGATTGGTATTGCTGTGGTCTTGATGCAAATCATAATTAATGCACCCTTCTTCTTGAAGTGTAGGCGCAATAAGTTTTAATAGTTCTTGTTTTACCAAATCTCTATGAGAAGCTTTGGCGTGTATTTTGGCAACGATTGTTAAAGGTGTCTGTGACATATGTAAAAGATATAGAGTTCAAAAGTACCAATTCTAATACATTATAAATGTGTTTTCTCTATATTTTGTGCGTTTTGAAAATAAATGCAAAGGCAAGAAAGAATACCTGCGATGTAGTATATTTGCAATAAAAATTGAATTAGGTGCACCACTCCAGTATCTCTCAATCCTATGCGCAGGCTTTGCAATTGCAAAAGCTTAAGGCTGCTATGGCTCAAAAAGGCGCTAAAGTAGATCTTAAAGGTCTTGTCGCGTCTTCGTTTTCTTTTGTCATTGCTAATGTGTTTGAAACCGAACAAACACCTCTTGTCCTAATTTTTGATGATAAGGAAGAAGCAGCACATTATCTCAACGATTTAGAACAGCTTTTAGGAGAGAAAGACGTTTTATTTTACCCTGGGAGTTATAGGAGGCCTTATGATATTGAAGAAACCGATAATGCGAATGTATTATTGCGAGCAGAGGTTTTAAGTCGGATCAATTCGCAAAAAAAACCAGCTATTATTGTAACCTATCCAGATGCTTTGTTTGAGCAGGTGGTGACACGAAAAGAGTTAGAGCGTAACACGCTTAAAATAGGCATTGGAGATAAGGTGTCTATAGACTTTATCAACGAAATGCTGTTTGAATATAAATTTAAACGCGTAGATTTTGTAACAGAACCTGGGGAGTTTTCGGTACGTGGAGGTATTGTAGATGTATTTTCATTTTCTAACGATCAGCCATTTCGTATCGAATTTTTTGGAGATGAGGTCGACAGCATGAGAACTTTCGATGTGGCCTCTCAGTTGTCTGTAAATCAAATTAAGAAAATCAATATTATTCCTAATGTAGCGAATAAATTGATGGAAGAAAAGCGGCAAAGTTTTTTAAAATACATTGCTCAAAAAACAGTAGTATGTCTTAAAAATGCAGAGGTACTATTTTCCCGAATAGATGATTTTTATGGGAAAGCCGAAGACGCTTTTAAAACACTCTCAGAAACTATAAAGCATGCCGAACCTCACGAATTGTTCTGTAATTCGACATTGCTTAAAAAACAATTGTTAGATTTTTCTATTATAGAATTTGGAAACGCATCTGTGTTTTCAAAGTTAGAAGCCTCTGCAACCGAGATTGTTTTTAATACGTCTCCGCAGCCAGCGTTTAATAAACAATTTCAACTTTTAATAGAGGATTTAAACGTCAATTCAGATAAAGGCTATACAAATTATATTGCCTGTGTAAGTGAGCAACAGGCCAAACGATTTCATGATATTTTCGATGACGCCAATTTAGACGTTAAAGCGTATCAAACGGTTATCTTATCATTGCACCAAGGATTTGTAGATCATGATGCTAAATTGGTATGTTATACCGATCATCAAATTTTTGAACGTTACCATAAGTTTCAATTAAAAAATGGTTATGCCAAAAAAGAAGCCATTAGTTTAAAAGAACTTACAAACTTAGATATTGGCGATTATGTAACGCATATAGATCATGGTATTGGGCGTTTTGGTGGGCTTCAAAAAATAGATGTAGAGGGTAAGAAACAAGAAGCTATTAAGTTAATTTATGGCGAACGCGATGTCTTGTACCTTAGCATTCATTCGTTACATAAAATCACCAAATTTAACGGCAAGGATGGCAAACCTCCTAAGGTATATAAATTGGGAAGTAATGCTTGGAAAGTATTAAAACAGAAAACAAAAGCCCGTGTTAAGCATGTAGCCTTTAATCTTATAAAACTTTACGCGAAACGTAAAACCCAGAAAGGTTTCCAATACAATCCAGACAGTTACATGCAGCATGAATTGGAAGCGTCTTTTATATATGAAGATACACCAGACCAAAGTACGGCTACTGCCGATATTAAAGCCGATATGGAAAGCGAGCGCCCTATGGACAGGCTGGTTTGTGGTGATGTAGGTTTTGGAAAAACAGAAGTAGCGATAAGAGCGGCCTTTAAAGCTGTTGATAACGGGAAACAGGTGGCTGTTTTAGTGCCTACGACGATTTTGGCGTACCAACACGCAAGAACATTTAGAAAACGTTTAGAAGATTTTCCTGTTACCGTAGATTATGTGAATCGTTTTAGAACAGCAAAACAAAAACGGGAGACTTTAGAGGGGCTAGCTGAAGGGCAAATAGATATTATTATTGGTACACACCAACTGGTTAACAAGAATGTAACGTTTAAAGATTTAGGCTTGTTAATAGTTGATGAAGAGCAGAAATTTGGAGTTGCTGTTAAAGAGAAATTAAAGGCTTTAAAAGAGAATGTAGATGTATTAACTTTAACAGCTACGCCCATTCCTAGAACCTTGCAATTTAGTCTTATGGCAGCAAGAGACTTGTCGGTAATTACAACGCCACCGCCAAACCGTTACCCAATAGAAAGTCATGTTATTCGGTTTAGTGAAGAGACCATTCGCGATGCCGTAAGCTATGAAATACAAAGGGGAGGACAGGTGTTTTTTATTCATAACCGTATAGAAAATATTAAGGAAGTTGCGGGCATGTTACAGCGTTTGGTACCCGATGCTAAAATTGGTATAGGCCATGGCCAAATGGATGGCAAAAAATTAGAAGAACTCATGCTGCAGTTTATGGATGGTGGTTTTGATGTTTTGGTAAGTACCACCATTATTGAAAGCGGCTTAGATGTGCCCAACGCTAATACTATTTTTATAAATAATGCGAATAATTTTGGTTTGAGTGATTTGCACCAAATGCGGGGACGTGTGGGGCGTAGCAATAAAAAAGCATTTTGTTATTTTATTACACCAGAATATTCTGCGATGACTGATGATGCTAGAAAGCGTATTACTGCCTTAGAGCAATTTACAGAGTTGGGTAGCGGGTTTAATATCGCGATGAAGGATTTAGAGATTCGTGGTGCTGGAGATTTGCTGGGAGGTGAACAAAGTGGCTTTATGAATGATATAGGTTTTGATACCTACCAAAAAATCTTAAACGAAGCTATAGAAGAATTAAAAGAAAAAGAGTTTAAAGATTTATATGATGAGGATGAAGAGGCTAAGGTTTATGTTAAAGAGGTTACCATAGATACTGATTTTGAATTGTTATTTCCAGATGATTATGTAAATAATATTGCAGAGCGTTTAAATCTATATACCCAATTAAATAATTTAAAAACGCCAGAAGCATTAATTGTATTTGAAAAAGAATTGGTAGATCGTTTTGGTGAATTACCACCACAAGTGACCGATCTTTTAAATAGTGTCCAAATAAAGTGGTTAGCAATTAATATTGGTTTTGAAAAGCTTATCATGAAACAAAATAGGTTGATAGGGTATTTTATCAATGACCAACAAAGTAGTTTTTACCAAAGTGCAAATTTTACTAAGGTGCTACAGTTTGTTCAAAAACATCCAAACGTTTGTAAGATGAAAGAAAAACAAACCCGTGCTGGTTTACGTTTATTGCTTACTTTTGATGCTATCACCTCTGTAGAAAAGGCTTTAAAAGCCTTAAAACCTATTATGGCGTGATTGTTGTTTTTATATTAGAGACGTGTTAAGTGCTTTCGTATAGGTGCTTGATGCGATTGTTTTAAAACTGTTGAAATTTTAAAAAAAAAAATGAGATACTTCCTTTTTTTAGTTGTGATGTTGCCATGTTTAAGCTTTGGGCAGCATAGTATTAAAGGTAAATTTTCGCCTGCAGATGCTTATAAAACGGTGTTGTTATACCGTATAGAACCTACTCATTTTAGTTATATTACCAATGCCCCTATTAAAGACGATGGTCGTTTTGAAATAAAATTAGATACAACAGTCACAAAAGGTATATTTCGTATTACATACGCTGTGCCTCAAGAAGAGTATAATTTTGATGTTATTTATAGCGGGGAAGAAGATGTAGAACTCCATTTTAATTCTGAAACAGGAGTAGAGTTTTTAAACTCTAGAGAAAACAAATTATTAGCGTCTTATACCAATAGCATGCTAATGATCACCAATAGCATAGGAAATTATTATAAAGATAAACGTAAAACGCGAGATAGCTTAGACTTGGTTTCTATTTTTAAAACCCAACGCGATACCCAAAAAAGTTATGAAGAAGCCGCTAAGGGTACTATCGTTTCTCATTTTATAAAAGCAAATACACCTTATATTCCTATAAGTGCCGTAGGGGTGCAGGCTTATGTAGCTGAGGTTAAAACGCATTTTTTCGATCATATCGATTTTAATAATGAAACCCTGCAAAGCTCTAAATTTTTAACAGAACGCATGTCTAATTATGTGTTTGGAGTATCGTCTAAAGATGAAGACGACGTAAAGACGTATAACCGTAATATAGACGTCTTTTATAAAGCCATGGCAAAAGCAAAGCCTAGTGTTAAAAAATCGCTCTTAACAGATTTGTGGGAACAAATGGTGGATTTAAAGCTAGATGCTGTTGCTAATCATATAGCGGAAGAGTACCTAATGGCGCTTTGTGTAGATGCAAATGATCAAAAATTACTGCAAGCCTTATTGGCATATCAACGTATCGCTATTGGTGAAAAAGCACCTGATTTTTCTATTGAGGTGGTCAAAAAAGAAAAAAAGACAACTTTAAAGTTAAGTGCACTTCACAGTTCTAAGCATTACGTTATTGTATTTTGGAGTAGCGGTTGTTCACATTGCCTAAAAGAGATTCCAGAACTCCATAAATTCTCTAAAACACTAAAAGAAAAAGAACTTAAAGTTATTGCTATTGGCCTTGAAGATGAGCCTTACGCATGGAGAAATTTAACCTATGAGTTTTCTAATTTTACCCACGTATACGGCGAAGGGAAATGGAATAACAAAATAGGAAATGCCTATGATGTTTCTGCGACACCTACTTATTTTATTCTGAATGCGGATAAAGAAATCGTGTCTAAACCAGATGATTTAGAGGCGTTAATGAAGTTTTTTGAAGGAGAATAAGAAGCGCTATTTTTGTGAATCTAAAACTTTGTCTATTTGGTATTTTAGACGTTCAAAAATATCAGATTTATAGCCTGTTTCAAATGCTTGTATCAAGCCTTCTTTATCAACGACAATATTTGTAGGGTAACTGCTAACACCATATTTTTCTGCTACAAATCGCGCCTCAGCGATAATATCATAATCAAATTTGTGCTGTCTTAGAAATGGTGCTAATTTGTATTCAGGATCATTTGCTAGAGCGATAAAATTTACGTTAGGATTGTTCTTGTAAGTCTCTTTAAGTTTGTTAAGTAACGGCAATTCTTTTTTGCATGGCGGACATGTTGTAAACCAGAAATTAAGAACAATAACCTCTCCCAGCATTTTTTTAGTTGCAAGACGTTTTCCGTTAATAGAGTTTAAACTAAATTTTTTAGCAGGTTGTCCAATATGAGCTAAATTTTTTTTAATTCGTTGTTCTCGACGTTCTTGTTTTAGGGTATTGTAGGCTTCTTTTGTATATGTTTTATAGCTGTCTAGGTTGTAAAAAGAAGGTTCTAGCTTTTTGTAATGGATGGTTTTTGCAACAACACGATAAGAGCCAAACTTTTTACTAAATCCGGGGTATTCTAATAAAAAACCATCCACGTTAAAGTGACTGCAGTATCTCAAACCTAGTGCTTTTGTGAAAAAGAGTGTTTTTGTTTTTCCTTGGTGGGTAGTAGTCGCTTTTTCGCAGGTATAGCCTAGAATGGTTTTAGTGGCGTTAATGCTATTCGTTGCCGTTTTAGGGGGGCTAAAGGGATGGGTAATGGCAAGTTTAGAGATGTCGTTTACCTGATAAACAAGCTTGGATTTGTAGTCTAAAATTTTAAAGTAACTATGGTTAGGCCTATTGGGATAGATTTTGTTGTACTTCATTTTAGTAGTGTTGAAGATAACAACAATATTATCAGAAAAAGAAGCTTCTTTTTTTTGGGCTTCTGTTAATGGCTTGTCATAGATGATTTCGTAGTTGATAATTACATCTTTGGTTACCTTACTTTCTTTTGGGTACATCCATTGCCCGTTAACGGATTGAAAGGTTGATAAAATTACAAAAAGAATTAGGTTAGTAATTGCATTTTTACAGTAAAATTCCATGTGTAATTTGTATTATAAATGCTTAAAATTGAGTTTGAGATAACAACTTGATGCGAATAACAAATAAATATTTTTTTTAGGGTTTTTCAAAATAAGTTTAATTGTGTCCCTATGTATCATGGTTTTAACTCAAAAATGATAAAAGGCATCCTCTAAATGTTCTATTTTAAAACTGTTCCCTTTTTTGACGATCGCAATAATATCAAAACGGACTTCGACATCTAGGTCTTTGATTGTAATGTAAGCATCTATGGCTTTAACTAAGTTTTGAATTTGCTTGGGTTTTATAAAATCTTGGGGGTTGCCAAAATCTGCGCTAGAGCGCGTTTTAACCTCTACAGCGACTAGGGTATTGCCTTTTTGAACAATGATGTCTACTTCTGCTTTTTCGTAATAGTAGTTGCGTTCTAAAATACTGTACTGGTGTTTTTCTAAAAAGGCAACAGCAAGTTGTTCGCCTTTTTTGCCAAGTTCGTTGTGTTGTGCCATAACACAAAGGTATTGTAAAAAACGTATTTACTTACAGTAAAGAGGGTTTATTACCCTCTAAACAAAAAGAAATCATCTTTCATGTGTTCTATTTTACTGTCTTGATTGGTAATGATATAATCGATGGCCTGCGTTGTAAACTCATGACCTTTGTCGGTAAGAGACACAATGTTGCGGTCTAGTTGTATCATGTTGTTTTTAAGTGCCAATTCTAAAACCGATGTAGCGCGTACCTTTTGCCAATTAATGTGTTCACTAAGGTGATTAACATGGCGTTCGCTTTCTTCGGTATGATTTTTTAAATGCAGTAAAAATGTAAGCAGAGACACTTCTATACGTTGCTGGCGTTCTCTATAAAGTACAGCAATAACACCTTTATTAGGGGCTATCAAATAAACAATTAAAAAGAGTAAGCCAAGCATGGTGGTAATAGAGCCTGCAATAGAAGCATCTAATACATGGGCAACCCAATAGCCAGAAATGGCACTACATACGCCAAAACCAATGGCGTAGATAAGCATGCGTTTTAATTCGTTGGTTAACAAATAAGCACTTGCCGCAGGGGCAATCATAAGGGCGACAACCAAAATGGCACCTACCGCATCGAAAGCGCCAACCGTAGTTATGGAAGATACTGTCATTAAACCATAATGAATAATGGCAGGCGAAAACCCTAGAGATGCTGCTAAGCCAGCATCGAAAGTGCTTACTTTAAGTTCTTTAAAAAAGGCAAATAAAAGGCTTGTGGTTAGTACTAGTATGCTGCCTATAATCCATAAGGATTTAGGGCCTACATCTGTCCCCGAAATAAGCAGTCGATCGAAAGGGGCAAAGGCCAATTCGCCAACTAAAACAGCGTCTACATCTAAATGGACATCGTTGGCATTTTTAGCAATAAGTATCACACCAATACTAAATAGAGCTGGAAATACAAGACCTATAGCGGTGTCTTCTTTAACCAGTCCTGTTTTTTGAATGTACTCTACAAGTACTACCGTAATTACACCTGTTACCGCAGCTAGTAGGATAAGTAAAGGCGAGTTTAAATCTTGGGTGATAAAGAAACCAATTACAATACCTGGTAAAATGGAATGGCTAATGGCATCGCTAATCATAGCCATTTTTCGAAGGACTAAAAATGTACCTGGAATGGCGCAGGCTATAGCAACAATACAGGCAATAAGTTGTATTTCTATTTGTGCATTACTCATTGTTTTCTGGTTGTTGGTTGTACAGATTAGATGCTGTTTTAAAGCCCTCTTCGGTTAGGCTCCACATGCTGCCTTCTAATTTCACATAGTTTTTCTTTACCAATTCTTGAAGTGTGCGCTTGGTAAAACCTTGAAAATTATTTAATATTTTAATGGTGTGCGGATGCGCTATATTATGGTGTGTTTCGGCAATATTGTACATAAAAGCAAGTGTTTTATGCAGTTGTAAATCACGACGATTTTTTATAAAACGTATTTGTTTGAATAATAAACCTCTGCTTGGTGAAAATACAAATGAGACCAAAACAAATACACTTGCTACAAGTACAATAACAGGTCCTGTAGAAAGGTTATTTTGACTAGCACTCACCGCTGTGCCAACAACACCAGAAGACGCGCCAAAAACAGCAGAGAGCCCTACCATGGTAGCGAGACTGTTTGTCCACTGTCGTGCCGCCGCCGCAGGTGCTAATAGCATGGCACTCATAAGTACAACGCCAACTGTTTGTAAGCCTAAAACAATAGCCAATACAATAAAAGACGTAATGAGAATGTCGATAAACTTCGTATTAAAACCTAGTGTTTTTGTATAATCTGCATCGAAGAGAAGGATTTTAAATTCTTTCCAAAATACGATTAATACTAGCAAACAGATGCCTGTTACACTAGCCATTAACCATACGTCTGCTTCTAACAATGTGGCGGCTTGCCCAAACAAATACTTATCTAAACCTGCTTGGTTGGCATTGGGTTGTTTTTGTATAAACGTGAGTAATAACATGCCAAAACCAAAGAATAGAGAGAGGATAAGGCCCAATGCGGTGTCCGACTTTAAGTGGGTCTTTTTAATAATGCCACGAATCCAAAACGTACCTAATAAACCGCTAATAAGAGCGCCTAATAATAACACGTTACTATCTTTTGTGTCTGTAAGCATAAATGCTATTGCAATACCTGGGAGAGCAGCATGCGAAATGGCATCGCCTAATAAGCTTTGTTTACGCAATACAGCAAAACTGCCTAACATTCCTGTTACAGCACCTAAGATGGCCGTACCTAGTGTTATGGTTCTTAGGGTGTAGTCTGTAAAGACCAGTGTTATGTATTCTGTTATATCGATGGTTTTAGGCTTTAAATGTTTACAGTTTTTAATGTTCGTTGCCGTTGTAAACCCACATAGATTGTGTGTTTCCTGCGGTTTCAAAACCCATTTTTTTATAAAAAGGGATGGCTTCTACATCAGCAGTTAACATTTGCATATGAAACGATTTATAGGTGTCTTGCAATTGCGACATGATTTGCTGCCCTATACCTTTGCCTTGATATTGAGGATGTACTAACAAATGCGGATAGTAGACCGTTAAATACCCGTCGGAAATGGCATTTCCAATGCCCACTAAAATTCCATCGGCCCAAGCCGATACTAACGAATGTGAGTGCATTAAAGCCTTGTAGAGCTGTTCGGGTTTTTCGGCAGAACTCCATTTATTAGCGCTATATAATTCTATTATAGCATCGACAGTTATGTCTCTTGTATTAGAAATTTTAATGGCCATAGGCATCACAGATTTATTGTCTTAGTTTCGTATGTATTTTACACAGGTGGTATAAGTATTTAAAGGGGCGAAATTTATTCTTGAACACTCACTTTATAATTAATACCATAGGTTTTAGTGAGGTTGTTATCATTAAAGATGTCTTTTACAGGGCCAGTGGCAATCTTTTTTACATTTAGAAAGGTAACCCAATCGAAATACTCGGGAACCGTTTGTAAATCGTGATGCACAACGACAACTGTTTTACCTGCTTTTCGCAATTCTTTTAGAATATTTATAATGGCAATTTCGGTAGTGGCATCTACGCCTTGAAACGGCTCGTCCATAAAATAAATAGAAGCGTTTTGTACCAAGGCACGTGCTAAGAAAATACGCTGTTGTTGGCCACCAGACAGCTGGCTAATTTGTCTGCTTTTAAATGGAAGCATGCCTACTTTTTCAAGTGCTTCTAAGGCTGCTTTTTTTTGGCGTTGCCCCGGGCGTTTTATCCAGCCTAAACTGCCATAGGTGCCCATCATAACCACATCGAGAGCTGTAGTAGGAAAGTCCCAGTCTACACTGCCTTTTTGAGGCACATAGGCAACCAAGGCACGTTGTTTATCATAGGGTTTATCGTAAATACTAACACTTCCTGCGATAGGTTTTAAAATGCCTAAAATAGATTTAATCAATGTTGATTTGCCAGCGCCGTTAGGACCTACAATAGCCATAAGTACGCCTTCTGGAATTTCTAAATCGATATCCCATAATACAGGCTTATAGTTATAGGCAACGGTTAAGTCGTCTACGCGTATCGCTATGTTTTGTTTCATTTTCCTCTTAATTTAGTTTTCAACCCGTATACGATTACAAAGTTACATTTAATGTGCTGACAAACACAAATTTGGCGGATGATTTAGCCCTGATAGCAGCGGCATCCTTTTTTGAAGCATGAGAAAAAGATACAGCGGATAGCAGGAATAGCTGCCCTAAAACATTAGTGTAACGCATTTACAATTGTATGTACGTTATAAGTAAACATGCCAATGTAAGTCCCCTCTACAGTATTGGCATCTCCTAAAGCGTCTGAATATAAAGTGCCACCAATAGTTACATTATGGTTCTTGGCTTTTACAGCAGCTTGCAGGGCTTCTATAGTACGTTTTGGGACAGAGCTCTCTACAAAAATGGCCTTTACGTGGTTGTCTATAATAAACTTTGAAAGCTTTTGTACGTCTTGAACGCCTGCTTCTGTAGCGGTTGATAAACCTTGTAGGCCAACAACTTGAAAATCGAAAGCTTTGCCAAAGTAATTAAAAGCATCGTGTGCTGTTACTAAAATGCGCTGCGCTTTTGGAAGCGTGGCAATGTTATTTTCTAAACGTGTTTTTAAGGTGTTAAGTTGGTCTGTATATGCTTTTCCGTTGGCTTCGAAAGCTGCTTTATGTTCTGGAATGGCTTCAGAAAGTGTGTTTACAACATAGGCTGTAGCATCTATCCAGTAATCGACATTAAACCAAATATGCGGATCGTAATTAGAAGCAAAATATTCAGACCCAATTAATGTGCTTTTATCGATAGCATCTGCAATGGCAACAGTTTTTTTGTGTGCCATTTTCTCAAAAATTTCAACCAGTTTCCCTTCTAGGTGCAGGCCGTTGTAAAAAATAATGTCGGCATTGGCGAGTTTGGTCACATCGCCTTCACTGGCTTTGTATAAATGTGGGTCTACACCGCTTCCCATTAAGCCTTGTAGGTAGATGTGATCGCCTCCAATGTTTTTAACCAAATCGGTTATCATTGTGGTTGTGGTTACAATATGTGGTTTGCTGTTGGTTTTAGTATCATTTTTACAGCCTAGAAGAATAAGGCAGAATAGATATATAATATGTTTCATGTGCATCGTGTTTTTAAGTGCTGTTGATACGTGTTGCTGTTATTTATAAGGTGTGTTGAGTAGGTCTAAAAGCGTCTTGGAGGTATAATAACTAAATATACGTTTTTTTATGCTTAAAGTGCTATCGCATAGTAATGTCGCGGGTAGGGTTACGGTTTTGTTATCTGTTGAAGCAAGTAGTAAGGGCAATTGATGTATGCCATTGCGTTTGGTTCGGGCTTGTTGGTTGGTAAAGGTGACACCATCGAACGTAATGGTATCTGTGGTTTCAATATCCATTTCTACAGCGTAGAATTTATGGTTAAGTGTATTGATGATATTTTTTTTTGTAAAAATATCTCGTTTTATTTTTTTGCAATAGGCGCACCAGCTGGCGTGAAAATAGATGAATACTGGTTTGGGATCTTCTTTTAGAGCCTGTTCCAATTCTGCCCATGTTTTCCATGCAATATCAGAACTTTGTGCTATTACATTAGTGCTTAAAGTGAACGTTATTAAAAAGAGTATAATGTATTTCATGATTAAAAATCGCCTATTTTGAGTCCTATAAAATATGTGCGTGGTCGGTTTGGACCATAGACATAATCGGAGTCTCTGGTTGCGCCAACTTCAAAATCGTCTTGGTAGCTGTTAAACAGGTTTTGTATGCCGCCGCTAAGTTCTGCATGAAAACGAGGGTTTAAATCGAAGTGGTAGGTGAGTTTTGTGGTAAGGTCGAAAAATGTTTCCGAATCAACCAGTTCTAAAAACCCTGTTTCACTAATAACTCTAGGAACTACCATTGTGCCTGTATAGCTGCCCGTTACATCGAGTTTAAAATGCGAATTAATGGTCCAATTGGTATTTAGAAAGCCATAGACATTTGGTGTGCGCACAAATTCGTCAACACTAATATCGGTTTCGTTTGGAGTATTCCCATCGGTTTCAAACAAAAGTTGCGGGTCTTTATAAAGCGAACGCTGTACCGTAATACCGGTTTGTACGAATAGATTTTTGTTAGGGGATACTGTAAGTTCTATGTTTGTACCGGCAACTAGAGCGCCAGAGCCATTTCTGGATTCTTCTAGAATAGAGCCGTTTGGTAATACATTACCTGTACTTACAATAGTAAATGGGTTTTCTAAGGTGGTATAAAATCCTTCTACTAAAAGATTGGCTTGTGTTTTCTTAACGTTTTTGCTAAAATTAAAAGACGCTGTAAAGGCGTTAGAAAATTCACTTTCTAGGTTATTTGATAAAATTACGAATTGCTGTTCGCCACCTACAGATGAAATGTGCAAGTCCTCATTAAAAGCTTGGGGTGCTCTAAAACCTCTGGCATATCCACCTCTAAATTGCAGGTTTTTATTTATGTTATAAAGTAACGTCAAGCGCGGACTTAGCACAGTTTCTGTTACGTCGGATGTACGCGTAATGTCTTGTACTGTGTAAAGACCATCTACAGAGACGTGGTCTAAACGTGCGCCAATTAATGCGGTGAATTTATCAACAGGTTTCCATTCGTATTGGCCGTATAGACCAAGGCTGTTTACATTTTGATCTACCAAACGGTTATAGCCTGGAATGATATCGTCTGTACGGTTCAATTGGTATTCGACACCTGTTGTAAGTACATCTTGGTTGGAAAAACTATGACTGTATTTTAATCCTGTTACTGCCGAGAGGTCTTTGGTTAGTCCAAATGCATTATTGGCCAACAAGGAATCGGCTCTCGTTCTGCCGCCGCCTAAGCCTCCGTAATAACTATCTCTATCTGTTTTTTGTAGAGAACCATATACATTTAAATTTTTAGTGCGTTGGTCGTTAAATAATTCATAATCCGCACTGGTAAAAATGGTGTTGTGGTCTAGTTCTTCTGTAATATCGGTAAACTGTGGTGCGATGTCTATACGATCTCCTCCTCTTCGAAATTCGCGAATGGCTGTGAAATCCAAACCTATTTTACTATTATCGTTGGGGCGTAAAAATGCTTTAGCACCAAGTGAATTATTGGTAAGTTTGGTGATTTCTGTAAATCCATCGGCATTCGCATCGAAGGCATCGCGATCTCTAAATACACCATAGATGGTAACACCGCTAGACAAATCCTCGCTAACTATATTCGTATTTAAACTTACATTTCTATCTGCCGTAGTGCCATCTATAAGTGCTAGTGTCGTGTTTACAGCCCAACTGTTGTTAATTGGTGTTTTTGTAATGATATTTATTGTGCCTGCAATAGCATTAGAACCAAAAAGGGCAGATCCACCACTGCGTACCACTTCTACGCGATCTATAATGCTTACGGGGATTTGCTCTAAGCCATAAACACTATTAACGCCGCTAAATACCGCACGGTTATTTACAAGTATTTGAGTGTATTGACCTTCCAAACCATTAAGCCTAACCTGAGTAAAACCACAATTTTGACAATTCGTTTCTACCCGTACACCAGGTTGGTAATTTAATCCGTCTGCTAGTGATAAAGATTGTGTGGCTTGAAATAGTTTAGGACTAAGAACACTAACAATTACAGGGGCTTCTTTTTTACTGATTCGATTTCTTGTGGCACTAACTACAACTTGATCGAGGCCTAAAATATCTTCGACAAGATTGATGTTAGCTGTGGTGGCCGCGTTTAGTGTTATCGTTTTGTATACGGATTTATAGCCTTGAGCACTCACAACTAAAGTCACAGCGCCATGAGGTAAGTTTATTTCGAAATAGCCATTTTCATCTGCACTGGTACCTTTAAAACTTTGTTTTACTAAAATATTAGCAAAAGCAACAGGTTGCTCCCCAGAGGTAACATGTCCAGAGATTTTAGAGGTCTCATTTTGTGAGGTGGCACAGGCAAAGGATAATGCTAATAGATAAGTTAAAAACTTCATGCTTTTTTGCGCAAATATAAATATATTTTTAGAGTAATCTAAAAATTATTTTTTAGTTATATATTTATTATATATTTGCCAGTCTAAATAGAAGTGATGATTACCTTAACCGAAGAGAATTATATTAAAGCCATATACCATTTAGGAAAGCAAGGTACAACCACTGTAAGCACTAATGCTGTGGCTAAAGAAATGCGTACAAAAGCGTCTTCGGTCACCGATATGATTAAAAAATTATCTGAAAAAGGTTATGCGGATTATAAAAAATACCAAGGTGTATCACTAACTGAGGCGGGGAAGGTTATCGCTGTTAATATTGTTAGAAAACACAGACTTTGGGAGGTGTTTTTAGTAGAGAAATTAAACTTTACTTGGGATGAAGTTCATGAGGTTGCCGAACAATTAGAGCACATAAAGTCTAAAAAGCTAATTACGCAATTAGATGCTTTTTTGGGGCACCCTACACATGATCCTCATGGAGATCCAATTCCTGATGGCGAGGGTAAGATTAAAACCATAGACAAAATAGTGCTATCTGATCTTGAAGTGGGGCGTTCCTGTATTTGTGTTGGTGTTATAGACACGTCTCAAGAATTTTTAAAATATTTGGATAAGCATAATATTGCCTTGGGTACTGCTTTTACAGTACTTCATAAAGAAGCTTTCGACCATTCCATGACCATTGCCTTAGGTGCTAAAGAACTTGTAGTCTCTAGCGTTATTTGTAATAATTTATTTGTAAAATATGCGTAATACGCACAGTAATGGCGCGGTAATTGATGTAAGGCTACAAACGCTTTTTTATGAAATCTATACTAACGGTTGGTTTGTCTTGTCTTATAGTGTGTTCCTCTTGTATTCCTATGCGTATTGCGCCCAGAATAGAAACTCATAAAATAAAACTCGCTAAACGTTTTCAACACAAACTGCCCAAGCGCACTGCCTTTATTTTTGAAGACCCGAAAGATGCAGACGAATTTTACAATTATGTGAATACCAAACACGATTTAGCACATAAAGATGTGACATGTAATGTGCCTTTTGAAATTGATGAAGAACGCTTTTATTTCTCGTTTCATGAGGTTGAAAAAAAAGATAAAACGCTAAATTTAATCCCTATCCTTATAGATGCGAGTTTAGATGAGAAAGCCATAAGCCCTATGTTTGAGGGACATCATACCTCAAGAAAATACCATTGGTATATCGCTGTAACTGTAGATGACGAAAACATGAACGACTGTTTGAAAACCAATCATGAAAAGCATGAGATAGTGGTAGATTACCTAAGAAATATGCGTAAAGAATACCTTGATACAAGTAATTATTTAGAATTACTACTTCAAAACCCGCAAGCCGCATCGCGTTAATTTTTGAATGACACTTGCTGTGTTATAAAATCTGGAAATGCCGTAATAGGGGTTAGCGTCATGTTTTTGTAGTAGCATTCCGCAGCTTCCGATTGTATTTGCAGTTGTCCGCTAGTTAGTGGGGATTGTGTTTCGGGGTTCATGGCATTTTCTACGACCATAACGATTTTACCGTTTACAAGGTGTACTGCATCATTGCCAATTGTATAAATTTCTAGTGTATTCCAATTCCCATGTGGAGATTGCGGCTCTAGATACGCGTGTATATAACCTTTGCCTTTAAAATATGTATTCGCTTTTGGGTTGTATTGTTTTTTTTTGGCGGTACCATCACCTCTAATATCAACTTGTGGCCCTGCAATTTTAGGATGTACTGTATTTGCTGAGAGGGAAATAAAATCACCGAGATCGGTTTCTTGTACTTGAAATTCTAAAGAGGTTTTCCAGGTGTTCCAAAACCGACCATGTGCGCCATAGCAGTGGTATAGAATACCTGTGTCTTTACGTTTTTGAAGTCTTGGTGCCCATTTTTGACAGCCCCATTTAAATTGCGTGCTAAAATGGTAGTTGCTATACTGTTGTTTTGTTGTGATAGCACCGTATATTTCTCCAGTAATGGTTAGAACGACCGTATCGTTTTCTACATGTGTTGTAAAAACATGTGTAATGTCATTATGCAGCCCTAGAGGCTTGCCTTTTCTCACGTTATCAGATTGGTAAGTGCCCTTAGGTAGCCCCTTGACAGTGCTGTGAGGAATACCAATCCAAGTTTCAAAATAACTTAAATCTGTATCGAGTAAATGCTGTGTTTTTTTTGAATGTTGCGCATGTATTGTGGTATAACATAAGTATAAGATAATAAAGGCTAAGACGTTACGTGTTTGCATTAAAACATGATTTTAGCGTGTAATATACCATTTTTTGCCATTCAAATCGTGCTCTTAATGGCAGCCACATCCATCCTTACCACATGCTTTTTTAGATTCGGATGTTTTTTTCCAAAAGAATTTTTTAACTAAAAATAGAAGGGCTAGGGCTACCGAAGCAAAAGCTAATATGTTTTGAAATATGGTGTTCATAGTGGTATAGTCGTGGACTATTGGTTTTTATTTCAAAAATTGATAGGCAATTAAGGCGACAATATAGGCAAAAAAGGTCATGATAATTAATTGCAGGGTTGGCCATTTCCAACTATTGGTTTCTTTTTTTACAATGGCCAAAGTACTCATGCACTGCATGGCAAAGGCGTAAAATAATAACAATGAAATACCAGAAGCTAAATTAAATAGGGGTCCTCCAAGTATGGGGTTAACCTCTCCAGCCATTCTGTTTTTTATGGTTTCTTCTTCGTCACTTCCAACACTATAGATCGTCGCTAAGGTGCCTACAAAAACTTCTCGTGCAGCAAAAGAACTCACAATGGCGATGCCTATTTTCCAGTCGTAGCCTAAAGGTCTTATAAGTGGTTCTATAGCATGGCCTGCAATGCCAATAAAAGAATGTTCTAATTTATGAGACGCTATCTTTTGTTGCATTTCATCTGCGCTTAAATGGGCTTCACTATAAGCTGTTTGTACAATGTTTTCAGCGTCATTAAATTGTTTGCCAGGGCCATAAGATGCTAGAAACCATAATATAATAGAAATCGCTAAGATTATTTTTCCTGCACCAAAGACAAAAGATTTTGTTTTTTCAATCACTGTAAGCGCTACGTTTTTGAACAGCGGCAACTTGTAGTTTGGCATTTCAATAACAAAATAGGTCTTACTTTTAATCTTAAGGATCTTATTTAAAATATATGCAGATACAATGGCAGTACCAAAGCCAATAAGGTATAGGAGCATAAGGGTTAGTGCTTGGTAACTCAATCCTAAAATACGTCCCTCTGGAATAACCAGAGCAATAATGATGAGATACACAGGAAGTCTGGCAGAACAGGTGGTAAAAGGGGTGACCAGTATGGTGATTAAGCGTTCTTTCCAGCTCTCTATATTTCGCGTTGCCATTATTGCTGGTATGGCACATGCTGTTCCAGAAATAAGGGGGACTACGCTTTTACCGCTTAAACCAAAACGTTTCATAATACGGTCCATTAAAAATACAACACGACTCATGTAGCCGCTCTCTTCAAGCACAGCTATGAATAAGAATAAAAATGCAATCTGCGGAATAAAAATTACAATACCACCAAGTCCTGGTATAATGCCTTCGGCAATTAAATTGGTAAATGCACCTTCGGGTAATAGTTGTTTTACCCATTCGCTTAAGCTTGCAAAAAGGCCGTCTATAAGATCCATAGGTAATCCAGACCAATCGTAGATGGCTTGGAATATGGTTAATAGTATAATGCCAAAAATAAGATAGCCCCAAACTTTATGGGTAAGAATACGATCTAGTTTTATGCGTAAATCTTTAGCTTGACTTAGGTCTATAGTTTGCCCTTTTTCTAAGGCTTTATTGATAAATTGGTAGCGTTTTACAGTCTCCTTTTGCTGTAAACGCTTTAGATCACCTTTGCTTTTGGTTTTAAAATTGGCGACAGCATCAAATTCTTTTCGGTCTGTTTTTCCAAAATTAACATCCTGTGTTATTACCAGCCAGAGTTTGTATAGCAATTGGTTAGGGAATGCCGTTTTAAGATTTCCAAAATAGACTGGGTCTATGGTTTCTGTGTCCAAACATGGCGTGCTAGAAATCTCTCTATAATTAGTAATCAAGTGTTTTAGGGCATCGATACCTTCATTTTTTCGCGTACTAATTAGCGCAATTTTGGTATGTAACTTTTCTTCAAGATAAGGGATGTCTAACGAAATTCCTTTATAACGCATACGGTCTGCCATGTTTATGACCAATACGGTAGGGATTTCTAAATCTTTAATCTGTGTAAATAATAACAGGTTGCGTTTTAGGTTTTCTACATCGGTAACCACAACAGCAATATCTGGAAAGTCTTTATCTTTCTTGTTAAGAAGTAATTCTATAACAACGTTTTCGTCTAAGGAAGAGGCATTTAAACTGTAAGTTCCTGGGAGGTCTATAATATGTGCCTTAACACCTCTAGGAAGCCTGCAAATACCTTGTTTCTTCTCTACAGTAATTCCCGGATAGTTGCCAACTTGTTGGTTTAAACCAGTTAAGGCATTAAAAACTGAAGTTTTGCCCGTATTGGGGTTTCCAATTAAAGCAACATTTATCTGTTTACTCATGTGTTACTTTTTCAATTAAAATATGAGCAGCTGTTTCTTTTCGAATTGCCAAATGTGTGCCGTTAATGTTGAGATACATAGGGTCTTGAAATGGTGCTAATAACAATACAGAAACAGAATTGCCAGGAAGGCATCCCATTTCCAATAATTTTAGTGGGATAAGACTAGAAGAAACATCTGTGATCACAGCGCTTTCTCCTTTTTTTAATTCTGCTAAAGTGTGACTCAAACTTATTTAGATTGATTTTAAAGAAGCAAAAATAGGTTAAAAAAATCAGTGTAAAAAAATTGTGAACGAAAAACTAGTTAATGTATTCCTTTTTAAGATGCGCAATGTCCTCTATAAGTTTAGTGATGTCTTCTGTATTTGTGCCATCGTAATACCCTCTTATTTGTCTTTTCTTATCTATAAGCATAAAGTTTTCGGTGTGTATCATGTCGTAAGGGCCTCCATCGCCGCCCTCTTTAACCGCTAAATAACTTTTACGCGCCAGTTTATAAATGGTTTTTTTAGGGCCTGTTACCAAATGCCACTTATGGTCTAAGACGCCTTTTTGTATGGCGTAACGTTTAAGTTGTGCAACGGTATCGATGGTTGGAGTTACAGAATGTGATAAGAGTAATACTTCGGGGTCTTCTTTTAATACGTTTTGAAGATGCACCATATGATTGGTCATTACAGGGCATATGCTCTGGCATGTGGTAAAGAAGAAGTCGGCAACGTAGATTTTATCTTTAAAATCATGTTGCGTGATTGTCTTACCATTTTGATTTGTGAGCGCAAAATCTGCAATTTTATGGTATTTCTTTTTGTAGTGTAAGCTACTGTCTACAAGAGCAGTACTTACCATTGTAGGTTGGTAAATAGGCAAGGGTTGGTAGACATTTAATGTATTGTAAATTAAAGCTATAATAACGATGGAAATGATGCCAAAAACAATTCCGAATACCTTATAACCTTTAAAAAATGATAGCATTTTAGCGGTTTAAAATTAAAAACTGGTGCAAAAATACGATGATTTTAAGTCGTAGAAAACGAACCGCTTACTTAAATTACTGTTAAATGCGAGGGCATTTGGGGAATCGCTTTTTAAACTTGCTTTAAAACCTTACTTTTGTCCGATTATAAAAAAAATCTAGATGTCAGTAATTTTAATAAAAGGCGCGCAGTTATTATTAAGCCTTTCCATATTAGTCATATTACATGAGTTGGGCCATTTTATCCCAGCAAAAGCCTTTAAAACTCGAGTAGAGAAATTTTACTTGTTTTTTGACGTAAAGTTTTCACTGTTTAAAAAGAAAATAGGAGAAACGGTTTATGGGATTGGTTGGTTGCCATTAGGGGGCTATGTAAAAATATCTGGAATGATCGATGAAAGTATGGACACCGAGCAAATGGCAAAGGAACCACAGCCATGGGAATTTCGCTCTAAGCCAGCTTGGCAGCGTTTAATTATCATGTTGGGTGGTGTAACCGTAAACTTTTTGTTAGCGATCGTATTGTTTATCATCATGCTATCGGTGTGGGGTACCACGTATCTTAATAAAGACGATGTAAAATATGGTTATGGTGTAGCGAAGACTCTAGAAGCTTATGGATTTCAACAGGGCGATAAAATTATAGCTATTAATGACGAGCCTTTAGAGGACTTAACTATAGATGTTAACAAATATCTGATGTTTAGAGACGTAGCGGCTATAAAAGTAGAGCATTCTAATGGTGCTGTAGAAACTTTAAGCGTCCCAGAAGACATAGGGTCGCAATTATTTGCCGCAGGCGATTTGCCCGCATTTCAACCAAGATCGCGATTTCAATTAGATTCGATTGCACCAGATTCTCCTGCTGAAAAATCTGGACTGCTAGCCCAAGATAAAATCGTTGCTGTTAATGGCAAGCCAGTCACCTATTTTACAGATTTTACCTACGGTATAAAAAATAGTGAGAAAGACGCTATAGAATTACAAGTGGAACGTGGTAGCGAAACAATAACGCTTTCGGTTACGCCTAACGAAGACGGAAAGCTAGGGGTTATAACCACTAAAACAGATGAAGACTACATAACATATAACGATAAGACCTATACCTTTGCAGAGAGTGTAACGGGCGGCTTTAATCAAGCCTATTGGGAGATTAAAGACTACTTATCTCAATTTAAATACATATTTACTAAAAAGGGCGCGCAAGGCATTGGTGGTTTTGCAGCTATAGGTAATATGTTTCCTGCCGTTTGGAATTGGCAAGCGTTTTGGTATTTAACAGCATTTTTATCTATTATGTTAGGCGTGCTTAATTTGTTGCCTATACCTGCCTTAGATGGTGGGCATGTTATGTTTTTACTATATGAAATGGTATCTGGAAAGAAACCAGGCGATAAGTTTATGGAATATGCACAGATGGTTGGTTTCTTTATTTTAATAGGATTAGTACTGTTTGCAAACGGGAACGATATCTATAAAGCAATATTTAATTAAATTTTTTTCGAAAAAGTTTGTGGCAATCAAAATTTAGTATATCTTTGCGCTCGCTAACGCGAAATAATACCTTCCTCAGTAGCTCAGTTGGTTAGAGCATCTGACTGTTAATCAGAGGGTCGCTGGTTCGAGCCCAGCCTGAGGAGCAAAATTAGACAAGCCATCAGAAATGATGGCTTTTTTTGTGCCTAGTTTTTGTGAAGCCCTGTTAACTCTAGTTAAAAGCTCTATTACCTCACTTTGTTTCTTGGTTCGACATGCATTTTTAGAAATAATTAATTTTTCCGGAAACATCAAACCAAGTAAAATGTTCTGTTGCTCAAAGTTACTATCTTCAAAGAGTTGAGGTGTTTTTTTAATCGTTTCACATGCTTTATTAATAGTTTTATTTGATACCTCTTGTGCATCCTTAATCATTTGTAATTCTGCTTTTAAATCTCTTAAATTTTGATTGTATCTATTTGAGATTCTATTAAAAGTATCTGTACCAATATCTTCATTTTATTAATTTGCCCTCAACAGTCTCAAGAGCTTTTATAGTGTCTTCTATTTTCTTTTCAATTACTATTTTATCTTTTAGTTTATTTCCTCTTTTTTTTTGCTGTATATCAATTAATATTTCTTTGTAAAGTGCTAACACATTATCGCTAACAGATATCTCTTTTAGTATGTCATTTTTGAGCATTGTATGTGCCTTTTCAGAACGAATACGATTCTTGCACCCCTTTCTACAATGATAATAGTAATATGTGCTCCCATTCCCTCTAGATGGACGGCCAGTTAAATTACCCCCCCCCCCCCCCACACACACATAATTCACATTTTAAAAACTTCTAATTGATAATCTCTACCATGACCTTTATTTGCTTGTTGGTCTGTACTTACTCTTATATATATTATTACTCTCATTTTTTATTTTTTTAATTATTATACTTTTTTATTCGTTAGCTTATAAAATTAATTGGCACAAATGGAGTAAATTATGATGTTTATAATGATGATATAGTGGCTCAGATGAAAGAATGGGATGAAGAAGTAGGTTTTGCTATAGATGTTGTTGATGTAGCCAGAATTCATGCATATATGGCTAAATCACCAAAAAACATTAAGCAATTTGCTAAAGAAGTTTATAAATTTTATCCTGATGTTATTGACCAAGGATACAGTTCAATGGAAGAAATGATAGAGGATTACAAAGAGAATAAATATTTTTGGCTTTGGTGGGATTAAGTAAGGCTAGCTATTTGTATTCAATTTTTTCATCAATTCTAGAACTATCTTCTTTTAATTCGTACAAGTGCTCAACTTCGTTTCGTAAAACTCTCTTTTCTATTTTTGGAGAAACATAAAGAATTATTGTTCCATCTTTGTTATAATCTCTAGCTAAGAATTTCCAATGCAATTTCAACTCATACTCTTTAGGAAGGGGTCTAATCCATAATACATGCTTTATATTATCTTTTTGAATTAATGGATTTATTAATGAGTTAAAAGAAAACTTTTTATTATCATAGGATTCATAAGCATTTGGATTAGCAATAACATTAAAGGTGTTATCAATGCTCTTATTGTAATTCCCTAAAAATTCACATTCACCTTCTAATTCGAATTGTATCTTCCAGTTTTCTAATACTTTATTGCCTGTATTTGTTAAGAGTAAATCGAAAGAACAATAAGACAGATTGTTAGAGCTTTTCCTGTCCCAAAACCCATTTATAAAATTGTCCCTAATAATACCACCTCTTGGATTGTAAGCTATCGGTGGTTTAATTACGGACTTAACCTGAGTGTTATAAAATTCAGGTATAAGGCGGTGAGTTTTATTTTCAAAGTCATTAATAAAAACTTCAAAATCATATTCAGTTTTATATTTTTGAGACTCCATGAAATAGTTGTAAACCTCTCTGTTTTCTTCAATGAGGTCTACAATATCTTCCCAACAATAGAGTAAAATTTCAAAACTATTATTTTCAATATCTTTTAACCGAATATATTCTTCAATTGAGGCATCTTTATTAGACGTTGTTGCAAAAATAAAAACCTTTAATTCAGGTTTAAATTCTTTTGCTTTTTCAACTTCAGTATCGATTTCTATTTTTGTTAATTTGGCATTTGTATACAAATCTTTACCCTTACATTGAATGCCCCAATAACCATTTTCATTTTTTGGAATACCATAGATGTCTACTCCATGTTGTGTTTGACCTGACCTGCCATTTTTTTTAATCTTATTTGGAATCTTCCACATTTCACCCCACAACTTTTTACATAAAGATTCAAAGTCTTGCCAGTTTTCAGGTTTGGGTAATTGTTTTTTCATTTATTTCCAATATGCACTTAGCTAATTTTAATCTATGATGATTGTCAAGTATTAACTGTTGAAAGATTTAGTTTATATCCTAAATAACTTATCATCTTGAGAAAGTGATATTATTTCAAAATCTTTTACTGGAATGGTACTAGGTAACTTATCTCTTAATACCGAAAGCACTATTTGACAGTTCATGTTTTCAACCACTTCGTTTAATAGTAATGATATTTGATTTTCATGAACATTCTCTATTTGGTCATGAAGAACAAAGCTTAAATGTTTAATATCTAATTCTTCAGCAAATTGTATGTATGCAAGGTCAAATGAAAGGATTTCACCTTTCTTTTTTCCAGTTCCGGGGTTACCATCAATACTGCTAATTTCTAAAGAATAACCTTTTTCATTAATCTCAGGAGTAAGTACAAATTGTTCATTATAGAGCTTCTTAGATATATTAGAGAAGTATTTATTGAAAGTTTCTATTCTAGACTTAATTAAATCGTCTTTTGCCTCTATTCCTTCGTTAATTTTATCTAATTCTTCTGTTTTATTTTTTACTTTTTGCAATGAAGTCTCCCACATTCTTTTTTGCTCTTCATACTTACCTTTCTTCTCATATTCATCATTTAAAGCTGTAATAATAGCTTGTAATTCTTTTACAGCACCAGATTTTGTTAATTTCGAACTTAAAAAACGTTCAGTTTTAAGTAATTCGTTAGTGTTACTTTTTAAAGCTTTGAGTTCCTTATCTATATCTGGAATTTCTTTAGTTATAAATTTCAGCTTTTCTTTAATCATTTGATTATGAAACGATAATGTTTCTTCAAATGTTTTTTGCAAATCAGGAATCAAAGATTGAGCTTTATTGTATAAAGATTTAACTTTATTAATATCAATATTGGCTAAATCAGCCTCTAAATCTTCTTTACTTTCTATGATTAATTCTTTTCTTAATTCTAAACGACCTATTTCTGTTGAAATATTATTCAATTGAATTTTAGTCTGATTAAGTTGGTTTAATTCTTCTTCGTAATTTTCATTTAGATTAAAAGCGGACTTTTTAGATTCTAATTCTTCAATATTTCTTGATAAAATTATTAAGTACTGTTCTAACTGAGGAATAGTACTTTCTTTTTTTAATCTTTTTTGGAGATTCTCTTCAATTTTTATTTCTTGAAAAAGTGTTTGTTTTCTACTAGCGAAGTCCAAATCTAAACCTAACCAAAATAGATACAATGCTTCGTATTCATCATTACTAGTATAAGGATTCAATACCCTCAATGTATGACTTAACCTATTTTTTTCATCTCTAATATTTTTAGAAATAATCTGTTTAAAAGTTGGCTTGTCTTTATCTGATGAAAATATTAATTCTTTAAGTGTATGCTGAAAAATCTTATCATTTTTATAAGGCTTATCATTTATTGTTTGAATTTTTGCTCCATACTTAAGAAAGTTTCTTCGAATTACTATTGTATTAGATGATCCATCATCTAATGATTCTACTAAGTTTAATTGAATAATAATATTGTTTTCAGTAAGAAATTTTTCTACTTCAATATTAGTATGGTTCTTAAATTCTTCATCATGATAGATATTTTTCCCACCACTACCTAAACAATAATCGATTAACCTTAGAACTGTTGTTTTTCCAACATTATTTCCTGATTTGGTTGGGTCTTTTTCTGTTGTTTCATCTACTATAAGATTTATTCCTTTATGAAAAGAAATTTCTCTTACAACTACATCTTCATTAAAAATAAATAATTTGTTTAAAAACATTTAACTACAAATCTATTTTCAGATTTAACAACACCAAGTAAAAACAGCCAATCCAATACTAGAGAAAAAAGGTTTATTGATATTTCAAGCTTCTCCTTCATTTTAGAATAAACATCAAAAAAATCAATTTTTTTAATAGAATAAGTATCGAGTACAGCGATTAGTTCTGACCCTAAATAGTAAATGTCGTTTTCTGGATTGATATCTTTTGATATTATCATAATTAAATAGGTTCTTCTAATATTTTACACCTCATGAATGCATCAACCATAATTATAGAAATACCGTAGACAATATCTTCATGATAAAATTCTCCATCTTGTTTTACTAAATTAAATAGTTCATTTTCTATATCTTCGAAAATGTTATCTGCATTTTCTCTAATTTGTTCAATGAAGTTTTCATTACCATTAAGATATTCACCTTTTTTTCTAAGATATAAATTATTAATATTTCTAAGTAATTTTTCTTTTTTAAAACTTCCTTGACCTTCCAGTTCTCGATAAAGGCTATTTACTTTTGGATAAAAAATTTTATATTCATTAATAATATACTTGTTTCTTTTTATGTCATTATAATGAATTTTTACATCAATATCAAAAGGTTTTGTTTTAATATCATCACCCTCAATTTCGAATTCTAAATCAGAAATTGCATCAATAGCAGTTTTTAACAAGCTACTATTTCTGAGCTTATACAGCATTTTCGATTCATGATTAGATTTCCATTCTTTTAATAATTCAACAGGAAACTTTAATTCATTCTCTTTATTATCAATAATGGTATGATGTTCATCGCATAACAAAATTAAATTATTGTAATGCCTTCTTTCATCATCAGTCATGTCATCATTCCATCTAGGGCCATTTTCACTGGCAGCCTCTATGTGGCAGATTTTACTAACAATTGATTGTCTATCTTCTGCAATTAAAGATTTTTTACAAGTTGGTTCTGCACACTCATTTCCAGACAAAGTATCTAACCTTCTAACTGTACTAGGTTTGTACTGTCTTGCTTTATCACCCATGCGGCTAAATTAATGTTTTTGATATTCTTAAATTAACAAGATTATAAAGAATATAAAATTGTTTTTTACGGATACCCGTATTGCTAATAATAAATTGTAAAAGAATTGTAAATATACAATTTGCAATGAAAATAAGAAATGAATTACAAAGTATTCTATTTTTTTAAAATTACCATATTAAGGAAATGAATTAAAAATGCTTAATAGCTGTAATCATAGAACGAAGCAAACCTCAGCAATTCTTCGTCAAATTGGTTCGACATAATAATATTAGGGGGAGCAAAAAAAGTCTAACATTTCTGTTAGACTTTTTTGTTTTTAGCACTTTTCTGTTACAGCGCCTCTAAGGCTGTTTTGGCAGCTTCTACGGTTTTTTTAGCATTCCCCACAAATATGTGCTCATTTAGAATAATAACAGGACGTTTTAAAAAGGTGTAGTGTTCTAAAATTAGATGTTTAAAATCAGCTTCACTTAAAGTCTTGTCCTTTAAATTGCGCTGTTTGTACAATTGCGCCCGTTTGCTAAACAAGGCTTCATAGCTTCCTGAACGCGTTTTCATGGCGTCTAACTGTGTTTCGGTAATCGCTTCTGTCTTTATGTCTTGTAATACAAAATCTGCGCTTAAATCCAATTCCTTTAGAATTCTTAAGCAAGTACTACAGCTCTTTAAATAATATACTTTTTTCATGGGTTTATGTATTTGAAAAAGCAAATTAAAACTATATTTATCGAAAAATAAACAATATGGATTTTACATTTCAGGTTTTAAATAATATCAGAAGTATTTTTAAAAAGATCATTGCAGAACATTCTTTAGAAGCACTAAACACAATTCCTAAAGGGTTTAATAATAATATCATTTGGAATATAGCGCATGTTGTGGTTTCAGAGCAGCTATTGGCTTATAAACTTTCAGGATTAGAGCCGTCGGTTTCTGCAGAGCTTATTGAAGCGTATAGAAAAGACAGCAAGCCTGAAGGTGATGTCACACAGGCACAAGTGGATGAAATTGAAGCTTTATTGGCATCTACAATCGCACAAACACAGGCAGACTATACTAATGGAGTGTTTAAAAATTATACAGAGTATACGGTTTCAACAACAGGGAATACCTTGCATAATATAGACGAAGCATTGCAGTTTATTGCCATGCACGATGGTTTACATTATGGATATGTATTGGCGCTTATAAAAGCACTAAAAGTATAGTTAGAATTTAATGCATATAGGCACTTCAAATACTGTTGTGGTATTTGAAGTGCTTTTAAAGGTGAACTAAAACATCTAAAAACCGAGAGTCTTGGTCAATGTTTAATTTCTTTCTCACCCTATAGCGTGCTGTTTCCACACCTCTTACCGAAATACTTAGTAAAGGCGCAATTTCTTTGTTGGATAAATTCATTTTAATAAACGCGCATAAACGCAGTTCTCTCTTGGACAACTTAGGGTTAATGGCAAGTAGTTTATCGAAAAAATTACGGTGAATACTTTCAAAATTCACATCGTAAATCGCCATGTATTCTTCACCAATTTTGTGCTGATGGAATTTTTTAAAGATGTCTAACAGTTTGCGTTTTGGCCCACTACTTTTTATAAGGGTTTTAAGCTCTTTTAAATCCTCTTGAATGTCATTAAACGCTTTTTTCTTATTGATAAGTTGCATGGTGTAATTGGTAAGCTCTTTGCTTTTTACAAGCATGCTCTCTTCTAAGAGTGATTTGTCTTGCTGTAGTTTTAGCTGCTGAATTTCTAATTCTAATAGGCGTTTAGATTTTTCTGAAGCGATTATGGTTTTTCTTTTTTCTAAGGCGATTTTTCTAGAAATTAAACGGTAAGTCATCCCAAAAAGTAGCCCTGCAAAGAGGATGTATAAAGTTATTGCAAGAGGGGTTTCATACCATTTGGGGCTTATTATAAAATGGTAATTTGCGGCCTTACCAGTGTTGCCGTTTAAATCCATGCTTTTAACAGAAAACGTGTAGTTTCCAGGTCTTAAATGGTTGTATTCTTTGTAGGGTGTTGTAGACCACGGCGACCATTTTTTGTCCAGATTTTTAAGCTGGCAACTGTACTGAATATTGTTATCTGGATTTAATTTAGGGGCGGCAAAATGAAAGGCTACGGCATCGGTAGTATTTTCTATTTTTACAGCATTATCCGTTTGGGATCGCGTATGTATTGGAAAAACATGCTGTGTTGCTTTTTCTTTTCGTGTTGCATGGGTCACTACAGTATAAGCGCTGTCTTGTTTCGGTTGTTCTAAATTGTAAATATATAAACCCGTTTTTGCCCCTACAAGGACTTTGTGTTCTGGTAGCGGGACGATGACTTCTAAACTTCTGTTGAGTTTGTTTTTTACATTTAGAAAAATATCTGTTCTAATATGAGGAGGTGTTGCAGCGCTTTCGAAATACCCAATTTTATTGTCTAGAACAACCCATGTGTTTGTGCTGTCCTGTATTATTTTTCTAGTGTTTAACGTGGGGTCTAGGATGCGGTTTAATTTGGGGTGTAATACGAACCTGTTTTTGTTCTCGTTATATGTGTAAACACCTGTGTTTGTACTAAAAACAATTTCGGAATTCCAACGGTGTACATTTATGTTAAATTGAGAAGTTAAGCCATTTTGATCTGTAAAATGGTCGATGGCATACACCCTGTCGTAATTAGCGTCTAATTTTATTTTATAAATGCCTTTGTACCCATGGCATACCCAGAAAGTATTGGGGGCATTTGCAGGGAGGATGTCTCTTGTAGATTCGTCGAAACCATCAATTTTCTTTACCAAATGAAAAGACGCATTGCGGTACTCTAAAAAGTAGAGACCGTTATAACTACAGGCCAAATAGCCATTTGCTGTGTTTGGTAATGGAATAACTTTCCAGAAACCTGTCTGTTCTCCAATTTGTTTTGCTTTTAGTCCTTCTAATTGAAATAAGCCCTTGTCATGACTAATAAGTATGCTGTTGTTAAAATTAGAAATAGACCAAGTTTGCCCCTGTGGCGTATCTAATCTTGAAAAGTCCAGTCTGTTTTTAGTGGCAGTTGTGGTGGTGTGGTAGACCCCTTTATTTGTAGCAAGGTACATCCTGTCTCCTTTTACTAAGACGTCATACACAGAGGCTTTATTAAAAAGCTGACTAGAAATGGGGTTATAAGTAATGTAATCCAACCCATTATTTAAAAGCACCCAAAGGTTGTCTTGATCTTTGAATAGGTTTAAAACTGTGGCGTCTTGAATGGCATCGAAGGCAATGGGTGTTTTTGTAACTTTTTCAGTTTTAGAAAATGCAAGCACTTTAGAGCCAATGGTGCCTAAAATATAATCTTCTGGAGTTTGTAGCGCGACAGCGATAGACTCATTTTGGTTGTCTGTAAATACTGTAGCCCATTTTTCAATCGTTTTTGTGTGAATATTGCCTTTGTAAATATGACCTTTATCGGTGATGATATCAATAATTTTGGGCTGGTTTGACGGTAAAAAAGCTACAATTTTCTCTTTGTTAAAGCTGTTAGGGGTAAATACAGTGTACAGTTGCTTCGTTTTAGGGTTAAAAGCCATAACGCCAAGTTTATGGTCTTGCACGTAGTAAATAGTATTTACGACATTGGCATATGTAAATGTATTTGCAGAAGGGATGTAAGTAGACGAGGTGTTGGTTAAGGCGATTAAGCCTTTAAAAGTTCTAAAGATGATGGTGTCGTCTAATTCGTGAATTTGCCATATGTTTTTTAGGTTTTTATTGTCTAAAGGCAGCTCAGGCAATATGGATTTGTAATGGTAGTTGCCATACATGTCCTTGTCTATAACGCCTATTTCGTTATAACCGCCAGCGTATATTTTTTGTTTAGAGGTGTAAATGATGCTGCGTACAGAAGAACTGTTAGGTAAGGTCACTTTTTGCCAAGTTTCACCATTGTATACTAAAGCGCCGTCATTGTTCCCAAAATAATAGACGCCTTCTTTGTCTCTACACATACTCCAGAATTGCGAATCACCATTAAAATCAGACTGTGTAAAGTGTTTTGTTTTAGATAGTTTTAAATGCGGTTCTAAATGCGAAATGGCATCTTGTGCTGCAGCTAAAGTGTAAGAAAAGCAGCAAATGTAGATTAGTAACGGTGAAAATTTGAAGCGCATAGTAACGAAAAAGAATATGTTTTTCTCAAAAATAAACAATCTTAATAATTAAAAGTCAGCTATTTATAAAAAAAAACGTAGTAAAAGTGTATTTGTTTTTTTTGTGATGTAATTTAGGAGTATTCAAATAATTGCTAATTATTTTATCATATTCTAATTTTACGATAAGATTATTTGTTGATTATGTATTGCAAGTAAATATTTTAAATCAAATTGACAATAGCGTAGTGCATGTAGTCCAATACTAACTAAATTAAAATCAAATAGTACTAATGAAGAAACACGTTTTATTGTGGATGTTATTAGGGATATCCACCTTTTCGTTTGGCCAGATAAAAACGATTAAGGGAATAGTCACAGATGTGCTTGATACACCTTTGGCTGGCGCAACCATTTTAATAAAAAACACGAACAAAGGCACAACTACAGATTTTGACGGCGGGTTTTCTATAGCCGCAGCGCCAACAGATAGTTTAGTAATTTCATATGTTGGTTTTTCAGAATTAGAAGTCCTAGTAGGCACCCAAACCAACCTTACTGTACAATTGCAAGAAGACCTTAGTGTTTTAGATGAGGTGGTAGTCGTTGGTTACGGTACCACTACAAAAAAGGCATTAACCACAGCAGTTTCTGTAGTTAAAGGAAAAGATGTAGTAGAAGACAAGCCATTTACCAATATAGAAACCGCGTTACAGGGTAAAGTTTCGGGGATACAAGTTGTTACGCCATCGGGAAGTCCTGGGCAAAGCGCCTCTATACGAATACGTGGTGTTATTTCTTTGTCAGGCAGTTCAGATCCTTTATATGTTATCGACGGGGTACAAGTGGCCAACACAGAAGCTTTAAACCCTAGAGATGTAGAATCGGTTTCTATACTTAAAGATGCTTCTGCCGCTGCAATCTATGGTGCACAAGCTGCAAATGGTGTTGTAATTATTACCACTAAGCGCGGATCTGGTAAGTCTAAAGTTAATTTTTCTGCCTATGCAGGACAAAATGTAGTAGCTAATACTCTAGATGTTTTAAATGCGGTACAGTACATTACAAGTGTAAATACGGCAAGAGCAAATGCAGGATTACCGCCTATAAGCGATCCTAATAATTTTCAGTCGAATTCTGATTTTCAAAACGAACTTTACGCACCAGCACTCACGCAGAATTACGACCTTTCCATTTCTGGAGGAGATGATAAAGGGCGTTTTTACATTTCAGGAGCCATACAGGATGAAGAAGGAACTATAGAAACTACAGGTTTTAAAAGGTATTCTCTACGTTTTAATCAAGACCGCAAACTATTAAACGATGCGTTTAAAATTAGCTCTAGCGTTGCGTTGTCGCGAACAAATTTTAACGTGATTAATGATAACCAACGTGTTAATCAAGGTGGAGTGGTTTTATCTGCACTGCAAACACCTCCTAATGTTGCGGTAGTAAATGCCGATGGGACGTTTCCTTCCAATCCATTTCAGCCTGGTTTTGATAATCCTATAGCCTTGGTGAGAGGAGAAGATAGAGAATTTGTAACCAATAAGGTTTTGGCTAATTTAACAGGCACCTATACACTGCCTTTTGGTCTAATAGCAAAGTCGTCTCTTGGTATAGATCATTCAGAGTCTAAATTTAGCAGATTTGTAGATCCTTTTAGTACTTCAAACGGAAGAGCTAACGAAGGTATTGCAGAGGCAGGAACATTTTTGAACACCTCATTTTTATGGGAGAGTACTTTAGATTATACCCTAACACCTATAAAAGAAAAATTAGATATTAATTTTTTATTAGGAGGGGCAATTCAACAGCGAGAAGGTAATGACCGCTCTATTGTTGGAGCGTCTTTACCAGGAGATGCCATACGAACCATAGATCCTGCCACAGATATATTAAGTACAAGTGAGCGTGTTAATGAGAATAGAACGAACTCCTTATTTCTAAGAACTAAGATCTCATATTTAGACCGTTACTTCTTAGAATCTACAGTACGTAGAGACGGCTCCTCTCGGTTTGGCGCAAGTAATAGGTTTGGTTATTTCCCTTCTGTTTCTGGATCTTGGGTAGTGTCTGAGGAACAATTTATGGAAAATATAGATTGGTTGAGCATTTTTAAAATACGTTACGGGTACGGATTTACGGGCAATCAAAATATAGGTGATAACCGTTTTCAAGGACTTTTTAGTGCTAATGCTAATTTTACCATTAATGGCGAAGTACGCAATGGGATATTCCCTTCTCAAGTGGCCAATGCCGCTTTAAAATGGGAAAGTACAGAGCAACATAACTTAGGCTTGGATCTTAGTTTTCTTAAAAATAGAATCAATTTTAATTTTGAAGCTTATCAAAAAAATACAACAGATCTTTTGATAGACAATCCATTACCAATTACAACAGGTTTTAGTAATGCCACACAAAATATAGGATCTGTAAGAAATAAAGGGATAGAGTTAGCATTAAATGCCGTAGTACTAGATACCGAAGCGATGACTTGGAGTATAGGGGGCAATTTTACAACTAACGCTAATGAAGTAACAGCTATTAATGGTCGCATCATTACTTCTGGATTTGTAAACGACCAAGGCGACGTTACACGTACAGAAGAAGGGCAGCCCGTTGGTAACTTCTTTGGTTTTATTGCAGATGGTGTAGACCCACAAACAGGCGATGTTATTTTTAGAGACTTAAATGACGATGGCATTATAGACGACGATAATGACCGTACAATAATAGGGAATGCCTTACCAGATTATACCTGGGCAGCCACCTCCAACTTTAGTTATAAAGGTTTAGAACTAACCCTGTTTTTTCAAGGCGTACAAGGCCAGGAAATTTACAATGCATCACGATTAGAATTAGAAAACCAATCTGGATTTACCAATCAAAGTACCACTGTGTTAAACGCTTGGACACCTACAAATACCATTACAAATATTCCTCGAGCAGTCTTTGGAGACCCTGCAGGAAATAATAGAGCATCTTCGCGATGGGTAGAAGATGGATCCTTTATAAAATTGCGTGAAGTGTCTTTAGGCTATAACCTCCCTAAGTTGTGGATAGAGAAATTAGGCATTTCACAATTTAAAGTTTATGTGCAAGGCAGAAATTTAGCAACCTGGACAGATTATACAGGTTACGATCCAGAGGTGAGTAGAGATGGAGCCAATGCTTTATCTGGTGGTATCGATTATGGCACTTACCCACAAGTACGAACATTTATAGGAGGCTTAAACGTAACATTTTAATAGCATAGAAAATGAAAAATAGATATTATATTTTAACCCTAGTACTAAGTGCGTTCTTAGTAGTTGCTTGTGGAGAAGACGCTTTAGAAGTGCCATTAGCTAACGATATAGGAGAGGAGAATTTTTTTAGAAGAGCCAGCGAGGCCGAAGCAGCGGTTGTTGGAGCTTACGATGCATTACAACCCGATAGTTATTATGGATTTGACTATTATGTGTTTGGTGATGTAAGAGCAGATAATAGTTTCGCAGGCGGTGACAACTCGAATAATTTTGCCATAGATAATTTTACGTTAAGACCCACAAACGATGTGGTGACACGTTTTTTTAGACAGATTTACACCGCTATAGGCAGAACAAATGCAGCTATAGAAGGGATTTCGCAAATGGATGCCGATTTGTTTGAGGACGGGCGTCAAGATGCGCTTTTAGGAGAAGCCTTATTTCTAAGAGCATTACACTACTATAATTTGGTGCAATTTTATGGCGGTGTCCCTATAGTTATTAACGTAACCAGAACGTTAGATCCTAGCACGATTAGTGTCGCTAGAGACACAGAAGCAGCTGTTTACGAACGTATTGTTGAAGATCTTAGACAGTCCATTACATTTTTAGACGGAGAGCAGCAAGAACAAGGTAGGGCAAATGTAGGTGCCGCAGAATTGTTGTTGGCTAAAGTAGAATTAATTCGAGGAAATCATGATGAGGTGTTGCGTTTAACCGCCAATACCATGGCAAGAGGGTTTGCTCTAGTTTCTAATTTTGATAGTCTTTTCGATCAGCAAAACGCTACCAATAGCGAAGTTTTGTTTGACGTACAGTACAGTGGAGAACAAGAAGGTAATGTGTTTCCAGAACTGATACTACCCACGCCAGAAGCCTCATTCGATTTTATTAAATTTAACACCCCAACGCCAAGCAGTGATGCCGCTTTTGAAGCCGGAGATCTTCGAAAAGCCTCCTCTATTGCAGTACGTAATGGTACACTTTTCGTTTTTAAATGGCGTAATGGTAATGCCTTTAATTCTGCAGATAACAGCATTGTATTGCGTTACGCCGATGTGTTGCTAACAAGAGCAGAAGCCCTAAATTTAGAAGGCAGCAGTATAGCGGCAGTAAGCCTGCTAAACCAAATTAGAACAAGAGCAGGTTTGGCAAATTATAATGGCCCAATGGACATACCAACTATAGATACTGCGCTATTAAATGAGCGTCGAGTAGAATTTATGTTTGAAGGCCAACGTTGGAGCGATTTAAAACGCAAAGGTTTTGAAACGACCAGGCAAGCCCTTCTCGCAGCTAAAAATATTAACATACAAGAGTTTCAATTGGTATTGCCTATACCCCAAGGCGAATTGGATAGAAATGATAACCTAATGCCGAACCCTGGCTATTAAAAAAAGAAAGATTATGAAAAGAAGCACATGGATTTTTAAATACGCGATTATAGCTTTAGGTATTTTAAGCTGTAGCGATAGTAGTGATGGCGAAGAGACTCCTGTAGACATGGGAGGTAACGAAGAAGAGATGGAAGTACAGCCAGAAGAAGGAACCGTTAGGGTTATACTAACCACGGCCGATGGTAACACACGCTTACGAGAATTAGACAATAAGTTGCCATTCACCAACACACCAGCAAGTGGAGCAACAATTACGCTAAACGAGGCTGTGACCCTACAAACCATTGAAGGATTTGGAGGAGCCCTAACAGGAAGTGCAGCAGCTTTGTTACAAAATAACACCCAAGCATTAAATGCGTTATTTGGAGCAGAAGGCGCCCGTTTAAGTTATACAAGATTAACTGTTGGAGCTTCCGACTTTAATAAAAACGGAAGTTATACCTATAACGACATCGTAGAAGCAGAAGATATAAATTTAGAGAATTTCTCTATCTCCGAAGATTTCACCAGCAATAACCCTGTTGTACCCGTAGCAAAAAGCATTATCACAATAAACCCTAACATGGGATTTTTAGCCTCACCTTGGACGGCACCTGCATGGATGAAGGGGAACCGCTCATTTAATGGAGGTAGTCTGTTGCCAAGATACTACAGCAGCTATGCCAATTATTTAGTGAAATACCTAGAAGCCTATAATGCAGAAGGCGTGGGCATTAATACCATAACCGTTCAAAACGAACCCCTGTTTGAAACCAATGCCTACCCAACAATGAAAATGAGTGCCTTAGAACAAGCCGCTTTTATAGGGATGCATTTTGGCCCAGCCTTAGAAGCCACAAACCTAAGCACAGAAATAATAGGGTACGATCATAATTTTAGAGAAGCAGAAGACCCAGATTTTCCAATCACGCTGCTCTCTAATACAGAAGCCGCTAAGTACACCAATGCCATAGCCTATCACGCATATGCAGGCGTACCTGGCGAAATAAATCGCGTAAAAACGCAATTCCCTAATGCCGATATTTATTTTACAGAACAATCAGGAATACAAAATGGCGGTACCACATTTGGTGGTGAAATCGATTTCTTTATGAAAACTATTTTTATGGGAACCCTACGTCGTGGCGCAAAAACCATATTACTTTGGAATTTAGCATTAGATGCCAATGGCGGACCAACAAATGGAGGTTGCCAAGACTGTAGAGGCATACTTACCGTGTCTTCTAACGGCAGCTTTGTGAAAAATGTAGACTACTACATTTTAGCACACTTTTCTAAATATGTAGATAAAGGCGCCACAGTAATTGCATCAAACAATTTACAAGGCAGTTTAGAGAATGTCGCGTTTAAAAATCCAGACGGATCAAAGGTATTAGTGGTCTACAACGCCTCAAACGCTGCCGCACCGCAAAATTTTAACGTAAGTCTAGGCGGAGCGCGTTTTTCTTATGCATTGCCTAAAGGCGCAGTCGTAACATTTAAGTGGGATTAAATTAAAAAAGTATATCATGAAAATTTTTAAAAAAATAAATTATAGCATAGCAGTGCTTATGTTATTTTTCACAAGTTGTGAAGAAGACAATAATATAGCGCCCTTAGACAATTTTACGCTTTCTGAAGCTACTGTAGTCGCACCCTTAGACAATTTTTCCTTGGCTTTAGAGCGCACTAACAGGCAGGAGGTTTTACGTTTTGAATGGGAACCCTCTGAGAGTACCGCTAATTTTCCAGTAACCTATACCGTGATGCTAGATGAAAGCGATGGTGATTTTTCAGAACCTCTACTAGAACAGCAAACCACAAGTGAAGGTGAAGATGCCTTTTTAGAAATCTCATTTTCAACTCTAGACGACCTGCTATCTCAAGCAGGATTTTCGCCCAATGAAGTAGTCGCGCTGCAATGGCGAGTAGAAGCACGATCAATCAATCAAGTCGCCACGACCGATACGGCGATAGCCCTACAACGTTTTGATATTCCCGGCCCACCAGAAACACTGTTTTTAGCAGGAGCCGCTACCGAAGCAGGAGCCAATATCTCCAATGCATTAGCCATGAATAGATTGGTAACTGCCGACGGTACGGCTACAAATACCTTCGAGTTGTATACCGCATTAGAGTCTGGATTAGGCTATAACTTTTACACCACAAAGGCATCCAGTACGGCACTTGTATATAGTGTAAGTGGACAAACTATAGAAATTGACGATACGCCTATTATAGCACCAGAGTCTGCAGTATACAGAGTAACAGTAGATTTTGATGCCGCCACAGTAGCATTATTCCGAATTGATATGTGGAGTATTGTAGGTAATGTTATACCAAACCAATGGGATGGCGATGAAGCTTTAGCCTATCAAGGCAATGGTGTTTGGGAGGCCACAATACAACTCCTAGATTTTAACGCAGAAGTTGCAGACGAACGTTTTGTTTTTAGAGCGAATGAAGACTGGGGACAGGTGCTAAAACAGGTGCCAAATACTATAAATACAGTTGCATTCGAAGCTACAGCAGGCGATTTAGGTTACGATACCTTAAACGATGTTTCAGTTTCAGAGTTAGGGTTTCAGCGCATCACACTAAACTTAAACGGTGATGGTTATTCGTATACCATAGCGCCAGGCGAAGCACCAGAACCTAATTCTAATACTACAATAGAAGATACGCCAGAGACTTTGTTTATCTCAGGAAGCGCAACAGAAGTTGGAGCCGTATTATCTAACGCACTAGAGATGCGAAAGTTTACACTTGTCGATGAAGTAAGTGGAACAGCCGAAGATATTTTTGAAATATACACCACCCTTAATCAAGATGCGTCTTATAATTTTTACAGTTCTACCAGTGCTAATGCAATGACGTATACATTAACAAATGGCAATTTAGAATTGGGAGATACAGCGATAACAGCTACCGATGAAACAGCGGTGTATAAAATTACTGTGAATTTTACAACTGCTACCGTAACAACAGACAGGATCAACATGTGGAGTATTGTTGGTAATGTTATCCCTGATGCGTGGAACGGTGACGCGCCTTTAACCTATCAAGGCAATGGTGTTTGGCAAGGCACAATAGAACTTATAGATGCCGATTCTGCCGATGCTAACAAGCGCTTTGTATTTAGAGCTAATGGCGATTGGGCATTAGTATTTAAAGAACGACCAGAAACCACAACACAAGAACTTGTTTTTGAAGCGAACGCTAGGAAACTTGGGTTTAGTGATGGCTTAAATGATATAACGGTAGACAGCTTAGGTGAAAAAACAATTACACTAACCCTTAGCGGAAATAACTATTTCTACACCATTGAATAAATAGAGTTGTACTAAAGTACAGCATTAAAAACACAATAGTTTTCACGTATCCCTTATGCAATCTCATAAAGGGACAGGGATACGTTTTTTATAAAATAAACAAAAAACGATACAGAATGATACGTAACACTTACACCAAAATGGTACTGTTTATGGGGCTCTTGGTCTGGATGTCCTGTGAACAGAAAGAGACGCAGGCACCAAATGCTACAGTTCCATTAAAAACAGAGCCTTCCAAAAAATCGAGTTTTACCGTAGACGGTAAGACTGTTGTTGTAGTGACTACAGCCAAAGATACCAATTTACGCTTGGCTAAAACAAACAGCTTGCATTTTGAAGCGGCCGAACAGCCCTTAGAATCAGAAGTAAGTGTTTTTGTAAACCCCAATAAGCGTTTTGAGACGTTTTGGGGTATTGGTGGTGCTGTTACCGATGCGTCTGCGGAAGTGTTTCATAAGCTCAGCCCAAAGCAACAAGAGGCCTTTTTAAAAGCCTACTACGATACAGAAGAAGGTATAGGGTACTCATTGGCGAGAACAACAATTCATAGCTGCGACTTTAGTAGTGAAAGCTATACCTATGTCTCTAATACAGATAAGGCATTGTCTACATTTAATATAGACCATGATCGAAAAGAACGCATACCATTACTAAAACGCGCCATAAAAGCTTCTGGAGGTACATTGCCCGTATACGCTAGTCCGTGGAGTCCCCCCGCATTTATGAAGACGAACAATAATATGTTAAAAGGCGGTAAACTCATGCCCGAGTATTACGATGCATGGGCCCTCTATTATACAAAATTTATAAAAGCCTACGAAAAAGAAGGTATTCCTATATGGGGACTTACCATTCAAAATGAGCCAATGGCCACACAGCGTTGGGAGTCCTGTATCTATACTGCAGAAGAAGAGAGAGATTTTTTAAAACAGCACTTGGGACCTACTATGGAAAAGGAAGGTTTGGGCGATAAAAACATTATAGTTTGGGACCATAATAGAGATTTAATTACCAATAGAGCAAACACCATTTTAGACGATCCAGAAGCTGCAAAATATGTTTGGGGCGTCGGTTTTCATTGGTATGAAGTATGGGCAGGTGGCGAATATATGTATGAAAATTTAGCGCGAATAAAAGAGTCGTATAAAGACAAGAAACTAGTGTTTACAGAGGGTTGTGTAGAGCGTTTTGACGAAAAAAAATACCAATTCTGGCCTAACGCAGAACGTTATGGGCAATCTATTATTAATGATTTCAATAATGGAACTGTAGGTTGGACCGATTGGAATATACTTTTAGACCATACAGGAGGCCCAAACCACGTACAAAATTTTTGTTTCTCCCCAATACATGCAGACACGCGAACCGATACACTTATTTATACGCCCTCATACTATTACATAGGTCATTTTTCAAAATACATACGGCCTAATGCCAAGCGTATAAGTACAGTAACAAGTAGAAGCCATTTGCTAAGCACTTCTTATCTAAATGAAGATGGTACAATGGTAACAGTAGTAATGAACAGAAGCAACCAAAAGATAGATTACAAATTATATATAGGAATGAAAGCGGTAAAAGAGACTGTTTTACCTCATGCAATACAAACCTTAATATATTAACACCATACGCTTTAAAAGATAAATTTTAATAAAAACCCTATGCCAATGAAAGCACCCTTTTTTTAGAAAATAAATAACCAAAAACAACTAAATCATGACGACATTAAATTTAAAACAGGCAAAACGCATCTTACAAGGTGTGTTTGTCGTGGCAGCGGTATGCTGTACACGTACTTATGCCCAATCCGTTTCAGTAACACAAACTAGAGGAGACCAAACGGTGTTATTACAAAGCCAAAATCCCATTTCGTTTAGTGAGGGGACCTTATCTAATGCCAGTATTACTGTAAATGAAAATCGTACAAGGCAAACCGTAGACGGTTTTGGCTTTGCCTTGACTCAAGGAAGTGCGCAAGCGTTAAGCACATTAAATGAAGCGACGCGAAACCGTGTACTAGACGAGCTATTTAATCCAAATAGAGGGACTTCAGTATCTATTGTTAGGATAAGTATTGGTGCATCCGACCTTAGCAACTCTACGTATACGTATAACGAAACGCCTGGAGATACCAATATGGATAATTTTAGTCTTCAAGGACCAGACCGTACGTATGTAATACCAGTGCTAAAAAAGATTTTAGCTATAAATCCTAATATAAAAATTCTTGCAACACCATGGACGGCACCAACATGGATGAAAATAGATAGAGACCCTAACGAAAGTGACCCCTACATTGGAGGGCGCTTAAATCCTATCTATTACGAAGCCTATGCAAGATACTTTGTGAAGTATTTGCAAGCGATGGGAAGGCAGGATATAAGCATTTGGGGCATAACACCGCAAAATGAACCCGAAAACCCGTTTAATCAGCCCAGTATGAGTATGACAGCCTCAGAACAGTTAGAGTTTGTAGATAGCCATTTAGGTCCAGACTTAGACCGTGCAGGCTTTGGAGCTGTTAAAATTATCGGTTTTGACCATAACTGTGACAATACGAGCTTCCCCGTTGAGGTGGCAGCAAGTCGTTATGTAGATGGGAGTGCTTTTCACTTGTATGCTGGCGATATTTCTGCAATGGGTACGGTAAGTCAACAATCTGGAAAAGACGTGTTTTTTACAGAGCAATTTACGTCTAGTGAAGGCGATTTCGATGGTGATTTTGGGTGGCATATGGAAAATGTAGTGATAGGTGCCTTAACTCATTTTTCTAAAACAGTTATCGAATGGAATGTCGCTTCTTTTCAAAACCATACGCCTAAAACACCAAGAGGTTGTAGCGATTGTTTAGGCGCAATTACAGTGAATAACAGTAGTAGCATTAGCAAAAATGTATCGTATTACATCATTTCTCAAATTTCTCAGTTTGTAAAAGTGGGAGCGACCCGTTTAGAAACCAGTTCTGAGAATATTTTAAATGTAGCCTTTAGAAATCCTAATGGTGATAAGGTGTTATTGGTTTACAATCGCAATAGCGGTTCTCAGTCTATTAGTGTGAATTGGAATGGCAGATCGTTTAGATATACCATGCCAGGGCGAACAGCAGTTACCTTTGTATGGGGAAACTGGGAGGGCAGTAGCAGTACTGCCACTATAACAAATGGCTATTACAGATTAAAAAATGTTGCAACAGGGCGGTATTTACAATCTTCTGGTAGTGAAGTACGAACCAGTACTTCGGCGAGTGGTAATAGCAAGCAGTGGCGCTTTGTAAAAAGCGGGAATTACTATAATATAGATTCTAAACCACGAGGTGTTTTAAGAGCAAAAGGATCTAGTGCGTTGGTAAGTACGTTATTAGCACCACCAAATACGGCTAATGATAAAAGGTGGGCGATCATACAATTAAATGATGGTACTTATAGGTTTAAAAGTAAGTCTTCTAATAAATACATATACAATAGTACCGAAAATGACAACCTTGTAGCAACGCATTCAACCTCTACCAATACTAGAAGCAAATGGCGGTTAGAGTTTGTGTCTGCTGCTAAAGATGTTTTAGATAAAAATAATGAGATTAAGGGGTTACAAGGTGCTGTAATACATCCCAATCCTACTACAGGCGCTTCTTTTAATATTCTACTGCCAGAGCATAGCGGTAAAACACATGTTGTTATTAGTGATATGCTAGGAAAACGGGTTTATGAAACCACGACAGATGAGCGTGATGTGGATATACAAGATGCAGGGTTTGCGAAATCTGGCCTATACCTTGTTAAACTTACCAGTGCGCATTTAGGGGTCTATACCCAAAAACTTATAGTCCGCTAATTTTGAGGATCTAATGCGTAGTTAGAAGTTTGTTAGTTTAGTTTTTAAGATCTCTTGACGTGTCATTATACATGTCAGGAGATTTTTTATGGAATAGAAAATAGTCGTTGAAATAGCGTTTGTAAAACGAAGTCGATTAATTTAAATAGTAGATGTAACCTACGTTAAGCCAAACTAACCAATCATCATTCTTATTACTTGGTAAGTTGTGATTTAAACCATCTATCCAGTCGTTAAAATAATACTGCCATCTTACATCAAAAACAACATCTGCCAATCGGCCAACTTTATACCTAAAGCCTACACTGGAAACCATTGAAAATGCTGCTCCAGAAGCAGGATCTACAGAGCCTGGAGCCCATGCAGAAAGAAAGTTGTTAGCATCTGCAACGTTGCCTACATCGTTAGAACCGTTATCATAAGTTGTTTCTACATTTGGATTGTAAGCTGTTAAATGTATTCCTAAACTGGCATAGGGTGCTATTTTATAACCATAAGACTGAAAAGAACGAATGCTTAACGGAAAAAATTCAAGCTGTGTACCTATATCGAAATTATTAGCTACGGCGGTATGACCTCTTAGCCTGTCTGCATCATCACTTTGTCTACGAGCTTCTACAAAAGTACCTAAATGCTCTAGGTTTGTTCTGTTCCAAGAAATTTCATTTCTTAATTTGAAATGGTCGTTGAAGTAAGTGTCTGTTGTGTAGCAGTTACAGTCTGCGCGATAAGCAAAATTGATATAGTGAACAAGGCCTATACCTAATCCAGAGTTGCCGAAATTTGTTTCAGAGTCATTTCTTACTCCAAAATCAGATCTAAATTGAACGGGTCCAGCAACCACGCCAATTTCGTGAGAGAAACCTAATTGCGCTTGCACTACTTGACTAATTGCAAGCACGCAAAAAATAAAAGCTAAACATTTTGTGTTAAGCGTCATAATGTTAAAGTTTCGAGGCGTTAGCACAACAAATATATAAAAAGACGGTCAACTACCAAATATTTATGATAAGGTGTGGTCTTTTTTTCCGACTTAATTGTCAAATTTCAAGAATATGGATGCGTATTTTAAAGATAACGTATATTAGCATCCATAGATTGGAATCTATATTAAAAATTAAATAAGTAATCATATATGAAGAAAATCGTTACTGAGTTTTTAGATTTAGTGAAACAGCGCAATGGTAATGAGCCGGAATTTTTACAAGCTGTAGAAGAAGTTGCCGAGACTGTTATCCCTTACATTGTTGCTAATGATATCTATTATGGAAAAAATATTTTACTACGTATGGTCGAACCAGAACGTGTAGTTTCTTTTAGAGTATGTTGGGTAGACGATAAAGGCGAAATTCAAGTAAATAGAGGGTATCGCATACAGATGAATTCAGCTATAGGGCCTTATAAAGGTGGATTGCGATTCCATCCTACGGTAAATATGAGTATTTTAAAGTTCTTGGCGTTCGAGCAGGTCTTTAAAAATAGTTTAACAACATTACCTATGGGAGGTGGTAAAGGAGGCAGTGATTTCGACCCTAAAGGAAAAAGCGATAATGAGATTATGCGTTTTTGCCATGCTTTTATGGGAGAATTGTTTAGACATATTGGTCCAAATACAGATATTCCTGCTGGTGACATTGGTGTAGGACAAAGAGAAATAGGTTTCTTATTTGGAATGTATAGAAAACTGCGTAATGAATTTACTGGTGTTTTAACAGGAAAAGGGATGACCTGGGGAGGGTCTCTCATTAGGCCAGAAGCTACAGGCTACGGAAACGTTTACTTTGCAGAGAATATGTTGAATAGAGTAGATGATAGTTTTAAAAACAAGGTGGTCGCTATTTCGGGATCTGGAAACGTAGCACAGTTTGCTGCCGAAAAAGCCATTCAATTAGGCGCTAAAGTTGTCACGCTTTCCGATTCTTCGGGGTACATATATGATGAAGCAGGAATCGACGCCGACAAGCTAAACTTTGTGATGCACCTTAAAAATGAGAAACGAGGACGTATAAAAGAATATATTGATACATATACAGAGGCGAAATATGTTGCAGGTGAAACGCCGTGGCAGGTAAAATGTGATATCGCATTGCCTTGCGCCACGCAAAATGAACTTGATGGTGCTGCCGCCGAAACATTATTAGAGAATGGCTGTATTTGTGTAAGTGAAGGTGCTAATATGCCTTCAACCAAAGAAGCTATTGCTAAATTTCATAAAGCAAAAATTTTGTTTGCCCCAGGAAAAGCTTCTAATGCAGGGGGTGTAGCTACTTCTGGTTTAGAAATGACACAAAATTCGTTACGTTACAAATGGACCAGAGAAGAAGTCGATACAAAACTAAAAGAAATCATGTCTGACATACACGATTCTTGTATCGAGTATGGAAAAGACGACACGAACTATGTGGATTATGTTAAAGGCGCAAATATCGCTGGATTCGTAAAAGTAGCAGACGCTATGCTGGCTCAAGGTGTGGTCTAAGCGTTAGAATTACATAAAAAAAGCTTCTTTTTCGTTCAGAAAGAGAAGTTTTTTTAGTTTGAGTATATGTTTTTAAATCAAATCTCGTTAGATATAAATATATTTGAACTTAGAAAAAATGCTATGTTTAAAACGATTACCTCTCTACTAATAGGCTTGTTGCCTCTTTTGCAATTTGCTCAAGATTTTTCAGATGCATGGAAAGGGCATTATTCTTACTTAAATGTGAAGCAGGTTGTTAGCGATGGCGATAAGTTATTTGCAGCGTCGGATAATGCGGTATTTACCCTAGATTTAACTACCAACGAAATTGAAGAAATTTCTACTGTAAATGGCTTGTCTGGCGATGATATTACAGCTATTAGTTACAGTGAAGACTTCGAACTACTATTAATAGGCTACAGTAACGGGTTGATAGAAATCGTTTTCGATGATGATTCTGATGTGTTACCTGTAGTAGATATTTTAAATCAGCTTGATATAGCACCGGGAGCGCGGCGTATAAACCATTTTAATATTAATGAAAATATCGTTTATGTTGCAACCGATTTTGGAATTTCAGAATACAATTTAGAGCGCTTAGAATTTGGCGATACGTTTTTAATAGGAGATCAAGGCACCGAAGTTCAAGTTTCGCAAACGACGCTATTTAATGGTTTTATTTATGCCTCTTCTGTAACAGGAATACGAAGGGCAGAAGTCTCTAATGCTAGTTTGATAGATTTTAATAACTGGTCCCTTGTAAACGCGCAAAGTTTTACGGCTATAGAAACTAATGGAGATAGATTATATGCATTGGGATCTAATAGAACGTTATACGATTTTAGTAATGAGGTGCTTACGCGATTAGTGACATTTTTAACACCTCCTAATACGCTTAGTGCAGAAAATGGGAATCTTTCGGTGGCAACATCTAATATCGTTTTTATTTACGATACAGATTTTCAACTTAGAGCACGGGTACCCACGACAGAAGCCTTTGATACTGTGTTTTCGTCAGCTGTTTTAGTTTCAGGTTCTGTATATGTGGGGACTAGAGATTTTGGAGTGCTAAAAACAAGCTTAGAAGATGTTAGTGTTTTTGAGGAACTTCACCCTGATAGCCCTCTTTTAAATATTCCTTTTGCCGTTACGGCAGAGCAAGGAGAGGTTTGGGTAACTTATGGAGAATATACAACATTTTTAAATCCTTTCCCTCTTAACAGTAGAGGTTTTAGCCGTTTGACGGATGGGACATGGGGCAATACAAATTTTAGTGAGGTTTTTGGGGCACAATGCCTTAATGGAATAACGGTTAACCCTTTTGACAGGAATCAGGTATTTGTAAGTTCTTATTTTAGTGGGCTTTTAGAGCTTAATGAAGGTATTCCGTCTGTACTTTATAACGAAAGTAATAGTAACTTAAGGCCTTTAGTGTCAGAGAATGATCCAGAAAGAATAACTAATGATATAAGGGTTGGTAATACGGCTTTTGATGAAGACGGCCTTTTATGGACCACCACAAATTTGGTTATAGACCCTTTGAAATCGTATGATCCTTCAACAAATACTTGGGTGAACTATGATATTAGTAGTGCTATAGGTCGTCCTTTTGATAGTAGTGGTTTTACACGAATTGAAATTGATAATACTACTGGTACCAAATTTATAAGTTCTATTGGAGGCGGCGTAGTTGCTTTTAATGAAAATAGCAACCCACCACAAATTAAGAGTTTAGCAGAAGACGATAATATTCCTAATGGTTGGGTGAGAACTATAGCCTTAGATAATGAGAATCAATTATGGATAGGAACTTTAAGTGGTTTACGCGTGCTATTTAATGCCTCTGCTATTTTTGATGACGGCGCAAGAGCAGAAGAAATTATAATAGCCCAGGAGGATGGGGCGGCAGAGTTGCTTTTTGAACAGCTGATAACGGATATAGAAGTTGACGGAGCTAATAATAAATGGGTCGCAACATTGGGAGCTGGGCTTTTTTATTTTTCTCCCGATGGACAAAATACAATTTTTCATTTCACAAAAGATAATTCGCCATTACCATCTAATTTTGTGAATGATGTTTCTGTAGATTTATCTACAGGAGAAGTTTACATCGCTACAGATAAAGGCTTGCTATCTTTTACAACAGGTGGGACAGGAACACGTGAAGATTTTTCAAGTTCTAGGGCTTATCCTAATCCTGTGAGACCTGGTTTTAATATCACAGAAGAGCGAGTTAAAATTACAGACCTTGCCGATAACATCAATATTAAGATTGTAGATATTGAAGGAAATCTTGTTGCAGAAGCACAGTCTGGTACCAATAGAAGGTTTAACGGATTTAATTTGGAAATAGACGGAGGGACTGCTTTTTGGAATGGTAAAAATTTGGCTAATAATGTCGTGACTTCTGGCGTGTATTTGATCATGCTTTCCGATTTAGATGCTTTTGAAACTAAAGTGATCAAGTTATTAGTTGTTAGGTAATGTTAAGTACTACAAATGCTATTGTTTTATCTAAGCTAAAATATAGAGAACATGATTTAATTGTAAAAACGTATACCCAAGAACATGGTGTCATTAGTTTTTTGATTAGAGGCGTACTAAAATCAAAAAAAACAGCCGCTAGGGTTGCTTATTTTCAGCCATTATCTCAAATACAACTCGTCTTTAACTACACTAAAAAACGCACCTTATATACACCTAAAGATGTGAAGATAAATAGGATGTATCACAGTTTGCATTCTCATATTTTAAAAAGTGCTGTAGTTTTATTTCTATCAGAGGTATTAAGTTCTATTTTACAAGAAGAAGAAAAAAATGAAGGCCTTTACAGTTACATAGAAACAGCTTTGCTTTGGTTTGATACAGATAATGCCTATTCTAACTTTCATCTGTTGTTTTTACTCGATTTAACGAAGTACTTAGGTTTTTACCCAGATGACACGCAAATTCATTTTAATTATTTTAATTTGCAGGATGGTAGCTTCGAAATGAAGAACTATGGAAAATATAGTGTTTCTGGAGAAAATGTGTTGCTTTTAAGACGCCTTTTGGGCATGACATTTGATCAGTTACAAGAGGTGAAAATAAACGCAAAAAAAAGACAGACATTTTTAAATATGATTTTGCTTTATTTTGAACTACATTTGGGCAGTTTTAGAACGCCTAAATCGTTACAGGTCTTTAATCAAGTTTTTAATTAGTAATGAGGTTTAATTGCAAACTTTTTTTGTTTTTACTATTCTGTAAAGCAGCGATGGCGCAGCAAATAAAAGTAATTAGCGCATTAACTAAAATGCCAGTAGCTGGGGTTGTTATTTATAATGCTAAAACGAATGTTTCTGTAACATCTAATATAAAGGGTAACGCTAAACTAGATGTGTTTAAAATAAGAGATACGCTTTATTTTGAATATTTATCTCAAGTTGTGGTTGTTAAAACCAAAGAAGAAGTCTTAAAAACCAAAATAGTTTATCTTGAAACTAAACGAGAAGATTTAAAAGAGATTATTATTTCTGCGTCTAAATTTAGTCAATATAAAGACGATGTTACCCAACGTATTGTAAATAGTAGTATTGAATTTGTTGAGTTTTCCAATCCGCAAACCAGTGCAGATCTTTTGCAGAATACAGGTGCTGTATTTGTGCAAAAAAGCCAATTAGGAGGCGGAAGTCCTATGATTAGAGGGTTTTCTACAAACCGCTTACTAATCACAGTAGATGGTGTTCGCATGAATAATGCTATTTTTAGAGGGGGTAATCTTCATAATGTTATAGTTGTAGACCCGCTTTCTATAGAGAAAACAGAGGTAACCTTAGGTTCGGGCTCTGTGATCTATGGAAGTGATGCTATTGGAGGTGTTTTGAGTTTTTATACCAAAGAACCGCAGTTGTCCTCTAGAGATTCTTTACTGTTACAAGTCAACACATTGGTGAGGTATGCTTCGGCAAGTCAAGAGAAAACAGGCCATTTTGATGTGAATTTAGGATGTAAAAAATGGGGATTTTTATCCAGTGTGACTTATACAGATTTCGATGATTTACAAACGGGTATACATGGCCCAGAAGATTATTTAAGACCTACGTTTGTGGTCTCAGAAAATGGAAACGATAATGTAGTTACAAATTCAAACCCAAGAATACAGCGATTTTCTGGATACGACCAGTTTAATGCCACTCAAAAAATACGCTACGAACCCACTAAAGACTTAAATTTTGATTTAGGAGTGCATTACTCTAGGTCTTCTAATATTCCAAGATATGACAGGTTATTAAGGTTTAGAGATGGGTTGCCAAGATCGGCGGAGTGGGATTATGGCCCTCAAAAATGGTTTATGACCAACCTGCAAGTCACAACGTCGCATCCGTATTCAAAATTATATGACCAAGCAAAGGTTACATTGGCGTATCAGAATTTTCAAGAAAGTAGAATAGATAGAGATTTTCAAAGTACAGATCGAAGAACACGAGCAGAAGCTGTTGATGCGTATTCTTTTAATTTAGATATTGAAAAACGATTAAGCTCTAAAACAAAGTTGTTTTATGGTGGCGAATATGTTTTTAATAAGGTAAGTTCAAGAGCTTCAATAGAAAATATAGCTACAGGTAATAGAAGTGCTACGGTGTCTCGGTATCCAAATGGCGCTACCTGGTTATCTGCAGCCCTATATTCAAGTATAAAGTACAAACCAACGAAACGGTTTGTATTTCAGTCCGGTCTTAGATTTAATCATATCGAATCTGATGCTGATTTTTCAGAAAATAATCGGTTTTTAAATTTGCCTTTCGAAAGGTCAAGGAACATTTCTGGAGCTGTAACTGGTACAGCAGGAATATCATGGTTCCCTAATAAAATAATGCAATGGAAGGTGAATTTAGGTTCGGCATTTAGAGCACCTAATATTGATGATATAGGTAAGGTGTTTGATTCTGAACCAGGTTCAGTAGTGGTTCCTAACGATAATTTAAGACCAGAGTATGCTTATGGAGGAGAAGTTGGATTGCAGTTAAATTTCAATAAAAAGCTAATCTTAGATTTTAGCACGTATCTTACTTATTTAGATGATGCATTGGTGCGTAGGGATAGTGATTTAAATGGGCAGCGTGAAATTATTTATGATGGTGCTTTAAGTAATGTGCAAGCCATACAAAATGCATCAGAAGCAAGGATTTATGGTTTAGAGTTAGGCGGGAAGTATGTGTTTACAAAAGATTTTACATTAACATCTCAATACAGTTTAGTTCGCGGTTACGAAGAAGAGGGTGCTGTAAAAGTTCCCGTACGACATGTGTCTCCAAGTTTTGGGAATACACATTTGGTTTGGAAGCATCGAGGATTGATACTAGATGGATTTTTAAATTATAACGGCGCGTTATCTTTTGATGAATTGGCGCCGTCTGAAAAACAGAAAAATTTTATATATGCTGCAGATGGTAACGGTAATCCTTTTTCACCGTCTTGGTATACATTAAATTTAAGAACGCAGTACAAGATAAATCCGGCAATGACTTTAACTGCAGCATTAGAAAATATAACAAATCAACTGTACAGGCCCTATTCTTCTGGTATATCTGCTCCAGGTAGAAACCTTATTCTTTCGTTTAAATACGCGTTATAAACGGTATAAAAGATGTATCGAAAACACTGATTTTGTGGTTTCAATGTCATCTTTAAATTTAGATGAAATCTTCATATGCCATAAACACCACTATTTTCTTAATTTAAGTGCAGTTATGACTACGGTTAAATTTATAGTACTAGTGTTTACAGCAGTTCAAAGCTATAATAAATGTTCTAATGCATATTTTGTGTTAAATCAAGAAGCGCACATTTAAGGGAAGACCATCAACTTTAAATATAACTGTAGAAAAATCTTTTCCCATACGAACTATAGATGACGAAGGGAATCCCAGTGGCCCCCATATGTATCCTTGATTGGAATTGCCAAGGGTAGCATTTACAGTGACTTGAGTAGGTGCTGTTTCTAGGTGTTTTATCACTACGTGAGGAGGATTAGAATTAAGCGTTGTTTCAAGGTTTTTTTTAATGGTTTGCGCATTGACATTGTAAGCAAAAGCCAAAGCTAATGAGAGTAGGGTTTTGTTCATTTTTAAGCAATTTAGGGTCATGTTAATATAATAGAGTTTTGTTGAGCAAAAAATTTAACGAATGAGAGTAAACTGTTTTGAAGTAACAGTTTTTCGAAAGTTGCTCTTTTTTATCTTATAGGTTTTTTGGGTTTAAGGTTAATATATTGTTTTAATACAGGTATTTTCATTTAAACGAGAACACCTGTATGTTTATGTAGGGCTTAGTTTTTTAAAAATTTCTTATGAATACTAGCGCCATTATTTAATTGGATTTTAGCGATGTATAATGCATTTTTAAGGGTGTTTAAAGTTATATTTTGAGTATGAGTACCATTTTCAAATTGTATGGTGTTTATTAGCTTTCCAGTAATGTCATACACGGCGATAGAGCTAATACTAGATGTATTGGTATTAAATTTAAAGCGGTCCTCTCCAATTTGCGTAATAGCGATAGTGCTGTTGTCTAAATTTACATCATTTGTTGATAGGGTACTATTTTCTGAGAACACAATTTCAAAACGATCATTGAACTCTCCTGTATCTGAGGTGAAATTGTAATCCTGTTGTGTTAAATTATGCGTAATACCATTTAAATGATCTCTTAGATATATCACATTGTTGGCAAGAAAAGTACCTTCCAATTGTGCTACAGAAAATTTATAAGACGTCTCAGCCTGTATTGTTGTAGCGAATCCAAGTTGGATAGACTCACTAGAAGCTAGCGCATCTATAGCTTTACCTTGAACGGCGTATTTTTCATTAGAACCGTCTATTAAAGAGTAAAGTATAGCGTTGAAATTTTGATTGATACGTCTAGGGGCATCATAAAAAGTGCCATCGTTAGCATTTGTAGCACCATTGACATAAGCTACTAAAATTTGATTAAAGACACCATTATCTGTTGTTAAATTAAGCCAAAGCCTGTTCTCGTCGATTTTATTAGTGGCACCCAAAGTTGTATTAGGAAACTCAATAACATTGGTTTCAGTGTCTGATAGTCCGAAATCATCATTTTGAAGCAAATCTAAGTGAGACGGAGCTGTAAGTGTCTTTACTGTTAATTCTTGTGTTTTGGTAGCGCTGTTTTTCGTTGTTTGTTGTTTAAAAAACAAAGAATTACTAGAGCCATTGGCTACCCTCATGGCATTTGTAAAGGTAACATTGCCATTTGCGAGACCGTTTATAAAGAAACCTTGTCCAGAAGGAACAAAACGCGTTGGTACCTCCCCGCTAGCACCAGCTGCACCTCCAGAACCCACGGTGTAGGTAGCGTAATCATTTTGGCTAAAATTTGAACCTTGGTTGCCTGGGGCAGAATTGCTTGGAGCTGTTGCCTGCGACCAGTAATAGGCAACACCTTCAACAAGGGTACTATTATTGGCATGGAAAATATCAAAATCTAATGCAGAAGGATATGGGTTCCCAATTAAATTCCAACTGTCCGTACTAAGTGGGTTAAATGCTATAGGTGTTGAAATCGTACCTGTATTTAAAGGACCGTCAAAAGCTGCCATTCTGCTTGAAGGGTAAGGGCCAAACCTACTAGATGTTGTCGCATAACCTACACCAGGTACCATGGTAGTCCCTGCAGACGCAAATTGCCAATCGTTATTATCATCATCTATGCCATCGCCATCTGTGTCTAAATAATTGGATGCATTAAATTGAAAACGCCTGTCTCCATCGACATCAAAGAATGTGTTTCCTATGATTTCACCTTGTACAGGAGAGCTCCAATAGTTATAGAAAAACCAATCTTGTTTTACAGGAGTAGATTTTGTAACAGAAGACGATCCAGAGCCTGTAAACGTGCCAGAAGCTTGATTTTGTACAAAACTACCTTGCGTTAGCACGTCTATACTGCCTTCTACAGTAACATCGTTTTCTATTTCTACAAAAGTATTGTCTCCAACGATAAGGTTTGCACCACTGTTAACTGTTAAACTACAGCCAGAAATATTACCGTTGGTAGCGGTGTTGTAATTACCATCTATAATAGCTTGTCTGTTAATATTAGGAGTGCCATTATTCCATACGGTGCCGTTCCAAGTTGTAGAACCTGAAGCTACTGTTCCTCCAATAGCAAGGTCGTTACCAGACAATCTACCAATAGCAAATGTACCTAATGGGTTAGATGCACTAGCACATATTAATACTAGCGTGATTGTACTGCTTACATTTTGTAATTCGGGTATTGTAGACAGGTCAATTTGGGCTTGAGCCATTCCATTAGAGTTTCCAGAATTATAGTTAATAACGCCACCAACTCCAATTACGAAATTAAAGTCATCGATACTATATCCCCATGTGAAAAAATCAGGGCCTGTATTGCTTCGTCTAAAGTTAACATCTATAGTGCTTAGAGAAATTTCGTAACCGCAGTCGGCTTTCATTGTAAACGTTAAAGATTCATTATTAAAGAATGCAGTAAAAAAACTGTTCGTATTTGTAAAATTAGTAGAAGAATAAGCGTTTGCTAGAGGTGACGGATTTATAGGTGCAGGCCCAAGAACAGGAAGCCCCCGTTGCAATGGTGTCGCTGTCATATTAGCAGCTATTGCTGTTGCAGTAACTGTAGCTTCGTTTCCTGCGTTACCATTCATATCCCATGCAATAATCTGTGCATAAGATATTTGGGTTAAGCTTAGTGAAATAAATAATATTTTAAAAATTATATGGGGCGTAATTTTTTTCATGATAAATAGATTTAGCATTGGTTTTTTAATAAAACTTACCAGAGCGTATTTTGGGGTGTTCTAAAAATAAGTCTTTTTATAAGTTATCAACAAATGTTTTTTTAATTCTGTATAACTCGTACTACATAAATAGTTGTTATTATACACTTAGTCGATGAAATATGATTTATACTACATGATTTGATGTAGTATTTGGTGTTTAATATGTAGTTTTTAAGCTACTTTTTTAAAAAGGGGAATCTCCTATTTAAACCTTGGATAACGATGATAGACGTTATTATATTTAAAATAACTGAGACGTTTTGCGAATTTTAATCGTGCTTTTAAATACCTAATAGGTATTTTACTCACGACATATCATGTGCTTTTCTAGGGAGTTCATCCACCTGAATACTGAGAACCGAAAAATTTTCGCCTTCACGTATGATAGATGTTGAAGGGAACGTTAGAGGGCCCCATATATAGCCACCCTGTGCGGTGTTTTTTAAGTTTGTATTGGTAGCTGTTTGAGCAGCATGCAGCGTTGCTGCATGTATAGGACTAAATTGCGAAGCATGAGAGCTTGGCGTTCGTTGTGACTGTTTTGGCTGCGATTGCGCATTTATACCATATGTATATGCAAGCAAGAGAGAGATTACTATTTTTTTCATAATTAAGACAATTTACACTGTAAAATTACTTAATTGAAGATGTGGTTTTTCCTTTTTTTCTACGAATTGAAGAGTTTGTGTCGACCAAATACAATTTTATTTCGATGAAAAGAAGTAGGAAATGGATTAAAATAAGTAGGTTTTTATTTATTTTATTGGTTTAAGACTTATTTCTTAAACCATAAATCAACATCAAATCACCATTTTTAAATGATTTAGATGTTGATTTATAGTTGTATTTTGCTGTGGATAAAAATTACTCTACACCTATTTTTTTAGCTGATATAGTGCCATTTTCTAATTCAATTTTAGCAATATAAACTGCGGATCTTGTCGTATCTAGTTGTAATGTAAGAGATTTAGAGTTTGATTCGTAACGGTTAATGACTTTACCTAATAGATCGTAAACCGTAATGGATTTTATCGCAGAAGTTGTTGAGGTAAACTTAAAATGATTTTTGTTGATTTGAAATACATCGATTGTTTCAGAACGGTTTAATTGTTCAATAGAAAATGTATTTTCATTAAATACGATTTGAAAACGGTCATTAAATTCACCAGGTTGGGATGTAAATCTATAGTCTTGTGCAGATAGATTATGGGTGGTACCAAGTAGGTTGTCTTTGACAAATACAGAATTTGTGTTAAAGAAAGCGCCTTCAAATTGCGCTATAGATAGCGTATAGTTCACAGTATTATCTAAAGAAGAACTAAAGCCCAAATTGATAGTTTCGTTGCTATCTAGATCATTAATGGCTTTTCCTTGAATGGCATATTTTCTATTTTCCCCCTGTAGGGTCATGTATAATGCTGCAGGAATACTTAGGTTGACCAAACGTGGTGCATCAAAAGCTAAGCCGTCGTTAGCAGCGCTTGCACCATTAACGTAACCTACAAGGATTTGGCTAAAAATACCATTCTCAGTAGTTAGATTTAACCATAATTTATTACTGTTGTCCTTTTTTTGTGTGTCTTCTCTTTTAAAGAAAAGCGTATTGCTGGTTTCAGTAGCGCTTCGCATGGCATTTGTAAATATAGCTGTACCATTAGTTAAACCAGCCACAAAAAAGCCTTGTCCAGAAGGTATAAATTGGGTTGGTATGACACCGCTGGCTCCTGCTGTGCCACTCCCTATACCAGAAGCATAAGTCGCATAGTCGTTTTGGCTAAAGTTAGAGGTTCTGTTTCCGGGGTTGGTATTGCTAGGAGGAGTCGCTTGAGACCAAAAATAAGCAGCCCCATCAATAAGGGTGCTATTAGCAGCTAGAAAGACATCGAAATCAAGAGCAGAAGGATAAGGATTCCCTATAAAATTCCAACTTTCATTTACATTAGAAGCATTAAAAGCAATAGGTGTAGGTATTGTTCCCGTGTTGAATGTCCCCGAAAACACTCTTGTGCGTGCAGAAGGGTAATTGCCTTGTCGACTAGACGTCATAGCATAGCCTACACCAGGCGTCATTGTATTAGTACCTAGAGCAAATTGCCAATCGTTATTGTCATCATCAATACCATCTCCATCTGTATCGAGATAGTTATTGGCATTAAAGAAGAAGCGCCTGTCGCTATCAACATCAAAAAACAAAGCCCCAATATTTTGGCTTTCTACAGGAGCACTCCAGTAGGTATAAAAAAACCAGTCGGCTTTAACAGGTGTTGTTTTTGTAACAGTAGAAGTGCCATTATTTGTAAAAATACCATCGTTATCATTTTGAACAAAATTGGCTTGAGTTTGTACAGCTAAGCTCCCGTTTACGGTAACATCATTTTCAACTTCTACAAAAGTTTGGTTATCAACTGTTAAAGTGCTTCCGGAGTTAACAACTAGGGCACAAGCACTAAAACTGCCGTTGCTTATGGTGTTGTAGTTGCCATCGATGATGGCTTGTGTCGTTAAATCGGGTATACCATTACTCCAATTGCTACCATCCCATGTAGAGGTATTCGGGCAGAATGGGCATCCGCCTAGAGGTGATATTCTAGAATTGCTACCATTCCAATTCGAAGGGGTTGTTATTGAAGCTAAAATAAGGCTTTTGTCTGCTGTTACACTGCAATTATAATTGGAATTATCAAAATTACCAACATAAACAGCAGTGGTACCATCTATGAGTCCTGCAGGCACAGCACTGGTGTTTGAGTTTGTAGCATTAGTCCAACTAGAATTAGAGGCAAAGTGTATTCCAAAAATAAAAGAAGGCGATGTAGCAGGTCCCTGATAGGCTAGTATGTGGTCGCCATTTGTAGCTAGAGCAAAGCCATCTTCTGATTCCGTAATTGTTCCAATAGAGGTAATGTATGTGTCTTCTACAGTAGCTTCATTACTTAATATATTTATTTCTGTGCCGCAGGGTAAATCTGTATCTGCAACCCAAGTAAGGATACCTTCAAGGTTGCCAGGTCTAAAGTTTCCAGAGGATTGCCACCCATTATCTGTAAAATTTATAGTGGTGCCAGATTCTATGTCTCTTAGTAAAAGAAATGAAAATTCATCGTCGTTATCGGCATTAAAACCAGTTATGGCAATATCACCAGGGTTTAATGCGGTTTGTGCAAAAGACCAATTACAAATAATTAAAAATAAAGTGAGATGTGTAATTTTTTTCATAGTATTTTTTTTTGAGGGAACATGTAGGTATTTTTCTTTTTTTTCGTAATACAAGCCAAAACACGTGTTAAGTCAAAACTACTTAAAAAATTTGAGCTCGAAAGTATTTATCAAAAATTATACCAAAAAGCTATTTTTCAAACTTTTAAGTGAAATTGTAACGCAATCGTTGTTATAATAGCGAGGTCTCTTGTAGGAGAATTGCTAAAATGCGATTCGTTTTGCTAAATTACAAGTTCATGATAAACCATAATAAAGCTTGAGAGCGCTATCGATTACCTTTAAATTAAAGTTAAAAGACGCCAACAAAATTACAGTTAATCTGGTTTTAGAAGAAATAAATAAGGAACCGTACGTCGAAATTCTCAATTTTGTATAAACGTAAAGACGATCGTTACGAATAATGCATTTTTTATTTAAAAAAAAGTGCTTTTTATAAAGATTATTCTATGTTAACTACAACATAAGGTATGTTAGTTATCTCAGAATCATTTTTTTAGAGAGTGTATACCCATTTTCTAATTCAATTTTAGCAATATAAATACTAGTATTTAGTGCGTTAAGTTTTGTGCTTAGTGTTGCTGCATTAGGAGTGTATTGCGCAATTTCTTTTCCTAATAGATCGTAAAGCACAATTGATTTGAAATTAGAAGTTGTTGTTGAAAATTTAAAATTAGAAGCATCTATTTGAACAATAGCGATGGCATTGGGCGTATTTAAATCTGGAGTAGAAAATGTGTTTTCGTTAAATACGATTTGAAAACGGCTTTTAAAATCGCCCGATTCTGATGTAAACACGTAATCTTGATTGGAAAGGTTATGTACAATGTCAAGCTGTGTGTCTCTAACAAAAATGGGATGCGTACTTAAAAAATCGCCTTCTAAGTGGTCTATAGATAAGGTGTAGTTAACAGTCGTATTAAAAACGGTATTAAAACCAACTTGTATAACCTCATTTGTAGTAAGGTCTTCTGGACTTTTACCTTGAATGGCATAATTTCTATCATTTTCATTAATCATCGTGTATAACGACGTTGCTGTGTTTGGGTTGCTAAATCGAGGCGCATCGTAAGCCAGGCCATCGTTGTTAGCAGTGGCACCATCGACATAACTTACTAGAATTTGACTAAAAACGCCATTGGTAGTCGTTAAATTTAACCACAATTTATTGGCTGGGTTCTCTTTCTTAGTGTGCGTAGTTTTAAAGAATAGATTATTACTTGTCGTGTTTGTAGAGCGCATAGTATTAGTAAACGTTACAACTCCACTGGTTAAAGCGGCAACAAAAAAGCCTTGGCCAGAAGGAATAAAACGAGCGGGAGCTACACCCGCACCACCAGCAGTACCACCAGAACCTGAGGTAAAGACGGCATAATCGCCTTGATTGAAATTAGAGGCATCATTTCCTGGGTTGGAAGCTTCTGCAGGACGTGCTTGGGACCAGTAGTATAAAGAGGCTCCAATAATTCCTGAGTTTCCATTTATAAAATTATTGGCATCTAAGGCGCCAGGGTAGGGGTTGCCTATTAGATTCCAACTTTCATTAGTATTTGCAGCATTAAATACAACAGGAGTGGTTATGTTGCCAGCATTAAATTGGCCTTGAAAATTTACATTCACAGCGGTAGGGTAGCTTAACATTCTATCGGCTGTAGCTGCATAGCCTACACCAGGAGTCATGGTGTCTCCGCCTAAGGCAAATTGCCAATCATTACCATCATCATCTATAGAGTCGCCATCGGTGTCTTCGTAATTCGAGGCATTAAAAAAGAAACGTCTGTCTGCATCAACATCGGGAAACACGTTACCAATAGTTGCTCCAGTGACAGGAGAACTCCAATAATTGTAAAAAAACCAATCGTTTTTTACTGGCGTTGTTTTGTTTAGAGTTGCCATACCAGCACCACTAAGGCTAAATGTTCCTGTTGTATTATCGTTTTGAATAAAGTTACCCTGATTTTCTACGACGAGATTACCAGCAATTACAGTTTCGTTTTCAACTTCAGCTATGGCTCCGTCGTTAACCGTTAAGGTGGCTCCTGCGTTTACAGTTAATGCGCAAGCTCCAAAATCGCTACCACTGGTAACTGTAAAATCATCGTCTACGATGACATCTCTATTGATATCGGGGTCGCCATTGCTCCATGCTGTTCCATCCCATGTGGTGATGAGGGGGGTAATCGTACCACCAATACTTAAATCATCACCCGCAAGTCGTCCTATACCTAAAAGTCCTGCATCTGTCGTGGCTTCTAAGGCTCTTAATGTAAAATTTATAACGGTACCTGCTGGAACATTTTGTAAAGCGGCTATTCCAGATAAGTCGATTTGTGTTTGTGCTAAACCATTGACTTCTGTGCCGTTGTAAGTGAAGTTAAATCCCCCAATAACACCGCCACCCATGCCTCCTGATAAACTGAAAAACCATCTAAAACGAAAAGGGCCATCCGCATCTCTCAAAAAATTAACGTCTAATGTGCTAAACGAAGCTTGGTGACCACATTCAATTTCAATTCTAACACGTATTATTTTACCTTGACTATTAGCATCTGATAATCCTGGCCCTCCTGTAGTGCTAACAAACGAAGAAGACCCAAAAGTGTTAGGTAGGGCTTCGGCAACTAATCCAGCATCTCTACTTAAGGTCGCACTTGCTACATTGGCCCCTAATGTTGTTGCGCTTAGAGTGGCTTCATCTCCTGTATTCCCGTCTGTGTCCCATGCCGCAATTTGGGCGTTGGAAGTTAGTGTTATTGTAAAGAAAGCCAAAAGCGAAAAACGTAAGTAAGAAACCATAGTGAACACAATAATATTTAGAATACTTTGAGTTAAATGTAAATCAATAACTACAAATATAATTAAATATGTTTTAAAACGGTGCCAATACGTCTTTTAACGCTATAATACATAGAAACATAGAATGCTGCTGTTTGGAAATAGCGTTTTAGCACACGCTTAAATTAGAAGTGCTATTGGCACTTGCATTTGGGTTTTTCTAATTATTTTTGACGTTACATGCAAACCAGAAAAACCTACACATTAGAGGACGCTATTAAAAAAGCAGAGCATTACTGTGCGTATCAAGAACGCTGCCATAAAGAGGTGCGCGAAAAGTTAAAAACTTGGCATATGATACCAGAGGCCATAGATGTGATTATGGTGCACCTCCTAACTGAAAATTTTCTAAACGAAGCCCGATTTGCAGAAGCCTATGTGAGGGGGAAATTGAGAATCAAAAAATGGGGCCGTCGTCGCTTAACCATGGAGTTGCAACGCAAAGAAATTCATAAGACAACCATTAAAATGGCCTTGTCTAAAATAGATACCGATGAATATCTCGATATTTTTAACACGTTAGCTGAAAAAAAAGCAGATTCTATACAAGGATCTAATGTGTACAAAAACAAAAAAAAATTAATAGATTACTTGTTGTACAGGGGGTGGGAATCGCATTTGGTTTATGATAAAGCCAATATGCTATTTTAAGCCTATTTTGTTTTTAAAAATATAAAAAAACGGGACTATAATTTTTATGTTGTAGTCCCGTTTTTTATTGCTTTAGGCTGCTAAATTATAAGTTAAAACTAGCGCCTAAGTGTATTGTAAATTGATTGTGCAGTTCCTCAGGAGGCAGAAGGCGATCTGATTTATATTTCGCAAAAGGGACATTAAGTTCTGTATAAACACCAAAACCATCGGTAAAGAAATAGCGTGCTCCTAAATGACCTCCAAAGTTTTTAAGCCCTAAGCTCAGCCCTGGGTATAAATCAAAGCTATCACTCACATTAATAACATTCCCTAAATTAGCGTTAAAACGGAATCGTATATCTATTCGATTATCGAAATCAGCATTAAGATCATCGAATGCATTATTTTTTAAGGCATCATCAACACCTAAAAGGTAGGTAGAAGAGATACCAACAGAAATGTTTTCGCCTAAACCATAGTCGTAACTTACATTGATTCCAGTACCATTTTCTTGAGCGTTAAGACCTACTTGAAATTTATTGTCATTTTTTCCTGAGTAGGCTTGTGCATGGCCTAATGTAACACCCAGTAGTGTTAGTAGTAGAACTAATTTTTGCATTATTTTAGTGTTTTAATTTAGAGTGTAAAGATATTATAAGTTTTAAAAGCTGGTATAAATGCGATCCCTTATTTAGACAGTTTAGCTTTGCTTTTTGCCTTTTCATTACGTGTTATAGTATGTTCTGGGCGTGTCCATTTAGGTTTTTCACCTAAATCTTGATATTCAGAATCTTTTGCTTCTACGGTTTCAGGTTGCATTTTTTTAATAAAAGGCTTTTGTGGATTTAAGCCTAATAATTTAAACATTTCCATATCCTCATTCACATCAGGATTAGGCGTTGTAAGGAGCTTATCGCCTGCAAAAATAGAATTTGCACCAGCAAAGAAACACATGGCTTGTCCTTCTCTGGTCATTTGCGTACGCCCAGCGCTTAAACGCACTTGCGTTTCTGGCATGATTATTCTAGTGGTAGCGACCATACGTACCATGTCCCATATAGATACAGGTTCTTGATCTTCTAATGGAGTACCGTCTACAGCAACAAGTGCATTGATAGGGACAGATTCAGGTTGCGGATTTAAAGTAGAAAGTGCGACAAGCATACCTGCACGATCTTCTACCTTTTCACCCATACCAATAATACCACCAGAACAAACGGTTACATTTGTTTTGCGTACGTTGTCGATGGTTTCTAAGCGGTCTTCAAAACCACGTGTAGAAATAACTTCTTTATAATAATCTTCAGAAGAGTCTAAGTTATGATTGTACGCATAGAGTCCAGCTTCTGCCAAACGCTTGGCTTGATTTTCAGTAATCATACCCAGGGTACAACACACCTCCATATCAAGTTTGTTGATGGTACGTACCATTTCTAAAACCTGATCGAATTCTTCACCATCTTTCACATTACGCCAAGCAGCTCCCATACATACTCGAGAGCTTCCGCTAGATTTTGCACGCAGTGCCTGGGCTTTCACCTGTTGTACGCTCATGAGGTCATTCCCTTTAACATCGGTGTGGTAACGTGCCGCTTGTGGACAATACCCACAGTCTTCAGGACAGCCCCCCGTTTTTATAGACAATAATGTAGAAACCTGTACCGTATTAGGGTCATGATGTAAACGGTGTGCCGTTGCAGCATCATAGAGTAACTCCATTAAAGGTTTGTTATAAATATCTAGAATTTCTTGGGTCGTCCAGTTATGTTTAATCGCGCTCATAGTCTCTAATATAGGGTGTAAAAGTAGAAAAATACATTTGAAAAAAGGAGGCTTTTAGAGTAATGTTTACAGAGATGTTAAATCCCTTTTAGAAATAATTGCTGTAATTTTTATAAAAGTGTTCTAGATTATCTTATTTTTCCGTTTGTAATTCAACTAAAGTTAAAGCATAAACCGCTAGTAGCTAAAAGTCGTATGAGAAGATTTAATAACATTGGACGCCTAAAAGTATTTTTTAAAGACCCTAATAAGAAGGGCTGGCTTAAAATGTTTAAGGAACTGATTATACTTACCTATACGAAGCGAGAACTGCCTTTTTATTATTTTAAGTTTTTATACCGTAAGTCTGTAGAAAATTATTTGGATTACCACAGTTTTGGTGAGATGAAAGCGCTTAATTCGAGTAGGTTGCTACACATTAAAAGCCTGAATGCCATTATAGAACATAAACTTTTTTTTTCGTTTTATACAGAAAAGGCAAAACTTAAAACACCACAATTAATCAGTTACAATACTGGGCATAGTTTTTTCTGGAATGGCACAATTACCCAAGTACGAACGGTAGCCGAAGCCAAAGCATTTTTTAATACTGTTTTTGATACGAATAGCCTTGAGGGTCTGTTTTTTAGACCACCATCTGAGTATGGAGGTAAAGGGTGTTTTAAAATGACTAAAGCGGATTTAGAGGCTAAACTGGATGCGTATTTCAAGCTTATGGTTAAAGGCAGTTATGTACACACACAACTTATAGAGCAACATGAGGCCATAAACAAAATTCATAGCAAATCGGTGAATACATTGCGCATCATCACTATTGTCACTCAAGAACAGCATGTCGAATTTATTGGTGGATTTTACCGTTTTGGAGTAGGTAACAGTGACGTAGATAATGCGACATCTGGTGGATTTACAGTAGGGGTGCATATGGATACAGGTACTCTAAAGGCAGAAGGCCATTACCTTATGGAGTTTGGTGGTGCTACCATTACCAAGCATCCCGATAGTGGTGTGGTGTTTAAAGATTTTCAAATTCCTTTTTACGAAGCCATCTTAGAGCTTTTAAAACATGCTTTAAGCGTCTTTCCTGATCGTTTGATAGGTTGGGATATTGCAATTACTACAGATGGCCCTGTCATTGTAGAATGCAATTCGTATCCACATATTCCTTTAAGTGATATGGCTTATGGCGGAATGCTAAAAAACAAACACATGCGCGCTTTACTAGACGAGGTAAAAGCAGCCCAATAGATTGTTTTATTTCGAGATTAAAATAGATACGGCATTACCACCAAAACCAACAGCATTTATGAGAATGTGTTTAATGGTTTTAGGTGCGTTTGCGGTTTCTAAATAAGGTATGCCAATGCATTTTTGATGCTGTAACATTAAAATAGCAAATTCTAAGCTCAATGCTCCAGAAGCTCCAAAGGTATGTCCTATTTTCCATTTGTTAGAGGTGAGATAAGGCATTTGCTTAGGGAATAGATGTTGTATGGCTTTAAATTCTGAAAGGTCACCTTTAATTGTTCCAGGCGCATGCATTACAATAACATCTATAGTTTCTGGAGGTCTATTTTTTAAAGCCATTCGCATGGATTTTTGAAAGCATTTGGCATCGCTAGAAATAGAAATGTTATGCTTTAAAATTTCTGTTGCATACCCAAAGCCTGTAATGCTACATAGTGCATTGGATTTTAGACCTGCTTCAAGACAGAGCATCGCAGCTCCTTCCCCTAAAACCATTGTGTTTTTATCTTTTTCCAGATCTAAAGCACGGCATGGAAAAGGCGCTTTAGATTTCGAATACACCTTTAGAGCTTGCATTTGTGCGATGGTGAAATTGGTTAGAGGGGCTTCACTACCACCCACTAAAAATGTTGCACACATGCCCGAGTTTATCCAAGCAATACCATTAAGTACACTGTGCAAAGCCGTAGAGCACGTTATAGAATGGCTTAATTCTGGACCTTGCGTTTGCAAATCGTGAGCCACCCAAGATGCTATGTTGCCTAAAGTTGTTGTTGGAGAGCTTAAGGTTTCAGATTTATTGTGCTTTAAAAAAGAAGTATGGTATTTTTCAAAGAGGGCTGTAGCACCTCGCGATGAGCCTATATTAATACCAAAATTAGATGCTGCGTTCCAGCCCGCTTGTTTTATGGCCTGCCTAGAGGCATAAATGGCAAATAAGACAGTATCGTCTAAAGATTTGTATTTGTTATCTGAAGCGCGCAGTTCTGCAATACGTGCTTTAGCGCTATCTTGCAGTTGAGCCACCCAAGCGGTTCCCTCTAAAAAAGGCTTTGAATTAAAATGATGCCTAGGGTTAAGGTAACTATTCCACGTTTCTTCTAAAGTCATGCCTAGAGGCGATATAGAAGCGATAGCGGTTATGGATATAGGATGTTGCAAAGCAATTTATTTTGGGCAAAGTTATACTATTTCTAAAGCTTCTTCAATGGTTTGATAGACCTTTTTCAATTCGGCATCTGTAATAATATAAGGGACTTGAATGTAAATGGTATTGCCTAGAGGTCTTAAAAAGACACCACGATCCATAAAGAATTTCAGCAATTTGTCGCGTAGGTCGCCGTAGCGTTCCATAACGGTGTTGAGGTCTAAAGCGAAAATCACACCAATGTGCCGGGTTTCCTTAACTTTGGGATGTGCTTTAATCTTGGTGTTAAAGTCTTGATGCGCCTTTGTAATACGCGAAATGTTATTTTGAATAGCTGCCGAAGTTAACAATTCAATGCCTGCAATAGCCGCTGCACATCCTACAGGATTGGCGGCATAAGTGTGGCAATGAAAAAAGCCTTTAGCAACATCGCTGCTTAAAAACCCTTCATAAATGGTTTCGGTACACGATGTAATTGCCATAGGGATAAGGCCTGCTGTTAAGGCCTTGCTCAAACAGATAATATCAGGCTTTGTTTCTAGGTAATCTGAAGCAAAATAACGGCCCGTTTTGCCAAATCCCGTCATAACTTCGTCTGCAATAGTTAAAATCCCCTTAGAGGTACAGGCATTTAAAATGGCATTTAAGCCTTGGGCATCGTGGGTTTTCATGCCAGCAGCACCTTGAATTAAGGGTTCGTATACAAAGCCTGCGATTTTATAAGTGTCTGCATAATGTTTCAGGGTATCTAAAATAAGAGCAGTATTTGTGCCGTTTGGTGTGGGAATGCGTTTTACATCTATTAAAAAATCTTCAAAAGGGCCGTTATATACGGATAGCCCAGAGACACTCATGGCCCCAAAGGTGTCGCCGTGAAACCCATTTTCAAAAGCAATAAAAGTAGACCGTTTATCACCTTTATTAAAATAGTATTGCAGTGCCATTTTAATGCCTGCTTCTACAGCAGTAGAGCCGTTATCATTAAAATACACTCTATTTTGATTGTCGGGTAGAATTTTTACAAGGGCTTCCGATAATTGTACAGCAGGCTCATGCGTAAAATCACTAAACATGACCTGATCGAGTTGTTGCATTTGTGCATAAACACGTTCTGTGATATAAGGGTGGCAATGGCCATACATACAGGTGTACCAAGATGCGATAGCATCGATATATTCCTTACCCTGTTCATCGGTAAGGATACATCCTTTAGCTTTAACGATCGCTAAACTTTCAGGTTGTAACTGGTGTTGTTTTAGGGGGTGCCAAAGGTGCTTTTTATCTCTCTCGTTTAAGGTCATAGTTGGTTTTTAAAACGTTCGGCGTATGCTTTCACTACATTTTGGTCAAAATAAGGCTCTTCATCAATGCGCCCAAGAACGGGAACACCGGTCATTTTTTTAATAATCGCCTCTGTAGTGGGGTGTGCTGCACCACTAAAAAGAAGTGTCACATCAAACCCTTTTTCTTTTAAAAACTGAACAGTGAGTAATGTATGGTTAATGCTGCCTAGATAATGACGAGATACCACAATAACTTTATAGTGTGGCTGTATTAAGTCTAAAATGGTGGTGCTAGCGTTTAAAGGAACCAGCAAACCTCCAGCGCCTTCAATGACTAAGTTGGGGTTGTTGGTGTGTGGGGGTGTAAAGGCGTTGATATCTATTTCTACACCGTCTATAGCTGCAGCAGCATGTGGACTCATAGGTGTTTCTAAGGCATAGGCATTAGGGTGACATTGAGATGTTGTATTAGAGATTAAGCGCTTTACTTTAGCAGTATCGCAATTTTCTAATTCTCCAGCTTGCACAGGTTTCCAATAATCGGCCTCAAGTGCTTCTGTAATGATGGCAGAAGCTACAGTTTTTCCAACTTCTGTAGAAATGCCTGTTATAAAGTAAGTATTCATTTTAAGTCAAATTCGGTATTACAAACGTCGCATCTGTATTTATGTTTGGTGTAAAATGGTAGTGCGGCAAATAGAACGCCAAACACAAACGCAAAAAAGGATTTTAGATCTTTAATGGTTGAAAATAAGGTTATAGTCTCACTTTTACACTTAGGACAAGCAATGGTATTGCCTTTATCGTCTAAGGCATATTTAGAGATAGACTGCAAAATGTGCTGTGCCCGTAAAGCATCTTTAGCATATACTTTTAGTTTTACACCACCTATGGCATTACTCACCAAGGGATCTGTATCTATGGTGAAACTATCTGATAAAAACACAGGAATGCCATCGGCTTCTAAACGGCCTTTTACGATTTGTGCTTCAGTAGAATATTGGTAACGTGCTATGGTTTTAAATGTATCACTCATATGCTGCAAAAGTACTAAGTGCATTTAGAACTTTAGTGATATCTGCTTTAGAATTATAACTATGCAAACAAAAACGTAGCCGTTCTTTGCCTTTGGGTACGGTTGGTGATAAGATTGGTTTCACATTAAACCCAGAATGTTGTAAGTGTTGAGCGATCTGCTTCACATTGTTATTTCCAGGGATGACGCAACACTGAATGGCTGAATTAGAGGTTATAAATTTAGTTTCTAGATGATTGCGATGAACTTCAGCTTTAAAGTGTTTGATGTTTTGCGCCAATAGCGTACGATTTGTAGATGTGTTTAGTGTGCGATAAGCAGCATGTATTGTGGCTAAGCTATGTGGCGGTAATGCCGTTGTGTAAATTAAAGACCTGCAAAAATTTACTAAAAATGTTTTTAACGCTGCAGAACCTAAAATCGCAGCACCATGACAGCCTAGCGCTTTTCCAAAGGTGATGATACGTGCAAAAACTGTAGATTCTAGATGCAACTGTTGCAAGAGGCCTTCACCAGAATTACCAAAAACACCAACGGCATGAGCTTCATCTATAATTAGATGTGCCTTATAGGTGTTGCATAATTTTGATAGTGCTTTTAAATCTGGGGAATCCCCACCCATAGAAAACACCGATTCTGTGACGACGTAAATACTAAGATCTTTTGCAAAGGCAGTTGCCCTATAGCGTAGTAATAAAGCTTCTAGAGTTTCTAAATGATTGTGTTTAAATTTATAAGCTTTTGCATGGCTCATCGCAATACCATCACGTATTGATGCATGGCTGTATTCGTCGTATAGAATAAGGTCGCCGCGCTGCGGAACGCAAGAGAAAAAGCCCATATTGGCATCGTATCCAGAGTTGAATATTAAGGCCGCTGCGCTCTTGTGAATTTCCGCCAATTGCGATTCTACCAGATCGTACAATTTATGGTTGCCAGATAATAATCGAGAACCTGTAGCGCCATTGTGCATTATATCATAATGCTTTAAGACCGCATGTGCTGTTTCAAAAAGGCGTGCAGATGTAGACAACCCCAAGTAATCATTCGATGAAAAGTCAATTAAACCAGAAGGCGTTCCTAAACGGCGTAATGCGTTTTTAGAATGCCGTTGCTCTAATTTTTGCTCTAATTTTTTGGGTAGCATGTCGCAAAGATACGGGGAAGTACATACTAATACAATGACAGCTCTAAAATGCTAAAAAATAATTTTTAACATTAATTTATTATTGATTATCAATAATTTTTATATTTTTGTTATCGAAAAACAATAATAAATTATTTTGAAATGAAACAATTCGCATACTTTTCGGCCACCTTATTATTTTACAGTATAGCAAGTATATTAGGCTTTGTCATGTTATTCTCAATAGGGGCTTATTTAGAATATAAATTTGGTTTTCAAATACCGTTTGTAGATAGTATAGAAGGTGGAGGAAAGGTACATGTGCCTTTAGTAGGGTTACATGTCAATGTGCCGTTTAACGCCTCTATTCTTCTCATGTGCTTAAGCATGTTATATTATGGCGTTTACTTTTACGTGTTTAAAATGTTTTTAGGTGTGTTTATTAAAAAAAACATGTTCGAAGCGAGTTCTGTAAAGTACTTGCGTTTATTTTTAAAGCTAAATCTTATCCCTTTATTATATATTATAGTATTTGTGGGGGCTATATTTGTAAAGGGGGCTGATTTTCGTTTACAGGATGATTATTTTATCGTGTTAGCCCACTTAACCATTGCCTTTTTGGTGTATCTCTATTTAGAGGTATTAAGCAAAGGAAAACATATTAAGGATGAAAACGATTTAACCATTTAAACCATGCCGATACGTGTAAATTTAGATATAATGCTTGTCCAGCGCAAAATGAAAAGTAAACATTTAGCAGAGGTTATAGGCATCACCACAGCGAATTTATCCATCCTAAAATCTGGAAAAGCTAAGGCTATACGGTTTACGACTTTGGAGGCGATTTGTAAAGCATTAGAGTGTCAACCTGCAGATATTTTAGAGTACGTTGCAGATTAAAATCCGTATTTTTGAAGACATTTAAATCTATTGTATTCGCATTATGAAAAAATTACTTTTTGTTGTATTGGTTTTAATATCTGTTCTTGGGTTTTCGCAAAATAATTATATTGTTAAGACCGATGATGGCAGGCGTGTACTGTTAAAAGCAGATTACACATGGGAATATATAGACCAACAACCTGCTGCAACAGGTGCCGTAGGTCAACCCGCAGTGCCAGCACCTATAAAGGGAAATGCGTGTCATCTTGCCGAAGGCTATGAAGAGCCTGTATTAAATAAAAAAATACAGGGTCAACTTAAAAAAGGCAGAGCGACTTTAGCGCATGTTAAAAAGAAAGTTGCTAAAGACTATAATTGTACTGTAGAAGACGTTGTTTTAATGGCCATAACGGAAACGCCTAGGGTTTCAAAATATACATTCTGTGCCAAGGGCGAAAAAGTTTATTACAAACGTAATGGACATAAAATTTTAGAGAAAGGCAAGTTTTTCTAATCAAAAAAAACACCTGTTTTACAAAGGTAACCACTTAAAAACTATTCTATTTACAATGTATGCCTTAGTAGACTGTAATAATTTTTATGCGTCTTGCGAACGGGTTTTTAATCCTAACTTGCAGCATAAGCCCATCGCTATTTTAAGCAATAATGATGGCTGTGTTATCTCGCGAAGCGATGAGGCAAAGGTGTTGGGTTTGCCTATGGGTGCTCCTATTTTTAAATGGGAGGGCTTTTGCAAAACTAACGGTATAAAAGTATTGTCTTCTAATTATCCATTGTACGGCGATATGAGTCATCGCGTCATGCGCATATTAGAACAGTTTACGCCCGATGTAGAAGTGTATAGTATCGATGAGGCATTTTTAGAATTTAAAGGTTTTAGTGATTGGGATTTTGCTAATTACGGTTTAGAGATACGGGGGCGTATTTTAAAATGGACGGGTATCCCTACTTGTGTGGGCATAGCGCCAACAAAGGCTTTGAGTAAAGTGGCTAATAAAATCGCACGGAAGTTTCCTGAAGAAACTAAAGGTATTTATGTGATCGACTCTGAAGCGAAACGGCTTAAAGCTTTAAAATGGATTAAGATAGAAGAGGTTTGGGGAGTGGGGCGAGGCTTACAAAAGCGTTTAAAAGCGAAAGGCTGTAAAAAGGCTTATGATTTTACATGCTTATCAGACGATTGGGTACGTAAAAATTTGGCCATTACGGGGTGGAAGTTGAAAAAAGATTTAGAAGGGAATTCCCAGCTAAAACTGGATGAGGTAACCACAAAACGCGCTATTGCGACCACCAGAAGTTTTGAATACACGTTTTCAGATATTGATAACATCAAAGAGCGTATCTCTACGTTTGCAACACGCTGTGCTGAAAAATTAAGGCAACAAGGATCTAGTTGTAATATGGTTTATGTAACACTACAAAGCGATCGGCATAAGCAAAATACAACACAGCATAAAGGTCGTAAAATGATAACTTTAGCCTACCCCACAGATTCAAGTCTTGTCATTAGCAGTGCAGCAGTAAATGCGGTAACAGATATCTTTAAAGCAGGCGTAAATTATAAACGTGCGGGCGTTATTGTTATGGGGTTGGTGGCTACAGATAATTACCAATTACAACTGTTTCAAAAAGAAAACCCAAAGCACAAGCCATTGATGCAGGCTATAGATGGTTTAAATGCCAAGTATGCCGATCATAAAATAAAGTTAGGCAATCAAGACTTAAAGCGCACCTGGAAAATGCGTCAAGAACGTTTATCTCCAAGATATACTACACGTATTAGTGATATTATTGTAGTAAAATAAAAGGAGGACAGAGTTGTTGAAAATTATAAAAGGGCGTTTGGTATTCCATATGGGTTTCAAACCTTTTTATTTACATTTGTCTATAGATAATAGATTATGAAAGACCTCTTTATTTTAGTACTAAGCATTGTCTCTGTAATTCAAGTGTTTTCACAAGAATTGACCAGTAGGGTAAAGGATAGTTTATATAAAGAAGATCAATTTTATATTGGCACGACTTATAACCTTTTAGGAAAGCGCCCAGAGGATTTAAGGCAAACTAGCTTTTCATTAGGGTTTCATTTAGGGTTTATAAAAGACATGCCTATTACCAAAAGGCGTAATGTAGCCATAGGAGTAGGCTTAGGGTATTCTACGAACTCTTATATCCAGAATCTACTTATTCAAAGAGAAGACGTTTCTGGAGATTTTAATTTTAGCGTTATTGATGCGAATACAGTAAATTTTACCAAAAATAAATTTTCAGAGCATGTTATAGAGTTGCCCATAGAGTTTAGATGGCGTACATCTACAGTGAGTTCTTATAAATTTTGGCGTGTTTATGTGGGAATGAAACTAGGTTATGTGTTTACGAATAGAAGTAAATTTGAAGGTAGTTTAGGGACGTTTATACATCAAAATATTCCTAACTATACGACATTTCAATATGGTCCTACGTTAAGCGTAGGCTACAATACGTGGAATATTTTTGCCTATTATGGTGTGAATTCTATCTTTTCGGACACGACTTTATTAAACGGTGTGCCATTGGATAGCAATGCGGTAAAAATAGGATTGTTATTTTACATTCTTTAAGTTTTAATAGTGGAGTATCTTCTAAAGGATTAAAGCCAATTTGTAATTAAAATAAGTTGTGGAAATAGGCCGACAACAGCCCCCATGATTAGTTCTGTAACGGTATGGGCTTTTAAATGCAGGCGAGAGGTTGCTACAGCACCTATAGCTATAGATAGCGCAGCAAGTGTGCCGTTAATATTAATGCTAAAGTGAATGCTAAGCGCTATAAAAAACATAAACAGACCGCAAATTGCGATCATATGTATGCTCGCTTTAAAATTGAATAGCGCTAAAATTAAGCAAGCTAGTGTAGATATTAAAATGCCTACAAAGAAATAATAGAGCTCTATGTACATGTGAGGTTGCAGTACACTTTGTAGCACCAAAATTATAATCAAGGCATTAAGCATTAAAGGTATAATACGTTCTCTAGCACTGTTTAAATGAATAGAACGTACTTTTCCTATGGTTTTTAACAAGAGATACAATAATAGGGGCAATATTATGGTAAGTATGCTTAGAGAAAATAACTTGGCCCAAATAATCCTAGTATCGATATAACGGGTCGATTTTACAAAGTAAAACATAACGCCTAAAATAGGCATTAGTAGGGGGTGAAAAATCACCGAAATACTTTTTAAGACATGGTGTATCATATCTTTTTTCTTAAACGCGCCACAGGAATATCTAACTGCTCCCTGTACTTCGCTACCGTTCGTCTCGCAATAGGATAACCTTTCTCTTTTAAAATTTTCGCTAAAGCTTCATCAGTGAGTGGTTTCTTTTTACTTTCCTCTTCAATAACGGTTTCTAATATTTTTTTAATTTCTCGAGTAGAAACATCCTCACCTTGATCATTTTTCATAGACTCCGAGAAAAATTCTTTGATGAGTTTTGTGCCATAAGGCGTGTCTACATACTTACTATTGGCTACCCGAGAAACGGTAGAGACGTCCATTTGAATTTCGTCAGCAATATCTTTTAAGATCATTGGCTTAAGCTGGCGTTCATCTCCCGTTAAAAAGTAATCTTTTTGGTAGTGCATAATGGCACTCATGGTAATAAATAAGGTTTGTTGACGCTGTTTGATCGCCTCAATAAACCATTTTGCAGCATCTAATTTTTGTTTGATAAAAAGAACAGCATCTTTTTGAGATTTACTTTTGTCTTTGGCGTCTTTATACCCTTTTAGCATATTGTTATACTCTCGAGAGACATGTAATTCTGGTGCATTCCTGCCATTAAGTGTTAATTCTAAGGCACCATCTATAATTTTAATGGCAAAATCAGGTACAACATGTTCTACGATACGGTTATTTCCCGAATACGACCCTCCTGGCTTTGGATTGAGATGTTCAATTTCGCCAATGGCATCTTTGAGTTGAACTTCCGATATGTCGAACTTTTGAAGGAGCTTCTTATAGTGTTTTTTAGTAAAAGCATCGAAAGCTTGGTCTATAATAGCAATGGCCAAATCGGTATCTGGTGTTTTTTCCTTTCGGTGCAATTGGATGCTTAAACATTCTTGAAGGTTACGAGCTCCAACACCTGCAGGATCTAATTGGTGTACAATTTTTAAAACAGCTCCAATTTTTTCCTCGCTGGTATATACATTTTGAGTAAAGGCGAGATCGTCCATGATATCAGATAATGAACGTCTTATATAGCCACTTTCATCAACACTGCCCACTAAGAATTCGGCAACATCGCGTTCCTCTTCAGAAAGTCTGTACGTATTTAATTGATTAATTAAATGCTGTGTAAAAGAGGTTCCTGCAGCATAGGGAACCGATTTTTCATCATCATCGCTACTGTAATTATTCGCATGGGTGCGGTAATCGGGAATTTCATCGTCGCTTAAATACTCGTCAACATTAATGTCTTCAGCATTTATGGTTTCGTTATCATTAATCTCTTCCGAAGGGCTTTGGTCTATATCGGCATCAAACTCATTAGCAACATCTTCTTTACCACCTTCTAATGCTGGATTTTCCTCTAATTCTTGCTTTAGACGTTGTTCAAAAGCTTGTGTTGGCAGCTGAATCAATTTCATTAATTGAATTTGCTGAGGTGATAACTTTTGCGATAATTTAAACTGTAAATGTTGTTTGAGCATAAGTTGATTGGGTTTGACGCTAAGTTAAGTAAAAAGTATAAAGTTAGTATAACAAAACAGACAATGAAAAAGTTGTGCCAAACTCGTTTTAAAATGCAGCATTTTGTGGACTTCTTGGAAAAGGGATAACATCTCTAATGTTTGTCATACCTGTAACAAACATGACAAGACGCTCAAAACCAAGGCCAAAGCCAGAATGTACTGCTGTGCCATACTTGCGTAAATCTAAATACCACCATAACTCTTCTTCTGGGATTTGTAGTGCTGCCATTTTTTCTTTAAGAACGTCTAAGCGTTCTTCGCGTTGCGAACCGCCTACCATTTCTCCTATTCCAGGGAATAAAATGTCCATAGCTCGTACCGTTTTACCATCGTCATTTAAGCGCATATAAAACGCCTTAATAGCGGCAGGATAATCAAATAATATAACAGGACATTTAAAATGTTTTTCTACAAGAAAGCGTTCGTGCTCACTTTGTAAATCGGCACCCCAGTCTTCAATGGGGTATTTAAATTTCTTCTTTTTATTGGGTTTACTATTACGTAATATATCTATAGCTTCGGTATAACTTACACGTTTAAAATTGTTATCGATGACAAAATTTAATTTTTCAATTAACGAAAGACTACTGCGTTCTGCTTGAGGTTTCTTTTTTTCTTCGTCGCGTAATCGTTTTTCTAAAAATTCAATATCGGTTTTATTCGTTTCTAAAACATAATTGAGCACAGATTTTAGAAAATCTTCTGCCAAATCCATATTACCGGGTAAGTCCATAAAAGCGACTTCGGGTTCTATCATCCAAAATTCAGACAGGTGTCTTGATGTATTAGAGTTTTCGGCTCTAAAGGTGGGCCCAAAGGTGTACACTTTTCCTAAAGACATGGCATAAGTTTCTGCTTCTAATTGCCCAGATACGGTTAAATTGGTTTCTTTTCCAAAGAAGTCTTGCGCGTAGTCAACGTTGTTATCGGCATCAAGCGGTGGGTGTTTTGGATCTAGTTTGGTGACTTTAAACATTTCTCCAGCACCTTCGGCATCACTTCCTGTAATAATAGGCGTGTGCATATAGTAAAAACCGTTATCGTTAAAGTATTTGTGAATAGCGAACGACAGGGTAGAGCGTATGCGCATAATGGCGCTAAAAGTACTGGTACGCGTGCGCAGGTGTGCATTTTCTCTTAAAAATTCAAAAGAGTGTTTTTTGGGTTGAATAGGATAGGTGTCCGGATCAGAATCACCTAATATAGTAAGATGTGATACTAAAATTTCTATGGCTTGCCCTTTACCTTGACTCTCTACCAGTTCTCCCTTTATCTCTACAGCAGCTCCTGTAGTAACACGTTTTAAAAGGGCTTCATCGGTCTGTTCAAAATCGACAACACATTGTATGTTTTCAAGCGTAGAACCATCATTTAAAGCAATAAATCTATTGGCTCTAAACGTTCTCACCCAACCTTTAACAGCAATTTCGGGTACTCTATTTTTTTGATTCAACAAGTCTGAAACGGAATATAACTGCATAAATACGTATTTAGAGCAGTAAATATAATGGTTTCAAAGGATAGAGGTCAACTATTAGAACTAAAAAAAAGCTTAAAATGGAACTAAAAGTAGCTTATAGATATAGTGTATTAATCTTCTTTTGGCCGCGTTACTTCTGCATCATCTTCTTCTGGAATAATATTAATTGCAGGTTTTTTAAGGACCGTTTTATTTGCAATATTACGTTCTAAAGACAATAATAAAGAGGGAAGGAGCAATAGGTTAGACAGCATGGCAAATAACAACGTGGCCGATACTAAAGCACCTAGGGCAACTGTACCTCCATAACTAGAAATCGTAAATACAGAGAATCCAAAAAAGAGCACTATAGAGGTGTAAAACATGCTTACCCCTGTTTCCTTTAGCGCGCCATAGACCGAAGGTTTAATTTTCCATTTATTGGCTTGTAATTCTTGACGGTATTTGGCTAAGAAATGAATGGTATCGTCTACCGAAATACCAAAGGCAATACTAAATACAAGTATCGTAGAAGGCTTTATAGGAACACCAATATACCCCATTAAACCCGCTGTAACTAAAAGGGGGATTAAATTAGGGATGAGTGATACAATAATCATGCGTGCAGATCGAAACATATAAGCCATGAATAACGAGATAAGTAATATGGCTAATGATAATGAAATGGCTAAGTTCTTCACCAAATATTTGGTGCCTTTTTGAAATACTAAAGCTTTTCCTGTAACAACAACATCGAAACGTTTTTTTGGAAATACTTTATGTATTTTTTCTAAGAGATTTTCTTCTATACGCTGCATTTTATCGGTGCCTACGTCTTTCATAAATGTTGTAATACGTGCGTATTGTCCCGTACTATCCACAAAGTTATTAAGTAAATCTACTTTTGAGGTTGAATTTTTAGCATAAGATAAAATAAAACTACTTTCTTGAGATGTTGGGAGTTGGTAATATTTAGGTTTGCCGTTATAATAGGCCTGTTTTGAGTATTTAACGAGACTTACAACCGAAATAGGTTTAGACAATTCTGGTACTTCAGAAATGAAAGTTTCGATCTCATCCATACGCTTTAAAGTCGATAACTTCATGACCCCTTTTTTTCGTTTGGTATCAATCATGATCTCTAATGGCATAATACCGTTAAATTCCTTTTCGAAAAAACGAATGTCTTTAAAAAACTGCGTCTGTTTGGGCATGTCTTCTATTAGGCTTCCAGAAATTTTAATTTGATAAATGCCTATCATACTCACGATAAGTAACACTACCGAAATGCCATAAATAGCAATGCGTTTTTGTCTTACCATACGTTCCATCCAATTCACAAAACCACCAATCCATTTTTTATTAAGATGCTCTAAATGGCGCTCTTTAGGAAATGGTAAAAACGTGTATATAATTGGAATAATGAGCAAGCATAATATGAAAATGGCAATGATACTCAAGGAGGCTACAATACCAAATTCTTTAAGAAGTTTACTTTCTGTAAGAATAAATGTAGCAAAGCCAGAAGCAGTTGTAATGTTTGTCATTAAGGTGGCGTTGCCTACTTTGGTAATAACGCGTTGTAATGATTTTACTTTATTGCCATGAAGTTTTACTTCATGTTGGTATTTATTAATTAAGAAAATACAGTTAGGAAAGCCAATAACTATAATTAGAGGCGGAATTAAAGCGGTAAGTACCGTAATTTCATAATTAAGTAAGCCTATGATGCCTAAGGTCCACATAACACCAATGCACACTACAACAAGTGAAATAAGTGTGGCTCTAAACGATCTAAAAAAGAAAAAGAAGATGATGGAGGTCACCAATAAAGCACCTATTATAAATAAATAGATTTCGTCTACGATGTGTTTAGAGTTGAGTGTACGAATGTAAGGCATACCAGAAACACGAACATCTAAACCAGTAGCTATTTTGAAGGCTTCAATTTCTGGGACTAATGTTTTTAAGATAAAATCTTTTCGCTTAGAGGTGTTAACAATATCTTTTTCGAGATATACGGCAGAGCGAATGGTTTCTGTTTTACTGTTAAAAAGAAAGTTATCGTAAAACGGATATTGCTCAAAAAGCGCTGTTTTAAGCGATTTAATTTCGGCTAAACTGGATACAGAATCTTTGATGAATGGTTCTAAATCAAATTTCTTTTTATCCGTGTTTTTGATGAGTTTCTGTAAATCTTTTATAGAAACCACCGAACTCACTTCATCGTAACGTTTAAAGCTTTCAGATAACTTGTTCCAAGCATTTAGAGTCTTTACATTGAATAGTGCGCTGTCTTTTACACCAATAATGATGAGATTACCTTCTTCTCCAAAAATCTCTAAAAAGGAATTGTAGATGATATTAACCTCGTGATCGTCTGGTAATAAATTGGCTTCGGTACTGGTGAAGCGCATATTCTCCCACTTGGTACTAAAAAATAAGGTAACGAGTACTATAGCAATTAAAATGCCAATTTTATTACGTAAAATGAGCCTTGCTGTAATATCCCAGAAGTCTTTCGAAAAAAGTTTGAACATTGTGTTTGTAAAAGATGCGCAAAGGTAGAAAAAACAATGTATTAAGCGGCGAAAATCGACTTATAATGTAACATTAAAAGTGAATTTTAATGCAAGATTATCATCAAAATTAGGAAGGTGATACGCTCCATAGCGGTATGTGAAACTAAGACCAAAGCCAAAGAGAAGCTTGTTTAATTCTAAACCAGATTCGGTATAGCCTTTTTTAAGGGAGCCAAATGCAATGTTTTCATGACGCTGCGGACTGTTAATATCACCTAAGGCGTAGCGGGATATCAATACCAGCTGAGGTTGAAATCGCGGTGCGATACGAAATGGTTTTAGGTAATGTTTAAACTGAAGTGTCGTAAATTTATCAGAGAAAAATTCGTTAAAAAACATGGTCTCAAAACTTGTAATACCAGCGACTGAAAAACGTTGAAAGACACCTTCTTTATTGATGTTATTAGGATAGGCATGGTAGAGATGTGTTAAGGGAGTGTCTCCACGTGCAATACCTGCAACTACCGTAATTTCTGAAACGGATTTGTTCTTATGTTCAATCCGCTCAATAGCCTTAAGATCGATTTTAGTAAAATTAAAGTCACCTTTAAAGGCATCCTTTATACTTTTTGTGAACTGAAACGCAAATTGTGGATATCCTAATTTTACCTCTTGTGGTAAATCTTTAACGTTTTTAAATTTATTAAAAGGACTCCAATGAAAAGAGGTAATTGCAGTAGTAAACTGAAATTTACTAAAACGTTCGCCGTTTAAATTAAACTGATAGCTGTAGGTAGGTTCTACATTACTTACAGCAAATTGTACTGTAGACGCTAGTTTAGGGTGTAATTGGTGCTTTAAGAATACGGCTTGCGTTATGTGTCTATGGAATAAGTCGATATTGAGCAAGCGCGGTTCGAAAAATTGAAAGAAGCGGGTATCGGTTAAAAATTTAGAACTTCCTGTTTCTTGCAGATCGTCTGTATATGAGACCCCCAGCCATGTATTGGTTGACTTAAAAATACGTGTGCTACCCCCTATGCTGTATTTAAAAGCATGATCGGCAAAACCGTAAACCGTATAGCCTGTAAGTCTATAATTTTTAGAAAATTTGTCGTTAGTGAGCCCTCCTAAACCTGTTCTTAGGCCTTCAAATTGGTTGAATTTCACGAGATACCTCAAGTCAAAATCAAAATACTTAGTGGGGAAGTAACCATTCCCTATCTGTTTGAGAAAAAGACTTTTTTTAATGGAGTCTGTTTCTATTTCGAAGCGTTGGCTTACTGCATTTTGAGCTTGTGCCGTTCCAATTAAGAGGTACACTAAAAGCGCACAATATTTTATCATTGCTAATATGTAAGCTATAGGTTAAAGAAAAAGCGACTAAAATGTCGCTTATAATTATACTGTCATGATTTCTTTTTCTTTCTTGTCAAAGATACCATCTATGTTCTTAACGTAAGTATCGGTCATTTCTTGTATGTCAATCTCAGCATTTTTTTTGAGATCTTCAGAAACATCATCCAATTTCTTGATCTCATTATTAGCATCTTTGCGCGCATTTCTAATACCTACTTTGGCATCTTCAGCTTCAGATTTTGCTTGTTTTGCTAAATCCCTTCTGCGTTCTTCGGTTAAAGGCGGTACGTTAATGATAATCGTATCTCCATTATTCATAGGGTTAAAACCCAAATTGGCAATCATGATACCACGCTCAATTTCTTGAAGCATATTTTTTTCCCAAGGCTGTACCGTTATCGTTCTACCATCAGGAGTATTTACATTTGCAACTTGGCTTAGTGGTGTTTGTGAACCATAGTAATCTACCATAACACTACCAAGCATTGCTGGACTTGCTTTTCCTGCTCTTATATTTGTGAGTTGTTTTTCTAAATGCTTTAAGGCATTACTCATCGCTTCTTTAGCTGTATCTAATATAAATTGTAAATCTTCGTTCATTATTTTAAAATTTAATTTTCAATAAATACTCAAAAATGGCACTGTTTTAAATATTTACCTCTGTACCAATGTTTTCTCCTGCGATAACTTTAAATAGATTTCCAGGGGTATTCATATCAAAAACTATGATAGGTAATTTATTTTCTTGACTAAGCGTGAACGCTGTAGTGTCCATAACTTTAAGCCCCTTTTTCAAGACGTCATCAAATGAAATCGAGTTAAATTTAACTGCAGAGCTGTCTTTTTCTGGGTCGGCATTGTAAATACCATCAACACGAGTGCCTTTTAAGATCACATCGGCTTCAATTTCTATAGCACGAAGTACAGCAGCAGAATCAGTCGTAAAATAAGGATTTCCTGTACCACCACCAAAAATGACAACACGTCCTTTTTCGAGATGACGCATCGCCTTTCTACGGATAAAAGGTTCTGCAACTTCATTAATTTTTATGGCTGTTTGCAAACGTGTTGGGATATCAGCATCTTCTAAGGCGCTTTGTAAAGCCAAACCATTGATTACTGTAGCCAACATGCCCATATGGTCCCCTTGTACACGATCCATACCATTACTGGCACCAGAAACACCTCTAAAGATATTACCACCACCAATTACAATAGCTACTTCTACTCCTTTATCGGTTATGGCTTTGATATCTCGAGCATATTCCGAAAGGCGTTCTGGATCTATACCATACTGGCGTGTCCCCATTAAAGCTTCACCAGAGAGTTTAAGTAGTATTCTTTTGTATTTCATTGCGGTAGTTTTTATGTTTTAGTTAGAATAAAATAGTGTCTGCATGTAACGAGATACTGTTTTATTTAGGCGAGACAAAATTACATAAATTTTTCAATTCCGTCGTTTGTCTCTCTATGGAATTAGCATTTTAGTGCATTAAATGCTGTTACAAATGCGAATAGAGGGGTATACGTGGGAGAATAAAGACGATTGGGCTTAGCGTATTGGGTTACGTCGTTTTATCCTATAAAAAAACACCATTCTAAAGTATAGAATGGTGTTTATATAGTGGTGTTTCAATAGGATAGTATTACCCTAAAGTAACGCGTTTAAACGCTGCGATTTCAACATCTCCAAAAGAAGATACATAATCAGCAACCGTTTTCTTTTCATCTTTAATGAAGTTTTGATCTAATAAACACTGTTCTTGATCTAAAGTTGTGTTATCAGAAATAAAACGTTGCATTTTACCTGGTAAAATTTTATCCCAGATTTGTTCTGGTTTGCCTTCAGCTTTTAATTCAGCTTTTGCATCTTCTTCAGCCTGTGCTAATGCTTCAGCTGTTAACTGAGACATAGAAATGTACTTAGGTACGTTTTTAAGTGTTTTACCTAAACGTCCTAATTCGATATTATCTTTTTCTATAACAGCAATTCTAGCTTCTGTTTCAGAGGCTACATAAGCAGGATCGAAATCTTTGTAAGATAATGTCGTAGCACCCATAGAGGCAATCTGCATAGCTACATCTTTAGCTAAAGCTTCAATATTATTTACAACACTAGAAAAACCAACGATAGCAGCAATTTTGTTGATGTGTACATAAGAACCAACATAGGCAGCTTCTATTTTTTCAAAAGCATTGATTTCTAATTTCTCACCAATAACACCAGTTTGTTCTACTAATTTCTCAGCAACTGTCATACCACCAAAATCTGAAGCTAAAAAGTCTTCTTTAGTCGCAGAATTTAAAGCGATATCTCCTAATTGGCTCGCTAAGGCTAAAAAGTTTTCATTTTTACCAACGAAATCAGTTTCACAACCTAATACAATAGCAACACCTGCTGTGTTGTCTGCATTTACTTTAGCAACAGCAGCACCTTCACTAGATTCTCTGTCTGCTCTTTTAGCTGCTACTTTCTGACCTTTTTTACGTAAAACTTCAATAGCTTTATCGAAATCACCTTCAGCTTCAACTAAAGCTTTTTTGCAGTCCATCATTCCTGCTCCAGTAGCTTTTCTTAATTTGTTTACTTCAGCTGCTGTTATTTTTACTGTAGTACTCATAGTAATTATAATTTAAAAAAGTCGTTCAATATATTTTCTGCAAAGAAAAGAACTAAACGACTTGTTTGTGTTGTGTTAATGTTATTTATTCTTCTTCTTCGGCGGCTACTGCTGGTGCTTTTTTAGCTTCTGCTTTAGGCGCTTCTTTTTCAGCTGCTGTGGCTGCTTTTTCAGCTTTACGTTCTGCTAAACCTCCAGATACAGCATCTGCAACATGCGTTAAGATTTTGTTTATCGATTTAGAAGCATCATCATTTGCTGGTATCACATAATCTACTTGACGTGGATCTGAGTTTGTATCTACCATTGCAAAAATAGGAATGTTTAATTTTTGAGCTTCTTTAATCGCGATATGCTCACGCTTAATGTCTACAACAAATAAAGCACCTGGTAAACGTGTCATGTCGCTAATAGAACCTAAGTTCTTTTCTAATTTAGCTCTTAGACGGTCTACTTGTAAACGCTCTTTTTTAGATAGTGTCATGAAGGTACCATCTTTCTTCATTCTATCGATAGAAGCCATTTTTTTAACAGCCTTTCTAATCGTTACAAAGTTTGTTAACATACCACCTGGCCATCTTTCTGTGATGTAAGGCATGTTGATAGCGCCTGCTTTTTCAGCAACAATATCTTTTGCTTGTTTTTTAGTGGCAACAAATAAAATTTTGCGACCAGATGCAGCGATTTTTGCTAATGCTGCTCCAGCTTCATCAATTTTAGCTGCTGTTTTATATAGGTTTATAATATGGATACCGTTACGTTCCATATATACGTAAGGCGCCATGTTTGGATCCCACTTACGTGTAAGGTGTCCAAAGTGTACACCTGCTTCAAGTAATTCTTTTACTTCTACTGCCATTTTGTAATAGTTTACGTTCTGTTGAATTAGCAATGGATAAGTGGTCATTTTTAAAAAATCGCCTTAGCCATTTAGATGCTAAACTAGATCTTGCCTTCTATTAAAAGCAAGAACAACACTAACTTTTATTTTTAATTGATTTGAAAATGATACAAGATTCTGTAATACAGATCCTGAACCATGTCCAGGATATTAACGTTTCGAGAATTGGAATTTTTTACGCGCTTTCTTCTGTCCGAATTTCTTACGCTCTACCATTCTTGGATCTCTTGTTAATAAACCTTCTGGCTTTAAAATTAACCTGTTCTCTGCATCTATTTCGCACATTGCGCGAGATAATGCTAAACGAACAGCTTCTGCTTGACCAGTAATACCACCTCCATATACATTTACTGTAATATCAAAGTTGCCGTCATTGTTAGTCAAAACTAAAGGTTGTTTTACTTTATACTGTAACGTACCTGTTGTAAAATAATTAGCTAAGTCTTTTTTATTAATCGTAATGTTTCCAGTTCCTTGAGAAACATAAGCACGAGCAACAGCCGTCTTTCTACGGCCAATTTTGTGAATTACATCCATTATTTGAATTCGTTTAAGTTAATTGTTTTTGGCTTTTGCGCTTCATGTTTATGAGCTGCACCAACAACAACGGTTAGGTTACGGAATAACGCTGCACCTAATTTGTTTTTAGGTAACATTCCTTTAACTGATTTTTCTACTATACGAGCAGGATTTTTTCCAAATAACTCGGTAGCAGTTAAACTTCTTTGACCACCTGGGTAACCTGTGTGACGAATGTAACTTTTATCGTTCCATTTGTTTCCAGATAAGTTGATTTTTTCTGCATTGATAACAATTACGTTATCACCGCAATCAACATGTGGTGTGAAGTTAGGCTTGTGCTTACCTCTTAATAGTTTTGCAACTTTAGAAGCTAAACGCCCAAGCGTTTGATCTTCTGCATCTACTAAAACCCACTGCTTATCTACAGTTGCTTTATTGGCAGAAATCGTTTTGTAGCTTAATGTGTCCACACTTTTAATTTTTTCTGATTAAACATTCCTCTCTTAAAAAGAGTTTGCAAATGTACGATTATATATTTTATTACCAAACCACCAAACGTAATATTTTGGCTAGCAATAGAATGCCTTAACAAACTGTAAATCTTTATGGTAAAAGCGAATGGGTCTTGTTTTTAATCGAAAGGGACCATAGAAATGCTAAAAGAGATGTCTTTTAGACGTTTAAGTACTTGAAAAAAATTAAGAGGAATAGGTTGCTCTTTTTAAGCGGTCATTGATAGATTTACCTAAATCGTGGTCTGGGAATATTTCTGTAATGATAAGGTCTAAATTTAGGCTGTCCAATTGGTGTAAGGCATCGTATAATTGCGCCATAGCTTCTTCCAGATGTCCAGATTTGGAGAGTACGATGTGTTTTTCAATACTTTCATGCTGTACGACTTGCATAAATGTTAAGACGCCAATTCGTTTCCCTTTGTGTTTAAGAACGTCTTCCATAATGCGATTAGAGCGTATGGTTGGTGTGGAAGGGGCATAATGCCTATCCAACATACCCGGAGCATTGGGGGTGTTATTGTCTGTGTTTTTTAGAGCTATTTTACCAATCGCTTTTTCGATAGCTTCTAACGAGATGGCACCTAGGCGGTATATAATAGGCTGGTCATCTTCAAAACCTATAATGGTAGACTCTATGCCTTTATGACAAGCGCCGCCATCTAAAACCATTTTAATTTTAGTTTTAAAATAGTGATCGACATGAGCTGCTTTCGTTGGACTAATGCTTCCAAACGGATTGGCACTTGGTGCAGCAATTGGAAAGTCTAAGCGTTTCAAAAGGTCTTGCGTTACGTTATGGTTTGGCACGCGTACAGCTACGGTGTCCTTTCCAGCAGTGACAATATCGGGTATGACATCTTGTTTTTTTAGAACTAAGGTAAGCGGTCCGGGCCAAAATGCGTCTGCCAATTGTTGCGCTTTTTCAGGCACATGGCGGGCCACTGTTGTTAAAGCTCTATTTTTAGCGATATGAACAATTAAAGGGTTGAATAGTGGGCGTTCTTTAGTTTTGAAAATTTGGCGAATTGCATTTTCATTAAAAATATTCCCAGCCAATCCATAAACAGTCTCTGTTGGGATTGCAATAATGTCACCGGCACTCAACAATTGGGCGGCTTTAGAGATGTCTTTTGAAATAATGCTCATTTGAGATAAAAATAAGTGGCAAATTTAAATAAAAAATCACAACCTACCTTATAGGTGCCTTAGTGCTTTCAGGGGTAGGATTATGAGATAAAGACGTAGGTTGTCCTTGCCTAGAGTTGTTGAATAGATGTTATTTATTTATAGATAGGACATAAGCTGATAAAGTAATGGTCGATTTTCCGTATTTTTGCACAGCTATGCAAGACTTAAAACTTTCAGATTGGTTGCCTACCACAAACAAAGAGGTGAAAATTAAAGGATGGGATGCGTTAGATGTGATTCTATTTAGTGGAGACGCTTATGTGGATCACCCTTCGTTTGGACCTGCCGTGATAGGCCGTATATTAGAAAGTTATGGCTTGCGTGTTGCTATCGTGCCTCAACCTAATGTGAACGATAATCTTCAAGATTTTGTAAAATTAGGGGCGCCAAAGTTGTTTTTTGGTGTTACAGGAGGGTGTATGGACCCAATGATTAGCAATTACAATGCGAATAAAAAACGACGGGACAAGGATGCGTATACGCCAAATGGAGAGATTGGTTTTAGGCCAGATTATGCTACGACCGTTTATTCAAAAATTTTAAAAGAAAAGTGGCCAGATGTCCCTGTACTTATCGGCGGGATTGAAGCCTCACTACGACGCGTTACCCATTACGATTATTGGAGTGATAAGTTGCTGCCTTCTATTTTAGAGACCTCTAAAGCCGATATGTTGGTTTATGGTATGGGGGAACAACCTTTAAGAGAGGTCGTACGTTTGTTGCAAAAGGGCGTGCCATTTTCTAGTATTACCACTATAAAACAAACCGCTGTTTTATTAGATAAAAATGCTAAAATACCTAAAAATAGTAATTGGGAAGATGTTGAAATTGTATCTCATGAACGTTGTTTGAAAGATAAAAAAGCCTATGCTTCTAATTTTAAAACGATTGAACAGGAGAGTAATAAATTAGCAGCCAGACGTATTTTTCAAAAGGTAGGAACCAAGACGTTAATGATTAATCCGCCTTATCCAACCATGACAGAGGGCGAAATTGACGCGTCTTTCGATTTGCCTTATACAAGGTTGCCACACCCTAAATACAATAAACGAGGACCAATTCCTGCTTTCGAAATGATTAAGTTTTCGATAAACATTCACAGAGGGTGTTTTGGAGGATGTAGTTTTTGTACGATATCTGCCCATCAGGGAAAATTTATAGCGTCTCGTAGCCAAGAGTCTGTGTTAAGAGAAGTTGATACTGTAGCAAATATGCCCGATTTTAAAGGATATTTGTCAGACATAGGTGGCCCTAGTGCTAATATGTATAAAATGAAAGGAAAGGTGCAAGAGATTTGCGATAAGTGTGTCGCACCGTCTTGTATTTCACCTGTTATTTGCAGTAATTTAGATACGTCTCATAAACCTTTAACAGAACTGTATCAGGCTGTAGATAGTCATCCTAAAATAAAAAAATCGTTTATTGGTAGTGGGATACGACACGATATGCTTGTGCCAGAATTTAACAAAAACGCAGATCCTAAAGAATTAGATGCCTATACTGAAGAGGTGATGACAAAGCACGTTTCTGGACGTTTAAAAGTAGCACCAGAACATACGAGCGATCCCGTTTTGAAGTTAATGCGAAAACCATCCTTTAGTTATTTCCATAAATTTAAGGAACGGTTTGATAAAATTAACCTTAAGAATAAGTTGAAGTTGCAACTTATTCCTTATTTCATATCCAATCACCCTGCTTGTGAGGCAGAAGATATGGCCAATTTAGCGGCAGAGACTAAAGATATGGGCTTTCAGTTAGAACAGGTGCAAGGGTTTACTCCAACACCAATGACTGTAGCTACTGTAATTTATTACAGTGGGTACCACCCTTACACTCTTAAAAAAGTAAATACGCCAAAGACACGTAAAGAAAAGGACGAGCAACATCGTTTTTTCTTTTGGTATAAAGACGAGAATAAAGCGTGGATAAAAAACACTTTAAATAAGCTTGGTCGCCAAGATTTATTAAAAGTACTTCTTCCAGAAAAGGCAGAGAAATGGCGTAAAAATAAGCCAGGTAAAGCCAAACATACGTTTGATGATGCTGTGCCTTTTAACCAAAGGAAACAAAAAGCGAAGTTTAAAACTAAAAAGAAGCGAAAGTAATTTGTTTTTGCAAACCATTTTCTAATTGCTCTCAATTAGAAGGCTTTATGATGTGATTTCAAATGGAGACTTTAGGAGTCTCAGAACACGTTTAGTGTTCTGAGAGATCTATTTCTATTAATGTGCTTCCAACCAATTTGCACCTGTATCTAATTCGATATCTAAAGGTACATCTAGAGTATAGGCATTTTCCATTTCTGTTTTAACCAGTGTTTTAATAGCATCCAATTCTGGTTTGTAGACATCGAATACCAATTCATCATGTACCTGCAGTAGCATTTTAGTTTTATAGCTGCCAGTTTCGAGTTTGTTGTGTATATTAATCATCGCAATTTTAATAATATCTGCCGCACTTCCCTGTATGGGAGCATTAACAGCATTACGTTCTGCAGCGCCACGTACTACGGCATTACGAGAATTGATGTCTTTTAAATAACGACGACGGCCTAAAACGGTTTGTACATATCCATTATCTCTAGCAAAATCAACCTGTTCACTCATATAAGCACGCAGTTTAGGGTATGTGGCATAATAGGTATCTATTAACTCTTTAGATTCGGCACGAGACAGGTTGGTTTGATTGCTCAATCCAAAAGCCGATACGCCATAAATAATACCAAAGTTTACCGTTTTAGCATTGCTACGTTGTTCTCGAGTCACTGCTTCAAGTGGCACGTTAAAGACCTTAGAGGCTGTAGAAGCATGAATGTCTTCACCATTTTGAAAAGCAGAAATCATGGTTTCTTCTTTGCTTAAGGCTGCAATGATGCGCAATTCTATCTGTGAGTAATCTGCTGCAAGTAGGGTGTATTCATCATTTCGAGGTATAAAGGCTTTACGTACTTGTCGCCCACGTTCGGTACGAATGGGTATATTTTGAAGGTTGGGGTTGTTGCTGCTTAAGCGTCCTGTAGCCGCTACCGTTTGCATGTAATCGGTATGTACGCGCCCAGTACTTGTTTCTACTTGGTTTGGTAAGGCGTCTACATAGGTGCTTTTTAGTTTAGATAGGCCTCTGTAATCTAAAATATCTTGAATAATCGTATGGTCTTTAGCCAAATAACTTAGGACATCCTCGGCAGTAGAGTATTGCCCCGATTTGGTTTTTTTAGGTTTGTCGACTAATTTTAATTTTTCAAAAAGAATGATTCCTAATTGTTTAGGAGAGGCAATATTAAATGTTTCTCCAGCAGTCTCGTAAATGCGGGTCTCTAAGTCTGTAATGTCTTTGTTAAGTTGTTCTGCTAAGCCATTTAAAAAGGATTTATCCAGATTGATACCTTCCAATTCCATTGCTGCTAATACACGCAATAGGGGGATTTCAATGTCATCAAATAATTTTTGAGTATTGGCATCACCTAATTCGGTTTTAAAGTGCGCTTTAAGCTGTAAGGTAATATCGGCATCTTCAACAGCGTATTCTGTTTGTTTATCAACAGGCACATCTCTCATGGACAGTTGATTTTTACCTTTCTTGCCAATAAGTTTTGTGATGCTAATAGGCGTGTAATTTAAATAGGTCTCAGCTAAAATATCCATATTATGCCGCATATCTGGATTGATGAGATAATGCGCTAGCATGGTATCGAATAGCGGACCTTTAACAGCGATATTATACTTTGCGAGGACTTTGATGTCGTATTTTAAGTTCTGACCTATTTTTTCAATGTTTTCATCTTCAAAAAAGGGACGTAAAGTTTCTAAAAGTGCTTGTGTTTCGGCTTGGTCTTCAGGACATGGCAGGTAAAAACCTTTGCCTGCTTCCCATGAAAATGCGATGCCAACTAATTCTGCGGTTAAGGGATTTAATCCCGTAGTTTCTGTGTCGAAACAAACAGAAGTTTGCTGCATTAAACTTTTAAGAAAAAAGGTTGTTGCCATACCAGGTGCAACACTTTGGTATAGGTGAGCTGTATTTTCAGCCGTATTACGACTTGTCGTTTGTGTTTTATCAGTGGTTTCAGCGTTGGAAGTGTCAGCGCCACCAAATAAAGAAAATTGACCTTCGCCAGCCCCAGATGTATCTTTAGAAGTGGTATTTGGGGTTGACTTAGAACTTGTGTTATTTGGAGTTTCAGTACTGGAAGATTCTACTGCAAAAGTTTTGGTGAAATTGTCTATAAGACGTCTAAATTCTAGTTCCTGAAATATTTCGGTAACTTTAGGAATGTCTGGTTGGTCTAATTCAAAATCTTTAGCGTTAAATGTAACAGGGACATCTAGCATGATTGTGGCCAATTTTTTAGAAAGCAGCCCCAACTCTGCATTAGCTTCAACTTTTTCTTTCATTTTGCCTTTTAGCTGGTCTGAGTTTTCCAAAAGGCCTTCCATACTGCCAAATTGCGCAATAAATTTTTTAGCGGTTTTATCGCCTACACCTGGAAGCCCAGGAATATTATCACTAGCATCTCCCATCATGCCCAGGTAATCGATGACCTGTAGGGGGTCTGTAACTTCAAACTTCTTTTGCACTTCAGGAATGCCCCAAGTTTCGTAACCACCACCAAAAACAGGACGGTACATGAATATGTTTTCTGAAACCAATTGTGCGAAATCTTTATCAGGTGTTACCATGTAGGTTTTATAGCCTTCTTTTTCGGCTTGTTTTGATAAAGTGCCAATAACGTCGTCGGCCTCATAGCCTTCTTTTACCATGATAGGAATATGCATGGCCTTAAGAATATTGTAAATATGAGGTACAGCTGTTTTTATGCCTTCGGGAGTTTCATCGCGATTGGCTTTGTAGTCTTGATACATCTCCACACGGTCTGCACTGCCTCCTTTGTCGAAACAAACGGCAAGGTGGTCTGGACGCTCCCGCTTAATCACATCTAAAAGGGAATTCATAAATCCCATAATAGCAGAGGTGTCTTCACCTTTAGAATTAATACGAGGGTTTTTTATAAAGGCATAATAGCCACGAAAAATAAGTGCGTAAGCATCTACTAGAAAAAGACGTTTTTGGTCTTGCATGGGTTTGATTTTGAAAGAAAACCAAAACTACAAAAAGTTGCGTGTAATTCCCTTGAAACTCAAAAATTAGTACGTTACATTTTGTTTATCGAGAACTATTTTGGCGCGAAAGGCATAAAATAGTAAATAGGCAAAGCAAGCTGCAGCAATCCAATATGAAGATTGAATGTTGAAAACATCGGCCAATTTGCCTTGAACAGGAGGGATGATAGCACCTCCTAAAATCATCATAATTAAGAAAGCAGAACCTTGAGAGGTGTACTTTCCTAAACCAGCAATACTTAACGTGAAAATACAGGGCCACATGATAGAGCAAAATAAACCTCCAGATAAAAATGCAAATAATGCGATGTTTCCAGATGAGAATAAGCCAATTAACATGGCAATAGCACCCAGTAGGCTAAAGGTTTTTAAGGTGGTTACGGGATTGTCTTTAGCATAGAAAAAGCCTAAAATTTGAACAGCGATACAAATGGAAAAGAATAAGATTTCGTCTCCAGAAAAACTGTATTTTATAGAGTTGACTAAAACAATGACCCCAAGAGCGATATAAGGGACCACAATAAGAAGTACTTTTTTTAAGCCTTTACTAGGGTTGAATACGGCGATAGCACCTACCCAACGGCCAATCATTAAACCGCCCCAATACAGTGAAATGTATTTTCCCAACTGGGAGTCATTTAGAACAGGAAGACCTATGCCGTTTAATCCAGAATCCCCAATACTTTTTTTCAAGAGTTCTCCTAAATTACTACCTATAGTCACTTCTGCGCCAACATAGGTAAAGATAGCGAGCATGCCTAAAACGAGTTGTGGGTATTTCATAGCTCCCCAGCCTTCGGGGGCTTTAGAAGCACTAGAATTTGCTATAAAAATCGTTGCCACCACAGCAAAAAGTGTGATAAAAAGGACTATTAGGCGTCTTTGCTCTAAGCTTTCAGAAGCTTCAGTATTGCCTGAGTAGGTGCTAAAAATATAGCCAAAACAGCTAATGACGATAAGCGTTAAAATGAGTAATAAATTCCTAGCTTTATGTGCAGGCTCAAAAGCGGTATCCGATTTAAGAGCAGGTAATTTTTTTGAAAAGTAAAATAGAGCAGCGGCAAGCAAGAATAATAGCCCCACACCAACATAAAGCCACTGTACTGTAATTAATGTAATTTTATTGGTCGTAATCATGGTTGCCAACTCACTGGTAGACCAAGATGCAGAGCCAAAAATAATAAGACTTACTACAACAGGGCCAATGGTGGTGCCAAAGGAATTAATACCACCTGCTAAGTTTAAACGGTGCGATCCCGTTTTAGGATCTCCAAGTGCTATCACAAAAGGGTTTGCAGCAGTTTGTTGCAAGGAGAAACCTAAGCCAACAATAAATAAGACTACAAGTACAAAGTAAAACACGGCGGTTTGTCCTTGAGCTGCACCAGCTGTAGCAGGAAACATGATAAATGCACCAATGGCAGAGAGTAATAACCCATAAACAATGCCATTTTTATACCCCCAATTGTTAAGAATGTCTCGCTTTAAAGTGCTTGATAAAACAAAAAGTAAAAGCGCGCCAATGTAATAAGCACCGTAAAAGGCAAAATCAACCAATTGCGATTGAAACTGGTCAATATTGAAATACGTTTTACAAAAAGGAATAAAAACACCGTTAGAAGCGGCAATAAATCCCCAAAAGAAGAATACAGTTACTAAAGTTGTTAAAGCTGAGGTGTTATTTTTGCTAGTCATACTTGAATTTTATCGCTTAGAGTTCGTTTTACTGCACCTAAGATACTAAAATGTGACATATACCACTCTTTTACCAGATTTATATCTGGGTTTAAACTCTAATGTATTTTTGTAGAGGTTTTATGCATTACCATGTTATTCCTTTTATAGGTTCTGTTTGATGTCTCACAGGTCTTAAGGATAGAAGTGCTCTAAAAAAGGTTGCGTTGCTTGTTTTAAATGTTACAGTCCTTTTTTGAACGAACTCTAAAACAATAGACCTCTTATTTTTTAATAATTTGCTTTATATACCTGCCTTTATCACTTTCTACAGTAACAAAGTATACTGCTGCTTTAAGCGATTCTAAGTTAAGTGTTAGGTTTTGATTTGTATCTAAGAGGGTGTGATACACTAAAGCTCCTGTTATGCTGTACACCTTAACGCTGGACAGGGTATTGTTTTTTAGATTATCAATGTTAAGCGTGTTAATTACAGGGTTGGGGTATACGGTTAGATCTTGTAATGTGTTATTTGCAGGCACTGTACTTAAAGTTGCTTCTACTGTTATTGTAAATACATATTGAGTAGGGTTGCCAGCTTGGTCTGCAACAGATAGGGTGACTTCGTGATTACCCACGCTAAGCGCTGTGCCTGCTGTTGGGTTTTGTATAATTTCTGTGGTTTGTGTACAATTATCTGTAGCACGGGCTGCGGCTGAAAAGTCTTCTAAACTATAGTTTCTCGTATTTCCATTAGCTATTCTTATAATAGTGCTTTCCGGTAATGTTGCTATATCGAATGCAGGCGCTGTATCGTCTGTCACGGTAATGGATTGCGCGCAAATTAAAGCGTCTCCTCCGGGCAAGGTAGCTGTCCAGTTTACAATAGTTTGCCCCAAAGGATAAGTACCTGTAGCGTTGTTAGTATTGTTAAAGTCGTTAGTTATTATAGCTTCTACTGGTTCTATTCGTGGTATACACAATTGAAAATAATTGCCACAATTTGGAGTGTCTATAGGAACAGAGGTATTTCGTCTTGCTCTAAAACTAAGATCTGTACCAAAGGTAGAAATCCAACCGTTCCAAAGGGCTGCTGAAATAAAAACTGGAAATGCTACATCTGTACATTCTGGTCTTATTCGCGAACGGTTAAATATAATATTGCCATCTGGCCCGTCTATAATTAAGCGCTGTGAGGAATCAAAAAATGGGCCGTTTACTATAATATTCATTGTGAAGCCCTCTTCAACCATTACAACGTCTCGTATGGTTGTAAATGTATTGTCTAAAAGATTTCTGTTTGTAAATGTATTAAAGGGTACCGGCTCTCCACAATCAATGTTAATCACCTCACATGCTGCTGTAATACTTGGCGGTGGTACAGAAATCAAAGCTTGGCAAGCATTAGCCTCTATATTAGTTTCTATATCTGCGCTACAAGCAAAAATTGGAGTATTAGCATCGACTACTGTTACGGTTTGGGTACACGTAAAATTGCCGTTAGGTGTATTAACTGTCCAAATCACTTCGGTATTACCTACGGGGTACGTGCTTGGTGCATTGTTGCTTACTGTAAAACCGTCGCATAATTCTCCAGGCAAATCTCCCAGAGTAACGTTGGTCGCAAAACAGTTGTCTGCATCTGTATTTACGGTTACAGGTTCTGGACAGGTTAAATTGCTTATCCCGCAAATTACCTCTAAAGTAACAGCATTTGTGGTTACTTGAACATCCCATATGCGTCCTGTTGGAAGTTCTGGAAGATTAAAATTATCGAAATTACCTGTACTGGAATTAAAGCTAAGCACTTCAAACGCATCTCCTATCTCAGGAATATAATCATCTATAAGACTAATAGTGTAGCTCCCATTACTATTTAGCGTGGTATTCGTGACCAACCTATCAAACGCTGTTGCGCTTCTTAATTCTAAAACTACAGTGCCATTCTGCGTTAGCGCACCTGTAAGTGTGTATGTGCCTATAGGGTTAGTAGGAGAGCTTCTAGGTGCTATATTTCCAGTGTTTGTAAAGTCGCCCACGTGACTTGTGTTTCCTGCTATAGTGTGATTTGTATTCGTAAAACTTTCTACTGTTCCTGTAAAAGTTCCGTAGTTATTGAAAATGGATGTGTCTAGCCATGTCACTCTATTGGCAAAGGTTCCAAAATTATTAAACAGGGCGGTATCGACAATAGTTACATTTACATTTAATTGTCCTAATGTTGTATTAACTAATGTCGCTGTGTTAGAATTTGATATTTGGTAGTTGGTTGGCCCAGTAACAACAGCATTGTCGTTATTGGTAAAAACCCCTTCATTTAACGTAGAGTTTAAATTACTTTCAGCTTCATAACGTGCGTTTGAGGCGTTATTAAAAGTTCCTCTATTGGTTAGTCTTCCTGAAGACAGCGTAAATACACCAAAATTATCTATACGCCCAGTCGATTCGTTAATGGAATTGGTTTCGTTTCGATACGTCCCCGAATTGCTAAAAACGCCATTATTAATAAGTGATGTAACGCCTTGCATGGTTGCCCTAAATCTATTATCTATGGTGCCGTTGTTTGTAATGGGTTCTGAGGAGCTATTCCTAATTAGTGCTGTAGCCACTTCTCTATTTGTTAGAGTCCCACTTGCGCCTATAGTAACGGCATCTGTAAAACTGAAATTTCCAAAGTTTTCGACGCTACCGTTAATGGTGCCTTCAAAATCCATCGTATTAAAATTGTTCACAAAACCATTAACGCTAACAACAATTTCTGGAGAAAAGAATGTAGGGTTATTGTCAATAATTTCCAATGTTCCGTTATTTGAAAGACCTCCCGTACCGTTTATAAATAGTTTGCCACGCAGAAATACTTCAGACCAAGAATTTATGCTAAGGCTGCCACTTCCATTCATAATAACCTCTCCATTTAAAGTCAATGAATTTAAATTTATGTTGATCGTCTGGTTTGTAATTATCAAGGTGTTATCTGTTCCTATGTTAGTGCCAGGATAAGATGGTGACCAATTCGCTTGATTTGTCCAATCACCACTTCCTGAATAGGTAAATGTGGTTTGCGCATTATAGACCAAAGGCAATAGAATCAATAGACAGCATATAATAAGGTCATGATATTGACTTTTTATCAAGGTTTTATTGGGTTTGCGTAGGGTGTTAAATAAGATTAAGTTTGGTGCAATTTGGTTTGGTTGTAGCATAAGATGTGTGTTTGTGTAAAGGGAGTTAAATCCACAAGGTTTTTAACAGCACATCTTTAGATCTACTATTGTATGTTGTCGTCTTTACAAAGCATTACGGATATTACTAATTTACTGTATGGTATACGGTAAACTTAAGCATAAGGCTTGGATTTAGGGTTTTAAACAATTTACAGGACTAAAATACTAAAAATCAATTAAAGAAGGTGTGTAAGAACGTGCTTCTTTTCGTTTAGGTCTATTATTGCGCTAGTCTTATTTACATGTTGTATTTTGAGTTTATTTTAGTATTTAACGCGTATTAACTTAACAAAACTATAAGATTTAGAAATGGTTAATATGGCTATATTTACCTAAAAAAATAGAAATTGTGCGTTTAGTCTTTGTAGTTCTCATTTTTATAATCATAGAGGTTTATGCGTTTCAAGCCTTTCGTTCTATATCAAAACATTTAGGATTAACGCTTTTGTATTGGGGGGTAACGCTGCTTGTTGTAGGGAATTGTATTGTACGTTTGTATGGAACAACCAGAGCAGACTATGGGAACCCGCAAGCATTCGCATTTGGATTTTTGATAGCGCTTTTAGTCCCTAAGCTTATAATTATAGCCCTAATGTTTGCTGAAGATGTATTTAGGGTGCCTCAAGGCATTTTTAGATATTTTACCGAAGGCAGGAATGAAGGGGTGTCGTATTTGCCATCTCGAAGAGCTTTTCTGTCTAAATTGGCATTAGGACTTGCAGCGATTCCTTTTGGCGCCATTCTTTATGGGATGTATAAGGGTAAATATAATTTTAAAGTGTTGGAATATACATTGCATTTCGAGGATTTACCAGAGGCCTTCGATGGGTATAAAATTACGCAGATAAGTGATGTGCATTCTGGCAGTTTTGATGATCCTGAGAAGGTGAGTTACGCTATAGATTTAATAAATGCTCAAAAGAGTGATGCTATCCTTTTTACAGGTGATATGGTGAATAATCAATCTTCTGAAATGAGGCCTTATATTCCTGTTTTTAGCAAACTGAAGGCTAACGATGGATTGTATTCGGTATTAGGGAATCACGATTATGGCGATTATATAAGTTGGCCTTCAGAGGCTGCTAAAAAACAGAATTTAGAAGACTTAAAGCAAATTCAAAAAGAGATAGGATTTAACTTGTTGCTTAATGAAAGTCGATATATTGAGAAGAATGGCGAACGCATCGCTTTAGTAGGTGTAGAAAACTGGGGTGCTGGAGGGTTTAAAAAAGAAGGGGATTTAAAAAAGGCTGCAGCGGCTATAAATAAGGATGATTTTAAAATTTTGTTAAGTCATGACCCATCGCATTGGGAGCGGCAAGTTATTGCAGACGATTACCATTACCATCTTACTTTAAGTGGGCATACGCATGGCATGCAATTTGGGATAGAAATACCAGGTTGGTTTAAATGGAGCCCTGTAAAATGGCGCTATAAATATTGGGCAGGTATTTATAAAGAACGCGGGCAATACATTAATGTTAACAGGGGATTTGGGTATTTAGGCTTTCCTGGACGTGTAGGGATATGGCCAGAAATAACAGTGATAGTGCTTAAAAAAGGGACGCATAGTGCTTAATTGAAAGGAAATGTTATATTTACTTTGAAATTGTTTACTTTTATAAACGACCAAAGGTAAACCCATACGTTGTATAGTGCTTATGAAAACCGTTCCAAGGCTAAAAGCGTTTTGTACACTGTTTGGATTAAAACATTAAAATATGTCAAAATTTGGAGAATTAATAGATGTCGACATTCCTATTTTGTTTGATTTTTATGCAGAATGGAACGATCAATCTACAGCAATGCATCCTGTACTAAAAGATGTAGCTGCTGCACTTGGTGATAAGGCCAAAGTTATCAAAATTGATATTGAAAAGAATCAAGAACTTGCCGATGCTTTAAGAGTGAAAAGCTTACCAACGCTTATTATATACAAAGATGGGGAAATGAAATGGCGCCAAAGCGGAGAGTTAGGAGCTAATACGATTATAGGTATTCTTCAAGATTATTTTTAAAAAGGCAATACTTCAAAGCGAAATCCTTTATTTGTAAAGTGCTCTAAAACTTTTGGGAGCGCGTATTGCATATTCTTAGACGCTTTAATACTATCGTGAAATACGATAATACTTCCATTTTCTGCTTTAGAGATAACATGTTTTAAACAGGCCGTTTTAGTAGTGCTTTGTTGCCAATCAAATGAAAGTATATCCCACATTATAATTTTATAACCCGAGGCTATTAAGGGCTTGGCTTGAGAGCCTGTTAGTTTGCCGTAGGGAGGTCTAAATAGCTTAGTAGCGTTGAAATTTGTATGTTTTGTTTCAACGTCTATAAGTTGCTGTGCGTTTTCAATATCATTTAAGTATGCTGCTTTAGGAGTGCTCCACCCTTTTAAATGCTGTTGTGTGTGGTTACCTATAAGATGCCCTTTATCTAAGATCTTTCTAAAAATTTCAGGATGTTTTTGGATGTTGTTTCCAATGCAAAAAAAGGTAGCCTTAGCATTGTATTGCTCTAAGGTGTCTAAAGTCCAAGCCGTGATTTCTGGAGTAGGCCCATCATCAAAAGTAAGGTATAATACCTTTTCTAAAGTTGTAAAATTCCATACGTAGTTAGGGTATAGTCGTTTTACAACTTTAGGGGTTTTTACTGGTATTATAGGCATAGTGTTGCCATGGTTTATTCTGTTGGCGCAATGGTTTGCGTGTCTGTGGGTATTTCTTTTTCAGATGGTTGAGGTGTTTCGGTATCATCTCCACCATAAAAGGATCTAAATAAGGCCAAATGATTATTAAATATGTCGCTTTCCTTTTTAGCAAGGGTGTTGTCATACTTTGTCAGTACATCCACTAATGATTTATAACGTTGAATGTCTGTATAGATGTCTTCAAAAAGACGTTCTTGATTATTTAAAGATAGATTACTGTAATACGTCAAGTTTTCTTGGTACTTTTTACTCACGCTAAAAAATAAGTTCTGCGCTTTTTCTTTAGCGCCTATTTCATAATAAGCACCAATGTAAGGTTCTAATAATGTGTAGTATCCAAAATAATCTACAGGCATGTTTTTCATAGCGATATCTGCGATTTCCTCGGCTTTATCCAATTGTCCTTCGTTGATTAGTTCTTCAATAAGACGGGCTAAATTACCGCGATATGTGATAGAGTTTCGACGGGTTTCCGTGTCGTGATAAATGTCTGGACTGCCACTATTGCCCCAATCCCAGCCTTTTACTTTTTCATACATTAATTCTGTATCTACACGCCCCATATCGAAAGGGTTAGCTCTGTCTATTTTTGTTTTGATAGGAACGAGTTTATAGCACATGCCATCTAGTTGTAGGTAGTCTTTCATCCAAATATAATCGTCATCACCAAAGCTACCTCCTGAAAAATAAATAGGACGTTTCCAATCGTTGTTAGCCATAATGTCTAGCATTAACAAACGATTTTTGTAGACAGCACTACTTTTAATATTAAGGTAAATGGTATCCTCTATTTTTGCAGCGTCTTTTTGCTTAACGATACCATGCTTTAGGACATTAGCTTTATTTACAGGAATGCTTAGGCTTTCGGTAAGCAAATAGTTGGTGTTGAGATCCTGTCGACGTACACTAGAAATATCATAACCCTCTTTTTCCATGATAAATTTATACTTTGTTTTGGGGTTATCACTTTGTATAAAATCGATTGCGTATTTCAAGTCTACAGTATCTTTAGTTATGGCGTGCACTCTAACGTAATCGTTAGTGCCAAATTTGTAGTCTTTGTGGTTTAATTGAGAGGGTATAGGATCACTTTCATAGGCCTTACGTTTCATTTGGTCAATATACCAATCGGTTTGGAATAGACTGGTGTTCACTACTCTTACGTCTGTTCGGTAACCTTCTATTTCTTGAGCATACCACAAGGCAAACGTGTCGTTATCTCCAATAGTAAATAAAATGGCATTCTCTGCACAAGAATCTAGGTATTTTCTAGCCATTGCTTGAGCTGTATATTTTCCAGAACGGTCATGGTCATCCCAGTTATTCGCGGCTAATAGTCCAGGAACAAGAAGGAGAGACGCTATAGAGACAACTTGAGCGGCTAGTGTTTTTGGTATGACGTTTTTTAGAACATCAAAAAGTGCATAAACACCAAAACCAATCCAAATGGCAAAAACATAAAAAGAACCTACAACCGAATAGTCACGCTCACGCGGCTCAAAAGGGCGTACGTTTGTGTATACCTGTATTGCAATTCCAGTAAAAAGAAAGAACATCAATAGAACCCAAAATCGTTTTTTGTCAGCGTTTAATAAGAAGAACATGCCAATCAGTCCAAGGATGAGTGGTAAAAAATAGTAAGTGTTTCTTGCTTTATTATTTTTAACATCGCTTGGAAGGTGGTCCTGAGACATGCCCAAATGCCATTCATCTAAAAATTGAATACCACTTATCCAGTTGCCATGGTTGTCATACCGTCCTTGTACATCATCTTGTCTTCCTGTAAAGTTCCACATGAAATAGCGCCAGTACATATAGCCTAATTGGTACTCTAACATGTAAATAATGTTAGTTAGTAAATCAGGTTTTTCAATGTCGATGTAACTTTGGTAACGCTTTAAAAAACTGTTATAATCATCATAATCGACGTTTCCTTTTGCAATCTCACCTCTAAAATCACTAACAAGTTTTCTAAGCTCGTTTTGCATTTGGTAATCGGGTTTCAGTTTAAAATTGAGATACCCTGTGAACTTCATGTAATTTTTAGCATGTTCGCTACTCCACATGCGCGGTAGTATAGAAGCGTGGTCTGAATTGTAATTTTGTTTGGCGCCTTTCCAATCGTTTACGATGACGTATTCCCCCTTAGCTTCGTCTTTTTCGTACTTAGGTTTATCATCTAAGTACGGTTTGTCTTGATCTAGATAGGCATATTGGTCTGTAAATTGTGGGCCATAAAACAAATGTGTTTCTGGATACTGTTCTAAATTATAGTATGCCAATAATTCGCGAGCACTCGACGGGTTATTTTCGTTAATAACCACATTGGCATTAGCGCGTATAGGTAACATTAACCATGTAGAGAACCCTATAATTACAAAAGTGATGCACAGTACGCCTGTGTTGAGATGTACATAGTTTTTTTGTCTCGTAAATTTTAAGGCATAGAGTATTATCCCTACCAAAACAATACCAGCTATTACAGAGCCCGAATTAAATGGTAGACCTATAGCGTTTACAAAGAAAATTTCCGAAACACTAAATATTTTAAGAATGTTAGGGGCTAATAGTTTGAATACAAACAATAATACCGCTACAGAGGCTAGATTGGCAACAATAAAGTTTTTTACGGTAATGGTTTTGTAGTTTTTAAAGTAATAAATGAGACCTATAACAGGAATGGTTAATAACCCCATAAAATGCACACCAAAGGACAGTCCTATAATAAATGCGATTAGAATGAGCCATTTGTTACCACGGGGCTTATCCATATCTTGTTCCCAACGTAGAGCGAGCCAAAATAAGGAGGCCATAATTAATGTGGCCATGGCGTATACTTCTGTTTCTACAGCATTAAACCAAAAAGAGTCTGTGAATGTAAACGCTAAACTGCCTACAAGACCACTTCCTAAAATGGCTATCGCTTGCGGTTTTTGAAGAGTGCCACTGGGTGCTACTATTTTTTTTAGAAGTATTGTAATAGTCCAAAACATAAAAAGGATAGTAAAGGCACTTGCTACACCGCTCATCATATTCATCATCCAACCAATGCGTGCATTATTGCCAAATGTAAATGTAGAGAAGAAAGCACCAAGCATTTGAAATAATGGGGCTCCAGGAGGGTGTCCTACTTGTAGTTTAGAGGATGTTAAAATGTACTCGCCAGCATCCCAGAAACTTACGGTAGGTTCTACAGTTAAACTATATGTTATCAAAGCAATTAAAAAAGAGAACCACCCTAGTATTGTGTTCCATTTTTTAAAATTAAAATCCATCATTTAAAATCTATGTTTGTTAGGTTTGGCGAATTTAATAATAAAAATCAAACAAGGATACATAATTATACAACCGTTAACACTATAGTAGTCTTGCTTGTTAGGCGTGTTCATTTTACTCTTTTGTTATAGAACTGATATTTTTTCAAAAAAAACTTGCAGAAATAAATATTTGTTTTAAATTTGCACCCTCAATTGCACATTGGCCTATGGTGTAACTGGCAACACGTTGGTTTTTGGTACCAAAGAGTCTAGGTTCGAGCCCTAGTGGGCCAACAAAATTGAATAAAATCCTTACTTTTTATAAAGTAGGGATTTTTTGTTTCTACCCTATGCCGTGTAGATTTTAAATCTGTAAAGGTTTCAACGTTAAAATTTTAAGACGTGTAGCATTAAAATTAATTTCTAAAATTAATAGGGTTGAATTTGATTTTAGTTTAAATAAGCAGAAGGTCTGTTGGCTTTTTTTATGGTATTGTTAAATACTGTTCTATAAAAGGTAGTCTTTTTTGTATTAAAAGCGACGGCGTGCCTTGTAAATTCCAATCAAATGCTTTAAATATCAAGATAAAGTATTATATTTGCAGCGTTGAAAGGCGAAAATTTAAAATGCGAGGGGACTAAAGTCCCCTCTTTTTATACTAGAAATGTTTAAAAAAACAGTACAAGAGTTATTAAATGTAGCGTTAGAAGAGCGGTCAGATTTGTTTTTGATAAGCTTTAGCGTTAGTGAAGCTAACCACATAAAAGTGTTGTTAGATGGTGATAACGGTGTTCTCGTAGAAGACTGTATGTTTGTAAGTAGAGCCATAGAGCATAATTTAGATAGGGAAGAACAGGATTTTTCTTTAGAAGTTATGTCTGCAGGAGCTACCTCGCCATTAATTCACAACAGGCAGTATAAAAGACATGTGTCGCGAACTTTGGAAGTTAAAACAGCTGAAGGACATGTTGAAGGTGTTTTAACTCAAGCCAATGAAGATGCTATTCTGTTAGAATGGAAAGCAAGAGAACCGAAACCTGTAGGTAAAGGTAAGGTTACCGTTAAAAAGCAAGCTAATATTGCTTACGGAGATATTATAGAAGCAAAAGTTATGATTAAATTTTAATTTAGGTAGAATTATGGAGAATGTTGCGTTAATTGAATCTTTTTCAGAATTCAAAGACGATAAACTTATTGATCGTGTTACGTTAATGGCGATCTTAGAAGATGTTTTTAGAAGCGCCTTAAAAAAGAAATTCGGAGATGACGATAATTTTGATATTATAGTAAATCCAGATAAAGGTGATTTAGAAATTTGGAGAAATCGTATTGTAGTCGCAGATGGAGAAGTAGAAGAGCCAAATCAAGAGATATCATTGTCTGAAGCACAAAAAATTGAACCCGATTTTGAAGTTGGAGAAGATGTGTCTGAAGAAGTAAAATTGATAGATTTAGGAAGACGTGCTATTTTAGCATTACGTCAAAACCTTATTTCTAAGATTCATGAGCATGACAATACTATAATTTACAAGCAATTTAAAGATTTAATAGGAGAAATATATACAGCAGAAGTACATCATATTCGTCACAGAGCTGTAATTTTGTTAGATGATGAAGGTAATGAAATTGTATTGCCTAAAGACCGACAGATCCCTTCAGACTTTTTTAGAAAAGGGGATAATGTTAGAGGCGTTATTGATGGTGTAGAGCTTAAAGGCGCTAAACCGACAATTATTATGTCACGAAGCTCTCCTGTATTTTTAGAAAAGTTATTTGAGCAAGAGATACCAGAGGTGTTTGACGGCCTAATAACAATTAAAAAAGTTGTTAGAATACCTGGAGAAAAAGCAAAAGTAGCTGTAGATTCTTATGATGATAGAATAGATCCAGTAGGCGCTTGTGTGGGAATGAAAGGGTCCAGAATTCACGGTATTGTTCGCGAATTAGGTAATGAGAATATAGATGTTATTAATTATACCAATAACCAACAATTATTCATTACAAGAGCATTAAGTCCTGCGCGTGTAACGTCTATTAAATTAGATGAAGAAGGTAAGCGAGCAGAGGTTATTTTAAAACCAGAAGAAGTTAGTAAGGCTATTGGTAGAGGAGGACATAATATTCGTCTCGCTGGACAGCTAACAGGTTATGAGATCGATGTGTTTAGAGAAGGCGCAGAGGAAGATGTAGAATTAAGCGAATTCTCAGACGAGATAGAAGAATGGATCATATCAGAATTCAGTAAAGCTGGATTAGATACAGCTAAGAGTGTTTTAGAGCAAGATGTAAAAGATCTTGTGAAGCGCACAGACTTGGAAGAAGAAACAATAAACGATGTTATTAGAATTCTTAAGGAAGAATTCGAAGATTAATATCTAATTACTTCTAAAGAAATTAGAAGAAAATAGGTATTCATATTATATTTGAGATTTTAAAGGCAATTTATGGCTGACACAATTAGATTAAATAAAGTTTTACGCGAACTCAACATTTCTTTAGATCGTGCTGTGGAATTTTTGGATTCCAAAGGCATCGAAATAGAGAAGCGTCCTACTACAAAAATTTCTGAAAAGACTTATAGTATTCTTTCAGATGAGTTTGAAACGGATGCCAACAAGAAAATGAAGTCGCAAGAAGTAAGTGAGGCTAAGCTAAAGGAGAAAGAAGATTTACGTGTAAAGCGTGAAAAGGAACAAGAAGCTAAGCAAAAAGCCCAAGAAGAAGCCCAAGAAAAAGCTCAACACGTAGAAGTGGTAAAAGCTTCTCAAACGCTTTCAGGTCCTAAAACTGTTGGGAAAATAGATTTGAATCCTACTAAGAAGGATCAAGACGTACCTGTAGAGAAAAAAGAGCCTGTTGCTGAAACACCAGCACCAGTAGAAAAGGCACCAGAAGTTGTCGCTCCAGTAAAAGAGGAGAAGGTAGAACAGCCTCCAAAGGTTGAAGTCCCTGTGGTTAAAAAGGAAGAGGTCGTAAAGACTCCTCCTGTTAACGTCGAGCCTCCTAAAAAAGAAGCACAACCAGAAGTAAAGAAGGTTGAACCTCCTGTGGTTGAGCAGAAAAAGGAAACACCTCCTGAGCCAGAAAAGCCGAAATTAAAACCTGTTATTGTAGATGGTGAACTTGTAACACCTCAAGAAAAGGTGAAAACGCAATACCAAAAACTTACAGGGCCTAAAATTGCAGGTGATAAGATTGATTTATCGCAGTTCAACAAGCCTAAAAAGAAGCCTGTTGAAAAGAAAGACAATAAAACTGGACCTAACGCTGCCAATAAGAAGAAGCGCAGACGTATTAGTAAAGTTGGTGGCGGACCAGGACAAGGCGGAAACCAAAGAGGTGGCGTTCGCAATGACCGATTTAAAGGGAAACCAGGGCAAGGCAGACGTAATGTTGTAAAAGAAGAGCCTTCTGAAGAAGATGTGAAAAAACAAGTGCGCGAAACACTTGAAAAACTTCAAGGGAAATCGTCTAAAGGTAAAGGTGCTAAGTACCGTAGAGAAAAAAGAGATCAGCATAAAAATCAAACAGAAAAAGATTTACAAGCAGAAGCAGCAGAAAGTAAAATACTTAAAGTAACAGAATTTGTTACGGCGAGTGAAGTTGCTACAATGATGGATGTTGGTGTGACCAACATTATATCAGCATGTATGTCTCTAGGTATGATGGTAACAATGAATCAGCGTTTAGATGCCGAAACATTAACTATTGTAGCAGAAGAGTTTGGCTATAAAGTTGAGTTCGTTACTGCGGATATTGAAGAAGCTATAGAAGAAATAGAAGACCGACCAGAAGATTTACAAGACCGTGCGCCTATCGTTACCGTTATGGGACACGTAGATCATGGTAAAACATCACTTCTAGATTACATTCGCGAAGAGAATGTAATAGCAGGAGAATCTGGTGGTATCACACAGCACATTGGGGCTTATGGTGTAACTTTAGAAAGCGGACAAAAGATAGCCTTTTTAGATACACCGGGTCACGAGGCCTTTACGGCAATGCGTGCACGTGGTGCGCAAGTTACCGATATTGCAATTATTGTATCTGCTGCAGATGATGATATTATGCCGCAAACCAAAGAAGCCATTTCGCATGCGCAAGCTGCGGGAGTGCCAATTGTATTTGCGATCAATAAAATAGATAAACCAGATGCAAATCCAGATAGGATTAAGGAAGGTTTAGCAAACATGAATCTTTTAGTTGAAGATTGGGGGGGTAAAATTCAGTCTCATGATATTTCAGCTAAATTTGGTACAGGTGTCAAAGAATTATTAGAAAAAGTATTACTTGAGGCCGAATTATTAGAGTTGAAAGCCAACCCTAAAAAGCCAGCAGTTGGTACTGTAGTTGAAGCATATCTCGATAAAGGAAGAGGTTATGTGTCTACAATATTAGTTCAAGGTGGAACGCTAAAAGTAGGTGATTATGTACTGGCAGGCCAGCATAGTGGTAAGGTAAAAGCCATGCATGACGAACGTGGTAATGATTTAAAAGAAGCAGGGCCATCAACTCCAGTGTCTATTTTAGGTCTTGATGGTGCGCCACAAGCAGGTGATAAGTTTAATGTCTTTGAAGATGAACGCGAAGCCAAACAAATTGCAACCAAACGTGCACAATTACAACGTGAGCAATCTGTAAGAACGCAACGTCATATTACATTAGATGAAATTGGACGTCGTATTGCACTTGGAGACTTCCAAGAGCTTAACATCATACTTAAAGGTGATGTGGATGGTTCTGTAGAAGCCTTAACCGATTCGTTCCAGAAATTATCAACTGAAGAAATACAAGTTAATATTTTACATAAAGGTGTAGGTGCCATTACCGAGAGTGATGTACTACTCGCCTCAGCATCCGACGCTATTATAGTTGGGTTTAATGTAAGACCTGTAGGTAACGCTAGAGATATAGCAGATAAAGAAGAAATCGATATCAGAACATACTCTATCATCTACGATGCCATAAATGATCTTAAAGATGCTATGGAAGGTATGTTATCTCCAGAGCTTAAAGAAGAGATTACAGGTACTGCCGAAATTAGAGAAATCTTTAAAGTCTCTAAAATTGGAAGTATCGCAGGATGTATGGTGACTAATGGTAAGATATTTAGAAACTCTGGCATCCGCTTAATACGAGATGGTGTTGTTGTATACACAGGAGAGTTAGCCTCATTAAAACGCTTTAAAGACGATGTTAAAGAAGTGTCTAAAGGCTACGATTGTGGTATGCAAGTAAAAGGTTATAACGATATTAAAGAGGGTGATATTATAGAAGCCTTCCATGAAGTAGAAGTGAAGAAAACATTAAAATAAAATAAGAATTACCCCTAAAGTGTAAAAGCGAGCTATTTAGCTCGCTTTTTTTTATGATGTAAATAGATCCATTCATAACATATTATAAGGACTTTGTTACAAAAGGCACAGTTTTTTCATAAAATAATGCAATTTTTGAAGCTATAACCATTCAAATATTAACAAATTATGAAAAAAACAACCTTATTATTAGTTTTATTATTAAGTTTTACGCTTACTAACTTTTCTAACGCTCAAGAACCCATGTTAGGAGAAGTTAGAATTTTTGCAGGTAATTTTGCGCCTAGAGGCTGGGCCTTTTGTGAAGGTCAACTTATAGCAATATCCCAAAACCCTGCACTATTCTCTCTTGTTGGTACTACTTATGGAGGTGACGGACGCACTACATTTGGTTTACCAGATCTAAAAGGAAGAGTTCCTGCTGGGGTAGGAAGAGGTGCGGGACTTCAAAATATATCTTGGGGACAGAGGGGCGGTTTTGATTTTCCTATATTGAGTTCCAACCAGATGCCGCAACACAAACATGCAGCTGTAATATCGGGGTCTTCATCCCTTGCCTTAAGTACTACAACTGCGGTTAATGAAATTCCTGAAGCAGGCGATGTTCCCGCAGCCGCTCGGTTTGGAAATGGTCTTGGAGCAACAAAAGTTAAAACATATGGACCACCAACAAAGTTAGTATCAGGCGGACCAATAAACAGCTCTTTGCAGTCAGTAACCATACAACAAGCTGGTGCTAGTCAATCTTTTGACAATAGGCAACCTTATTTAGGTGTTAGGTATATTATAGCCTTACAAGGTTATTTCCCTCCTAGAAGTTAATTAAATACACTAAGTAAAAACCCAGTTATGCTGGGTTTTTACTTAGTATTAAACTTATAAGATTAATTACTCTTGTAAACGCTCTAATAACCTGCTATAGTTCCTTCAGTATGTGATTTTGAATTTTTTATGAACACTTATAATAGCATGTGTTAATTATTGTATCACAATATAGTATATTTACTACATATAATACCTTAACTAATTTATAGATCAACAAATCCTAAATAAGGAAATAGTAAAGCAAAATTTCAATTTATTATATTTAGATTACTTCTCCTTAGGATATGATATTAAACCAGTTCATATGAAAAAAAAATACTCAAATTTATTCAAATTAATCTTAAGTGGGTTAATATTATCTAGTCCAGGTTATGAGACACTAGCTCAAACTACACCAACACCGCAAACTATGGAATTCGGATCTGTCACAAATATCTTAGCAGATGAAACAAGTCCGAATGTTGACGCCTCTAGTAATGTATTATTAAATGGATTTGATGTTTCAGCAATTTCAAGTTCAAATATATTTATTGCTTTTGCGATAGAGGGCAATAGTGCTGGTACTGATGCGCATGGTGGAGCGTCTGATGCCGTTCTTGGGTGGTTTGGCAATGCCACAACCTCTATCAGCTCAGCTTCTCTATCAACAAATAGCGAAAATGAGATATCAATTAATTCTGCTACTTTTGCATACGAGCAAGCACTTGGAGGTGCTGCTTTAGACTTTACAATTACTGCAATTAGAGATACAAACCCTGTAGGAACTCTTGTTCTTACAAATCCACCTCACAATACATCAATAAATTTAGACTTCTCATCTCCTACAACAGGAAGTTTCAGTAGTATAGATGAAATAGTTATAACTCCTGCTAATCCGATATTTGGTGGTTTTAGTATAGATGAGTTAGAGGTAGGTGCTGTCGGTGCTTCTAACAACCTTCCTATAGTAACATCACCTTCACCGCCCACAGTTCTAGAAGATGCTGTTAATGTAAACTTAGCAGACAATATTCAAATAAGCGATGCCGATAACGATGACCAAACGGTTTCGTTTGTAATCACAGGAGGAACCTTAAATTTGGGGGCTGCAGGAATTACATTTGGAGGAAATGGTAACGGCGCTGCGTCTTTCACTGCACAAGGGACTCTAGCCAATATCAATGCAGCCTTAGATGCGGCTACATTTATGCCATCAGCAGATCTTAATGGGATCAATGCTGGAGGAATTTCATTTACTAGTAATGACGGGACAGACAATTCAGCGCCGGTTTCTGTCAATTTTAATATCACAGCAGTAAACGATGAACCGAGTTTCACTGCAGGCGCAGATGAAACCATAAACGAAGACGCAGGAACACAAACTGTAAACGGATGGGCTACAAGCTTAAATACAGGTGCTACTAATGAAAGCGCTCAAACACTAAGCTTTACCGTAACAAACAATAACAATACACTTTTTAGTGCGCAACCTGCTATAGATGCCAATGGCAACTTAACATATATCCCTGCTGATGATGCTAGTGGTACTGCTACTGTTAGTGTTGTGTTAACTGATAATGGTGGAACTTCTAATGGTGGCGACGATACGTTTGCGACCCAAACGTTTGATATTACGGTGAATCCTGTAAACGACGAACCGAGCTTCAC
>CANNGA010000010.1 GCA_947504035.1 uncultured Flavobacteriaceae bacterium
ACAAGAAGCTCTGCGAATATGAGATCATTTGCTTAAAGTTATAGAAATTAACAAACCTAAAAATCAGCAAGCCCTACATATTACAAAGCTTTAGAAGTTATTGTGGCAGCGTCCTACCACTGGCAAAGAAGCACTAATCGTTATACCCATTCTGAAAATGTCTTTGAAGATATGAGGGCTTATGTGTAGTTAAAAGAGGATAGCTCCTTTTATTTTTTGGCAGGTACTTTAGAGTTTTAAACCAATGCTATTTTCAAAAAGAATAGATCTTAGTGTGTTGTGTTTAAGAAACATAAAAAAAGAGTACAATTACATGTAAAGATATAATAGTACTCTTAATTTTTATAGTGTCTCCCTTTTTAGGGGATGTCTTCCAAACAATATGGCAATTCTAGCTTGTTTAAGGCTATTTTATTCCACTAGAAGGCTTCAGCAATACCCAAATAAAATTCGTTTGAGCCTCTACCTACGCCCCAATCAAAACGAATGTTTAGGTTTTCTTCTTTGTCTAATTTAAAACGTAAGCCCGCACCAAAATTTGGCTTTAACGATCCAAATTGAAAATCTGTGATGTCGTTATAAACACTTCCCGTTCCTAAAAAGGCGACAGCTCCAAATCGAGATTCACCAAAATGTTTACGATATTCTACCTGGGTGGCCAACATATCACGATCTACAAAACGACCTTCTCTATAACCTCGCATAATTTCGCTACTTCCAAAAAAGGCGAATTCAGAAAAAGGAATATTACCTCGCGTTGTTCTACCAACAAGTTGCAGTCCGATAATATCTTTGCTTTTATTTTTCAGTTCTTTGAAATGTCTTAGGTCAAAACGCGTTAAATCAAACGCATGTGTACCGCCTAAGATTTTACCGTACTCACCATGTGTGAACTCTAAATACCATCCATTTTGCGCATTTAGTACATTATTTCTACTGTCGTAAAGTACAGCAGCTTCAGCACCAACGGAAGTAGAACCGTTAAAACCTTCTGGTCTTAGTTGGTCTATAATGCCACCTTCTTCTATAGCTGTACTATAAATGTGGTTGTAACGCACACCAGCACCAATAAATAAGTGTTTTATAAAAAGTTGTTTCAGGAAAATAGGTTCAAATAAAAATTGGCTATTCTCATAAACCTCTTCAGCACTTTCAGGAGAATCTTGTCCAAATCCAAAAAATAACCTGGGATAATTTTGAAATAGAAAATTACCTTCTATGACCCATTTTTCTTGATTTGTAAAAATCTCGAAACCAGAGAATACAAAAAACTGATTGTTTAAGGTATACTGTATGGACATTGGCATGTTAGAAACCCTTGTTTCTTCACCACTACCATTAAATTTAAATAAAAATTTAGCACCAGTTCCAAATGCGAAATTTGTCTCTGGAGAAAAGCTAACCACTGGGGCTGCTATAAACTTTTGTAAATAACGTGTAGAATCTTTTTGAACTGCTTTTTTATTGGGATAAAAGGTGAAAAGTTCCTTAAGATGTTCTAAATCCTGAGCATTAATAGTGGTTGTAGTGCAAAAAATAAGCAGCACGACTTTTATTAATAAGTACTGTTTTGTTTTCAATTAAGATGTATTTAGATTTAAATTTTTGCTAAAGTAAATATAATATGTATTGCATGCACTTTTTTCCTTGATTTGTAGTAAATGTTAACATGAAATACTTGGTCGTAATGCGGCGTAAAACTTAGAATCTAAAAAAGCCCTTTTAATGGGCTTTTTTAGATCTATGATTGTAATAATATTACTGTTTTTCAATCCACAATCTTGCGTTAACGAAAGCCTCTAACCATGGCGAAACGTCATCTTTTCTTCCGTTAGGGTAGTTGGCCCAGTTCCATTGGAAGATAGAACGTTCTATATGAGGCATCGTAGCCAAATGGCGTCCTGTTTTGTCTGCAAGCATGGCTGTATTAAAGCTAGAACCATTAGGATTGCTAGGATAAGCCTCATAGCCATAAGTTGCAACGATATGGTATTGATCTTCTGCATGTGGAAGGTTAAACTTCCCTTCGCCATGCGAAATCCAAACACCCAGTGTACTGCCAGCTAATGATGCTAGCATTACAGAATGATTCTCTTGTATTTTTACCGATGTAAACGCACTTTCGTGTTTTTGAGAATCGTTATGTAACATTTTACCATGTATCTCATGCTCTGGATTTATCAAATCTAGTTCCATCCACAATTGGCACCCATTACAGATCCCTACAGATAACGTGTCTTCGCGTTTAAAAAAGGCATTAATCGCTTTACGCGCTTTGTCATTATATTTAATAGCACCAGCCCAACCTTTGGCAGAGCCCAGAACGTCAGAATTACTAAAGCCTCCAACAGCACCTAAAAATTGGATGTCTTCTAAAGTTTCACGACCAGAAATTAAATCGGTCATATGTACATCTTTAACATCAAAACCAGCTAAATACATGGCATTAGCCATTTCGCGTTCAGAGTTAGACCCTTTTTCACGAAGAATAGCCGCTTTAGGTCTTGTCGTTCCAACTTTAGGGAAATGCCCTGTAAACTGTTTAGGAAATGTATAAGTTAAAGGCTGTACTTTATAATTGTTATAACGCGCAGTAGCTAGTTGATGCGCCGTTTGCTTTTGGTCTAAAAGAAATGAAGTTTTGTACCAAACATCTCTTAGTTCTGAGACGTTAAGTTTAAAAGTATCATTTGCATTACTTATGCTTAAGGTGCTGTTTTCGGTAACCTCACCAATCTTAACACATGCAATACCCGCCTGCGATAATACTGTTTCTACAGAGGCATCTTTAGCTTGAAAGACGATACCCGCATTTTCAGAAAATAATAATTTTACACTATCATGCTCTGCTAAACCAGAGAGGTCTAACGTAGCACCTAAATTAGTATCAGCAAAACAAAGCTCTAATAAGGTTGTGATTAAACCTCCAGAGGCAACATCATGACCTGCTACAATCTGCTCATTTTGTATTAATTGTTGAATGGTATTGAATACCGTTTTAACGTATGCAGCATCTTTTACATTAGGTGCATCGTTTCCTATCTTATTAAGGACTTGCGCAAACGAACTTCCACCTAATTTAAAAGCGTCTTGAGATATGTTAATGTAGTAAATTGCACCTGCATGTTTTTGTAATATAGGTTCTACCACCTTAGAAATGGCATTACAATGCGCGGCTGCCGAGATGATTACTGTACCAGGAGAAATAACATCTTCATTAGGGTATTTTTGTTTCATAGACAAAGAGTCCTTTCCTGTAGGAACATTGATGCCTAAGTTGATCGCAAATTCTGAAACCGCTTCAACAGCATCGTATAAGCGCGCATCTTCGCCTTCGTTTTTACACGGCCACATCCAGTTGGCAGATAAAGATACCGATGTTAGGCCTTCTTCTAAAGGAGCCCATATAATATTAGTCAACGCTTCTGTGATAGAATTTCTACTACCAGCAACAGGGTTTATAAGTCCAGAAATAGGGGAGTGTCCAATAGAGGTCGCAATTCCTTCTTTACCTTTAAAATCTAAGGCCATAACCCCAACGTTATTTAAAGGCACTTGTAAAGGCCCTACACACTGTTGTTTGGCTACTTTACCACCAACACAACGGTCTACTTTATTCGTTAACCAGTCTTTACAAGCTACCGCTTCAAGTTGTAATACCTGTTCTAAATACGTCTTAAATTGTTCAGAAGTATAGGTTACAGCACTGTAATTACGGGCAACTGTCTTGTCTGTCATTATGGTTTTAGGAGAACTTCCAAACATGTCTTCCATAGCCAGATCCATAGGTGTATTGCCTTTGGTTTTAGATTGGAAGGTAAAGCGATCGTCTCCAGTAACATCACCTACGGTGTACATTGGAGAGCGTTCACGTTCTGCAATATTATGAAGGGTTTCTAGGTGTTTTTCTCCAATCACTAAGCCCATACGTTCTTGCGATTCGTTACCTATAATTTCTTTATCAGATAGGGTAGGGTCGCCAACAGGTAAAGCGTCTAAATCTATTTTTCCTCCAGTATCTTCTACCAATTCAGACAAGCAATTTAGGTGTCCACCAGCGCCATGGTCATGAATAGAAACGATAAAATTTTCATCGCTTTCTACCATACCGCGAACGGCATTGGCAGCACGTTTTTGCATTTCAGGGTTAGAGCGTTGTACAGCATTCAATTCAATACCCGATGCAAAAGCACCTGTATCTGCTGAAGATACAGCAGCACCTCCCATACCTATGCGGTAGTTTTCACCACCAAGAATAACAATTTTATCGCCTGTTTTTGGCGTATCTTTTAAGGCTTGATCTTGTTTGCCATACCCAATACCACCAGCCTGCATGATGACTTTATCGAAGCCTAATTTACGAGCCTCTTCTTCGTGTTCGAAGGTTAGCACCGAACCACAAATAAGCGGTTGCCCAAATTTGTTCCCAAAATCGGAAGCACCGTTAGAGGCTTTTATTAAAATGTCCATTGGAGTTTGGTATAACCAATCACGTTCTGTAACCGCTTGTTCCCAAGGTCTATTAGTTTCTAAACGCGAGTAAGAAGTCATGTAAACAGCAGTACCAGCTAGAGGTAAAGAGCCTTTTCCTCCCGCAAGACGGTCACGAATTTCTCCTCCAGAACCTGTTGCAGCGCCATTAAAAGGCTCTACAGTGGTTGGGAAATTGTGTGTTTCAGCTTTTAATGAAATTACAGATTCATAATCTGAAGTGCTGTAAAAATCGGGAATATCTGCACGTTTAGGTGCAAACTGTTCAACTTTAGGCCCTTTTATAAAAGCCACGTTATCTTTGTACGCCGAAACAATCGTATTAGGATGTTGTTTAGACGTTTCTTTAATTAATTTGAATAGCGACGTTGGTTTTTCTTCTCCATCAATTACAAATGTGCCATTAAATATTTTATGACGACAGTGCTCACTATTGACTTGAGAGAATCCAAAAACCTCAGAGTCGGTGAGTGGACGTCCAATTTTTTTAGCTACACCTTCCAAATAACCTACCTCTTCATCACTTAGAGATAAGCCTTCTTGTTGGTTATAAGCGGCAATATCTTCAATATCTAAAATAGCGTCTGGCTGTATGTGAATTGTAAAAGAATCTTGATTTAACCCTTCAAATTTCTCTGAAATCATAGGGTCGAAATCATTAAAATCTTTAGCTACAGCTTTAAACTCTTCAATTCTAATGATGTCTAAAACCCCCATGTTTTGAGTAATTTCTACAGCATTGGTACTCCAAGGTGTAATCATGGCGGCACGAGGTCCAACAAAAGTGGCATTTAAAGTGGTTTGTTCTATTTTAGGCGTATTGCCAAAAAGCCATGAGAGTTTACTTATGGTTTCTGTAGATAATTCTTTTGTAGTTTGCACAGCAAATACGTTACTGCTCAGGTTTCCAAAGAAATGAATCATTATGTATAGTTTGTGAGTTTAAAAGGGCAAATTTACTGCTTTTTAATGGAATTCAATACAAAAATATAGTCTAGAAACGGGGGACTTATTCACTAGGTTTTAAACAGTAACCGACTTTAATTTTTTGGATTAATATCTTTTATGAGTTTTAAGGAAAAATAAACAACAAACATAGATCCTAAGACGATGCACGACCACATGAATAACTTTGTTTGCCAAAAATAAGTTGTTGTAGTGGTATTAGACTCTACTTTAACTGGAGTAAAGTTTGAAATTGAAGCATCTTCAAGGTGTTCTATTTTATTAGAAATAAAATTAACAATATCGTATTTAGGTTTGGTTAAGGTTGTGTCTACATAAATAGTATATTTTGTGTTGTTTTTCAAATCGGCAATAAGATGGATGGGTTTTTGAAACACACGAATAGTTTCAATATTTAGGGGCGGATTGTCATTATTTTCAATTTCTATACTAAATTCATTTTCGTTTATCCCTTCTAGATTAAAAGTATTGGCATGGTTAGAATTCAATTCGAATTGATATAGAACTTTATCATAGAATTCCACACGCTTTTTTATAACACGTTTCTTTGTTACCAATAGCTTTGCTTTTCTCAAAAAATAGCTTGTATTTATTTTAAAAGTAAGTGCATCTATTTTGTGAGCATGAGTCGCACTAAACTGTATTTTTGTAGTTTTTTTTTCTTTGTTATTACGAATCGTTTGTGTGAAGTTATGGAGTTGAATTGGTTTTTGTGTAAAAAACTTATTTTGATAAATACCAACTTTTAAAACTTGGATGGGAAGCGATTTTTTATCATTTAAATCAAGGCGTAAAAAATTATAGGTGTTAAGTGGTACTGCTATTGTTTTCTCTACACTTGTTTTTTTAGATGCGTTTAAATTACTTAAACGCTTATTAGCGACAAGTCCAAACCAATTTTTACGATCATTACTCCCTAAAATAGTATAGATTTTATAACCTTTGGTGTTTGCTATTTCTAAGGTGATATGATCCTGTATAGGGGTTGTTTTATTATCTAAAATTAAGGACGTTACAGAATCTTTAATGACTTTTTTTGAAATAATTTTAATCGCATTAAAATTGGCTGCAACCGTATTCGTATTACGAATTAAAGCATAAGGGACTTCGTTAAATAAGGAGTCCTCAATTCTTAAAAAATTAAAATTATCTTTTACAGCAGCGCGTACTTGATGCGGCAAGGTTATCTTGTGTAAGCCATTGTATTTAATGGTATTAATTTGGCCTCTATGTGTTTGCGAATAACTGCTAAACCCATTTAAAAACGCAAAAATGATAATAAAACTATAGGCTTTTAGTGTCTTTGTCATGTTCTGATGTTTCATCATTAACTAATTTTTTAATTTTTTGATATACAAAAGATATAATTAATATTAAGACGCCTAAAAGGATAAAGGCTATAATTTTACCCGTTTCAGAAACATTATTTATATCGTAAATAAATAGTTTTAAAATAGTTACCCCTAATAGGGATAAGGCTATAATTCGCAATGTTTTCCACTGTTTGCGTATACCAATGATTAAAATAAAAAACGAAAATACCCCCCAAAGGATAGGAAAGCCAATTTTTACAACTTGTATTTCTTTTTGTTTTATTGTTTGGCGAATAAGGCGTGCTTTTTCATAGGTGTCCTCACCGTTAATTGTTGTAAAACTAGATCCTATATTTAAATTAGAAAAATTTAAAGTATGTACCATGACTTCATTACTAAAAATAAAAACAGCTATAAAAGTATAAAGCCAAGGCAACCACTTGCTTTGTTGTGGCGTGATGTTAAAGATTAATTTTGAATGTTTGAACAGTTGAAACCCAAAGAAAAGTAAACAAGCTAGTACTATATAGTGGAAATAAAAACCAAATAGAGATGTACTTCCCAGTTTTAAGTTTTCTGAAATTTCCAGTTGTGGTATTTTGTAGAAAGCAGTTATATAGGCTGCAATAGATAGTATACTAATAATTAGTACACTTTTGGATAATACAGTTTGTTTTAGTTTTAAGACTAAAAATAAAAGTATAGATATAAAAATGAAATGGTAGGTTACAGGAAAAGCGAGTGCAGATATTTTATTTTCTAAAAATTGATATGCTTGGTAATTGACTTCTAAAATTCCTGTAAAGTAAGTTATGATGCAAGCACTAATTATAAGTATAAATTTATACTGCTTTAGATTTAATTTTATGTATTTAGCAACATAACGATTGGTTGTGTTTTCTATTAATTTATAGGATAGCCATAATGAGATGCTAACGGTACACCCAGCAATAAATAACGGATTTAAAATAATAGCGAATGTTTCAAGATTGTTCGTATAATAAGCCCAATCCATAAAGAGACTTACAAGTGTTAATATTTGAATAACTACAGCCCCGATTTTAAAGGCGTTCATCTTCGATTTTTTTGACAACCAAAGCAGGAGTACGGCTTCGCATGCCCAAAATATTGTGATTTGATTGCCTTTAAATTGAATAGGTATTGTAAGTGTTACAAAAGTAAGTGCTAGTCCTAGCAAGAGGTAAATTGCATTTTTATCTAAACCAAACTTTTTATAAAGTACACTGGCATAGATGCTATTGTAAATGGCTAAAGCGAGTGTAAATAAACCTGTGTAATTAGAATTCCAATCTTCAAGAATAAACATGCCTACTCCAAAAAAGCAAAATGTATTAGAGATTAAAATAAAATATTCGATTTTAGAAAAGACACCTTTGTTTCTCAAATTATTTAGAACTATAGTGATGCTAAATATAAAATAGAAAATTGCGGCAAAACTTAGAGCACCAGCGTATGGGAAACTACTTTCGTAAGACGTGGAGAAGCACCAACCAGCAAATAGTAGTGTCGTGAAAATAAAGGCAAGTATGGTTGCTATTTTCCATTTCCTAAAGTATGCTATAGATAGAATTCCTATGTTTAATATAGAGATGTATGTAAATAAAATGATGTAATTGCCTTCTCCAGTACTAATCATAAAAGGCGCTGCAAATCCTCCAATTAAGGATAATACAGCTAATTCTTGTCGGTTATAAGAAATAGATACCAATGCGCTAAAGGCTGTAATGAAAGCCATTATAACAAAAGCTATGGTTTGGCTAAAGAGGTGATATTCATTAAAAGCGATATAAATGGTAAAGTAAAAAATACTTATGGCACCAGCGATAAGAACGGAACTAAAGGCACTGTAGTTTTTCTTTAATTTATGCGCAAGCCCCATCACTAAAACACCAGCCAAAATACCAATACCTACTCTAGCGGGTTCATTAATCCAATCTTTATCTATAGCATATTTTACAAAAAAACTAATGCCTAATACTAAAATTAGAATTCCAACTTTATTGATAAGGTTTTCGCCTATGAATTTTTCTATATCAGGATTTTTTTCTTTAAAACTTTGAATCCAAGGTTTTTGAGGTGCCTTTTTAACAGTTTCTTTTTGCTTTACTTTGGGTGCTATACTAGCAGGAGGCGTTTTAGATTTTGAAAGCGGAGCGGGGGGCGTAGGTATAGGAATCGCAGGCGTTTGTTGTTTTATAGAGGGATCTTCTTTCTTTTGTGTTTTTTGAGTTTCTTGAGGTGTAGGGGTATTTATTGTTTTTTCAAAAGTTGATTTTTGAGGGGTACTGGGGTTCTTTTTCTCTTCAGGTAAAGGTGCTGTATGTTGCGTGTTTATCTTTTGTTGGAGAAGGTCTGTTTTCTTAATTAAGTCATTTAGATTACTATTAAAACGTTTGAATTTAGAATTGATGTTACGATTTATATATAAAAGTATTACAATAATTAAAACACTAAAAAATACCATAAGTAAGAACTGTTTGTTGTATCTCAAAAATAGTTTTTTTAATTAAATAAAACAGCGTTAAATAATAAAGAGATTATTGAATGTGGTAGATTCAATGTTTTATAAAAAATCATTTATAGATTAGCCTTTCTAGCGTTTCTTATATGAGGTGTGAAGTGAGAACGAGCGATGTACTAAAGAGGGTAAAAGTGATTTAAATATAGAAAACGAAGTTATAGCTGTGCTTAGGTATTAGTAATTTAAACACAGCTAAAGCTCTTATTGTCGTCTTAGAAAAATAAAAACAGGACTATAGGTGCTATTTGAAAGTCACAAGCCGCTACGCCTTTCTTTCTAATAAAGCCATATAAAAACCATCAAAGCCATGAACATGTGCGAGTATTTTTTTGTCTTTAATTAAAGCAAAATTAGCACCTCCTTCAGAATTTAAGAAGGCCTGTACTTGCTTTTCATTTTCAGAAGGTAAAACAGAACATGTTGCATAAACTAATTTCCCTTCTGGTTTTACCATTTTAGAATACTGTTGCAGTACTTCTTGTTGGGTGATGCGAATACGGTCTAAAAATTCAGGTTCCAGTTTCCATTTTGCATCAGGATTTCTTCGCAATACCCCCAAACCAGAGCAGGGCGCATCAATTAATACGCGATCTGCTTTGTTGTGTAACTTTTTTATAGGTTTTGTAGAATCAATAACCTTTAGATCCACATTATGAACTCCATTTCTGCGGGCTCTAATTTTTAATTTTTTAAGCTTGCTTTCATAGATGTCCATGGCAATTACTTGGCCTTTATTTTGCGTTAAAGCAGCAAGGTGTAGTGTTTTACCTCCGGCACCGGCACAGGTGTCTACAACTTTCATACCTGGTTTTACATCTAGGAAATCTGCAACCAATTGAGAGGACGCATCCTGTACTTCAAACAAGCCTTTTTTAAAGGCTTCTGTAACAAAAACATTAGCGCGTTCTGTTAATTTTAAAGCTGAGGGGTAGCCTTTAATAAATTCGGTATCTATCCCCTCATCAGCCAATAGGTTTTGAAGCTGGTCCTTAGTCGTTTTAAGAGTATTGGTTCTTAGAATCACGTCTGCTTTTTCATTTTGCATAGCGATTTCTTTAGTCCATTTGGTTTCTCCTAGCTCTTCTAGGCCCACAGCATCTATCCAATCGGGAATAGATTCTCTCAATTTTCTAATTTTAGAAAGCTCGTCAAAACGGCCTTTAATTTTTCGTGTAGGGGTGCTTTCAAAATATTTCCAATCGGGTAATTTAATGCCTTTTAAGGTGGCCCAAACCGCAAACATACGCCATAAGTTGTCACGATCGTAAGGTGCTTTTACTTCTGCAATTTCTGCATAAAGGCGTTTCCAACGTACAATATCGTATGTGGTCTCTGCAACAAAACCGCGGTCTCTAGCACCCCAGCGTTTATCACGCTTTAAAAGTTGCTGAATAACTTTATCGGCATACTGACCTTCGTTAAAGATTTGTGTTAATCCGTCTATAACGGCAAAGCAAAGATTTCTATGTAATCGCATGGTAATATAATTGGAGGGGCAAAGGTACACTTTAATGTTGAATTGTGTATTTGTTTCTTATGCTAAAAGTTATGATTCCAGGATGTCAATAGAACTCATTTTATTTTTTTATATCTCATAACACTTATGGTGTGTTACAATTACTCCAAAGCGGAATGTTTTAAACTATTTCTTAAGTTGTACTCTAGCAGTGTTACCCTATAGTTTGTAGCCTACTTGATTTTAATAATTATAATTAGTGCCAGTACTTTTTGAAAGTATAAATCATGTTAAATTACAACTGACGCTAAATAGACAAAGCATATACGATTACAGTATATGCTTTGTTGGTATTAAAGACTAATGTTTAACTTTAGTAATAGTTAGTCATTATTGTAAGTATACGTATACGTTGTAATATCTCCATCACTTTCTTCTGTGACCATTCTTGGGAAATTAGAAGCGGTATAGGTATAGGAGTAGGTATATGTTGAGGTCTCTTCATTAGCATTGTTACCTTGAGGATTCGGTGTTATAACTTCAGTAAGTAAATTATTAGTAGTGAAATTAAGTTGGACAATATTTTCAGTAGATAATCTTACTAAAACACTTCTGTTTGCTACATTTACAAAAGGAGCGTTATTTGTATCATAAGTATATGTAGACGAAAACCTATTGTCTTCAGTAAACCTTGTTAGGTTATTATTGTTAAATGTAAATACATCTGGTAACTCACCTCTTTCTGCATTTTCATTCGTATCTGTAACAGTATTGTTATCTGCACTATACGTTAAGATAGAGTTGTTTTGATTAGCATTAGGGATGTTTATAGAGATTCTGTTAATTCGTTCTTGATTATCATAGGTATAAGATTCTGTTATTATACCTTCTGTTTGTGTAGAAAACCCACCTCTACTACTGGTGAGTCTATTTTCTGAATACGTATAGTCAACAAAATAACCAGAAGAAGAGGATTCTCTGTCAAGCCTCATACCTGTGTAAGTATAGGTTATGATTTCTGTATCTCCGTCCGCATCAACAATTTCAACACGTGTAGGTAGTATGGTACTAGAAGTTTCCGGCGCTTCGGGTTCTTCTGGTGTTTCAGGCTCTTCAGGTGTTTCTGGTTCTTCAGGTGTTCCGGGTTCTTCAGGAGTCTCCATCATGTCTTCTGTTGTAGTGTCATCATTAGAACTACAAGAGAACGCTAACAGCCCTAAAAGTGCAAAAATGTAGATTACTTTTTTCATAAGATAAATAGATTTAAAATGGTATTAAAAGCGACTAAATTAACTTTTTACTGAGAAAAAAGGGATCTATTTTATGTTTTTTTGATAGAGGCAATCTAATTGTGTATTCTATATACAGATGATTTTTTAAAATACGTTTAAAGATTTGGGCATTGTACTAACATTTGAGAATGTAATACTTAGTTCCCTTTTCGAGACTTTCGCAATTCTTGAAGCATTTTTTTCTTGAAATCGGTTTCCGCCAGTTTAAGGAGAATGATTTTTTTAGCAGGAATAACACCTAAAAGCTGATGTGATAAATTTGAATGCAATTCATGCATTTTACCTTCAGCATTAGTCATCTTTTTTATGAGAGTGTTAGCTTCAGCTTCAGTCATATGATCTAAATTTTGACGTATCTGCTTGCGGTATTCGCGAAGTTCCTTAAATCTAATGGCTCCTATTTTACGTTCAAAATCATTATAAATTGGCCAGAATTTTTGAGCTTGTTCTGGAGTTAAATCTAATTTTTCGGTTATAAATCCAACTTTAAGTGTTTTAATACGATCACCATGTCTTTGTTGAGCAAAGAATTGTAGACTAAAGAATAGGGTTAAAAGGATTATTGTATTTTTCATTTTCTTTTTTTATGTATTTATTCAATTAATAAATCATCAATATCGGCATGCTCTAACAAATAGGTTTCAATGTTGGCTTGGTCAATATCGAGATCTAAGTCTATAGTAGTATTAATTTGTTCGTCACTTAACAGTGCTGCAATTTCGTAAGAACTTATATTTTCATCTATAAGATAGGCTTCAACACTTGCTGTTTCTAAAGATTCGAAAGAAGGTGTCGTTTTAAAAATAGATAGGTTAAAGAATAAGAGTACAGCTGCTGCTATGCTAGAAAGATAGAGCACTGCTTTTTGTCGTGATAATGCGATCACTTTTGGTTTTTTCGTTTCAGATACTTGGCCTATAATACGGTCTTCGAGTGAAGAAAAGTAATCCTCGGGAGTTTTAAAGCCTGGATGGGTAACATTATGTAAAGCACTTTGCGTTTCTAATGTTTCTAGAAGCTTGGTTTCTAATGTACCAAAATACCCTTCTGGAGTTTTAAATCCCGAACGTTTTAAATGTTGTAAGTGTTCTTCTTTCATGATATTCTAATTATACTTTAGACTGTAAAGGATTAAAAAGGTTTAATGCGAGGTAAGATACGCTTCAATTTTTTTTACGGCAATGTGGTAAGATGCTTTTAAAGCTCCTTCGCTAGTTTCTAGAATGTCTGACATGTCTTTATATTTTATAGCTTCAAAGTATTTCATGTTAAATACCAGTTGTTGTTTTTCAGGAAGCGTAGCAATAGCTTTTTGTAATTTTAACTGTATGGCATCGCCTTCAAAATAGACATCAGAAGTTAAATTATTCAAGGCTAAGGTTTGTACGTCTTCATTGGATATTTGTAAACGTTTTGCGTTTTTATTGATAAGCGTGATGGCTTCATTTGTTGCTATGCGATACATCCATGAGTATAATTTACTATCACCTTTAAAATTATGAATGTTTTTATAAATTTTTATAAATGTATTTTGCAACACATCATCGGCATCATCATGAGATTTTACGATATGCCGAATATGCCAATAAAGACGCTCTTTGTAAAGTGTTATAAGCGTTCTAAAGGCTTTTTCTTTATGTGGTTTAGATTGTAAATCTTTTACTAGTTGGTCTTCTTCAATCACAAAAACGATTTATGGTTAAGACTCAAAAATATACTAAAAGTTTAATTTAAAATGCATTAAAAAAGGCAAAAACAAATAAATAGTTGATTACAAGTGTTTTGTGTTTACCTTTATCGTTTAAAGGTAAATAAAAACGATAAAATACATGTTTTTCTTGCAGGATTGAATAAAAAGACTTATTTTTGAACCAGATAACCTACTTAATATAAGTTAGAAAGCCCCAAATTCTAACTTAAACAAAAAGGATAGAAACAAAATGTTCTATCCTTTTTTTGTTGGTATGGTCTTCCTTTATGTGTCGTGTTAATTTTTGATGTGTTTTTTAAGCTTTTTTACATTTACAATAATGAAGCTCTAAAGTAGGGCATTTAATCAAAACTTTGCATTTGTACCAATTTATAATAGGTGCCTTTTTTAGCCATTAATTCCTCATGTTTGCCTTGCTCTACAATTTCACCTTTGTGTAATACAATAATTTCATCAGCATTTTGAATGGTAGATAAGCGGTGTGCAATGACAATAGAGGTTCTATTTTTCATCATATTCTCAAGCGCTTCTTGTACCAAACGTTCGCTTTCAGTATCTAATGCCGAAGTGGCCTCATCGAGTACCATTATAGGAGGGCTCTTTAATACGGCGCGGGCAATACTTAAACGTTGTTTTTGGCCTCCAGATAATTTGTTTCCAGAATCTCCAATGTTGGTATGAATGCCTTTGGGAAGGTCTTTTACAAATTCCCAAGCATTTGCAATTTTAAGGGCATCTATAATGTCTTCTTCTGTAGCATCTGCTTTACCTATTAAAATATTGCTTTTAACGGTAGCATTAAATAAAATGGAATCTTGTGTAACTAGTCCCATTAAGTTACGTAATGAATTTTTGGTAATGGCTCTAATATCTTCACCGTCTATGGTAATGCTGCCACTAGTTACATCATAAAATCGCGTTACTAAATTGGCAATTGTACTTTTACCACTTCCAGATTGACCTACTAAAGCAACACTCTTGCCTTTGGGTACTGTAATCGAAAAGTTTTTTAGGACTAAATCGTCTTCATACTTAAACGACACCGCATTTAAACTAATAGCTTGAGTAAAGTCCGTTTTTGTTTTGGCATTTGGTACATCCTCAATAGGGGATACGGTATTTAGTATTTCTAAAACACGTTCGGCCGCAGCATTACCCTTTTTTACGCTATAACTAGCCTTGCTAATTGCTTTTGCAGGCGTAAGTATGTTGTAAGCCAACCCCATGTAGACAATAAATAGTCCAGCTTCCAGACTGGGAGTACCTTGAGTTGGATCTACGTTTAAAACCATTTGCCCACCATACCAAAGCAAGATGGAGATAACGAGTATACCAAGAAACTCACTAACCGGAGAGGCTAAGTTTTGACGGTTTAATAGAATATTTGAAAACGCGTTGAAACGACCTGTTGAATTTTGAAATTTCTCTCCAAATATAGTTTCAGCATTAAATCCCTTTATAACTTTAAGACCACCTAAGGTTTCTTCGATTATAGATAAAAATTGGCCTTGTTCTTTTTGTACTTTATCAGAATGTTTTTTTAAACTTTTCCCAATTCTAGAAATTATAAAACCTGAAACAGGAATAAAAATAAAGACAAACAGGGTGAGTTTTGCACTAATTAAGAACATGGTAATGATTGTGAAAATTATCATTAACGGCTCTCTTACAATTAATTCTAGAATGGATAAAAAAGAGCCTTGTATCTCTTGAACATCGGTTGTCATTCTTGCAATAGTATCGCCTTTTCGTTTTTCAGAAAAGAAGGATAGCGGTAAATATGTTATTTTATTAAAGAGTGCATTACGAATATCTTTTAAAACACCATTTCGTAAAAATGTAATAAAGTACATGGCTAAATAACTAAATAAATTTTTTAGCAAAAACATACTAATTACTAAAATGACCATGAAAACAAGAACATCACCATGGCCTTCGTTTGCTTTTTGCGTAACAAAGTAGTTAAGAGAGGCTTCTAAATAGTCTTTAGCATTGGCTATCCCAGTCCAAACAGGTTTTGTGTTTAGTTGCCTAGTTTTATCAAATAAAACATTAAGCATTGGAAATAGCGATACCATAGCCAATGTGCCAAATAAAGCGTAAAAAATATTACTGATTATATTGAGAATTGCATAAACTTTATAGGGTTTTGCAAAACGTAGTATCTGTTTAAAGTAATCCATTAAATAAGATTCATGTCTTTTAAGATGGTTTCTGCCTTGGTGTCTAAAGCTTGTTCTGTGGCTTTAAAATGAGACGTCTGTTCTAGTGCAGCGTTTACACTTACGTAAAACTTTATTTTAGGCTCTGTACCACTTGGGCGAAGTGCTATTTGACTGCCGTCTTCGGTGTAATAAATAATAACATTAGATTTTGGAATGTCTATGCTGGTTAGTGCTCCCGTAGCCATGTCTTTAGAGGTTGCAGATTCGTAATCTTCAATCTTTAAAACTTTAGAACCATTTATCACTGTTAGTGGGTTTTGACGTGCGTCGCTCATCATTTGTTTGATGGTTTCAGCACCTTCAATTCCTTTTTTAGTTAAAGAAACAAGCTTTTCTTTATAACAGCCATGATCGACATAAAGTTTAAGGAGTTCTTCATAAAACGAGCTGCCATTAGATTTTGTAATTGCAGCAATTTCACAAGCTAGAAGGGTAGAGGTTACCGCGTCTTTGTCTCTAACAAAATCGCCTACCATAAATCCGAAACTTTCTTCGCCGCCTCCAATAAAGTCTAATTCTGGGAAGTCTTTAATGAGTTTGGCAATCCATTTAAAGCCTGTAAGAACAATTTTATTTTCTACATTATAGGAAGCAGCTAGTTTGGTAAGCATAGGTGTAGACACTATTGTTGTTGCAATAAGTTCTTTGCCTTTTAGTTTTCCTTCTGCCTGCCATTTTTTCAAAAGAAAATCGACCATCATTACCATGGTTTGATTTCCATTTAGTAATTGTAGCTTTTGCTCAGAGTTTCTAACAGCAACACCTAATCTGTCACAATCAGGATCTGTACCAATAACAATGTCGGCTCCAACGTTATCGGCCAATTCTAAGGCCATTTTTAAAGCCGCTGGTTCTTCTGGGTTTGGAGAGCTTACTGTAGGGAAATCTCCATCTGGCTTTTCCTGCTCTGTTACAATATGAACATTTTTATATCCCGCACGTTTTAAAGTTTCAGGAACCGCAGTAATAGAGGTGCCATGTAGAGAAGTAAATACTATTTTTAAATCGTCTTTAGCTTTTTGAGTGGCACCGACAGTACCGTTAGCTACAGAAGCATCTATAAATGCATTATCGATATCTGTACTTATATATTCAATTAAATTGGTGTTAGCTTCAAATTTTATAGCGGCATAATCAATTGTATTGATCAAATTAATTAAGGCACTATCATGTGGGGGTACCAATTGCCCACCATCTTGCCAATATACTTTGTAACCATTGTATTCTGGAGGGTTATGCGATGCTGTTAGTACAATACCGCAGTGGCAATTTAAATGTTTTACAGCAAATGATAATTCTGGAGTGGCGCGTAAATCCTCAAATAAATACACTTGAATACCATTAGCAGAAAAGACGTCTGCAACCACCTTTGCTAGTGTTTTACTATTATGTCTGCAATCGTAAGCAATAACAGCTTTAGGCGTTTCGTTTGGAAATTGTTTGTGTAAATATTCACTTAAGCCTTGAGTGCTTTTACCAAGCGTATATTTGTTAATACGATTGGTGCCTACGCCCATAACACCACGCATACCACCAGTACCAAATTCTAGATCTTTATAAAAACTTTCTTGAATCTCTTTAGGGTGATTCGCAATGCTGTCTTTTATAATGTTTTGGGTTTCACTGTCGAATGCAGGTGTTAACCACGTGTTAATGCGTTCTAAAATGTTAGGTTCTATGTGTATCATAATTTTATTGGTATATATGCAAACAAATGTAAACAATTAGATAAAATATGTGTCTAATTTTTTTTTTTTGTGGCTGCAAATCAAAAACAAGCTTTTAAGAGCTTAGAAGTTCAATTCGTTTTGGATTAAATAGCGTTTTTTGTCTGTTTTTTGGCGTAAAATTAGCTCTCCTAAAAAGCCAGCAACAAAGAATTGAGTTCCAATCACCATAGTTGCTAGTGCGATATAAAATTGCGGGCGTTGTGTGATTAGTCTTCCTGAAGTATTGATAAATAATTTATCTAAACCCAAGTAGAAGGCAAAACCAAATCCTATCATAAACATAAGTACACCTAAGGCACCAAAAAGGTGCATAGGGCGTTTGGCAAAACGCGACAGAAACCAAATGGTGATTAAATCTAAAAAACCGTGTACAAAGCGGTCCATACCAAATTTAGTTTCACCATACTTTCGCGCTTGGTGTTTTACAACTTTTTCTCCAATGCTACTAAAACCAGCATTTTTAGCCAATACAGGAATATAACGGTGCATTTCACCATTAACATCAATGGTTTTTACAACTGCTTTTTTATAAGATTTTAGGCCACAATTGAAATCGTTTAGTTGCACTCCAGATGTTTTTCGAGCGGCCCAATTGAAAAGTTTAGACGGCAAGTTTTTCGAAATTATAGCATCATAACGCTTTTTCTTCCACCCAGATACCAAGTCGAACCCCCCAGATTTAATCATCTCATAAAGTTCTGGAATTTCATCTGGACTGTCTTGTAAATCGGCATCCATAGTAATTACAACATCGCCTTGTGCCTTTGCAAAGCCAGCGTGTAAAGCTTGTGATTTGCCAAAATTTCTCAAAAAACGAATGCCTTTAACATAACGGTCTTCACTGGATAGTTTACAAATAACATTCCATGAGTTGTCTGTACTACCATCATCAATAAAAATTACCTCGTAAGATAATTTGTTGTGTTGCATGACCTTAACAATCCATTGGTGTAGTTCTGTTAAAGAGGCATCTTCGTTAAGTAGTGGTATAACTACAGATATATTCATTGGTATGTTTTAACCTGATAAAGGCTCAAAAATAATGAATTTATTTGGTCTCGGGCGCTGTTTTTTTAAGAATCGCAGCAACGATTAAACCGATAATACTGTAACCCGCAATTTGCCAAATAAGCGATTTTAATAAGTTAATAGGGGCATAGATGCTACCGTTTTCTTCTATTTTTTCAATAGTTTTAGTTATCGCATGTTCAGGCACATTATAATTTTCTAAGCGTTCCATTTGAGAGCTTATAAACTTGTCTTGTACTTCTGCAGCAGCATTAGGGTCGATCCAATTAAAAATAACCATACTCACTACGGCATTGATTGATAAACCAATAATTAGGGTAAGAAAAAAAGAGGTAAAAGCATCTTTAAACGAAATAAAACCGCCTTGTAATTTTTTAGATTTAACAGTAGAAATGATACCCATTACCAAAATAATGAATAAGATTAGGAACCCAAACCATAGTTCTACAAAAAGATCTAGGCTAACCGCGTAACCTATACCTGTTAACGCTATTAAAATAATACCTAGATATAAGCCGTAATTAATTGCACTGGTTTTAATTGTTTTTTCCATTATATGTTTTTTAGAGGTAATTTTAAAGGTTAGTGTTTTGTAGTACAAAAATGTTACAGCTAAGACCGCAAAAATAAAAAATATTAAAAAGTAATTGTAATATTGTAAAAAATATGTAAATTTGCACTTCGAAAAATTAAGATTTAAAGCGTAAGAGCGATGAAAAAAGGTATACATCCAGAAAATTATAGAATTGTAGCATTTAAAGACATGTCTAACGACGATGTTTTTTTAACAAAATCTACAGCAAACACAAACGAAACTATTGATGTTGATGGTGTAGAGTACCCACTTATTAAGATGGAAATCTCAAGAACATCGCATCCTTACTACACTGGTAAATCTAAATTAGTAGATACAGCAGGACGTATTGATAAGTTTAAAAACAAATACGCCAAGTTTAAAAAATAAACCAAACGTATTTTTTGTATACAAATGAGCCTTTCTATAATTAGAAAGGCTTTTTTATTACACTGAATTAAGCTACTTTTGAGTAGTAAACAAGTTGTCCTAACGGCAAACGGCATTATTTGATTTAAAAACTAAAACAGCACATGAACTATATTCTTTTTGATGGCCCTTCAAGAACTAACCTTTTGCCTTTTACCTTTACAAGGCCAGTCGCAGACATTAGAGTTGGTATTTTAACCATTAGAGAAAAATGGGAAAAATTTCTAGATACAACCACAACAACGGTTACAGAGGATTACCTTTCTGAAAAATACCCTATGGTAGAGATGGAAGCTAATGTGATGATTAATGCGTCGTATTTACCCAATATGGAACTTGTAGAAATGGTAAAAGCTTTAAAGGACAATCAAGCCATTTTTAAAGGCGAAGATCTTATTGCATTTTTTACAAAAGAAGGTGAAGATGCTATAGATTTTGACACCTATGATGCTATAGAATACAATGGCGACTGTATCCAAATTGAAAATACTTGGGATATTTTTTCTAAAAATGGCGCTGCTATTCAAGAGGATTTTAACATGCTAACCAAAGCAAGAAAGTCGCAACCTATTCCTAAAATGACGGTGGTGTTTCACTCTGAAAATATATTTATTGAAGAAGGCGCTAAGCTGCCCTATTGTTCTTTAAATGCCACAAATGGCCCAATTTATATCGGTAAAGATGCAGAAATTATGGAAGGCAGCATGATAAGAGGACCTTTTGCATTATGTGAGCATGCTACTGTTAAATTGGCCACAAAAATTTATGGAGCCACGACTATAGGACCGCATTCTAAAGTAGGAGGGGAAGTAAATAATTCTGTGATTTTTGGTTACTCTAATAAAGGACATGATGGATTTTTAGGCAATGCAGTTATAGGCGAGTGGTGTAACTTAGGTGCCGATACGAACAATTCTAATCTTAAAAACAATTATGCCGAAGTGCGTTTATGGGATTACCAAACAGAAGGTTTTGCTAAAACAGGTTTGCAATTTTGTGGGCTTATGATGGGAGACCATAGCAAATGTGGCATAAACACCATGTTTAACACAGGTACCGTTGTAGGGGTAAGTGCTAATATTTTTGGTAGTGGCTTCCCAAGAAATTTTGTACCTAGCTTTAGTTGGGGTGGGAGTAAGGGCTTTGTGACCTATTTAACTAAAAAAGCTTTTGAAGTCTCTGAAGTTGTTATGTCTCGTAGACAAATTACATTTACGGAAGCCGATAAAGCGATTTTAGAACATGTATTTGAAGAGACAAAGAAATTTCGTAGGGAGTAATTGTTTAGAGGATGGGACCCCTACATTTTAAAAGAGATGATTTAAAACATAAATAGCAGTTTTAGTTTTGTTTTTGTAGTTGTTATTTTTAGATGTACTTATTTTCAATTGGGTATATAGATTGGAATAATTTTCGGTATAGAACTAGCCGCTATGAAAGTTGACATATTAAACGCTATGGGGATCTTATATGTTTTTAAAACGTCAATGGGAACATACGATGCTCTCACAAAAGGATGAAATAGATCATGTTGGGAGGTCTATTTAATGCCGTTTTTCTTTTTTAACATAGCGTAAGTCCAATAAATTAATAGGATTTATGCCTAAGCCTTTCACGTTTTTTCTGGTAAAACGTACCACTTCGTCGTAAAACAGAGGAATCATAATCGCATTTTCCATAGCTATAGAATCCATTGCGGTATATAAGCGTTTGCGATCTTCTATATGCGCAATGGTAAATGCCTTATCATAAAGACTGTCTGCTTTTTTATCTTTAAAATGAAAATAGTTAGAACCATTAGGGGTAAAGTTTTTACTGTAAAAAATGGATAAATAATTTTCAGCATCCAAATAATCGGCCACCCAAGAACTTCTAAATATATCCACTTTACCTTCAGAACGGGCTGCTCTTAACGTGGGCTCCTGCATCACATCTACGTTTATTTTTAAACCGAGTTTCTCTAATTCCCGTTGTATAAATTCGCAAAAACTTAAATAGTTGCTAGAAGTGACTATCGTAACTTCTGGATTTGTGATGCCACTTTCGGTTTTAAATTGATCAATTAAGGCTTTGGCCTTTTCAGGTTGGTAGCGAAAGCCTATGGAGGGGTTGTATCCAGGAAGTCCTTTAGGTATAAAACCACCATCAGCAGGATTGCCAATACCATTTCTAAGATACAGCATCATTTTTTTACGATCGAATCCGTAATTAATCGCTTTACGAATCTGTTTTGATTGAATTTCAGGTGATTTAGATTCTAAATAGAAGCCTAAGTATTCAGAGTTTAAATAAGGACCACGTTTCATAGTCGTAGAAGCTGCATAAGTAGCTCTTAAACGGCCATCAGCTGTTAATAATTCATCTTTATAAGACGCGTCTAAACCAGAGAGGTAATCAATATTACCTTGCGCAAATTGTAAAAACTCACTTTGCTTGTCGGGTAAAAATGTTAAAGCGACAGCTTCTAAATAGGGGAGCCGTTGGCCTAAAGTATCTGTTTCAAAATAAGCTTCATTTTTACGTAATACCAATTTTATGTTTTCCTCCCAACGTTTAAATTTAAAAGGCCCTGTGCCAATAGGGTGCGCACGAAATGTATTGCCGTAATGTGTTGTGATTTCATGAGGCACTACCGAGCAATATTTCATTGTGAGTAAGCCTATAAATGCAGGGAATGGTTGCTTTAAGTGAATTTCAAAAATACTATCGTTAATAGCATTATAAGTAGCTACTTTTTTCAATACCCAACGTCCTGGTGCAGCTAGTTTCTCATCTTTTAAACGGTTAAAACTATGTGTGAAATCTTGAGCTACAACTGCTCTTGTGGAGTCTTTTCCAAATAAGGGATGCTTATGAAAAAACACGTCTTTTCTCAACGTAAAAGTATATGTTTTTCCATCTTCAGAGATGGCCCAACGTTTAGCAATACCAGGTAAAATTTGTAAGTTGTCGTCCAACTGTACCAAGCCGTTGAATAACTGGTTACAGATAGAATTGTCTTGTAATGTGCGTGAGAATGCAGGGTCTAAGGTGTTAATGTTAGCGTATTCATTGTAACGAAATACCAAGTGGTCTTTAGATGAAGTGGTAGGTGTGCTGCAAGCGCCTATTAAAAAGAGCAGTATACTTAAGGTTAAGTATTTGGTGGTTTGATGCTTTATACGTTTTATCATATAAGTTTTTAGTTGTAAATTTGCGCTCTTATGCATGTTGATAAGACATGTTTGTAAAGGTAAATTTTAAAATAGCCTGAAGCAAATTCAGCTTCATAAAATAATGAACAAAAAAGTTGCATTTCATACCCTAGGGTGTAAGCTAAATTTTTCGGAAACCTCTACCATTGCAAGACGTTTTGAAAATGAAGGTTTTGATCGTACTGCGTTTTCTGAAGCGGCAGATATTTATGTGATTAATACCTGTTCGGTGACTGAAAATGCCGATAAACGCTTTAAAACCACAGTAAAACAAGCGCAAAAGCAAAATCCAGACGCTTTTGTTGTAGCTGTAGGGTGTTATGCCCAGTTGAAACCTCATGAATTGGCCGATGTTAATGGCGTTGATTTGGTACTAGGCGCTACAGAAAAATTTAAAGTCACCAGTTATATTAACGAATTATTACAGCAACCAGACCGCAATAGAGGTACTGCCCAGGTGCATTCTTGCGCTATAGAAGACGCCGATTTTTATGTAGGGAGCTACTCTATAGGCGATCGAACGCGTGCCTTTTTAAAAGTACAAGATGGTTGTGATTATAAATGTACCTATTGTACAATTCCTTTAGCACGTGGTATATCGAGAAGCGACACGATGACCAACGTGTTAGAGAATGCCCGAGAGATTTCAAAACAAAACATTAAGGAAATTGTATTAACGGGTGTTAATATTGGTGATTATGGCAAAGGCGAATTTGGGAATAAAAAACATGAACATACGTTTTTAGATTTGGTGACAGAATTGGATAAAGTGGAAGGTATTGAACGTTTGCGTATCTCCTCTATAGAACCCAATTTATTAAAAAATGAAACCATAGATTTGGTCTCAAAATCTAGAGCTTTTGTACCGCATTTTCATGTCCCACTACAATCTGGAAGTAATGCGATTTTAAATAAAATGAAGCGACGTTACAAGCGTGAACTCTATGTAGACCGTGTTGCTAAAATAAAAGCAGTAATGCCACAAGCCTGTATTGGTGTAGACGTTATTGTAGGTTTTCCAGGAGAGACAGAAGCTCATTTTTTAGAGACCTATAATTTTTTAAATGCGTTAGATATTTCGTATTTGCATGTCTTTACCTATTCAGAAAGAGATAATACCGAGGCAGCAGTAATGGCAGATCCTGTCCCAAAATCGGTGAGAGCAAAACGCAGTAAAATGTTAAGAGGCTTGTCGGTAAAGAAAAGACGCGCCTTTTATGAAGCCCAATTGCAAACGCAACGTACCGTACTGTTTGAAAGTGAAAATAAAGAGGGTTATATACACGGATTTACAGAAAACTATGTGAAAGTAAAAACACCCTGGCATCCTGGTTTGGTCAATACATTACATGAGGTAAACTTAACAACAATAGATGACGACGGATTGGTACGGTTTGAATTTTTAAAACAACCAAGTATGTCTTAAATCTTAATTGAGTCATAGCATTTTTAGAGCATAAAAAACCGAAACGTTTAAGCGTTTCGGTTTTTTTTATTTTTTGTCTTCAAACTTATATGCGAACACCAACAGGGAGCATGCGTTTGTATTTTCTATTACCTCTCACAAACTTTGCGATCGTAGGACAGGTAGGCATTACGCTTAAATTGCTTTCTCCAATTTGTTCGAATACAGCAACTAAGAAATCTTTTTTAAATGTGTCATCGGTAATTTCTTCTGGAACTATTAATTTTGTTAAAAATATCTTCCGTTCTTGCAAAGAATATTCAATTTTCGCTAAATGACCATCCATGCTCATTTCAAATTGTCGTAAGAAGTCATTGTCAATAAGTTCAGCAGTTTCAACCATAGTGTAATTGTTTATTTTAAGAAGTCATGTTAGATATAGTACGCACTAATTATCTAACTTTGTGCAAAAGTACAAAAAAAAATCGATATATTAAAGCTTATTAACGCTTAACGCATTATGAATCAAGAACTAATACATGTGTACCTAATGCCAGGGATGGCTGCAAGCCCTAAAATTTTTGAATATCTAAGCTTACCTGAAACGCAATTTAAGCTGCATTATTTAGAATGGATACTGCCTTTAGAAGCCGAAACATTAGCGGCCTATGCCTTGCGAATGACGGCACAAATACAACATGAAGCGCCTGTACTTTTAGGGGTTTCTTTTGGAGGCGTACTTGTACAGGAAATCAGTAAACATATTGCTTTACAGCGTCTCATCATAGTTTCTAGTGTTAAAACAAAGCACGAGCTGCCTGTAAAAATGCAACTGGCAAAATCTACAGGTGCTTATAAATTACTACCCACGCAATTGGCAAGTAAAATAGAGGTCTTTGAAAAGTATGCCTTTGGAAAATCTATGACAAAACGTTTAGAATTGTACAAAAAATACCTTTCTGTTAATGATAGCAAGTATTTAAGTTGGGCTATAGAACAGATGGTATGCTGGGAACAAGAGACAGCTCTAGAGGGCATCATTCATATTCATGGTGATAGTGATCCAGTGTTTCCTGTAAAACACATTAAAAATTGTATGCTTATAGAAAATGGTACGCATATTGCTATCATTAATAAATATAAGTGGTTCAATGAGAATTTACCGCGTATTATTTTAAATAACTCTTAAAAAAAGCTACCTTTAAGCAAAACCTAATACCACATGAAGATGATACAGAAAATGTTGGCGTTTGTAGGCCTATTAAGTTTATGTTTCCTATTTACTTATGCGCTTCAAGATGCGCCTACGGATGAAAATTTTGAAAAAAAAATAATCAATGATTATAATGTTTATGCTGTACAAGTGCCCGACGATTTAAACTTCGCTGGAGAGGCTATGCCATTAACATCTCCAGATATATTAGAACGCATGGACAGAGAGCTTTTGGTAAATACCTATTGGCAATCTAATGGCTTATTAATGTTTAAACGTGCTAAAAAGTATTTTCCAATCATAGAACCCATTTTAGAACGGTATGGGGTTCCAGACGATTTCAAATACCTAGCGGTTATAGAAAGTGGTCTTACGAATGCAGTATCTCCTGCAGGAGCTAGAGGTGTATGGCAAATTATGAAGGCTACTGGTAGAGAAAATGGTTTAGAAATAAATACCAATGTGGATGAGCGTTACCATTTAGAGAAAGCGACGGAAGTCGCATGTAAATATTTGTTAAGAGCAAAAAACCGATTGGGAAGTTGGACGTTGGCTGCCGCAGCATATAATGCTGGCAATGCAGGAGTTGCAAGACGCCTAAAAGAGCAAGGCGCTAAGACTTACTACGATTTACTTTTAGGAGAAGAAACAGGGCGTTACGTATTTCGTATTGTGGCATTAAAAGAGATTTTATCTCATCCAGATAAGTATGGGTTTAATTTTAGAGATAAAGACTTGTATACACAAATTCCAACATATAAGGTAGAAGTTAATAGTGCTGTGTCTGATTTTACAGCCTTTGCAGAAAAACACGGTATCAATTATAAAGTTTTAAAATTGCACAACCCGTGGTTACGAGAGCCTCATTTAAATAATAAGTCTAATAAATTGTATGTTATAGAAATACCTAAAGAAGGCTACTATAATTAGAATACATGTTAGACTATATCGGGCAGCACTATTGGGATGTTTTAATAGTATTTAATTATACTATAGCAACGACTGCTGTACTTACCTTAATTTTAAAGAATAACAATCCAACAAAGACACTGTCTTATGTTATTATATTGATTTTCTTCCCTTTTTTAGGGCTGTTAGTCTATTATCTTTTTGGACAGGAATACAGAAAGACTAAAATTTTTAGACGAAAACAGGTGCTAAATCAATCTACAATTCAAAAGAGTCATGAAGCCCTTAAACTTCATGGAGACGCTATTCGAAAAGTTGATGATTATCTCGGGACTAAAACAAAATTAGTACAGCTGCTTCAAAGTAATACAAACTCTCCACTTACACTACATAATGCAGTAACCCTATTAAAAAATGGCAACCCTACTTTCGAAGCCTTATTAAAAGATCTTAAAGCTGCAAAGCACCATATTCATTTAGAGTATTATATCATTAAGGATGGCGTTATAGGCACACAATTGTTAAACATACTTTGTGAAAAAGCCAAAGCAGGACTGTCGGTGAAGTTAATTTACGACGACGTAGGAAGTAAACTCTCAAGTGCTATAAAGCAAAAGTTGACCGCAAGTGGCGTAGCGCACTATCCTTTTATGCCCGTGTTCTTTTCTAAGTTTACAGGAAAGATGAATTATAGAAACCATCGTAAAATAGCTGTAATTGATGGCACTATAGCCTATGTAGGCGGTGTTAATATTTCAGATGAATATCTCAATGTACCTTCAGATACTTTATTTTGGAGAGACACACATTTGCGCATAGAAGGAGAGGCTGTAACATCACTTCAAGTAGAGTTTTTTATGACTTGGGATTTTGTATCAGCAGCAAAAACGAATGTAGCCCCCTCTTATTTTCCTAAAGTAGCTTGTAAAGATAATGTAGCTATCCAAATTGCGTCTAGTGGGCCAGATACCAACGCAGCACATATTATGGAGGCTTTATTTTTAGCGATTACTACCGCTGAAGATTATGTATACATCACAACGCCTTATTTTGTGCCTAATGCGCAAATTATTACCGCGCTTCGTGTTGCTGCTAAGAGTGGTGTTGACGTAAGATTAATTATCCCAAAAGCATCAGATTCTTGGGTTGTAAAACATGCTACAAACTCGTATTTAGAACATCTAATGTTAGAAGGTATTAAGGTTTACCGCTATACAAAAGGCTTTGTACATGCAAAAACAATGGTCGTAGATGATATTTTTTCTACCGTAGGCACCTCTAATATGGATTACAGAAGTTTTAATATAAATTTTGAAGTGAATGCGTTTATTTATGATATTGAAACCAGTAAAACCTTAAAAGCACATTTTCTAGAAGATTTAAAATCTTGTGAACGTATTGATGCCAAGCAATGGCAGCAACGTTCTAAATTTGAAAGATGGAAAGAATCCTATTGCAGGTTGTGGTCCCCTCTCATCTAGTTATTTATAGAGCTGGAATTCACGAAATTTCATAGGTTTAGATTAAAGAATGCAATATGAATAGGGATACACCTCAAATACGTTGGGGACTTGTAATTGCTGTTAGTGTAGTGTTTGTAAGCATGAATTTGTTTTCAATATCTAGTAGAAGTCAATTTACCCAGTAACATATTTTGGTACTACTGCTACAAACATTTGTAGTGCTAGGTTTAAAGTCAATTCGTTATACGGTAACTGCAGAAACGTTACATGTGCGTTGCGGCCTATTCTACAACAAAGTATTTTAATAAAGTATATTACCGCTATAGCGCGCTCGCCATCTTGGTAATCTGTACCAGTAGGAGGGGTGCCCGATCACATAACTCTTAAATACACAGGTCAAAGCACATCAATTATATGTCCCAAAAAAAGCTTCTATTTATAGAAGCTTTACAAGGGATAAATCCTAATATGATATCAAAAGTGTAGCATGTCATTTTATCGGCTACGTCTTTTTTGAGAACGAACAGAGCCACCAGCACCGTAATGTTGATTAGGACCAACAGCCTGTTTCATATTCTGTTTCATCATTTTAATTTGCTCATCTAACATACCGTGTTTGTCTAGTTTTTGAGCTTCTGTTAAAAGTTTCTGTGCCTCTTGCTTTCTACGTTTAGAAAATGCAATACCTGCTAAGTTAAGTTTAGCCATTGCTAAATCATGATCCATTGCTAAGCCTAAATCAATTGCTTTTTTAAAATGCTTTTCAGAAGCATTCATATTGTCTTGCATGGTCATAATACCATGTAAATAACTAAAATAACCTTGTTGCTTTTTTACAAGGGCAGTTTCTGGGTTCTTAATTTTATCAAGCCATTTTTTAGTGCCTTCAAAGTCTTGTTTGCGAAGCTTTAAAAATGCTAAAAGTATAAATTCATTTTTAAAATAAAGAAATACAAATACACCAGCAAGCAAAATTAAAGAGATGCCATTACCGATATTGCCAAGCGTAAATTGGTATATAGCAAAGGCAATAATACCTGCTGCTAAGATTAATTTTATAATTTTATTAAACATTATAGTACGATTAAATTTTAGATTTCAATTCAAAATGCAAATAAACTAAAAATTTCTCTTAACACCTTTACACTTTATGATGTTTAAACCTGTTTTCTGCGTTACAACATCCATGACATCTGTCATCTACCTCAAATACAACAGTAAGTCGTATTTTTAAATGGAACTCTAACAGTACGGTATAATATGGCGCCTCTATTGTAACGTTATTTGAATGTAAAAGGCGTATACGGATTAAAATTCAAGGTTTAAAGCTCGTGCATACCATTAAAATATGCCAACCTAAAAGACAAGAATCTTCTAATAGGTTAAAGATGTACCGTTTTAAAGCTATAAGATAACGCTAGGATGGTGTAGTAGATTTAAAGCCCTATTTTTAACGTTCTAGATGTAAAAAAAACAAAAGGAAACGCAGTAAAATGACTATCTTGAACTTCTAATTTTTTTAAACATATGGCATGGCTGAAAATAGAGAATTAGAACTCGCCTGGCAATTTATAAATAGAACCCATCGCTCCGTATTTTTAACGGGTAAAGCAGGTACAGGAAAGACAACGTTTTTACACCGCTTAAAACAAGAAAGTTTAAAGCGTATGGTTGTTGTTGCTCCAACAGGTGTTGCTGCAATTAATGCTAAAGGCGTGACGATACATTCCTTTTTTCAAATGCCTTTTGGTCCTATTTTACCTGATAGTGATTTAAATGCAAGTAAAAGTTTTAATAGGAAATTTAGCAAGACTAAAATTAATATTATCAAATCTATGGACCTCTTGGTCATTGATGAGATTAGTATGGTGCGTGCAGATTTGTTAGATGGTATCGATAAGACACTACGTCGTTTTAGGGACCGCACTAAGGTTTTTGGAGGGGTACAGCTTTTAATGATTGGGGATTTGCAACAGTTGTCACCAGTGATAAAGGAACACGAATGGGACCTATTGCGCGGTATTTATGCAAACGCATTTTTCTTTAGTAGTAAAGCTTTTGCAGAATGTCATGCTGTAACCATCGAATTAAAGCATATATACAGGCAAGATAATCCCACCTTTATAGAGATTTTAAATGCCATTCGAAACAATGCCCTTACAGATGCTATCGCAAAAACGTTAAATGCACGTTATATTCCCGATTTTGTACCAGAACCGAACTCGGGATACATTTCTTTAACAACCCATAATACAAAGGCCGAAGCTACCAATATTAGCGAACTCGCAAAGTTAACAACAAAGCCAAGAACGTATAAGGCAGAGGTAGATGGCAAGTTTCCTGAATATGCCTATCCCAATCCTTCTATTTTAGAATTGAAAGTGGGCGCGCAAGTTATGTTTGTAAAAAATGATAGCAGTCCAGAAAAGCGCTACTATAATGGTAAGATTGGAAAAGTGGTGCATTTAGATGCAGAAGAAGTCGTGGTGCATTGTCCAGATGATACGTATAATATTAATGTAACCCCAGATATTTGGGAGAACATTAATTATGGGGTAGATGCAGACACAAAGGCGATTACAGAAGAGCGTATTGGGAGTTATACGCAAATGCCTTTGCGACTGGCTTGGAGTATTACCATACATAAAAGTCAAGGTTTAACGTTTGAAAAAGCCATTATAGATGCCGGAGGCGCTTTTGCTCATGGCCAAACTTATGTGGCTTTAAGCCGCTGTAAAACACTAGAAGGTTTGGTGTTGAAAAGTAAGATCGCATCCCATCAAATTATTAGTGATGGTAATGTGACTAAATTTAATGAAAATGCAGAGGCTAATGCTCCTAATGAAGCCATCTTAAAAGCGTCTCAAAAAGCATTTCAATTAGAGCTTATCGCAGAGGTTTTTCAATTTTATGCGTTTTTGTACCCTTTAAATCGCATTTTAGATATGTATTACAAAAACAGAAATAGTATTGAAGGTCCTGTTGAAGATACCTTTCTTCCTGTAAAAACCTGTATTACGAATTTTTTAAAAGTGGCGAACGGATTTAATGCACAGTTACGTCAACTTTCAGAAGAAGATACCTTAGCCGCAGAGAGTGCTACAATACAAGAGCGCTTTCGCAAGGCTATTGCTTATTTCTCTAAAGAGACGGAGGCTAACATATTACCCGTATTAAAGGCCTTTGGTTTCACGACAGATAATCAAGCTATAGGGGAGGAGTTGACCAAGCATTTAGATGCCTTTGAAGATTTATTAGCTATAAAACTAATGTATTTTAAAGGTTTAAAAGATGCATTTACACCAACCGCATTTTTAGAATTAAGAGCCAAAGCAGTCTTTGCAGGCAAACAAAAACCAAAGAAAGCACGGAAAGCAGTTGTAGATGGAACGAGCCATGTCGAGTTGTTCGAAAAATTACGTATCTTAAGAAATGAAATTGCAGATGCTAAAGACCTAATCCATTACCAAGTTTTTACGCAAAAAGCCTTGTATGCGATGTGTGAACAGTTACCAACAACCACTAAAGAACTGCTAACCATAAATGGTATGGGGAAAACCCGTGTAGACAACTATGGTGCGCAAATTTTACATGTTATTCGTAATTATTGCGAGGCGCATGACATTGAAATAACGGGAGCTAAAGATATGTTTGAAGTTACCGCTGCACCCAAACGTGTAAAAGGCGATACGAAAAAAGCATCTCTAAATTTATTTTTAGAAGGAAAATCTATTCGCGCCATTGCAGATGCACGCGAATTGAATGAAAATACAATTTTTGGGCATTTAGCGAGTTTTGTTACTACAGGAGAAGTTAAAGTTACAGACTTAATAGACAAAAGTCGTTATGAGACCTTAAAAGTGTTACTCCCAAAACAAAAATTTGAAAATTTATCAGATTTAAAACAGCAATTAAAGGATAAGTACAGTTACGGCGAATTGCGGTTGGTATTAGACACTTTAAAAGTAAAATAAGAGGGGTGTTATTTTTGCAACAAGACCTCTTTGATTTTGCAAACAATGTAGAATTTTAGCGTTTTTGGCTGTAAGGATTCAATTAAGTTTGGACTAAGTCATAATTCTGTTTGAAATTCAAATTATTTAGTTATTTTCGTATCCATGAATATCATTATCCAATCTACTTTAAAAACACTGCAAAAATCTGAAATCTTATTAGATCATCTTTCTAATACGCAACTTTGTGATGCTTCGGTGCCGCCTTACCATTCAAGTATAGGCTCTCATATTCGTCATATCTTAGATTTCTACAATTGTATTTTTAGTGTTGATGCTTCAAACAAGATCGATTTAACAGCGCGAAGTAGAGATAAATCTGTAGAGGCCGACTGTGGTTGTGCTAAAGATTATCTCTATAGTACTATAGAAAAGTTAAAAACTATGGCTGACCTTGATATGAATGCAACGGTTATTGCTACCGACGATTTAGGTCTTGGTAAAACCGACATTACCTATACCTATGCTGCTTTGTTAGCACAAGCCAATAGCCATACTATACACCATTATGCGATTATTAATTTTATATTCGATACTTTAGGTATCGTGATTAACGATCCAGAATTTGGATACAACCCTACAACGCCTAAAACAGTTTCTACGAGCTCTTAAGTCTTAAAAAACAATTATATAACATACAAAAAAAGCACCTTACAGAGATTGTAAGGTGCTTTTTTTGTGTAGAAAACAGGTTCTATTTTTTATCAAACATGCTTGCCATTATGGTTTTTATGCCTTTAAATAGCATGATAACGGCCATGGCAGAAACCGCACAGCCCATAATTAAAAGCGGAAGGTATAATTTGTCTTCAGGTTTACTAAATGCAAAACTTAATAATATAGGCCCCATAAATAAGCTTAATAGGGAAAAAGCTAAAGTTTTAATCCCTTTAAAAAGCACTTTTTTATCCGTTCTATTTTCCATCGTTATAGTGTTTTACCGCGTTTCTAACGCTTTTGTGTTGTTGTAATAAGGTTAAAGCTTCAGGCTTAGAAAGGCCTGTTGCTGCCATAATCATTTTAGCACCTCTGTCTACCAATTTATGATTACTCAATTGCATGTCTACCATCTTATTGCCTTTTACATGTCCTAACTGAATCATGGTTGCTGTACTAATCATATTTAATACTAGTTTTTGTGCCGTACCTGCTTTCATTCTAGAACTTCCTGTTACAAATTCAGGCCCTACGACTACTTCAATAGGAAACTGTGCAGCTTCTGCTAAAGGACTGTTTTTATTACAGGCAATACAACCTGTAAGTATAGCATTGGCATTGCAGGCTTTAAGGGCTGCGATCACATAAGGGGTTGTACCCGATGCTGCGATGCCTACTACAACATCTTTGGTTGTAATGCCATGACTTTGTAAATCGTCCCAACCTTGTTGGGTGGAGTCTTCGGCGAATTCAACAGCTTTTCTAATGGCAGTATCGCCACCAGCAATAAGCCCAACAACAAGGTCGTGAGGCACTCCAAAGGTAGGAGGGCATTCAGAAGCATCTACGATACCCAATCGGCCACTAGTACCAGCTCCCATATAAAACAAACGGCCGCCGTGTTGCAGTTTTGTAACAATTTGTACTACAAGTGCTTCTATCTGTGGCAACGCTTTAGCGACTGCATTAGGCACTGTTTGGTCTTCCGTATTGATGTTTTGAAGCAGTTCTATAACAGACATCTTTTCAAGATGATCGTGGTTAGAGTCTTGCTCTGTCGTTTTTATAAAAGTCATGATTCAAAAGTATGAATAAATCGAGACTTATTACTCATAAAGAAGGGCTTCGACCTCTATTTTTTTATCGTTAATAAAATCATACAAAGTAAGTTGACGCAAGGTATGGTAGTCTTCCCAGAAATTTTGAAGTGAATTTAGGTATTGTAGAATAGCACTGTCTTTTTCTTGCAATGCGATATTGAGATCGGTAATAGTAATTTTACCTAAAACATAACGTTTTTGCGAAATGTCATACCGTTTTTGAGCGACTATTTTAGCTTTTTCTGCCGTTTGTAAAAATTCTCTTTGGCTTGACCAGTTAAGCACATGCAGATAAATCTCTTGCTCGAATTCTTGTTCATCTTGATGGATGTTATTAGTCGTGAGATCGAGATTGGCTTCTGCCATTTTACGTCGGGATCTGGACACGCCCCAATCAAAAATAGGTACGCCTATCCTAACAGAAACATTTTCTTGCTGGTTAAAATTATTGAACAGATTGTTAAAATCATCCCCATTGTTAGAGATTCCAAAATTAGCCTCTATACCAATATTTAAGCGGTTATTGCCCCGCTGTTCGGCGACGTCGCGTTCTGCTTCTAAGCGTCTGCGCCTAAATTCAATAACGGCCCTTCTATTTTCTCGTGCTTCTTGTAATGCGGTTGTAATGTCTACATCAAAAAGAGGTAAAGCTTCGGGGACATCTAATTCTAAAGCGGTATCGTCTAATTCTAAATAACGGGCTAGGTTTTGCGACGTTCGTTTAAGTTCAATTTTTTGAGTCGTTACCGCGTTTCTAGAATTTAATAGGGTGAGTTCTATTTGTAATACTTCATTTTCTGCAATACGACCTACTTTGTATCTGCCTTTTGCAATTTGAAATAAGGTATCTTGATTGGAAAGGTTGGTTTCTGCAATGTCTAATCGTTTTTGGGCTTGGAGCAATTCAAAATAAAGTCGAGATGTGGTGACCGAAATCTGTTCCATGGTTTCAACAAATTCTCTTTTAGACTCTTCATAGACCAAAGGCTCTATTTTTTTATCCCATTTAAAAGGGTTAAAAAGTAAGGAACTCTGGGTATATCTAATGGTAAAGGGGATTACAGAAAAACCAACGTTGTCATCCAAACCAAAAAGTTCTACCCGCTCTAAATTGGTGTTTACCGAAATGGTACCTCCTGTATAGGGGACACTCTGGGCTAAAGATAAACCGCCTTCTACACGCAATTGGTTTTGGTTTACAAAAATATCCTGTCCTGCATCGTTGGTAATACGCCTTACAGCATTACTGTAGTCTGGTAAACTGGCGTTTAAACGTAATTCTGGTAAAAAACTGGCTTTGTAATTTTTATAACGCCAGTAGTTGCGCTGATTGCGGTTGAGGTTTATTTTATAATCGGGAGATTTTTGTTGTGCTATTTTTATGGCTTGGGTAAGCGTGATTTTTTGAGATTGCGTATTGCCAAAAAAGGTAAATAGCATCGTGATACTTGCTATAAGTAGATGCTGCTTTGTTAGGGGACTAGTCTTGAGATAACGCGATATAGTGTACATAGTTTTATTCGGATCTTAGAGCTTCAATAGGTCTTTTATTTGCTGCAGCTTTAGCAGGGAAAATACCAAAAATAAGACCAATAGTTACGGCTATAATAAATGAAAGTAGTATAGAGCTTAGGGATAAAATGGTAACAATTCCAGAGGTAAATTCTATAATATAAGCTCCTATAATACCTAATAAGATGCCAACAATACCACCACCAACGCTAATAAGCACAGATTCTGATAAGAATTGTAAAATAACATCTTCTTGAGTGGCGCCGATAGCACGCATTATACCTATTTCTTTGGTGCGCTCTAGTACAGAAGCCAACATGATATTCATAATGCCAATACCTCCGATGAGTAGCGAAATACCTGCAATAATACTGAGTACAATATTAAATATGTGTTTGGTTTTTTGCTGTTGTTTAAGGAGTTGTATGGGAATTGTAATTTCAAAATCAAGAACACCATTATGTCTGCGTTTTAGCATTTTGCTTACGACTTCTGCGGTGCCTTTAAGCATTTTAGAATTCGATACTTGTACAATGAGTTTGTCTACTTGATGGTAATTGTTTTTAGAGGTACTAGGACGTTCGCGTTTTAGGGTCTGACTTGCTTTTTTACGGTCTTTAAAGCGTATCAAAAAGGTTTTTAAAGGAATATAGACGTCTTGATTAACGTCACGTATGCCTAAGTTTTCCTGTGCTTTTTCAGAGATTAACTTTTCTTCAATAACACCAACGACTTGTAACCATACGTCTTTTACCTTAATGTGATTCCCAATGGCTGATTGGCCTGTAAATAATTTTTTCTCTATTTTTTTTCCGATAATACAAACGGGTGCTGCATGTTGTAAATGTTGTGCGGAAAACATGCTCCCCGTGTCTAGGTTTAAATTAGATGTGTCAAAAAAAGCAGGGGTAATTCCAATAAGTTTTACCGCGTTTTGTTTGCCATTATTTATAACAAAGGTATTTAGTATAATTTCTGGACTAACACGGGCCACTGAGGGGAGGTGATTTTGTATGTTTTCGGCATCTAAGAGATCAAGACCCTTAGAGAAGCGTTTGGGGAGGTTAGGCTCTTGATCTTGGTTGTCTTCCGTCTGGGTTTTAGTTGTTTTGGTAGGCGTAATCACAATATTATTGACACCTACAAGTTCTAATTGCGATAAAATTTCTTTTTCAGCGCCATTACCTATAGCTAACATTGTAATTACGGCTGCAACCCCAAATATAATCCCTAAGGCGGTTAAAAAGCTTCTAAATGTATTCGTAGCAATAGCACGGAGCGCTTCAAATATATTGGCTTTTATTTTTTCTATAAGGTTTGGGTCTATCATTAATTATCTAAAGGCGTTATAGGGGCATCGTCTTTACCTTCTGGTTTGCTTAAATACACCGTTGCATTTGCATCTAAGCCTTGTTTAACAATAACAACCTCATTATTAGAAGCTCCTAATGCTATTTGTTGTTTTGTAATGGTATAGCCTTGTTTTACATAGGCAAAACTAATGGTGTCTTTTGCAAAAACAGCTTCTAAAGGTATCATAAGCACGTCATCTTCACTATGGGTTAGAATACGGTTAGAGGTGGTCATACCAGGTCTTATATTCTCATCGGTTTTATGAAGTTTAATCAATACTTGAAACAGTTTAATATCAGATCCCTTTTTGGTTTCCCCAACATTGGCGACGCTAGTCACAACACCAGGCAGTTCAATTTCAGGAAATGCATCAAAGCCAACACTTACAGGGAGTCCTTTTTTTATTTTTCTAATATCAACTTCGTTACTATAGGTTTTAGATTCCATTTTTGTGAGGTCTGGTAGGCTTGCAATAGCAGGTTGCCATGGCGATATGGTAGAACCTATCACCGTTTTATTACCACCTCTATTGGATACATAAGTTACCATACCTGCATCTTTAGAATAGATGGTAAGTTTTTCTTCTAGTGCATAAAGCGCTTCAATTCTCTTTTTAATTTTGGAAACTTCTGTGCCTACTTCTACCATACTTGCAATAGCTTTGCGTTTTTTAATAGAGTAATCTTCTTTTTTTTCTTTGAGGTCTCTTTCGTTTTTTGCAATATTAATCTCCAGCTTTTTTATTGTTGTAGGCGGTTCGTAAATCGAGCTTTTAAGTTCGAGTTTATCATCTTCTATAAGAAAGGCTAAATCTTTAATAGCGTTACGCTCTTGTTTTAGAGTTAAGGTTGTGTCTAATTGTTGTTGTGTGTATTTAGACTGTGTACTTTCTAAGCTTAGTAGAGCATCATTGATGCGCCCATTAACTTCAGAAGCATCTAATTTACCAATATAGGCGCCTTTTTCGACAATAGTACCTTCTGGCACCAGATCTTCAATTTTTAGTTGGTAAATATCGAATTGTCTAGATTCTATAGGACCGTTTATTTTTTTAGAACTGGTAGACTGTGCTTCACCAGAAATAATAACTTCATTTTTAAAGGTGCCTTTTATAACTTGGGTTGTTATGGGAACATCGTCATTATTAGCCGTTTTAAAGAAAGCAAAGCAGGATAGGAGTATTAAGATAGAAGCCGCTATAAGGACGCGCTTTTTTTTAAACATAACGTTGTAATTAAATATTTCAAAAATAATTAAAAAAAAAGAGTTGAAAGCTTGGGAGCCCGTTAATAAACTCACAAAATTAGACTGTTATTATTTACCTTTTGAATTAGAAAATTAAATGATTTAAGGCAGTAGAAGTTGTATTTAAGTTAGGTGCTAAACGTTTATTTGTTGGTTTTAAGAACGCCTTTTACATATGTTATACTGTCTTTTAATCTGCCATTGTTGTTATAGAAAAACCATTTGCCTTCTTTTTTACCCTTTTTATACAGGCCTTCTTCTAGTAAAGTTTCGGTGCGGTAATTGTAGGCTTTGTAGTGGCCGTTGCCTTGTTGGCCAAAATTTGTGCTGTAAAGTACTTTTTTATCTGTATTGTAAACGGTGTACTTCCCTGTAATTAAGCCGTTAGTCCAATGTTCAGATTTTACTAAAGTATGTTTATATAGGGTTTGCCAATGGCCTGTTTTATAGCCTTTGTTAAAGTTGCCGCTTTTAGAGAATGGTGTTGGTGTTCCTAAATAGTAATTTGCATCGGTATAATCGGATACTTTTTTGCGAACCGAAATTTTATAACTTTTATCTAAGGGCACTTTGCTTTTACGCGTTAAAAATTTTTCTTTGCCATCGACATACAAGATGGTAATTCTAGTGGACGATATGACGCGTATGGGGGCTTTTTGTTGTTGAGAATGCACACAAAGAGCGGTAAGAAGGCATAGTATATTTATAATTTTCATAGTGATTTATCCCAAATGCCATTAAAATCAAAAAAGCCTCTTAAAAAGAGGCTTTTGGAATATAGTGTAGTCAATACTTAATTTAATATAGTATTAAAGGTTTGACTTGGACGCATCACTTGATTGATTAAATCTTCGTTAGGCTCGTAGTAACCACCAATATCGGCTGGTTGTCCTTGTACGGCGTTCAATTCGTTAACAATAGATGTTTCATTTTCAGCTAAACGTTGTGCTAAAGGTGCAAATTCAGCTTTTAATTCGGCATCCTCATTTTGATTTGCCAATTCTTGAGCCCAATACAATGCGATATAGAAGTGACTGCCTCTATTGTCTAATTCTCCAGCTTTTCTAGAAGGGCCTTTTCTGTTATCTAAAAGTTGTTCTGTAGCATTATCTAAGGCTTGTCCTAATACTTTTGCTTTAGGATTATTATTCACTTGGCTAAAGTGTTCTAAAGACACTGCTAAGGCTAAAAATTCACCTAAAGAGTCCCAACGTAAGTGGTTTTCTTTTTCTAATTGCTGTACGTGTTTTGGAGCAGAACCTCCTGCACCAGTTTCAAATAAACCACCGCCATTCATTAGAGGTACTATAGATAGCATTTTAGCACTTGTTCCTACTTCTAGAATAGGGAAAAGGTCTGTTAGGTAATCACGTAATACGTTACCAGATACAGAAATGGTATCTAAACCATCTTTAAGTCTTTCGCACGTAAATAAAGTCGCTTCAACAGGCGCTAATATTCTTAAATCTAGACCAGATGTATCGTGGTCTTTTAAATACGTGTTTACTTTTTTAATCAATTCGGCATCGTGTGCTCTGTTTTCGTCTAACCAGAATACAGCAGGTGTTTGTGAAGCTCTAGCTCTTGTTACTGCTAACTTTACCCAGTCTTGGATAGGTGCATCTTTAGTTTGACACATTCTCCAGATGTCACCTTCTTCTACATCATGTTGTAATAAGATGTTACCCGCAGCATCTGTAACTTTTACGGTACCACTGGCTGGAATTTCAAACGTTTTATCGTGAGAACCATATTCTTCTGCTTTTTGAGCCATTAGGCCTACGTTAGGCACTGTTCCCATAGTTGTAGGATCGAAAGCACCGTGTTTTTTACAGAAATTGATAGTAGCAGTATAAATACCAGAATAGCTGCTGTCTGGAATAACAGCTTTAGCAGCTTGTAATTCGCCTTTAGTATTCCACATTTTACCAGAAGTACGGATCATGGCAGGCATAGAGGCATCTATAATAACATCACTAGGAACGTGTAAGTTTGTAATGCCTTTATCTGAATTTACCATAGCAAGGTCTGGCCCATTTTGGTAAGCTGTTTCAATATCGGCTTCAATTGTTTTGCGTTGTGCTTCAGGTAATTCTTGAATTTTCTCTAATAAATTACCAAAACCAGAATTTACATTCACACCTAAAGCTTCTAAAGTTTCTCCGTGTTTTGCAAAAACATCTTTAAAGAATACTTTTACAGCATGACCAAATATAATAGGGTCACTTACCTTCATCATCGTTGCTTTCATATGTAATGAAAACAATATGCCTTGGGCTTTGGCATCTGCAATTTCTTTTTCAAAAAAGCTTAGTAAGGCTTTTTTGCTCATTTTAGTAGCGTCTATAATCTCACCTTTTAATAAGGAAAGCCCTTCTTTTAAAGTGATTGTTGCACCGTTTGCATCTGTATGCGTAATAGAAACATCGGTAGCAGCATCAAGCGTTACAGAAGTCTCATTGTGTGCAAAATCGCCAGCAGTCATTGTAGCGACATGTGTTTTAGAATCAGAAGTCCATTCCCCCATAGAATGCGGATTGTTCTTAGCATAATTCTTAACCGCTTTAGGAGCACGTCTGTCACTGTTACCTTCACGAAGTACAGGGTTTACGGCGCTACCTTTAATTTTATCGTAACGGTTTTTTATATCTTCTTCGGCAGCATTTGCAGGAACACTAGGGTAATCAGGAAGTGCGAAGCCTTTAGCTTGTAATTCTTTTATAGCCGCTTTAAGTTGCGGAATAGAAGCACTAATATTAGGGAGTTTGATAATGTTGGTTTCTGGCTGTTTAGCCATTTCACCAAGTATAGCTAAATCGTCTGAAACACGTTGCTCTTCTTTTAAAAAATCAGGAAAAACAGCCAATATTCTTGCTGCTAAAGAGATATCTTTAGTTTCGATAGCAATACGAGATGATTTTACAAACGCTTCAACGATAGGTAAAAATGAACGTGTAGCTAAAGCTGGTGCCTCGTCGGTCTTAGTATAAATGATTTTAGACATGTGTGTCGTGTTTTTTTGAATTATTAAAAGCTAAAAACAGAAATGAAAAGACGATTTATTTTTAGCGACTGCGAATATACAAAAATTGATAATCATTTTTGAGGATACTCCAATGAAAAGTGGCTAAGGCTTATACATTTAATAGAATACTAATAAATTATATATGAGATATGAATTTGCTAAGAATACCAGAGCTATAGTGCTAAAAAAACAAAAGCCATATCATTTTAGAATAGCTACTCTATGCTTTATGATATGGCTTTTTTGAAATAATAGATGTCTATAATGAAGTCTCTCAACTAAAAACGAATTCAAAATGTTTTCAAACCATTTCAAATTATAGCTTACTATTATATCAACGAAATACAGAAATCATTTCCAAAATGTATTGGTCTATGCATTGCGGTACTTCGGTGGATTGTTTTCCGCTAGATTTAAAACTTAAATCCACTAAGGATTTTTTTTCAAATGGTAACGCATTGCCTCTTTATAGTGAGGTAATACCAATTATAATACAATTGAGCAGGTTACATGCTTATTTTTGTAATACAACTTAGGAAAACAATAATATGATAATGAACGTTTTGATAGATTCAGTGTATTGATTATCAATAGTTTAAAGATACGGTAAATCAAGGTGTTTTCCAAATGGTATAAGTGATTAGATATCAAAAGGTTATAAACAGGTGTTATTAACAAAAGTTGATAACTATTTTAGAGTAAGGGGCTTACGTAGAAAGGTTAGTGATTAATAGCTAGTTGATAGCGCATCCTTAAAATTAGTGATGCTACAATCGAGAAAGGATTCGGGATTTCAATTAGAGCCGTTTTGAGGAGCGCTCTTGTGTATACGACCAACACGCTATTTGCTTTAAAAAAAAGAGGCTGTCTTTTTATAAGACAGCCTCTTTTTATATGATGACTTGTAGTTCTAAAACTAGCGTCTTCTTTCTGTAATTCTTGCTTTTTTACCAGTAAGACCTCTAAAGTAATAGATTCTAGCTCTACGTACTTTACCACGTTTGTTAACTTCGATCTTTTGTAATGCTGGTAAGTTCACTGGGAAGATACGTTCTACACCAATGGAACCTGACATTTTTCTAATTGTAAATGTTTCTGATGATCCAGAACCTCTTCTTTGGATTACAACACCTCTAAAGAACTGTGTACGTGTTTTGTTTCCTTCTTTAATTTCGTAGTAAACAGTTATTGTATCACCAGCTCCAAATTCTGGTAAATCTTTTCTTGTTACAAATTCGTCTTGAACAAATTTTACTAAAGCTTCCATTTATTTTTGTTTAAAATAATTGATTTAGAACAACATACACGATTTTCGCCAGAGGTTAACCCAAATTTGAGTGCAAATATAATTAATAATTCAAAATGTGCAATAAAAAGTAACTTAGAAGTCTGTGAAAATGTGGTTTGTAGCCTTAAAAGTTTTCAAACACACCTAAGCCAAATAATGCAAAATCGTATTTTACAGGGTCGATAGGGTCGAATTGCCTCAAATTAGTATCTAATTCATTTAAAGCTTTACCATCATTTTGTTTTCGATGTAATAGGCCTAATTTTCGAGCTACATTTCCAGAATGCACGTCCAAAGGACAGGAAAGTTGAGCAGGGGAGAGTTGTTTCCAAATGCCAAAATCTACGCCAGTACTATCGTTTCTAACCATCCAACGTAAAAACATGTTGATACGTTTGGCTGCTGAATTTTTTAAAGGGTCACTCACATGCTTTTGGGTACGTGGTAAATGATCGATTTCAAAAAAAATAGTTTTAAATTTTGAAATGGCCAGTTGCAGACTTTGCGGCTCGGCATGAACAGCAAAAGTGTTTTCAAGTCCGCCGTGTGTTCTATAGATATGTTGTAAAGATGAGATAAATTGTATGCAATCGTCACCATTAAAGGTACGGTGTACAAAAGGTTTTAATTTTTTTAAATCGCTACTATTGTGATTTATGATAAAATCGTAGGGCGCATTATCAAGCAATTGCATGAGTTTGGTCGCATTGGTAATAATGCTTTTTCTGTTGCCCCAAGCTATGGTTGCGGTTAAGAAACCTGAGATTTCAATATCCTCTTTTTGGGTAAAACGGTGGGGAATTTGAATGGGGTCGCTGTCTATAAATTTAGGATGGTTATAGGCTTCAACTTTAGAGTCTAGAAAGGCTTTAAGTGCTTTTGGACTAAGTTTTTCGGGATTTCGTTTCATAGTTTGGCAAAAATAATTGTAATTAGCTTAATAAATAGTAGACTTAGTCTTTTTTAAGTTTGCTATACTAAAAATACATGCTATGCGCCCTCAAAAAATAGTATTGCCTATTATCGTTTTTGCTCAGTTTTGTTGCACCTCGCTTTGGTTTGCTGGCAATGCCATTATGTCTGATTTAATCACTCAATTTGGTTTAGATAACGCCGCTCTAGGCCATTTAACAGCTTCTGTACAATTTGGTTTTATTGTAGGAACATTTTTGTTTGCCCTTTTTACCTTAACAGATCGGTTTTCACCATCTAAAGTATTTTTTGTAAGTGCCTTAGTTGGTGCTACAGCAAATGTATTTCTGGTTTTGGAAACGCATACCTTATTAAGTTTATTTATGTTGCGGTTTTTTGTAGGTTTCTTTTTAGCTGGAATTTACCCTGTGGGCATGAAAATAGCATCCGACTATTTTAAGGCGGGTTTAGGTAAATCCTTAGGGTTTTTAGTTGGAGCCTTAGTTTTGGGAACTGCATTTCCTCATGCTTTAAAAGGCTTTCAACATGTAATATCATGGCAGGCATTGGTGTATATTACGTCAGGTTTAGCTGCATTAGGAGGCTTGTTAATGCTGCTATTAGTACCTAATGGGCCTTATAGAACCACATTGCAACGCTTTGATGGGACTGTATTTTACAATGTATTTAAAGTAAAGGCATTTCGAATAGCTGCTTTTGGGTATTTTGGACACATGTGGGAACTCTATGCGTTTTGGACGTTCGTACCTGTTATCTTAGGGGCTTATGCGAAGTATCACGCCATTTTAAATTTTGATGTGGCCCTGCTTAGTTTTTCTGTTATTGCCATTGGAAGTATTGGCTGTATCATTTCGGGATATATGTCTCAGGTGATACGCACTAAAACGGTAGCAACTCTAGCGCTTACGTTATCTGGTATATGCTGCTTAGTGTCTCCTTTCGCATTTGTTACTGGAAATGTATTTGTATTCGTAGGGTTTTTAATGTTATGGGGTATATTTGTTATTGCAGATTCGCCTTTATTCTCGACATTAGTTGCTCAAAATGCACCATCTGCCTCTAAAGGAACTGCATTAACTATTGTAAATTCTATGGGTTTCGCAATTACTATCGTGAGCATACAACTGCTTAATTATTTGCAAACACTTATGCCTACAAATTATATTTTTTTAGTATTAGCGTTAGGGCCTTTATTTGGTTTGTATTTCTTGTATGAGGTTAAAAAAGCGAAGACAGTTGCTTAATTTCTAATATTACCGTCTACCATAACTAATTTACGGTCTGCCATATTAGCAAGATCTTCATTATGTGTTACAATAACAAAAGTTTGACCAAATTCATCACGCAATTTAAAGAAGAGATTGTGTAAATTCTCTGCAGATTCACTATCCAAATTTCCAGAAGGTTCGTCTGCAAAAATTAAATCAGGATTATTTACTAAAGCGCGAGCAACAGCAACACGTTGTTGTTCTCCTCCCGATAATTCACTAGGTTTATGATCACAACGGTGCGATAGGCCTAAAAAGCTAAGCAGTTCTTTAGCGCGTTTTTCAGCTTCTACTTTACTGGTCCCTTTAATAAAGGCTGGAAGACATACATTTTCTAAAGCTGTAAACTCTGGTAATAATTGATGAAATTGAAATATAAAACCAATGTGTTCATTTCTAAATTTTGCCAGAGCTCTATCACTTAAGGATTTAATTTCTATATCATTAATTTTAAGGCTATAACTATCTGTTTTAGCAGCTTTATCTAATGTCCCTAAAATTTGTAATAGTGTTGTTTTTCCTGCGCCAGAAGCACCGACTATAGAAACAACTTCTCCTTTTTTTACATTAATATCTACGCCTTTTAAGACGTGTAAATTATCGTAATATTTATGTATGTTTTTTCCTTTAATCATTGGTAAAAAAAATAATAGGGGAATTTACTACTTTAGAATGTGATGCGCAATAATATATGATGGATATAAAGGACTAAATTTTATTTTCTTAATAATTTGTCTATGAAAGGTATATCAAGTGCTGTATTAAACGTTGGAAAATATCTGCTTAAAAGATAGAGATGCGGTCTTAAAAAATGATTAACTTTATAAGTTCACAATTAATATTCTTATGTCATATAAAAATACAGACGACTATAATACGGAGGTTACTGAAACCATAAAGACAAAATATAAAACGATTATAGAAGATTTAGGGGAAGATACCCAGCGTGATGGCTTGTTAAAGACCCCTGAACGTGCGGCTAAAGCCATGCAGTTTTTAACTCAAGGTTACGATCAAGATCCTGTTGAGATATTAACAGGTGCCATGTTTAAAGAATCTTATAACGAAATGGTTATCGTTAAAGATATTGAATTGTATTCGTTATGCGAACACCATATATTGCCTTTTTTTGGTAAGGTACATATTGCTTATATTCCTAATGGACAGATTGTAGGGTTGAGCAAATTACCTAGAATAGTTGATGTATTTGCAAGACGCTTGCAGGTACAGGAACGTCTAACAGAACAAATTTTAGAGTGTATAAACGATACTTTAAAACCGCAAGGTGTTGCTGTGGTTATTGAGGCCTCGCATATGTGTATGATGATGCGGGGGGTGCAAAAACAGAACTCTCTAACTACAACTTCAGGGTTTAGAGGACAGTTTGAAACCATAGAAACGCGTAACGAGTTTTTAAAGCTTATTGGGAAATAATTTTCTGGTATGTTTCTTGATTTGTACCTGTTATTAAATAGAATATCATGAACAAATACAAAAAATTAGTGCTATGTATACTTTTAGATGCCGTAGGCTATCTGTCGTTTATCATTCCAGGAATTGGGGAATTCTCTGATGTGATCTGGGCACCTATCTCAGCGTATCTGATGACGAAGTTATACAAAGGAAAGACTGGTAAGATAGCGGCAGCTATCGCTTTTATTGAAGAGGCGATGCCTGGCTTAGATGTGATTCCAACATTTACCTTAATGTGGTTGTACAGTTACGTGTTTGCTTCTAAAGAAACAGTTATTGAGGTATAAACTTTATAGTTAAATGGGAATGACAAAGGTAAGTGTGGTTCCTTTATGGGGTGTAGCGTCAATTTTAAAGCTGCCTTTTAGGCGGTTTGCACGCGCTTTCATATTGTCAAGCCCAATGCCTTTTGCGGTCTTATTAGGGTCAAAGCCGTTTCCATCGTCTGTAATGGTGAGTTCTACATTGGTGCTATCTTTTAAGGCTAAAGTGATATGCACCGTTTGGGCTTGTGCATGCTTAGCGGTATTTTGTAGCGCTTCTTGAATACAGCGAAACAGGTTGACTTTTACCATATCTGAAATCTCTTGCCAAGGGATGTCTTTATCTAGAGTAGTAGTACATGTAAAACGCTGTAAGGCATTGCATTGGGATACATATTCTTCCAAAATGGCCACAAAACCTTTGTCTTGATCGAGTTTAGAATGTTTTAAGGCATGGGAGAGGTCTCTAATATCGAGTTCTGTTTTGCGTAATTCTTTAATATAAAGTTGGTACTGCGAGGCTTCTACGCGATCTAGAGATGAAAGGTATTCTATACCAAGCCGTGTGCCTGCTAGGGCGTTGAGTACACCATCGTGTAACTCTTCGGCAATATGGTAACGTTCTCTAAGACGTCCTTCTTGTACGCTATGCTGTTCATTAAGCATAAGATTATAAATCTCTGTATTAGCTTGTTGTTGCGCTTTTTCGAGTTTTAAGGTTTTGTTTTTAGAACGTTGATACCTAATAATATAAAGAAGGATAAGTATAAAAATACTAACGATGGCAACTATAGAAATAACACTGTTTCGACGCGATAGCTGTTTGTTGTTAGCAATGTAAGTATCGGTCTCAAATTTAATTCTTGCAAATTTATTTCTATTGCGACGTTCCTCCTGCAAAAGACTATCATTTAATTTGATATGTTCGTTTAGAAAAGCTTTACCTTTTTCGCCTTCTTCAATTTTAGACAATGTTAACATCGCTCTGGAAGCTTCTTTAAACGCCTTTATATTTTTAGAAAGGTGATAAGAATGCAATGCAAGCGCTTTTGCGGAGTCTTTTTGATGTATGGACAATAAAAATTCGGAAAAGTCATTTCGACTGGAAGCGATTTCATAAGAAGCGTTTAAATCATATAGTATTTTATAGGCTTCGACAAAATAAGCAGAAATAGTATCTCTATTAGAGGTGTTCGATTTAAATAAATTATAAGCTAAGTTATTTTTTATCGCAGCATATGTTGAAGGGTCTTTTTGAAGAAGGAGTTGCTTGCCATATTTTTTTAGTAATCCACGGTATACTAAAATTGCTTCTTTATATTTTTTTTGGTATTTAAAAGTTTCTGTTAAATCAATATTGATATATACATGGTTTACATCATAACCCGATAACTTGCTATTTATGGGTTGTAAATCTATTTTAGAGTCTAACAATTTATGGTTAATACGAAGTGACTTCTTTAAATATTCTTCGGATTTATCATAAAAACCTAATTCGGTAAAGTTGTTTCCAAGTCCCTTATAACAGCTTATTAAATTATCAATATTGGAATCGTCATTATCTAGTAACTCCAGTTCTTTTGCAACACCAATATAAATTTTGTTGCTATCAAAATAATTATGTGTTGCACTTAATACCTTTGCGGCATTTAGTTTAGAAATGGTATAATCATAGAGGTAGGCCTTGTTTTTATACAACTTGGCAGAGGCCATATAATAATAATATGCGCTATCTAAATGTTTACGGTTTAAGTGGTGTGCTATCCCTATTTCGCAATAAATGTCGGCAATACTTATGGTATCATTAAGTTGTTTTGCTAACGGTTTATTTTTTAAAGCAACTTCTAATCCTTTTTCTAAATTATTTTGTTCTAAATAAGTGAAATACAGGTTTGTATTCGATTCTAATATGATAGAATCTATTTTTAAATCATAAGACAATTTACAAGCTTTAATCGCAAATTTTACTTTTGATGCATTAGTGTAAGTCGATTTTTTAGAAAGTGATTTGTAATAATCTATACTGTCTATCTTTTGAGTCAATTTTTGTGCTTGAGGGTACGCATAAGAACAGCAACAGCAAAATATATAAAAATAGAAATATCTAAGCATAGTTAAGTGTTATAAAGCGATTACTAAAGGGCATTTGTCCTTAATTAGATTTAGAAATTATGATAAAATTGTAGATTAGTTTACACGTCTTTAGTTTGATGTTTTCGAGACAAGATTTGCTGACTTGTCTTTATATTAAAACCTTTTCGAATAGCGGTAACTGTGATTTGTAGTTGTTTTTTATTTAAAATAGAGAGGGGTTGAGTTGTTCTCGTTGTAATATATTCTGAGGCTGCTCTACGTTGTGGTACGTCAATTAAGCCGTTTAAGAGTACTGCATTTTTCTCTTTTAAGTAAGAGTAGAGTAGAAGTAATGGCACTAAAAATAGACAGTTAAAGAGCATGACTTTTAGTAAAACAAATGCTTTTGCAAGTTAAGGTATTTTTTGGACATCTTTTATATAACGCGATTTATGTCTAAAGATAGGAGGAGAAATGAATGATTTTTTAAGTTTTTAAGATATTAATAGAGAGTTATAAGATTATTTTTTTAGTAGTTAACAAAATGACATAAAAAAAGCCGCTTAAATACGTTTTAGACGGCCTTTTTAGTTTTTGAGAATTAGTTGTTGTATAACCTATTCAATTTCAACACCTGTAAACGTAATGTTTAAGTCTTCAGACCCTCCGGTTACTGAACCAAAAGCATTAGAATCGTCTGCATTTTCTGGCTCGTGTACTAAAATAATTTGTACATTTCCAGTACTTGCATTACCTGCAACCCAAGTGGTGTTAACACCAAGTCTTGTGTCTCCAGAACCACCGATATCATCACTATCTCTAGATACAGCTAAGTTAATACCGTTTACAGCATACACAAAAAAGTGTTCGTCTGCAGCGGGAATCACATCGTCATTAAGAACATCGTCAGCAGGGTTTTCTAACGCATTTGTTAAGGACAGTCCTAAAGAGTAGCTTGCGCCAGCAGTAAAAGCTCCCGTAATTGATTGGGTAGAAGTCCCATCTTGACCATCTGGTGCTACACTTGCCAAAACAACAATATCTGTAGGATCAGCATCATTTACAAATGTTAAGGTAACATTGGTAATTAATTCTTCTTCAAGAACAGGCGCTGGTCCATTGTCATCATCATCAGAACAAGAGGTGATAAGAGAGAGACTAAAAAGTGCAATCATAAAAAATTTACTAGTTTTCATAAGTTTTGAATTTAAAGCATTTGTTTTCATTGTTTTCTTGTATTTAGTAAGGATTTTGATTAATAATTAAATTGTAATTGTAATGTTATGTTGCGCCCTAATTCATCAGAAAAAAAGCGCAACTGGTTTAAATAATTTCTATAGGATGTATCTAAAAGATTGTTTATGCCTAAAGTTACGTTTAGGTTTGTCTTTTCATTGAAAGGAAATGTCGCTTCTGTCGAAAAGTGCATTAAATGATAGGCAGGCGGTGGCGTACTAATATCTACCGTTGTATTTTGTCCATTCAGTTGATTATCTAATTCAAAATTAAAATCGGGGAATTCATTTTGTTCGAATACCCATTCTGATTTCAAACTTGCTGAAAAACGATGCCAAGTTTTATGGGTATATCGAATTTGATTCGTTGTTTGAAACGGAGGGATATCAATTAATGGAATGTCATCATTTACATCGCGCCCTTTTATAAATGCCGATTTGTTTTGCCATTGCCAGTTGTCGGTAATGGTGTAGGTCGCATTAAGATCAATACCAAACAATTGCGCATTTGTCTGTTGGTATTCCCAAAATGGAAAAGGCCCTCGTAGTGTACTTATAAAGTCAAACGGTCTTAAATAGATATAATCTTGTATCGCATTATAGAATACTTCGGTTAGAACCTTGAATTTTGAAGCTGTATAGTTGTAAGATGCCGAGATTCTGTTAGAGACTTCTTGATCGAATCTAAGATCACCAAGTTCAAATCGAGCCGCAGAGTGGTGTAAGCCATCACTGAACAATTCTGAAGGATTAGGTGGTCTACTGGAGAGGGCGTAATTCCCAATGATGTAACTCTTGTCGTTGAGGTATAATTTTCCTCCAATTGAAGCTGAAAAATTATGATAATCAAAAACAGGATTGGTTAAAAATTGGGTAGGTAAGGTGTCTATAATAATATCGGCAAAATCGACATCATAACCGCGTTCTTCCCATCGTGACCTGCGGTAAAACTTTTTAGCGTCTATCCTATTGAAATCGTAACGCACACCAGCGTCAGCAGTAAAATTACTATTAATGCGCCATTCGGTCGTGGCGTAAAGGCCAACATCGTATTTTTCATAATCAGGGATTAGACGTCTCACGCCTGTCTCTGGATTTGCAAAATTATCTTGATAACGGGCTAGGATGCCGAAATTGATTTTTCGATCTAAGTTGACATCTAAATTAACGTCAGCCAACACCGTGTGCGTTTGTAATGTTAAATCGATGGCAGGAATACTTCTGCGGTCTCCTATTCTTACATCAAATTCTAAGCGCTTGTTGTTTTGATAATCGTATTGTAAAGTCACTTTACCAAAATTTTGAAACCGTTTGAAATAGTTAAGCTTGCCCAAATGATGCTTCACATCTTGTTTTGGTGCGTTTATAGTATAACTAAACGGATCATTAACAATAGGCTGTCCAGAGTTTATAGCACGTTGCAGATCAAAAACGCTACCTACACGGGTAGCGGCCAAAATACCAATTTCATTATCTAAAAAACTGTAATAGACTTCAAAACCAGATTTGAATGTATTTTTACCAAACCGTGTTGTTATTCCCTTAGAATTTAATCCCGTATTGGTAAGGTTATGTTCTGAGGCTTCGAAATCACCATTCTTTTTATAAGCCCCTTGTAGCTGCGCAAACCAGCCCGATTTGTAATTTTTATTAAGGGTTGAGGTTATAGTATAGCCCCTGCCATTGGTTTGGCCTCCAACACGTGTTTTGCCATAAAGGGTGTCTTTACGAATAACTTTGCCTGGTGTGACAACAACAACACCCCCAATAGCATCGCCTCCATAGGCTAATGCACCAGAACCTTTGATAACCGAAACTTGATTTGCACTATTAATATCAATATTAGGTGCATGTTCTACACCCCATTCTTGATCTTGTAGGCGTACACTATTATTTAAAATGAGGATTCTACTGCTGTGTAGTCCATTAATAATAGGTTTTACGATCGTGCTTCCCGTATTTAATGAGGAAATACCTGGTACCTCTTTTAGCGCATCGCCTAAACTAAGATGGCTGTAACGTTGTAAAACGGCTTCTTTAAGGACGGTTTCTTGGGCTGTTCTGGTGGTCTTAGAGCCTTTGTTTACAAGGCTAACTTCCTCCAATTCTTCCAAATGGTGCTCCATGTTTATCGTCTTGAATGTATCCCCAATAATCTCGATGTCGACACGCTTGGTTTCGCATCCCACATGAGATATTACAAGGGTTAGTTTGCCATTACAAAGGTTCTTAATAGAAAATTTACCATTAATATCTCCCGTAGTATAACGGTTTAATGTTTCAATATGTACAGTTGCCCCAGACATTGGCGTACCATCGTGGAAATCCACAACTTCACCAATGAAGGTATACTTACAATTTTGAGAGTGGACCATGCTAAAAACGCATAGAACCACAATCAATACATTGTGCTTCATTGTATTTTATTTTTGTATTATTTTTAGTTAAAACAGAATGTTAAACTAGAGTAGGGGGACCTCGTAAGGAGAATGCTAAGATACGATGGTTGTAAAAATAACCATAGGTTGTAGAGGGAATCTCGAAATTATGAATCAGAAAACAATTTAGACTGTAATTAGGAGTGTCTAAATGGTGTTGCTGAAGATTATATTTTAAAAACACACAATCAATCTCGCATTCATGAAAATTGGCAGTGTCATTGTGATCACAATTAGAATGCGCTTCATGCTCGAAGGTGTGTAGTAGTTTTATTCCGGTAGGCACTAATAGTACTGCCACAATGAGTAGCGCCACTATTCTAAAAACAATATGTCTTTGTGTGTTTGCCAAGCCTTATTCAATAAAACGTTTAAGACCTAAGCGTCGAATCATTTTCTTTTCAAAATTCCAAAAGAATTCAAATTGACCAAAAAGCCAACCAAAGCATACCAATAAAAATTGATACATAATGAATAGTAATATGATACGAACAACCCAGTATCCTAAAGTTGTAAATGTTTCTGGAGAAATATTTAAATATGCAAGTATAGGCTTACCTATGAGAGAAGCTGTAGATCCTGTTACAGCAAATACCACTATAATGGCGATGACTTGCCAATTAGAATCTATATTCCAACGTTCTTTGAGCTTATTCACAATTGCAATTTAGTTGCAAAACTATTAAAAAGAATTTAAATTCTAGGTACAAAAGGTCCTAATCTTTGATTGTATTTCAATTGGAAATAGGTGAAATAATTGAACAGTTGGTAATTTACATCGTATCCATAGTCTGTTTGTGCGTTATAATCTATTTGCATTTCATAAAGACTAGTATCGAATTGTAGCGGTTGTAAGACGCGACGGTTCCATTCTATGACATAGATCGCATTTCTGTTTTCCATAAATGTTTGACTGTAGAAGCCTTTAGGACGTGCAGTCGCCGCTAACCAAGTGTTGAAACCAGGCTCTATAATAAATATATCGTATTCTAATTTTTCATTACTGATTTTTAATGTATCACTTTGGCGTTCTAAGGCGGTTGTCTTAGAAGTAGACTGAGATTTGGAAGATGGTATACTGCTGCAATTTACAAGGCATATACAAGTAATAAAACTATAAATAAAGTATTTCATAAGTGTGTTTTTAATGAGATACCAAAAGTACTGTAAGCGCTTAGGGTACAAAACTAAGAATGCGTCAAACGGTACTCTTGGTGAGTTACAGGGCCTTTTATAGTGCTAAAGTTTTTAGTGTATCTCGTATATTACGCATAACAGCGCTTATAAATTTACAAAATAATGAGTAAAACGCTTTTGTAAATCAATTTGCATATATGAAAAAAGCCCAATCTAGAGATAGGGCTTTTTTATAATTTTATGTTATTTGTAGGTTATTTTCCAAAAAGCCCACCAAGTAAACCGCCTATACCGCCTTTACTTTTGCTACCACCGCCTAGAAGCATGCCAGCAACATCGTCTACAACACTACCATCTCCATCGGCATCTAATATAGATTCTAAAAAGCTTTGTTCTTTTTGAGCAGAACTACCGCCTAATAAGCCTCCTAATAAATTGCTAATATCGCCTTGAGAACTCACATTGTTTTGGCGTGTTTGTTTTCCTAAAACCCCCATTAAAATAGGTGCTGCCACTTTTAGAATATTTCCAACAGATCCAGCATCAACGCCTGCTTTTTGACCTATAACTTGTTCTACGCCTTGGCGTTTTTGACCCAATACGTGTCCTAGAATTTTGTCACCTTCATTAGTAACATTAGCATCAACGCCTCCACCAAATAAACCTCCAAGGTTATCTAGAATACTACCGTCGTGTTTACCACTTAAAGCCCCCATTAAACCTTGTGCACCTTCGGGAGTAGCTGCATTGCGCTGCATTGCTTTCATTAATACCGGTAAGGCCATAGTAAGTACGCTACTTGTTTTATTTTGATCGGTTCCTGTGGATCCTGCAACCCCGCTTATAATTGTTTTTCCGAGGTCACTGCTTAATAAATCTAAAATTCCAGACATGATTATATTTTTAATTAAAGTTTAAATTTTGGAAGTATAATGTACAAAAAAAGTCCCAACTTCTATAGTTAGGACTCATTTTTTATAATAAGGTCACATTTTATATGCTATCCAAGGATGCTAACAATTTGTGATGCCAATTCTTCTCCAATACGATCTTGTGCTTCGTTTGTCGCAGCACCAGTATGTGGCGTTAAGGATAAAGAAGAATTCATTAACAATTGAATTTCTGGTTTAGGTTCTTTTTCAAAAACATCTAAAGCTGCTCGAGCTACTTTACCACTTTCTATAGCTTTTACTAAGGCAATTTCGTTTAAGACTCCACCGCGAGCTGCATTCGCTATAATAACGCCATCTTTCATCATGTTAAATTCAGCCTCATCTATAACGTATTCTTTTTGTGCAGGAACATGTAATGAGATAAAATCTGCTTGTTGTAATACCTCTTCTTTAGACAGGGTTTTAATTTCGAAATTAACAGTTTGTCCATCAAAGAAACTAAGTTCTAAATTGGCTTTGTCTAGAAAAGGATCGAAAGCAACAACTTTCATTCCAGCGCCTAAAGCTACTTTAGCTGTAGCTTGACCAATACGACCAAAGCCTAAAACACCTAATGTTTTTCCTTTTAGTTCAGTACCTTTAGCATAAGCTTTTTTTAAGGCTTTAAATTTAGTATCACCATCTAAAGGCATTTCTCTGTTAGAGTTGTGTAAGAAACGTGCTAAACCGTAGAAATGTCCAAATACAAGTTCTGCAACAGAATGTGAAGACGCTGCAGGGGTATTGATAACGTGCAATCCTTTTTCCCTTGCATATTCTACATCAATATTATCCATACCAACACCGCCACGACCAATAATTTTTAGTCCAGCACACGCATCGATAAGATCTTGACGTACTGTTGTAGCACTACGTACTAATAAAACCGCTATATCATTTTCGTTAATGTAATTAATTAACTGTTCTTGCGCTACTGTAGTGGTGCTTACTTCGTAACCTGCTTTTTCTAACGCATCGATACCGCTTTGAGAGATACCATCATTTGCTAATACTTTCATATTTACGTTTAAAGTTTAGTGTTTAACGTTTAAAGTTAGTAGAACTCTAGGCGTTAAACCTTTTTAAATTATTTATTTTAAATAGACTTTATAGGTGTTGCCTATAGCAAACCACCTTGTAAAGTCTTATGCTTTGCTTTCTAATTCGCTCATAACTTCTACCAATACTTTTACACTATCAAGCGGTAAAGCATTGTACATAGAGGCTCTGTAACCACCAACACTTCTGTGGCCATTAACAGCGCTAATCCCTGCATCTTTAAGCATGGTTTCGAAGGTTTCTTTTAAGTTTTCGTTTTCTAAAGTAAACGTTGCATTCATCATAGAACGGTCTTCTTTAGCGGCGAATCCTTTAAATAATGGGTTTAAATCTATTTCAGAATACATTAAACGTGATTTCTTTTCGTTTTCTTTTTCTATAGCGGCAACACCACCTTGTTCCTTTAACCACTCTAATGTAAGCATAGAAGTGTAGATAGGGAATACAGGAGGTGTATTAAACATACTGCCTTTATCGATATGAGTTTTATAATCCATCATAGATGGAATTTTACGAGATACTTTACCTAATATGTCCTCTTTTACCACGACAAGAGTTGTCCCTGCTGGTCCCATATTTTTTTGCGCGCCTGCGTAGATAATCCCAAATTGAGAATAATCAATAGTTCTAGAGAAAATATCACTACTCATATCACAAATCATAGGAATATTAGATTTTGGGAACGTTTTCATTTGCGTACCATAAATCGTATTGTTAGAGGTACAGTGAAAATAGTCGTAATCTTCAGGGATCTCATAGCCTTTAGGAATGTAATTGTAGTTGGCATCTTTAGAAGAGGCTACTTCGTAAACATCGTCATAAATTTTAGCTTCTTTAATGGCTTTCGCTGCCCAAGCTCCAGAATTTAAATACCCTGCTCTTTTTTCTAACAAGTTAAGCGCCACCATTAAAAACTGAGTGCTTGCTCCACCTTGAAGGAATAATGCTTTATAACCTTTACCTTCTAAACCTAATAATTCTAAAGCTAAAGCTCTAGCATTTTCCATAATGTCTACAAAGGCTTTACTTCTATGAGATATTTCTAGTACGGATAAACCACTGCCATCTAAATCGACAACACCTTGAGAAGCTTTTAATAATACTTCTGGTGGTAAAATACTAGGGCCTGCACTAAAGTTGTGTTTCTTCATCTGTATGCTTATTTCTTAATTTATGTTTGTAGCTATAAAGACCTCATATCTTGCTATTATTAGAAAGGCTAGGCTTTATGAGCATAGGGTTATTTTTTATCTAATCTTAGAAAATTTAAAGATGCAAAGGTCTTAATTTTAAAGTGATTTTTTATAAAAAAAATGATAATTTTTTACTAAAAGGATGTGTTTATTTCTAATATGAAACTAATCTATTGTTAAAAATGACGATTAAGTCTTAAAAATAGTTTTGCTGTTGTAATTGGGATGCGCAAAACGCTACGCTTGCACGAGGTTAAGACGTAGAATAGGTCTGTTTTTGAAGCGAAACTTACAAAAAAATAAATTCAAGAAATTATAAGACCAATAGTGCAAGTACTCAAGGTATGGCAAAACACTTCCGTATCTTATAAACAGAGGTGTTTTATGTTTGTGGAAGATATTTTAATTTAAGCGTCATTCAAAAATGCGATGGTATCGATACCGTCTGCATAATCCCAAAGCTGCGGATGTTGCGTATGCCCAAAAGGAATTTCTTCGGTCATAACATTTTTGGCAACCACACATTGAATTTTTGCTTTATCTGCGTCAAGTTGCGTTTTTAAAGTTTCAAGATCGTCATAATACTCATAAAACGCAGTAGCGATAGGAGAGGCATAACTTTGGTCTTCTTTAATCATAAAGAAACCATTTTCTAACATATCAAATTCACTCATAAGATAAACAGCCTTATTATAATCGTAATTATTGGCATATTTGGCTTTGTTAATGATAGGGTGCCAATGGTAAATGGCTTCAAAAAAAGGAGTGAAGTTATAGCCTTTAGGTACAAAAAGCTTAGAGACATTTCTACAACCTAAGCCGAAGTACCTAAATATGTCTTCTGAAAGTGCTTTCAAGTCTTCGGGAGTTTCGTTTCCTGTTAATACAGCCACAGAATTTCTATTCGTTCTTATAATTGCTGGCTTGGTTTTAAAATAATACTCGAAATAGCGCGCTGTATTGTTACTGCCTGTAGCTATAACGGCATCGAAGTTGTCTAAAGCACCGTCAGTAAACTGGATAAGGCCTTTAAATTCTGGAGCGACATGCTCTAAGTATTTAGATAAAAAAGGCAATAGATGTTTGTCGTTCGATGATTGTTTAACACGCACCTCATGTCCAGAGATGAGTACAGCTATAAAATCATGAAACCCTACTAAAGGAATATTACCTGCCATAATAATGGCAATGCGTTTAGGCGTTATCGTTTTAAGCTTATATGGTGCTAACCATGTGGTAATGTTATCTTGCGTTAAGGCATTAGACCAAGATTTTAATGCAAATTTTATAGCTTCTAAAGTAAACCACCCGTTATGCTGCTCTGCAAGTTTTAATTGGTGTTTAAAACCGTCGAAAAACAGTGCATTATAAGCTACCGTATCGTCCTGTTGAGGGCTATTATTCGTAAACTGACGTATAAAATCGCCTAATTTGACAAAAGCAGTAATTCTTTCTTCTAATTGCATTCTTAAATTTGGTTATGAATGGTTTTGGCTTTATTTTTGCACTTGCAAAGTTAGAAATAAAATACGCTATGGCAATTATAATAACAGATGAATGTATAAACTGCGGTGCTTGTGAACCTGAATGTCCAAACACAGCAATATACGAAGGGGCCGATGATTGGCGCTATAAAGATGGTACAAGTTTAGAAGGTACAGTTGTACTTACTAATGGTACTGAAGTAGATGCTGATGAAGCTCAAGAACCTATAAGTGATGAGCTTTACTATATTGTACCAGATAAGTGTACAGAATGTAAAGGGTTTCATGATGAACCACAATGTGCGGCTGTATGTCCTGTAGATTGTTGTGTGCCTGATGATGATCATGTAGAAACTGAAGAAGCTCTACTAGCTAAGCAGCATTTCATGCATCCTGAAGGCTAAAAAAGAATTGTTTTTTTGTAGACCAGTTCTATTAAAATAATAAATATAAAAAAAACCTAAGCTTTAAAAGCTTAGGTTTTTTTTGTGATAGATACTAGTTAGTAGTATCTCTTGTTAATTACTTATAAAATCTTTCATTTCTTGTGTGGGTTCTAAAATGTCTGCATTATCCCAAATGGTTTTTTCATATTTATTCAAGATTTTAACTGGAATTTTTTCATTTTGTTTTACAGTTTTAAAGTCAACGATCGTTAGTTTGTCATGGGCAGTAATCAAGAGTTCCTCTTTTATGAGGTCTTGCCCTTCTATTTTGAAATCAAAGCTAATCTTACTACGTTTTCTACTATTCTCAATGAACTTTAAAGGTCTGTTTACATAAAAATAACTGCCAGTAACATGTTTTATATACTGAGGGTGGTAGGTTTTACTGCTATCTTTTTTGAATAAAATGGTACCTTCACTTACATTAGCGACATATTTTACACCTAACAAGAATTTTAAATTTACTTTTTGTCCATAACGGTCACTATAGTATTTATAATCTACTTGCGTTATGGCGTACATTTCATCTGCGATAAAAAGTTTACCGGTGTATTTCGCTTTTTGTTTTTTGGGAACAAAAGTGATGCTATAGGTTAGCTTATCATTATTATAGCCTACACCGTCAAAAAAATACTCGTAAAGTTCGGTGTCAAGAATTTCATCTAAAAAGGAGGCTTTGAAGAAATAAGATCTGTTAAGTAATGATTTTGTTTCGGTATTTAAACCAGATACACTGTATTTGTTTTCGTAAGCTTCTTTAAATTCTTCTTCGTTTAAAGACAATGAGTCTTCCAGTTTAAAGAGGCCAGATTTTAACTTGTAGGTTTTTGTAGTATCTAAGTATTTTAAAATAATATTTTCTGTTTTTTCTTGAATGCTCTCAATAGAAAAATCGTTTTTCGAATTTAAGAGCTCTGTCGCTTTTTCGACTTCAATTTTTATGCTGTCCTTGTGCAAGGTATATACCTTGCCTTTAAGATCAGCAAATTGTACCATATTACTACTTTTTATTTGCTGGGCTAGTGTATTTAAACTTGTGTTCACATCCTTGAGCTGCTTGCGTTTTACTTCAGAAGCTTTGTCAATTTCAAATTCTAAATTTTTAAAATCAATATGGTCTGTAGTGCGGTAAAATACATTGTACTTATTTAAAGTATAATTGTAATTATCATAAAGCATAGATTTAACTTTCGCTATGATCGAGTTGGCATCAAGTGTTTTATTACTAATAAATACTTCATTGAGTTGATTGATGGATTCGCTCAATACAATTTCGTAATTAAGGTCTTGAATTTGTTGAATCGAAAGTACTTTATTTTCGTATCCCATGCAGGATACAGTTACGGTTTTAAGGCTGTCTGTGGCATCTATTGTAAAATAGCCATCATCGTTAGATATAGTCCCTGCATTTTTACCCGTTTGAATATTGGCATACGGAATCACATGTTCTGTGTTTTTATCAATAATTTTAGCTGTAATAGTTTGCGCTAATACAGTTGCACTAAAAATAAAAAAAATAAAAGTAATTATATACCTCATAGACTTTATGCTAACTCATACAATACGTAAAGGTGCTTGTGTTATAAGCTTATGTAAAATTGCAAATTTAAATCGTTATTTCCATCAGTTTTCTTTTTAAAATACTGAAAGTACTTTATAAAGATAATTACAATTTACGCTATTTGTTTATGAACACTAAATTTTTACACCAAAATGGTATACTTGATCTTATACAAATATAAGGTTTTGATGGGAATGGCTTTTTCTCAAGTCCTAATTAGTTTTGTGTTTTTTTTGCAGAAATGAATTGTTGTTAGCGTTGTACACATCGTTTTTAAAATAAAATGAATGTATATAGAGAGAGAAAGCTATGGGGTTTAGTGGCTTTATGCACAAAGAGATCGTGTAAGTTTACACGATCTCTTTTAAAACACAGTTTGTAAGCTAACTCACTACGGTTTAACCCCTATTATTTAAGTAAGAGCTTGGTGTGGTACGTATTCTTAAATTCGTCTGTAACCGCTATAAGATATAGGCCTGATGTAAATGTATTGCCTTTTTTTAATTCTAAATGCGAATCGGTGATAGCTTTGTTATAAATAACTTTTCCTAGTAGGTCTGTTATCATAACTTGGGCATTAGCAATACCATTTAGTTTCAAGCTAAAGTGGTCTGTAGCTGGATTAGGAAATACACTTATAGCCTTTTGTGCAGATTCTGTTTTAAACGCTGTCGCTTGCGATTTGTTAGAGTTTCTAGGAAAAGACGCATCTAAAGTAAAGTCTGCAGCACTAGTATTACCAAATCCTTCCACTTTATAAGATACCTCGAAAAGCGTACCGATAGTTCTTATTTTTGTATGGTTAATCATTTCCTGAATATGTCTAGACGTTGTAAGTGTACGTCTGCTATTCTTTGCGACAGAACTTCTACGTACACATTTAATCTGTGTAAAGTTATCATTACCACTGTATACCGAAGGTGCTCCAAAAACATCTTTGTACCATACCTCGTAAGTAGCGCCATCTATAAAATAGGTGTCCCCTGTATTGATCATCCCAGAAGTAGGGTTAGATTTGTTATTGTAACCTTGTACGATATACCATTCTACGGTACTATCTACGGCTCCAGTAGCGTTTTGCGACCAGCCGTAACCACCATGAAATGTATTGCCATCCATTTTTGATAGGCTAATGTCATAACTAATATTATCATTTACACTGGGTGAATTTCTTTTAGACTCTCTAATTAGAATGTTGCCATTACGGCTTAGGCTCGACCATGTTCCGTCAACTTCTCTGGCGCTGCCATTTTCATAAACGGTGGCGCAGCCATTTTCTCCGGATGTTTGGAAGAGTTCAAAAACGTTACCTCTGGTTGTAGTCCATGATTCTCGATTACAGGCACCTCCAAGTCTTCTGCGTTGTGCAAATGTGTGTAAGGATAGTAAGGTTATGACTAAGCATAATAGATGAATTCGTTGTGTTTTGTTTGGTTTTAAAATTCTCATTAGTTTTTTGTTTAGTGGTTAAAAGCAACACATGTGTTCTAATAGGTTATAGAATGGTGTTGCGCTATAATTGTGGATTGCTATGTGTAATATAGCATCTCAAATAATTCTACTTTTTGGTTAGAAAAGCAGTGGTTTTTAAACCTCATTTTAGCAAAGCTTACTTTTTAAAATGCTGAGGGTGTACATTTTTTTAATTTATATACTACATAGGCATAAGGTGTTAAGGGTTAATACATACATTTTAGTTTTTGATTTTAAGTGTAGGTTTTTACTTGTTTTAGATAATAAGTACCCTACAATTTTACGTAATTAAAAGCGTTGATTTATACTACAAATGATTCAATTTGTAGTATTTTTAGATCATTTTTAAGTTGTGAATTATGATGCATAATAGGGTTTTGTAAGTAAAAAGAGCTTCATTTTTACAAGAGGTGTTAAAAAGTGAGAGCTAAGGTTGTAAGTGTCGTAAATTAAAAGAGTTATGTGTGGAAAATTGAGTAGTAAGGTTACTTTCTATTCATGATTTAAAATCATAGAGATTGTGTTTAAAAAAAAGGAACAGTGTCAGTTTTTAGGCTGTTTTTAAAAAAAAAAGACACTTTTATGTAGAAAACATTTCATAGTTTAAGCTATTGATAGCGTTTAGAAACTGTTTTTTGGAGTGAAAGTAAATTTGAACTTAGATTTGAAGACTAATCTTCTGGTTAAGTGCTTTAAAAATTGTAATTCTTTTATTATTGGTTACATTTGCACTTTGAAAAAAATGTGTGCTTCAGTTACTGTTTTAGAAATCTGAAACCGCATGGTATCGTTTAACTTTAAATAGACTGTTCTTAATTAAAGTAAGGACAATTGTAAATATGAAAGCAGGTATTGTAGGATTACCAAATGTTGGAAAGTCAACTTTATTTAATTGTTTGTCTAATGCAAAAGCCCAAAGTGCAAATTTTCCGTTTTGTACTATAGAACCTAATATTGGAGTTGTAAATGTACCAGACCCCAGATTAGAGAAATTAGAAGAATTGGTAAATCCAGAACGTGTATTACCAGCTACTGTAGAGATAGTAGATATTGCTGGCTTGGTAAAAGGCGCTAGTAAAGGCGAAGGTTTAGGAAATCAGTTTTTAGCGAATATAAGAGAGACCGATGCTATTTTACATGTATTACGCTGTTTTGATAATGATAATATTGTGCATGTAGATGGTAGTGTAGATCCTATTCGAGATAAAGAAACGATCGATATGGAGCTACAATTGAAAGATTTAGAAACTGCCGATAAAAAATTAGATAAGGTAAAACGTGCTGCAAGAACAGGTAATAAAGAGGCGCAAAGTGAAGAAGCTGTTTTAGTAAAAATAAAAGAAGCTTTAGAATCTGGAGTTTCAGTAAGAGCTTTAGAGTTTAGTGAAGAAGATTATATAGATTATGTAAAGCCGTCTCAGTTTATAACAGATAAGCCTGTAATGTATGTTTGTAATGTTGATGAGGGTGCAGCGGTTAATGGAAATGCTTATGTAGAGCAGGTGAAAGACGCTGTAAAAGATGAAAATGCAGAGGTATTAGTCTTGGCAGTAGGAACAGAAGCTGATATTAATGAGTTAGACGATTATGAAGAGCGTCAACTTTTTTTACAAGATATAGGTTTAGAAGAGCCTGGAGCTGCTAAATTAATAAGAGGTGCATACAATTTGCTAAATCAACAAACCTATTTTACTGCTGGAGAAAAAGAAGTACGTGCTTGGACTATCGATATTGGGGCCAGCGCACCGCAGGCCGCAGGAGTTATCCATACAGACTTTGAAAAGGGTTTTATTAGAGCTGAAGTTATTGCTTATACAGACTACGTAAGTTTAGGAAGTGAAGCCAAAGTAAAAGAAGCGGGTAAAATGCGTGTAGAGGGTAAAAATTATATTGTAAAAGACGGTGATGTCATGCACTTTCTTTTTAATGTGTAAATTAGAAGTTGCAGTTGTTTAAGTAGTTGATTATGTTTGCATTATAAATGTATAAGTTAATAGAATTAAAATGTCATTAATAGTATTAGAAACTGAAATATTTTCAGATATTGAAACTTGTTTTGATACTGCTAGGAGCATTGATTTTCATAAAGAATCTCTTAAGCATACCAATGAGATTCCTATCTCAGGAAAAACAACAGGCCTTATAGAACTTGGTGAATGGGTAAGTTGGGAAGCCAAACATTTAGGCTTCGTGCAACATTTAACGTCTAAAGTGACGGCGTTCGAAAGGCCCTATTATTTTGTAGATAAAATGGTGTTAGGGGCTTTTAAATCTTACCGTCATGAGCATTTTTTTAAAGCTGAAGGTGCTAAAACGATAATGCTTGATAAGTTTTATTTTGAATCTCCCTGTGGTGTTTTAGGAGAGTTTGTAAATTGGGTGTACCTTAAAAAGTACATGACAGATTTGTTAAAAACAAGAAACAGGCTTTTAAAGAAAGAGGCCGAAGCTGCTGCAAAATTATTAGAACCTGTACTTTAAAGATATTCCTTGATAAGATTCACCTGTAAAATTAATACTGTTTACAGGTGTTAGTGATAGCGATTTATTTCTTTTTTTATGCCATTTAGGTACAAAATAACCAATACTAGCACCAATGGTATACCCTAATAACACATCGGTTAAAAAGTGCTGACCTGCTTCTATTCGAAGCGCACCTACAGCGGCAGGTAGTGCGATAGCCCCTGCCCATACATAAGGTATTCCAGGAGAATTAGGATGAAAATCTTGATATACTTTGGCAACAAAAAACGTAGCATTAGCTGTAACAGCAGTGTGCCCAGAGAAAAAGGAACGCTGTCCGCTAGCATTTAACCTTCTCCTTAAGCTTTCATTTTCATCATATACGTAGGGTCTGCTCTTATCTACTAATCCTGCAGTCAATGTATAGAAAGCTCCAGTAGTAGCCATGCTTTCTAAGAACAAACCGAATATTTGACCGCCGTTATCATTAACTTCATCGCTAAAAAATAGTGCGACAGGAGCTGCAAAAGACAAGAAAAACGGAATATCACTAATGTCACTGGCCAATTGTGATGAATTACCAGCAGCCCATCTGTCTATGGCTATAATATCATCTCTATCAGCAACAACAGTTTCTAATTCGCTTTCAGTTAACTTGTCTTTATTGAGAATGAAATAAAAGCCAAGTGCATTTGCTGCAATGGCTGTTCCTGTCCAAATACCATCTCTTTTCCATTGCCATTCATAAGGAGAGGTCTCGTTTTGCGCTTGAACTAAGTTTAAAGAAAATAATAGTAATACTAATGGTGTAAAAGGTCTCATATTTGTTTTCTTTCAAAATTAAATATGCTTTATTATTTGGTTTTGCGTATATCGTATGGATTTTAATTCAAATGAGATATCTTGCTTTTTATACCCATTTTCAAAGAGGTGAACATCGTAATTTTAGAATTTTAGAGAAACGAAGTACTTTACGATAGTATACATTCGTTTTATGAAAGCAACACAACGATTTTGGTTAGGTATTGCCATAGGCGTATTAGGAGTAGTTTTATTTTCGTCTAAAGCCGTTATGGTAAAATTAGCGTACAACTATGGTGTAAACCCTATTAGTATTTTGTTGTTACGTATGTTATTTGCATTTCCGTTTTATGTGGTCATACTATTTGTGAATCAAAAGAAACAAGGAAAAATAGCATTAAGTCGTAAAACCTACCTGTGGTTGGTGTTTTTTGGTTTTGTAGGCTACTATTTGGCAAGCTATTTCGATTTTGTGGGACTACGCTATATCAAAGCAAGTTTAGAGCGCATTATTTTGTTTTTGTACCCTACGATGGTCTTGTTGCTTAATAAACTTTTCTTAAAACAACAGATCACAAAAGTACAAGCACTAGCTATCGTATTAACGTATTTTGGAGTAGTGGTTTCGTTTTGGGATGAATTACAAATTTCAGGTACTAACTCTATTATTGGAGGTGCTTTTATTATATTAAGCGCTTTAACATATGCCTCTTATTTGGTAGGCAGTGGTTGGCTAATTCCTAAATTTGGAGTGGTTCGTTTTACAGCTTACGCAATGCTTATTTCGTGTGTTTGTGTTTTTATACATTACAGTTTTATAACGACAACAAATTTGCTTGATTTGCCTTGGCAGGTTTATATATTAGGTGCTTTAATTGCCATATTTGCGACTGTAATTCCTTCGTTTTTGGTGTCTACATCTATACAAATGATCAGTTCGTCTAATTTTGCAATAGTTGCAGGGGTAGGGCCTATTTCTACTATTATTTTAGCCTCTTTATTTTTGGGAGAACGCCTAACATTTTTACAATTTATAGGCGCTATAATTGTTAGTGTTGGTATACTAATAGTGTCTGTTAGCACAAAGAAAAAAGTAAAGACCTAGCAAGCATTAGCGTTCTCAACAATAATACTTTTGTATTGTTAATTACTTTGCAAGTCAGCTTTTTTATTTTTTAATTGGTTATGCTATATTAGCATACTAGCACTTAAAACCCACATCTTTTATGGCAGAAGAAACCAAATATACCGAGGATAATATACGTTCGTTAGATTGGAAAGAACATATTAGAATGCGACCAGGGATGTATATAGGTAAACTTGGTGATGGGTCTTCTCCAGATGATGGTATTTATATTCTTTTAAAAGAAGTTTTAGATAACTCTATTGACGAATTTGTCATGGGTGCTGGAAAGACTATAGATATTTCCATTCAAGGGACTAAAGTTATTGTTAGAGATTACGGACGCGGAATTCCTTTAGGTAAAGTCGTAGATGTTGTTTCTAAGATGAATACCGGAGGTAAGTACGATTCTAAAGCCTTTAAGAAATCGGTAGGATTAAACGGGGTAGGAACCAAAGCAGTAAATGCACTTTCTAATTATTTTAGAGTAGAATCTACGCGAGATGGAAAATCTGCATCGGCAGAATTTGCACAGGGTAATCTTACCCATCAAGAACTTTTAGAAGATACTTCCAGACGAAAAGGAACAAAGGTTTCATTTATACCCGATGAAACGATATTTAAAAACTATAAGTTTAGAAATGAGTACATCGTAAAGATGTTGAAGAATTATGTATATCTTAACCCTGGGCTAACCATAGTTTTTAATGGCGAGAAATATTACAGTGAAAATGGTTTAAAAGATTTATTAGCAGAGAAAATTAGTGAAACCGATCTATTATACCCCATTATTCATTTAAGAGGTGATGATATTGAAATCGCGTTAACCCATAGTAAAACGCAATATAGTGAAGAGTATAATAGTTTTGTAAATGGACAAAATACCACACAGGGGGGGACACATTTAAATGCGTTTCGAGAAGCGATTGTAAAAACTATTCGCGAATTTTATGGTAAAGCTTACGATGCTTCCGATGTGCGTAAGTCTGTCGTTAGTGCCATTGCGATAAAAGTTATGGAACCTGTATTTGAAAGTCAAACCAAAACAAAATTAGGTTCTACAGATATGGGAGGAAATTACCCCACTGTACGTACCTATATTAATGACTTTGTAAAAACAAATCTCGATAATTTTTTACATAAGAATACAGATACCGCCGAAAAAATTCAGCGCAAGATATTGCAGGCCGAACGGGAGCGCAAAGAATTGTCTGGCATTCGTAAATTGGCAAAAGATCGCGCTAAAAAAGCCAGTTTACACAATAAAAAATTACGTGATTGCCGCGTGCATTTTGGTGATACTAAAAATGAAAGAAACCTAGAGACCACTTTGTTTATTACCGAGGGAGATTCTGCATCTGGAAGTATTACTAAATCTCGTGATGTAAACACACAAGCTGTATTTAGTTTAAAGGGAAAGCCCTTAAACTGTTATGGGTTAACAAAAAAAATTGTTTATGAGAATGAAGAATTTAATTTGTTACAAGCAGCATTAAATATAGAAGAATCCCTGGAAGATTTAAGGTATAATAATGTGGTGATTGCTACCGATGCAGATGTCGATGGAATGCATATTCGTTTGTTGTTAATTACATTCTTTTTACAATTTTTTCCAGAAGTGATTAAAGAAGGGCATTTGTACATATTACAAACCCCTTTATTTAGGGTGAGGAATAAAAAGGAAACTATTTATTGCTACTCAGAACAAGAACGGGTTAATGCCATAGAAAAATTAAAACCAAAACCCGAAATTACACGATTTAAAGGTTTAGGTGAGATTTCTCCAGATGAATTTAAATATTTTATAGGTGAAGACATTCGGCTAGATCCTGTTATGCTAGATGATAATATGTCTATTGACGAATTGTTGGCGTTCTACATGGGAAAAAACACACCGACACGACAAGAGTTTATTATTGATAATTTGAAAGTTGAATTGGATTTGATAGCCGATACATAAAGGCGTTTTAACACCTCCTCAACGTATGTTAATGCGAGTAGTTTACATACGTTTTTAGACAGATCAAAATATATAACGGTTAGAGTAATTTATAGCAATGATAGAAGAAGATAACGACGACTTAACAAATACAAATAACGACGAACCACAAGAAACAATAACCCGTATTACGGGTATGTATAAAGATTGGTTTTTAGATTATGCGTCTTATGTTATATTAGAACGAGCTGTACCAGCCATAGAAGATGGTTTTAAACCAGTGCAGCGGCGTATTATGCATTCTATGAAAGATCTAGACGATGGGCGTTATAATAAAGTCGCCAATATCGTAGGGCATACTATGCAGTACCACCCACATGGAGATGCCAGTATCGCAGATGCTATGGTGCAAATTGGCCAGAAAGACTTGTTAATCGATACCCAAGGTAACTGGGGAAACATCCTTACAGGAGACCGTGCGGCAGCCTCAAGATACATAGAAGCCAGAATCTCTAAATTTGGTCTCGACGTTGTTTTTAATCCTAAAATTACGGAATGGCAAGCCAGTTATGATGGGCGTCGAAAAGAACCCGTTAATTTGCCTGTAATGTTTCCTTTATTATTAGCTCAAGGTGGTGAAGGGATAGCCGTAGGCTTGTCAACAAAAATATTACCGCACAACTTTATAGAGTTAATAGAAGCTTCCATAAAGCACTTACAAGGCAAACGTTTTACCATTTTACCCGATTTTCCAACGTCTGGTATTGCAGATTTTTCCAATTATAATGACGGTAATAGAGGCGGGAAAGTGCGCGTACGTGCTAAAATAGCGCAACTCGATAAAACGACTTTAGTTATTTCTGAATTGCCTTTTGGAACTACCACATCATCTCTTATAGATTCTATTCTAAAAGCAAATGATAAGGGGAAAATTAAGGTTAAAAAAATAGAAGACAATACTGCTGCCGAAGTTGAAATATTAGTGCACCTGCCTTCGGGGTTATCTCCAGATAAAACGATAGACGCACTATATGCCTTTACCAGTTGCGAATCATCAATCTCGCCATTAGGTTGCGTAATAGAAGACAACAAACCTCTATTTATTGGGGTTTCTGAAATGTTACGCCGGTCTACAGACAATACCGTAGACCTGCTAAAACAAGAATTAGAAATAAAGCTTGGAGAGCTAGAAGAACAATGGCATTTTGCATCGTTAGAACGTATTTTTATTGAAAATAGAATCTACCGAGATATTGAAGAACAAGAGACTTGGGAAGGTGTTATTGCAGCAATAGACAAAGGATTACAACCGCATATTACACATTTAAAACGGGCAGTAACAGAAGACGATATTGTACGCCTTACTGAAATTAGAATCAAACGTATTTCTAAATTTGACATTGATAAGGCCCAACAAAAAATAGATGCTTTAGAAGCGCAAATTGCTGAAGTAAAACACCACTTAGCGCATTTAATAGATTATGCCATTGCTTATTTTACGCGTTTAAAAAATGATTACGGAGAGGGGCGAGAGCGTAAAACGGAAATAGCTGTTTTTGATGATGTAGATGCCACTAAAGTGGTTATACGAAACACCAAGCTTTATGTCAATAGGGAAGAAGGTTTTATAGGAACTTCACTCCGTCGAGATGAGTATGTTGGCGATTGTAGTGATATAGATGATGTTATTGTATTTACTAAAGATGGCAACATGATGGTAACTAAGGTCGATTCTAAAACATTTATAGGTAAAGATATTATTCACGTTGCCGTTTTTAAGAAAAAAGATAAACGTACCATATACAATATGATTTATCGTGATGGTAAAAAAGGGCCTTCTTATATAAAACGTTTTGCTGTTACCAGCATTACTAGAGATCGCGCATACGATCTCACCAACGGTAATAAAGGCTCGACATTGCTTTATTTTTCTGCAAACCCCAATGGAGAGGCCGAAGTGGTTTCTATAAATTTAAGACAAGCAGGCAGTATTAAGAAGCTGAAATGGGATATCGATTTTGCCGATATTTTAATTAAAGGTAGAGCCTCCAAAGGTAACCTGGTAAGCAAATACCCTATAAAACGTGTCGAATTGAAAGAAAAGGGCGTTTCTACATTAAAACCTCGTAAAATTTGGTTTGATGAGACCGTGCAGCGTATTAATGTTGACGGTAGGGGAGAATTAATCGGAGAATTTAGAGGCGAGGATCAATTGCTAATTATCAATCAATCTGGGGTTTTGAAAACGGCTGCACCAGAAGTGACCATGCATTTTGATAAGGATATGATTGTTTTAGAAAAGTGGGAACCTAAAAAGCCAATTTCTGCAATATATTACAATGGAGAAAAGGAATTGTATTATGTAAAACGTTTTCTTGTAGAGCATGAAGGACGTGAAGACTCTTTTATTACCGAACACCCTAACTCGCAGTTAGAGTTAGTGTCTACAGATTGGAGACCAATGGCAGAGGTTGTATTCGCTAAAGAACGTGGCAAGGATAGAAAAGAAAACTTAGAAATAAATTTAGAAACATTTATAGATGTTAAGGGGTTGTCTGCACAAGGGAATCAATTGACAAAAGATAAAGTCAATCAAATCAATTTATTGGAAGCTTTACCTTTTGAATCTCCAGAAACTGTTCATACCGATGATGTAGAAGTCGTCGATGAAACCGAAGTGGCGCATAACGGTTCAGGAGAACCCTCATCAGGTTCTAACACAACCAATGCAGAAGATTTAGATGATGAGGGACAAACGGCTTTATTTTAAAAAAAGACCATTCTTTTGATACGCAAAGGCATTGCGAATAAAGATGCTAATAAAAATATTCAGTTCGTTATAGTACTAAAAAGTGTCTTCTAAGAATTCTATATGATGGCTATGACTTGCGATGTTTATAAATATAACGTAGAACAAGAATTAAGGTGAAAAGTGCAATACCCATCCATAGTATGCCAATGCTTATGCTTGGTAATCCGGTAAGATTTGCAATGGCGTCTGCATCGCTTCCAATACCACTGCGGTCGATTAAATCGTCTTTAATGTCTAGTATAACATAAGTGCAGGACGTAATGCCTATAAATTTCAGCCATAAATCATGAAACAGAGGGCTAAAATAGATGAAGGCAATTAACATGAATACTGCGAGGCCAACCGTCATAGCAGTGCCAAAGAACGCTCCAGATTGAAATACAAAATAGGACAAAACAAATAATGCAATAGCGATACCTAACGAAATGTATTTGTCTTTAGAAGATTTTACAGCTAAAACTAAAATTAAAGCGCCGAAGCATAGACTTCCTAAATAGCCGGCACTAGCGACCATAAAATGGCCCCAAAAACTGGGTTGCATAACATATTTGCAATAGCCGCCAATACGTTCGTCGATTTGAATTTCAATAATTCGACCTCCAAAAGCCATTGCCATAATGCCGTGGGACATTTCATGAAGCATAACCACAAATAATTTAATGGGGTAGATAAGCATTGTATCCCAAAAGAATAGGGCTATGCTTAGCAATACAGCTAAATGTAAAATTTGGTATTTAGAATGAAGTAACTTCAAATTAGGGGCTAAGGTTCAAATGTTCTTGCCAAGCTTTCCAGCCCCCAGAAAAGTCATAAACTTCAGAAAAACCAAGACGTTTTAAAATTTTACCTGCTCTACTACTACGAACGCCACGATAACAATATAGAAAAACAGGGGTGTCTTTATGAAGCGTCTTAAGGCATTGGGCTTTAAATGTTTTTCGTTTTGCGATAGGAATGTTAACAGCATGTGCGATAGCCCCCAAACGGTATTCTTTAGGAGTCCGTACATCAACTAATTGAAGGTTTGAAGACAATGCGATCTGTTGTTGTAATGTTTTAAGGGGAATAGGGGTAGCCTGTTTGCGATGTTGTGCATATCCAAATGCCGAAACCATTAGAATTATAATAAAGCCTATATATTTCATACCATCTTAAGTTTTAGATATGGAGTGGTGTTCCACAATGGTAACAATATTCGGCATGGTCTCTATGGTCACTAGCGAGACAATTATCGCAAGATTGCGAATTTAAAGCTGACTTGTGAGGTTCTGGAAGCGAAGGTGTTTTTTTCCCTTGTGCAGAGTATTCGGCAGAAACAATACCTGTAGGTACAGCTATAATGCCATAACCTAAAATCATAATTAATGCTGCTATAAATTGCCCTAATGGGGTTACGGGAGCTATATCGCCAAAACCTACAGTCGTTAAAGTAACAATACACCAATACACGCTAACAGGTATGCTTTTAAAACCACTGGCCTCACCTTCTATGAGGTACATTAGCGTACCTGATATGATACATAAAATAAGTACAGCGAATAAGAATACAGAAATTTTAGCACGACTAGCTTTTAAGGCAGACACGAGCATATTAGAAGCCCCCATGTACCGTCCTAATTTTAAAATGCGAAACACACGTAATAAGCGTAATGCACGCAGCGCAGCTAGTGCGTGTATACCTCCAAAAAGTAAGGAAATATACTTGGGAATTGTAGACAATAAATCTATAATACCGTAAAAGCTACAAACGTATTTTAAAGGTTTTTTAACGGTTACAATTCTGGCAATATATTCAATACTAAATAAAATGGTAATGATCCATTCTGCAGTATTAATAAAATCATGGTATTTAGAATCGAAGCTTTTAACGCTTTCTAGCATGACTAAAATGATGCTTGCAAGTATGATTATAAATAAAAGAACATCAAAGAGTTTTCCAGCAGGGGTGTCAGCTTCATAAATAATTTCGTGAAGTTTTTTGCGCCAAGAGGTATGTGTTTTTGAAGTCATGGGTCTAAAATAGAAAAAATTAAGATTTCTTTTTTAATACGAGTAAAGAATTAGTTTGCATATCAACCACCTTGTTCATAAATTCTTTTAAATACGGGTAATAATCGGGCGGATAAATGGCATGGTTAAAGTTAATGCTAAAAAAAATATTTAGACTGGTATCTATACGGGTTGTTGAAAAGGTAATAGTGCCAGCTTTATTTGGTAGTGATAGTCTCGTGTTTTTAGGCGTTTCTAATATGTCGTAGTGCTCCCCTAGGTCTAGTTTTAACATGTAAGTGTATTTGTCTTCGTAACCAAAGTCAATCGGGTAACTTCTATTTTGAAGTTGAAAAGGGTTTGTCGAGAAGAAAGATAGTATAAACGGATTCATATATATAAGGTCTCCCGTTTGTTCTAAAGTATGAGTTATCGTATACTCTTCTGTAAATATAGCATCTGTTTGCTTAACACTATTTACAGAATGGTTTTCAATTGTAAAATCTAAAAGGTCTTCTTCTAATGCGTTAACATATGTCCCTGGGCTAGAAAAATAGCGTTTTTTATACCGTAGTGCATGGTATCCAGTTTTTCTAGAGCTTACCGTACCTGAAAGCTTAAGGTTGCCGTCTAAATTAAGGTCTACACGAGATAACATCAAAGATTTTTTTGTAGGTTTAATGTCAATCCATTGGCTTTCGCCTTTAAATTTAATGAGGCGACCATAACCATTTAAACACCTGTAAGGGACATCACCAAACGCTAAGTATTTATCTGTTGCATCTAGCAAATAGGTTGTATCCTTGATGGTGGCTTGTACTATCAAATAATTGAAATCTGTAATGACGGGAAAAATTTTTGTAGCAAATCCATTGTGTCTCGTAGATAAGATAACAGGGGACACTTGTATCCCGTTTTGTTTTAGCAAATTGTGTAAAAGGATATTTAGAGATGATACATTTCCCGATTTGTTTTTAAGAATATCCCTTACAGAAATATCTTTATACAGTCCGTATTTTTCATTCCAGGTGTAGTTGTTTTGTACAAAATGAAATACCGCTGTTGCTTTTTTTAAAGGATCTGTTTCAGTGGTAATATTTTTAGGTAAAAGCGCCTCTACATCTACAGATTTTTTAAGCTGTCTGCCAATGTCTCCCTTTAATTCTTTGTCAACATCTTTCCATGTTTTGGTATAGTGTTCTACACTACCATTCATGCCTTTAAATGTTTTTAGCTCATATTCTATTCGTGCTAAATAATTGTCTTCCGAAGTCATGTAGTCTTCTTCAATAAATGCAGGAATATCTTTCATGACATAAGTACTTAAAGTGCAATCAGCACTTGCGCCATAACTCATAATTAAACAGTTTCTTTTAACTTCACTGTCGTTTGTATGCAGTTTTTTACCCCCAACAAGTTTAGTATGGTATTCCCAATTTGCAGGAATACTTGTATGGTACTCACTATGACATTTAGGGATAGCGCTTTGAAAATTCCAGCCATGATATTTTCGCATATAAGGCGAACGTAGTTCGTAACTATAGGTAAACACAGAACCCTCTTTAATATTGGGTAATGTGAATTTTATTTTAACCAAATTTTCATTGTACGCCTCTTTGTAGATATTGGTTTTGTCTAATTGCGTTTTTATAACCTTATCTCCTTCTAAATTATAAGTAGTGGCGTTAATATTGTGTATGCTTTCATAATGGGTTTTACCATTTTTATAAAGATAAATAGTAATGTCTGCATTGTGAAAACCTTCCTTTTTAAAAATTTTCACTTTATGCTTTCGTTGCGTTCTTAGATCAAATTCTTCATCATCGACATAACTGTTGCCATATTCATACAGTACAAGTGCATTTGCGATCGAATCCTTGGCGTAAGTTGTCATTTTTAGATCACTAAGCGATACCCTAAACACCCGATCATTATTTTTTGTTTGCGCACTGTGAGTTAAACTTAGAAAAAAAATGAAATATAGGAAGTGCTTCATCATTTAATCGAAAATTATTTGTTTTAATTTTTTATGACGCCTTAAGTAGCTTTGTATAATATGTTGCGTGTCCCTGTTATGCGCCATTGGTGTTATAATAGAACTTAAAATATCCAGATTTCTAATTTGGTAGTTGAGGTTAAAAAAACCAAGCCCAGCAAATTTTCCATCTTTAATTAAAATAACACTATGCTCGTCTATAGCTCTACCTTTATCTATAATGGCCATATTTTTATTGGCGTAGCTGTTTTTAGAAATAAGTGTATTGACACGTTTGTTATAACTTTCGGGAGACTCTTCGTTAATACAGGCACCATCACAGGCATTAATACCATAATTAAAGCAACTGCTAGTGGTCTTGTAGAGGCCCGTTAATTTTTGACATAAATTATAATCCTCTACGGCTTTAGTTATAAAATGTTTGCCACTTTGCTTGTTGGTAAAGGTTGTGATAGCAGGTTTGTCTTTATCAGTAAGTGCCACAGAAAGTGTTAAATAACCATTTTTGTCTGTGTTACAGTATAAGGCGTGCGTAAATATAGACCGTTTTAAAGCAGTATTTAATAAAGGGGTATTCTTTTTAATTTCTTCGTTTTCTTTTAAAAGCGCTACCAGTTCACTTCCCGTGGCTTCGTAGGTAACAGCAACGACTAAAGTTTGTAATTTTTTAGATTTTGGATTGGTACTTGTAAAATGCTGATTGACCCGCTTTTTAATGTTATTGCTTTTACCAATATAAATAATAGCACCTTCTGCATTATGCATATAATAGACGCCTGTTAGTGTAGGTAAACCAGAAATGATATCTAGATGTTTAGGTTCTAATTGGTTTTTAGGGTTAGAACGTACAGCGTCTTTAATAATATTTTTAGAGGTATCCTTGTCTAGTAAAAGTTTAAAAAGTTTTACAGTAGCTTGCGCATCTCCCGAAGCACGGTGCCTGTCTGCTACGGGAATTCCCAGAGCACGCACTAATTTACCAAGACTGTATGAGGGTTGGTCAGGAATTAAGTATTTAGATAGCTCTACCGTACACAGCGATTCACGCTTATAATCAAAACCCAGACGTCTAAATTCAGTACTTAAAATACGGTAATCAAACAAGGCATTATGCGCTACAATAATGCAGCCTTCTGTAATTTCTACAATACGTTTCGCTACCTCATAAAATTTAGGAGCAGTACGTAACATATTGCTATTAATACCTGTAAGTTTAACAACAAAAGGTTGAATTTCTCGCTCTGGATTGACAAGGCTTATAAATTGATCTACAATGTCATGACCGTCAAATTTATAGATGGCAATTTCGGTAATACCTTCTTCGTTGTATTTTCCACCTGTGGTCTCTATGTCTAATATTGCGTAAATAGGATGTGGTTTTAAGTACTAATTGTAATTCCTAGATCCAAATATACTACTTCCAACGCGAACCATTGTGCTGCCACAACGAATCGCTATGGGATAATCACCACTCATTCCCATAGATATGATATTTAACGCCTTATGTAATGGTTTTAAAGTATCGTATGTCATTTTTAAACGTGTAAATTCTTGCTTGACTTGAGTGTCATCATCTGTAAAAGTAGCCATCCCCATGACACCTACTACGTTTACATGTTTCAAAGCTAGAAACGCTTCAGAAGTTAAAAGTTCTTGAGCATCTTGAGGCGACATGCCGAATTTAGAATCTTCTTCAGCAATTTTTAGTTGTAGAAGGCAATTGATGGTACGGTTGTGTTTTTGAGCTTGTTTATTAATCTCTTGTAATAATTTGAAATTGTCGACACCGTGAATTAAATCTACAAAAGCCGCCATGTATTTTACCTTATTGCGTTGCAAATGACCTATCATATGCCATTGAATATCTTTGGGCATGGCGTCGTATTTCTCTACCATTTCCTGTACTTTATTTTCGCCAAAAACACGTTGCCCAGCATTATAGGCTTCCATAAGATCTGGAATAGGTTTGGTTTTAGATACGGCAACTAAAGTGACATGTTCGGGTAAGGATGATTGTATCTGTTTTAGGTGCTGTGGAATACTCATATAATTATAATGTAATTTGAAATAATAAAACGACTAAGCTAAGACAAGAGTCTTTATTTTAAAAATTGTCTAGAGACATTTTCTGCTTTTTTACTCTTGGAATACTCATAAAACCCTTCTCCAGATTTTACCCCTAATTTTCCAGCGTTTACCATATTGACCAATAAGGGACATGGTGCATATTTAGGTGTTTTAAAGCCTTCGTATAAAACGTTTAAAATGGATAAACAGACATCTAAACCTATAAAATCGGCTAATTGCAATGGGCCCATGGGGTGCGCCATTCCTAAGGTCATGACTGCGTCTATGGCTTTAACTCCAGCGACGTTAGTATATAAGCTTTCTATGGCTTCGTTAAGCATAGGCATTAAAATACGATTGGCAATAAAACCAGGGTAATCATTTACAGTAATAGGTGTTTTACCCAGTGTTTTGGCAAGCGTATTAACAGTTGTTGTTGTGGTGTCACTAGTGGCATAACCACGAATTACTTCAACTAAAGGCATGATAGGGACGGGGTTCATAAAATGCATGCCAATCACCTGTTCTGGTCTTGAGGTTACTGCGGCAATCTCTGTAATAGAAATCGAGGATGTATTGGTCGCTAGAATGGCAGAGGGCATACAAAAAGCATCTAATTGTTTAAAAATGTCAAGTTTTAAATCTAGCGCCTCGCTAGCAGCTTCGATGATAATATCAGCAGTCTCTACACCTGTTTTAAGGTGAGAAACGAGACTAATATTATTTAGTGTGTTAACCTTAGTTTCAGGCGTTATTTTTGCTTTAACGACCATACGCTCTAGGTTAGAAGTTAGCGTTGCAAGACCTTGTTCTAGCGCAGTCGCACTAATATCGATTAAAGTTACTTTAAATCCTTTTTGGGCACAAGTTTGAGCGATGCCATTTCCCATGGTACCTGCTCCAATTACAGCAATAGTTTTCATAGAGTAGAGCTGGTTTTCTTGTTTTTTATTTTATTCCAAGCAAGAATTTGTACGCCTTTTGAATAATGTGCTAGAAGCGGATCATTAGGCATAAGCGCATCAAATCTTTCGTAATCTAAATGCATGCTTTCAAGATGTATGTCATGGATTGGCCATTCTATATGGTGAATTTCGAATGTATTTATAGTGCTAGGTGTATCTTGAAATAGAGCATACCTTTCGGTAAGCCAAAGCTCTAATTTTGATTTGTGTTTAATTTTTTGTTTGACAGAATACCTAATGTTTAAACTGTCGTTATATGTCCTGTTATGGGATTGGTAGTGGTGTTTTGTTCTTTTCATTTTAGAAAAGCGATAAGGCAATTCAGAAATTAATTTAGATAATTTACAAGAACTTTTGGTGCCACCTTCTATGCTTAAAAAATAAACACCAGGCTTCCCTTTGTAGGTGACATAAGTTCTAATATTAATTTCATTAAAATTTGAAATAGGGGGGAAATAAGGCAGGTAACGTGGTCTTATTTTTTCCATAGTAAAAGCCACAACAGATACCCAAGGTTTCCCTTCAAAAACATCGATCTCTAATGCGCTAGGTATAAATTGTTTTAGCGTTTTGAGTTCTACCTGCCAATGCAAAAAAACAGCAGCGTTCCATTCTTGATAGAAAGACCAGTTTTTCGTTGGTAAAGGCCACGGTCTATGGGCTGTTGCTTTTAAGATTTCGCTAGGAGTCATGTCGATGAATTGCTACATACGTTTACTACATATAGTTTAAAATTGATTGATAATCATGTTAGCAACACGTAATGCTTCTGTACCATCATGCAGTGTTACAACAGGAGTGGTATCATTCGTTATTGCATCGGCAAAAGTTTCTAATTCATCTAAAATAGAATTCACCTCTGTAATTTTAGGGTTATCAAAGTAGATTTGCTTTTTAGCACCTTCCGCATTCTGTAGAATCATATCAAAATCACCAGGTTGTTCTGGCGCATCTTTCATTTTTACGACTTCGCATTTTTTTTCTAAAAAATCTACAGAGATATAAGCGTCTTTTTGAAAAAATCGCGCTTTACGCATTTTTTTCAAAGAAATTCTACTCGCTGTTAAGTTGGCAACGCAGCCATTTTTAAATTCAATACGAGCATTAGCGATGTCTGGTGTATCGCTAATAACAGCAACACCACTGGCAGAAATATGTTTTACTTCCGATTTTACGATGCTTAATATAATATCAATATCATGTATCATTAAGTCTAAGACTACAGGCACATCTGTACCACGAGGATTAAATTCTGCTAAGCGGTGCGTTTCGATAAACATAGGTGTATTGATATCGTTTTTTACTGCTATAAAGGCAGGATTAAAACGTTCTACATGGCCTACTTGTCCTTTAACCTTATGCAGTGCTACTAAAGCTCTAATAGCTTCAGCTTCTGCAACGGTATTAGTGATTGGCTTTTCAATAAATATATGTTTGCCTTTAGTAATGGCTTTTATAGCACAATCGTGATGAGATAAGGTAGGTGTTACAATATCAACAACATCTACAGCATCTATAAGCGCATCGATAGAATCGAACAACTTATAACCAAACTCGTCGGCTACACGTTGGGCATTAGCAGTATCTGCATCGTAGAACCCTATAAGTTCATATTTTTTAGATTGATTAAGAAGTCTTAAATGAATTTTTCCTAAATGACCTGCACCTAGTACACCAGCTTTCAGCATAATTTTTACGTTTTGAACAAAAATACTATAATTTGTAATTTTTCATTAGAAATAGCATCTATTGTGTGCGTATTTAACTGAAAAATTTACCGTTGAAAGATAGTAAAATTAAATTCTGAATAAATTGTTTTTCGCTTTAAAATCTTTGTTTATTTTTAGCACAAACAACCCTCCAAAATTTGAAAGATACATTTAAGCATCAAGGATTGCGACAACAGTTAGTCAATGTTTTAAAAACGAAAGGCATAACCAATACTAACGTATTAAAAGCCGTTGGGAAGATTCCTAGACATTTGTTTATGGACTCTAGCTTTTTAGACCATGCCTACCAAGATAAAGCATTTCCTATTGCAGCAGACCAAACAATTTCGCAACCGTATACCGTAGCTTTTCAAAGTGAGCTATTAGAAATTACACCTGGACATACGGTTTTAGAAATAGGTACAGGCAGTGGTTATCAAACTGCTGTACTGTGCGAATTGGGTGCTCGTGTGTATAGCATTGAGCGGCAACAAGAATTGTTTAAAAAGACCAGTAAATTTCTGCCTAAATTAGGGTACAGAGCCAAACATTTAATTTTTGGAGATGGCTATAAAGGTTTACCAGAACAGGCGCCTTTTGATAGTATTATTGTTACTGCTGGAGCGCCCTTTGTACCGAAACCGTTGTTGAGTCAATTGAAACATGATGGCGGACGTTTAGTTATTCCTGTAGGGGATAGTGGTAAAGCTCAAATTATGACCTTGTTTATTAGAAAAGGCCCTAAATCCTTCGAGCAGTATGAGTTTGGTGAATTTAAATTTGTGCCTTTGCTAGAGGATAAGAATTAGATTTGATTGAAAAATGAAGTGTGTTTTTAGAACCATTGTCAATCAAACATACGTAATTTATTTAATATCAAAACAAGTGATGCATTGCATCACTTGTTTTGATATTAAATAACATAAATTGCTTTTTTATTTTAAACCCGATAGCTTAAAATTAAAATGCCAATCAAAGGTATTCCAAATGCCCCATTCCTCAAGCATTGTGTCGCTAGAACTCCCCAAAGGTGTTGCAAGTCCTTGTCCATTACAAAAAGAAGAAGCATATAGTTGCGTACTAGAAGTATTTGAAGACGTAATTTTTAATTGTTCTCCATCAACTATATACCACGTAAAATGATATAAGGTGTTTTTCTTTAATATTATATTGAGATTTGATAGATCAAATTCGCGCCAAAGCGACTCCATTGGGTTGTTAAATGTAAAATCTTTAAAATTGAGAATGAAACCATTCTCATTTCTTAGTTGAAGTCTTAGGGTGGCATCACCAGCATACTCTTCTGTTTCTCCGTTTTCACTAACGAAGACAAACGGGCGTGAGAATAAAATACTATATGTTTGTAAAAAAATATCATTATCTGGAGTTAAAGATTGTCCTAGACCTACATTAAAATATTCAGATGCTTGTTTTACCGCTCCGATCATTACAGAAGCACTGCGTTCTGTACAACTGTAATATGCCTCTTCGTCCATAATTTTAAAATTAGTGGTGTACGTTTTTGTTTCGTTACTTTCAGAGGTAACCGTAAAACTTACAGGATTGGAATAGTCTTTTATTGTAGAAGGATCTGGACTTATACTTGCGTTTTTAGAGATTTTGTAGTTTATAGATAACTGACTAAGGTCAACATGGGGAGGGACACGTTGCTCTATAGTATTACTGTCGCTATTTATGTTAGAGCTAATCTTTGTTTCTTTATTTTGAATAATAAATGATATAATATCTCTATCATCAGAAGGCAGTTTAGAAATAACAAGGTTATAATTGCTTTTTTCTCCATTTTGGGCAGTTACAGTAAATGTTATTGGTTTAGAAAAATCGCTTATTGTACTAGGGTCAGGAGATAATGTTGCTGAATCCGATATAATGAATTGAGCACTCATATTTGTAATATCCCAAGCTGTTGGAAGTGTTTTGTTGATCGTCTTACTTAGAGGGTCAACAGCAATTTCTAACCTATTATCGTTATAATTAAAAATGATATTTGTAATTTCATTTTCGTTAGATAATTCGGCATTGGAGTCATCATTATTACAAGAAAAGGTTGTAATAAATAGAAATAGATAAATAATATATTTTTTTTTCATGGTAATGCATTTTGATCAAAACTACTTTTTTAAGAATACAATTAAAGTGGAAAATTAGAAAATGAGTAATTTTCGATCAAATGTATGAAAAAAAGTTAAATAAGTAAGTTTGATATATCGAATGGAAAAGTTTAACTGAAGTAGTTATTTGTAGTTTTATCTCACATCGTTTATAAGTTATTAGTGCTGATATCACCACCTTCATTAGCTTTTCCTTTTTTCAAAGACCTTTCGGCTAAGCTATAGTTTTTAGGAGAGGCAGTTGTATTTATAAACATGGGAAGTTCTACTATAGAATGTAAGCCTTTAAGTTTAGGAACAGGATTTTGTTGCCATTGGGTTAGGGCTATAGATTTGCGCTCGGTAAAAATACGACCGTTAATGCGTTTGAAGTCGGAGGTTGTGTCTCAAAATAGGTTTAAATGTATGGTGGTTGGTACTACTAGGAATAGCAGTTGTTGGTCTATATAGGACAATCGGGATTTGAATATATTGTAAACACTGTACTGTTTTCTAGAAGAACAGCAGTGTCGCTATTATTAGAACAGAATAGGTTTAGCTCTAATACGATTAGTATAAAACGTGAAAACCTGAATTCGATGTAAGAAACTTGATTTTATAGTATAGAAAAAGCAGAATATTTAGTAAATTAAAGTGCTGAATTCCAGCTAACTAAATGTATTCTACTTATGATTTCTAAAGATAAAATTACTGAAATATTTTGTTCTATTGATGATTTTTGTGCTGTTTATGAGCCTGCTATGCGAAAAAGACAAGTAACAACAGGTAAAAAAACCAGAAATCGAAAATTTACGATGTCTACAAGTGAGGTGGTTACTATCACTGTATTGTTTCATTTGAGCGGGATAAGGACTTTCAAACATTTCTATATTTTATATGTACAACAGCAATTACAAAATGAATTTCCTAAGACCGTTTCTTATAACCGTTTTGTAGAATTAATGCAATCTCATCTAGTGCCTTTAACCTTGTATTTAAAGACTTGTTGTTTGGGAGAGTGCACAGGTATTTCTTTTATAGATTCTACACCAATCAGGGCTTGCAAGAACAAGAGAATTAACAATAATAAGGTTTTTAAAGATATCGCTACCATAGGCAAATCAACAATGGGATGGTTCTATGGTTTCAAGCTTCACATCATCATTAATGATAAAGGTGAACTCCTTGATTTTATTATTACTCAGGCTAATGTTGATGATAGGACACCTCTGAAACAAGATAACTTTTTGAAAAAAATATTTGGTAGTTTATATGCTGATAAAGGATATATCTCCAAGGAACTAACTTCGATATTATTTGATCAGGGATTACACTTAGTTACTAGTATTAAAAACAACATGAAAAATGTACTGATGACAATGAGGGATAAGATATTGTTAAGAAAAAGATCGGTAATAGAAACCATAAATGATCAACTAAAAAACATTGCGCAAGCTGAACATTCAAGGCATCGAAGCTTTGGTAATTTTATTACTAATCTTGTGGCTAGTCTTATTGCTTATTCTTTTCAAGAAAAGAAACCAGCTATCAAATTTGAAACGGAAAATACAAAACAATTAGAGCTATTTTTCTGAATCCTTAGATCGAACTCAGGTTGAAAGTGTTTACGATTTTAACACCATATAAGATCTTGTTAGAGTCGTGCTTATCGTTTTTTAAAAATGCCAAACAGTTCATGCCCTAGTCTGGGAGGGATGGAATTATAACATTTTTCAAAGGTTTTGACTGAAAAATAAGGTTTAAAATAATTGAGGTACTCTTTTGACGTCCCCCCAAATGGTCGTTTTTCCATGTCGCCTGTAAGGGGAATATCAAACCATAGCCCTACAAGTTTACCATTGGGTTTAAGTAATTTGTGCATGTGTGAGGCGTACTGTTTACGGTTTGCTTCTGTAGGCGGAAAAGCGCAAAAAAAAGTTTGTTCTAAAATAAGATCGTAAGCGCCTTCATGTTTAAAAAAATTACCTTGAATACTATGGGCTGTTGGAAAGTTAGGAAGCCGTTTTTTGAAAGCCTCCAAAGGTGCTTTCGCAATATCAAGTACATGGACATTAGTAAAGCCTTTAAAAAACAAATATTCAGCTTCGTAAGCATTACCAGCTCCAGGAATTAAAATTTTAAGATTTTTGTATTCTAATTGATCAATATAGGTTTTTAGAGGCGTTGAGGGATTACCAATATCCCATCCTGTATTGGCAGCCGCGTAGCGTTGCTCCCAATAGGCTTTTGTGGTTTTAGAATGGTTTGATGCTAACATAAATAGTATAGATTTAAGCTTTAGAGATACCTGTTTCAAAGCCATTTATGCTTTTACTGTTCTTGGCTTTCCAATAAGATGCTATACCAGATTCGCCTTTACTGTTAGACCAGGTGTCTAATTGTAAGCGTTCTGCGTTAAAATCCATAAATGGAACCGCGAAACCACAAGAGGTTTGTACGCTATCTATGGTCATTTCTATTAATTGTCGAGTTCCCACTCTTTTAGAGAATAAATGAATATTGTCTTTAAAAAAAGGATCGTTTTGATGGTGGGCCGTAGCAGTGCCGTACAAACGCAATATAAGCGGTTTAGCATCAAACGCGCAAAACATTACCGTCATACGGTTATCTTGTAATAAATGCGCAGCCGTTTCATTACCACTTCCTGTTAAATTTAACCATATAATTTTGGTGCTGTTTACAATCTTAAAGGTGTCTGCTAGTCCCTTAGGAGAAAGATTAACACGACCATCTTTTGCGGCTGTCGCTACAAAAAATAGATGTTGCGCTTTTATAAAGGTTTCTAATTTTGGTGTTATTTCAGTAAAAAACTTAGCCATAGGTGTATTGAGATAAAATAAGGTTCGCGTTGTAAGGGATAAGCAATATATAAAAAAAGTGACACTTCATTTTTCGTAAAACCGAATTAGTTGACTATCCCAATGAAAAAATAATAGGCTTTTAAAGTCTATCACATGATATAGATTAAGATCAAAATGGTTTAGGATATTACTTTAAAGAAAGAGATTTACTTCTTCCTCGGCAAATACGCTTTTGGAATAGGGTGTTTTTTAGTTTCTTGAGCCCAATACAGGTTTAAAATCCACCAGCGCTTTCCATCATTTATAAGTTGTATGCTGTTGATACCGCGCATGAAAGGAGTTTTGTCTGTCTTAGCATGAAAGCATTGATAGGTTGTAAATACATGAGCGATATTGCCAAAAGTATTTACATCTCTATGAATTTCATGTTCGATAAACCCATTTATATGTAACCATTTCTCAGAACTTTTAATGTAGGCATCGGGCGTTAAGTATTTGGCCTTGTACACACGGTCTTCAGTATTATAGCCAGAAGGGATGATTTTAGCATCTGGATAAAACAAAAATTTAAATTGTTTCCAGTTGCGTTCCTCTTTTTTTTCTGCAGAAAGAACTTCGTATAAAGCTTTAACCGTTTTGTGAAGGGTTTTAACTTTAGAACTGTCTATTTTAAACTCTTTTTTGGTGGGCTGTAGTGTTGTTTTATTTTTTTTCTGTGCTGTCACCGAAACGAAAATAAAGCAAAGACATAAAAACGGAAGTAACTTCTTCATGCGATAAGTAAATTATAAGGACACTTATATTTATACATACATCTAATGCATCACAAATTAGACCAAAATATTGAAATTAGAGGATCTATTTGTAACTTTTTTTAATCCGATCTAAGTCGCGCTTATTGTCACGATCCTTAATCGTTTCGCGTTTATCGTAGAGTTTTTTTCCACGAGCCAAAGCAATATCTAACTTCGCATAACCTTTATCTGTGATATACAAACGTAAAGGGATTATAGTGAGTCCCGAGTTTTGTACTTCTTTATGGAGTTTTTTGAGTTCTTTTTTATTTAAAAGCAATTTACGAACGGCCTTAGGCTTATGGTTATAATAATTACCATAAAGGTATTCTTCTATAGTCATGTTTACGACAAACAATTCGTTTTGCTCATTAAACTCACAAAAACTTTCTGCTATAGAGGCCTTACTATGTCTAATAGATTTTATCTCAGTACCACTTAATACAATACCAGCCGTATATCGATCTAATACTTCATATTGAAAGCGCGCCTTTTTATTCTGTATATTAATGGTTTTTTGCATGGCAACAAAATTACATAATTTTATGAATAGAGTTTCATAGATATTTAGCAAACGTTAAATAAAATCTAATTGAAGCCTGACATCCTTTAAATACATTTATTTTAGTTTCCAGATTTTCTAAACCACTTATGAGAAGTATTGTTTTAAGTTTATTGATTGTGCTCTGCATGGGCTCGTGTAGAAGTGTAAAAACACATAATCACACCATCACAAAGTTACATTCAGCAGAAGCGTTACACGAAGACGTCGATAAATTATATACACAATTAAAGCGAAATCACCCTAAGTTATACCAGTATATTACAAAGCAAGATTTAGAATTTAAACTGGATAGTTTAAAGCAAAGCATTACTACGCCGTTAACGTCTAAAGCGTTTTATAGAAAATTAGCTCCTGTTTTTGCCACAATACGACAAGGACATTTGTCTTTACGACCAGCTCGAAAGCGTTATAAGAAGAAGGATTGGAAAGTCTTAAAAAAGAAAAAGTTTGAATTCTATGAATTAGACTTTGAGTATTTGGATGAGAAGTTATGGGTAAAACGTACCGTTGGTAAAGATTCAAGTTATGTAGGTGCAGAAGTACTTCGTATAGACGGTACCCCCGTTAAATCACTTATAGAAACATACAAAACACGTTTTGCTTCAGACGGGTATAACACCACGCTACATAATAGAGCTGTCGGTCGCTTTTTTAAAGTTTTTTACGTGAGAGACAGAGGGTTTTTAGACAGTTTAGAAGTGACATTTAGAACTCCAGATTCCACCTATAGTAAAATGTTTAAAAGGGTATCCAAAAAAACGAAGAAGACGCCAAAAGATACGCTAAATGCAAAACAAGACTCTTTAAAACCGCCAACGCCAAAAAAGAAGCCCAGTAAAGCCGATTTAAAAGCCAGACAGTTGGCTAAAAAGAAAAAGCGAAAAACGAATAAGGTGTATGGTTACATTTCAAGAAGTAAAGAGTACACTCGAAATTTTAAGTTTATAGGAACAGACAGTACAGTAGCCTATATGAAGGTTAGAGGGTTTTCTAATGGAAATTATAAGACGTTTTACAAAGAAAGTTTTCAAAAAATTAAGACGCTAAAAACAAAGCATCTTATCATAGACCTTAGAGATAACGGCGGTGGTCGGGTAGCAGAAGTTCAGTATTTATATAGTTTTTTAACAGATCAGCCATTTCAATTTACAGAAAAAAGTGAAGTTGCCAATAGATGGCCTTTTTTAAAAGTACTAACCTCTAATACAACGCCTATTGTTGTAAAGTCTATAGCGACACTGTTAACCCCATTGTTTGTAGGGCACAGTCTCTTTAAAATTAAAAAACAAGACGATAAATTGTATTATAATTTGAGAGATTCTAAGTTAAAACAACCACATGCCTTGCATTTTGATGGTGAAGTATATGTATTGATAAATGGCAACTCTTTTTCTGCTTCATCGCTTATTGCGACACATTTAAAAGCGACCCAGCGTGCCACATTTGTGGGGGAAGAAACGGGAGGGGCCTATAACGGCTGTGTTGCAGGATTTTATAAGATGTACGAACTGCCAGCAACAAAATTAATAGCGCGTATAGGACTTATGCAATTAGAAGCCCCATACAAACAAGAGCCAGATGGTTATGGCATTCGACCGGATGTTGAGATTTTACCAACAGCTAAAGATAGGGCAGCAGATAGAGATGTCGAATTGGAATGGATTTTGAAAAATATGAAGCATTAGCCATAAAAGCTTATCGAAAATGTATTTATTAGCTTCTTTTTTAAAAAAAATCTTTAAAACGCTTACCTGTAAATTTGTATTTTTGAAATTCATTATTGTTTTTGAGTTTTAATTTGTATTCAAAAGCATAATTTTTACACAATAATTTAGAGAATATTATGAAATCATATGATGTAGCCGTTATCGGTTCAGGTCCTGGAGGATATGTTGCAGCCATTCGTTGTGCACAATTAGGCATGAAAACTGCCATAATAGAAAAATACAATACCCTTGGTGGTACCTGTTTAAATGTAGGCTGTATACCAAGTAAAGCGTTATTAGATTCTTCACACCATTATGATGATGCTGTAAAACATTTTGAAGAGCATGGTATTGAAATCCCAGGAGATATTAAAGTGAATTTGGAAAAAATGATCGCTCGTAAGCAAGCTGTCGTAGACCAAACCACTGGTGGGATAGATTTTTTAATGAAGAAGAATGACATCGATGTTTTTCATGGTTTAGGAGCCTTTAAAGACAAAACGACATTAACTATAAAAGGGGATGACGACACGGATACAGAAATTAGTGCAAAACATACCATTATAGCAACAGGAAGCAAGCCATCTACATTGCCTTTCATCAAGGTTGATAAAGAGCGCATTATAACCTCTACCGAAGCTTTAAAATTAAAAGAGATACCAAAGCATCTTGTTATTATAGGTGGTGGCGTTATTGGTTTAGAATTAGGGCAGGTATACAGACGTTTAGGAGCAGAAGTTACTGTTATAGAGTACATGGATAGAATCATTCCAACGATGGATGCAGGGCTGTCTAAAGAATTAAATAAAGTCTTTAAAAAGGCTAAATTTAAAATGCAGTTATCGCACAAGGTAAAATCTGTAGAGCGTGTTGGTGATGAGGTGATCATTAAAGCTGATAATAAAAAAGGACAAGAGGTCGAGTTTAAAGCAGACTACTGTTTAGTTTCTGTGGGACGTAGTGCTTACACAGCAGGATTAAATGCAGAAGCGGCAGGCATAGAATTAGACGATAGAGGTCGTGTAGCTGTAAATGCACATTTACAAACCAGCGCAAATAATATATACGCTATAGGAGATGTTGTAAAAGGCGCCATGCTAGCACACAAAGCAGAAGAAGAAGGGGTTTTTGTAGCAGAAACTATCGCAGGACAAAAACCGCATATCGACTATAATTTAATACCAGGTGTGGTTTACACATGGCCAGAAGTTGCAGCAGTAGGAAAAACTGAAGCCGAATTAAAAGAAGCAGGCGTTGCATATAAAACAGGACAATTCCCAATGCGTGCCTTAGGAAGAAGTCGTGCAAGTATGGATTTAGACGGTTTTGTTAAAATTCTAGCAGATGCAACTACAGATGAAATTTTAGGTGTACACATGATAGGAGCCCGTGCAGCAGATATGATTGCAGAAGCCGTTGTTGCTATGGAATACCGTGCTAGTGCAGAAGACGTTTCTCGTATGTCTCATGCGCATCCTACATTTACAGAAGCTATAAAAGAAGCAGCTTTAGCCGCTACAGAAGATAGAGCATTGCATATTTAAGTGTTAAAAGAATTTAAAATGTTACTAAAAGCAGTTCGAAAGAACTGCTTTTTTTATGGACTTATACCTTTTAAAAAAGAGATGCAGCTACGTTATTTATACTTAAACGAGAACAAATTAAGCGTATTTTAAGGCGTAAATGTTAATTAACGATACAACAGAAGTAACTGCTTTTTAGCAAAAAGAATCAATAATTCTACAAGTCTTAAATGTTTGAGAATTTAACATATAAATAGAATTCAATACAAGGAATTCTTTAATTTAGCAGAACATAAATCTCTTATATGACCTATTTTAAATTCATCTGTCTGTCTTTAAGTCTTTGCTTGGCGACTGTAAGCATGGCTCAAAATAAATTTACAATTAGTGGTAAGATTACAGATGTAGCAAATGGAGAGACCGTCTTTGGCGCATCGGTGTTTTTAAAAGGGACGCGTATTGGAGCTGTGACCAACGAATATGGATTTTATTCCCTTACGGCTACAGAAGGCGATTATGAGATTTTAGTCTCTTACATTGGGTATGCAACAGCCGTACAAGCGGTAACACTTTCTGGAAATCTAAACTTGAATTTTGAATTAGAAGAAGCGTCTACAGCATTAGATGAAGTGGTTGTGGTCGCAGAAGAATCAGAGCAAGTCAATATCAAAAGTCCGCAGATGAGTGTTTCCAAATTAAAGTCAGAAACCATAAAAAAGATACCTGTTGTTTTAGGAGAAGTCGATATTATTAAGTCCATTCAATTACTGCCAGGAGTTACAAATACCGGAGAGGGCTCTGCAGGGTTTAATGTACGAGGCGGTGCAGCCGATCAAAATTTAGTGCTTTTAGATGAAAGTATCATATACAACAGTTCCCACTTATTTGGATTCTTTTCTGTGTTTAATGCAGATGCAATAAAAGATGTCAAACTTTATAAGGGCGGCATTCCTGCACGCTTTGGCGGACGTGTGTCCTCGGTGTTAGATGTAAGGCAAAAAGATGGAAATAGTAAAAATTTTGAGCTTAACGGAGGTATAGGTGTTATCTCTAGTCGCCTTTCGGCAGAAGGCCCTGTGTTAAAGGATAAAGGTTCTTTTTTAATAGCGGGACGTGGCTCGTATGCACATTTGTTTTTAAACGCTGCAAATGTTGAAAATAGCGCTTTCTTTTATGATCTTAACCTAAAGACAAACTATACCATCAATGCTAAAAATAAATTATACCTTTCGGGGTATTTTGGAAGGGATGAGTTTAATTTTGGAGCCAACTTTTTAAGTGGTTATGGCAATACGTCGGGGAATTTACGATGGAACCATATTTACAACGATAAACTGTTTTCTAATTTATCGCTTATCTTTAGTAATTATGATTACCAATTGGATTTTAAAGCTTTTGATTTTGATTGGATTTCAGAAATTAGAAATTATAATATCAAATACGATTTAAGCTATTTTAAGAGTGATAAATTAAAACTCAATTTTGGCCTCAATGCCATTTATTATAATTTTAATCCAGGAGAGATAAATCCAACTTCAGAAACATCCTCAATAAACCCCTTACTTTTAGATCAGAAACGGGCCTTTGAAAATGGGTTATACCTTAGTGCAGAGTATAAAATTACCGATCAATTAACCACTACTTTTGGCTTAAGACATAGTTATTTCTCGCGTTTAGGGGGACAACCTCTTGTCGACTACCAAGACGGTAGGCCTATCGTTTACAACGAAACCTTAGGAATTTACGAAGAAGGTACGCCCATTGGAATTACTAATTTTGATACGAGCGATCGTATAGAAGATTTTTCTAATTTCGAACCCCGTTTAGCGATGGCGTATCAATTAAATGAGAATACCTCTGTAAAGGCAGGGTACAGCCGAACAGCACAATACATCCATTTGTTATCAAATACAGTATCTGTAACACCTTTAGATGTATGGGCGCCAAGTGGACGGTTTATAAAACCGCAATTGTCAGACCAATACGCTATTGGATATTTTAGAAATTTTAAGGACAAATGGTATGCGCTAGAAGTAGAGGCGTATTATAAAACAGTAGCAAATCGTATAGATTATGTAGATGGCTCCGATCTTATAGGACAAAACACGATAGAAACAGAAATATTAAATGGAGAATTAAGAGCCTATGGTCTCGAATTTTTATTTAAAAAATCTAAAGGTGATTTTACAGGTTGGTTAGCCTATACAATCTCTAAAGCCGAGCAGCGCACACCAGGAGGCATTGCTGGAGGCCCTGGGATTAATAATGGCGACTGGTATTATGCAGCGCACGACAGAACCCATGATATTTCACTAACGGGAAGTTACACATTAAATACCAAATGGAGTTTTGGAGCTAACCTTATTTATCAAACAGGGCGGCCGGTAACGTTTCCAGATGGGCAGTACTCTTACGAGGGGATAAATGTGGCAAATTTTTCAGATAGAAATGCAAGCCGTTTAACAGCTTACCATAGAATAGACATTTCAGCCACTTACGTACCTAACAGACGGCCCGATAAAAAATGGAAAGGCGAATGGGTATTTGGCATATACAACCTTTACAATAGACGAAATGCAGCCTCAATATCTTTTGGCCAAAATAGAGAAACAGGAGCTAATGAAGCGACCCGTACAGCAATTTTTGGAATAGTGCCTTCTGTATCGTATAATTTTAAATTTTAAGCTATGACCTTGCGTATCCTTAAACGACTCGTTATCCTACTATTAATAGTTACCTCATGTACAGACGTAGTAGACGTAGAGGTACCAGAAGCACCACCGCGATTGGTTGTTGAAGCCTCCATCGATTGGGAAAAAGGCACACGTGGTAATGCACAATCTATACGGTTAAGTACATCGGCACCTTTTTTTTCTAATTTAGAAGATACAAGCGTAACAGGAGCTTCAGTACGCGTTACAAACACAGCAACCAATGAAATATTTGTGTTTTCAGACGAAGGAAATGGGCTGTATAGCACGATTACTTTCGATCCAGTTTTAAATCAAACCTACCGTCTAGATATCGATTACCAAGGCGAAACCTATAGTGCAGAAGAGACGATGACTTCTGTTGTGGCTATAGATGCCTTAAGCCAGTCCAGAGAAAGTGGCTTCGATAATGAAGCATTAGGTGTCGATATTGCTTTTAATGACCCTCCAAACGAAGAGAATTTTTATTTTTTTAGATTTGAAGAAGAAGGGGATTTATTTCCAGAATTGTTAGCAATACCAGATGAGTTTACAGATGGTAATAGATTGGACGTGTTTTTTGAAAAAGAAGAAGACGAAGATGAAGGTATAGAAGAGTTTGTCGCTGGCGATATTGTAAATATTAAATTTTATGGCATCTCAGAACAGTATTTCAATTATGTAGATTTGCTAATAGAGCAATTTGAAGGCGGAGGCAATCCTTTTGGTACTGTACCTGCCTCTTTAAAAGGAAATTGTATCAATCTTACAAATCCAGAGAATTATGCTTTTGGATATTTTAGACTTACTGAAGTTGTCTGCACCTCTTACGTTTTTGAATAAAACTTATTTTTGTACGCTTTTTTTTGTTAACAAAATTGAATATGGTGTAGTTTTTAACAAGAATTAATTTATTTTTATATTCTTTTATATAAAATGTGACTTATAGAATTGTTACGTGTCTTAAAACTATCAACCGTTAAATTAGCGACAGGCTACATTTGAAAACCATCGATACAATTAATAAACAGTCAGATGAAGATCTGGTTAAAACAATTATAGAAAACAATAATACATTGCTTTTCGAAGTTCTTTATGACAGATATGCTACGTTAGTATATAATAAATGTTATGGGTTTGCAAGAGATGCAGACGAGGCAAAGGATTTAACCCAAGATGTATTTTTAAAACTCTTTGTAAAATTAGCAAGTTTTAAAGGGAAATCTAAATTCTCAACCTGGTTATATGCATTTACTTATAACCACTGCGTGAATTTTGTAACTAGAAATACCGCAAAGAAAATAGAGAAGCAAGCGGTAGATAATGCGGGTATAGAAAATATTTCGGATGATGAGATAGAGGATAATGATTTTCTTAACATGCGTGTAGATAAGCTTAAAAAGGCAATGAATCTTATCGCGCCAGAAGAGAAAATGATACTGCTACTAAAATACCAAGACCATCTCACCATCAAAGAGATTGAAGAGGTGTTAGGGATTGGACAAAGTGCAGTAAAGATGAGAATAAAAAGAGCAAAAGATAAGCTCACAGAAGTTTACACTAATAATTTATAAACCATGGAAAATCCATTTAAACAAATAGACACCCCACTTAGGGAAGTTCCTCCAGAACTTAAGGCTAAGGTTATGAGTGATATTGCCATGGCAAAACTTATTATGGAACTTGCAGCCTTGTTTTCTTATAACATAGGACATGTTATAGAAACCGTTATTAATAAAAGAGATAAAAAATAAACCAATTATAACCCTAACCAAATTTTTTATAACTCATGGATAAAGCAGTAGAATGGAAAGACATGGCAATGTCTTCTTTAAGTACAATGTGGATAGAAATCACTAAAATTTTCCCAAGTATTTTAGGAGCTTTAATTATTCTTATTATAGGTTGGCTCGTTACAAAACTAGTTGTGCGTGTTGTAAAGAAAGCCTTAACGTTGGCTAAAGCGAACCGATTAGATGATAAACTTAATGAAATAGAAATTGTAGAAGGCAAATCGCTTAATTTCGATACCATAAAAATAGTATCGAAGTCTATTAAGTGGCTTATGTATATCATGTTAATCATTATGGTTTCAGATGTATTGGGACTTAAAATGATTTCGCAACAAATAAGCAATCTGTTAGGCTATCTGCCGCAGTTATTTTCTGCCCTCGTTATATTCACCATAGGTTTGGTGTTGGCAAATGTGATTAAAAAGGGCTTGCAATCCTTTTTTGAATCTATGGACTTGTCAGGGGCAAAAATTATAAGTCAAATCGTGTTTTTTCTTATTGTTGTTTTTACATCAATAACTGCTTTAAATCAAGCAGGCATAAATACAGACATCATTACAAGTAACATTACAATGATTTTAGCGTCTTTCTTATTAGCTTTTGCATTGGCCTTAGGCTTTGGTGCTCAAAAAACGGTAGGAGACCTTTTAAAAACATACTATACCAGAAAAACCTATGAAGTAGGACAAATAGTGAAATTTAATGCTATAGAAGGCGAGATAGAATCTATTAACGGTATATCCATAACATTAAAAACAAAGGAAGGCAAACTTATAGTGCCTATTAAAGATATTGTAGAGAGTCAAGTAAGTATACGGGATTAACTTTAAAGTTAGGGTTAAAATTTGGTTGGTTACTTTTCTGTATGCCCAAAAACTCTCTACATTAATATACAATTACTACAGGCGTATTGTTACGCTATATAAAAGTACTTTTAGCGTTCAATTTTAATAGCTTAAGCTGCTTTTAGATAGGGAAATTTAAATACATTCACGCGAGACAGTGTATCTAGATTTTCAAAGTGTAAAACCAATAGTATTGTTTTTTACTATTCTCATCATTTCAATATAGTGGCATAAGGTTTACGGACTAGAGTAGTTGGTGTCCGTTGCTTTTTAGTACAATAGCTATATCGGTGTATCTATTTGTACATACAATCCCATTCAGGTATTAAAACCAGTATTAGAGCTTAAAATGATTTTAGATTTTAAGCTGCGTTTAAATTTAGACCATGAGTAACTATGCAAAATCAGGAAACGCACAATGTGTATCATATTTTAAATCTTCATGAAGTAGTACTTAAGCGTACAAATAACATATTTATGTGGGGTGATTTAAAAACAAAAACGCACTTTAACGGTAAAAAATAGCGTTTTGTCGATACGTATTTGAAACTTTGAAAATAAAATTCAAAAATAAAACATAGTCTGTACTATTGTACCATAGAAATCAACTCCCTAGATATTTTGACAGACGAAGCATTAGTTTTAGAGATTATAAAGACCAAGGATATGGCGCTTTTTGCGAAACTTTATGACAGGTTTTCAAAAATGATTTATAACAAATGTTATAGATTCGTAAATAACGAAGACGAAGCAAAAGATTTGACTCAAGACATTTTTTTGAAATTATTTGTAAAACTTTCAAGCTTTAAAGGAGATTCAAAATTCTCCACATGGTTATATTCATTTACTTATAATCACTGTATCAATTACGTGACTAGAGATAAAAAACGAAAATATGAAACATCGTATTCTCAATTTTATGACTACGAATCTGTAGAAGATAGTACTGTTGAAACGTCTCGTGTGGAAGACGATTTTTATAAAAAATGGAATTATGCCTTAAATCAAATATCACCAAAGGATAAATCTATCATTATCTTAAAATACCAAGAAAAGGTATCTATTAAGACTTTAGAAGATGTATTAGGTGTAAGGACAAGTGCCGTTAAAATGCGAGTAAAGCGTGCTAAAGAACGTTTTGCATTTTACTACAATAATTATCAAGATCAGGAACGCTTATTAAAAGTGTCTTAACGTTTTGCAGAAGACTTATTATAGGATATAGGATTAACTTTTAAGTTAGGGATAAAAAATTTGGTTGGTTTTTTGTATATCTGAAGTATTCTGCATTATTATAACCCTTTCCATAGTTTTGGAGAGGGTTTTTTTATTTAATAATTTATAAATTTAGGCAGAGCTGTGCTTTTTTTGTAAGAACCTGTTCAGTAGGGTTTTACGTTTTAGGGTGTTTTTCGATTGTAGCTTTGTATGGTATTTAACTAAATACTTTTCAGCATTTTATGTTAGTTTCTTGTAAGCTTAAAGACCAACTATAAAAATTGTTAAGAAAACCACACCAAAGATGACTATAATAAGAATTAAAAAATTACGAAACAAAAAGCAAAAACTTAAAAAATCCCTTAATACACTAAAGCAAGTTACTACAGAACGGTTGCATAAAAAAGAAATGGCCTTAGACTATGTATTGCCATTTGGTTATGATTTTCCTATTTTAGGAAACATATAGAAATTGAATTTCATTAGCGAAGTGTTTATTATAAATTAAAACGAATTAAAATGAGTTTATTAGCAGAGTTACAAGTTATAAAAGACAGATCAGCAGCAAATATCCCTAAAGAAAAATTAGATGTCATGCTAGACAGTACAGCGGCATTAGTCAAAGAACACTTATCTGATAAGGCTTTGAAAGTAGGCGGACAAATGCTTAATTTTGAATTGCCTAATGTAAAAGGCGAAACAGAAAATTTAGAAAGTTATTTGAATAAAGGGCCTGTCGTTATTTCTTTTTACAGAGGCGGATGGTGCCCTTACTGTAATATAGAATTGAAAGCATTACAAGCGATTTTACCTCAAATAAAAGAAAAAGGCGCGAGTTTAATTGCAATATCTCCAGAGACACCAGATAACTCCTTGACCACTTCTGAAAAGAACAGTTTAGAATTTCCAATTCTTAGCGATATAGACAATAAAGTGGCTAAGCAGTTAGGTCTAGTGTTTAAAATGCCACAAGCGCTACAAGAGGTGTATAGTGCCTTTAATTTAGATGTTGCGAAGCATAATGCAAATACAGATTACGAATTGCCAATGCCAGCAACCTATGTGTTAAACACAAAAGGTGAAGTTACTTATGCATTTGTTGCAGAAGACTATACCGAACGTGCAGAACCTCAAGAAGTCTTGGCTGCATTATAAAATAACATCACATTGTTTTTATAAATAAACAAATGGGACACTGTATACGGTGTCCCATTTGTGTTTTTAGCGCAACTGGTAATAAGATTTAATTAGGCATAAGAGCAAACCTATTATGGTTTTTCACTGCTGTAATCACTAGCGCTACGCTATGTTTTTTTAATTTAGCTGTAGTGGTAATTACGCTGAAATTTTTGAATGCATTTCACCAGATTTTATACTCTAATTATAGGAGGTTACTGCTGTTTAAAACCATTTTTAATGAGCGGATATATAGGGTTCTCCAGTTTAGTTACTTCCGTTTATTGCGTTTGTTGTAGTTTTTATCCCCTCTAGTTTTAGGCTTCTTATATTTAGCCGCTATTTTATATTGGTAACTGCCACCTAAATTTTCTTTAGAGTTTTTTGCCGACTTTTCGTGAAAAGCAGGTCCAGGCGCATCTTCATCACGACGTTTGGTAGGGTTATTACGTTCTTTTATTTGTGGGCGTTCCTCAGGGATAAGCTCTGTAGAGACTTCAACAGCGTCAGGTAACGCAAGCACAGGGATTTCCATTTGCATTAAACCTTCAATAGCAGCAATGGCGTCAGCTTCTTTTTCAGTAGAAAAAACCAAAGCCTCCCCTTGACGTTCAGCACGACCAGTCCTACCAATGCGGTGCATGTAATTTTCTGGATATTCAGGGGTGTCAAAATTGATAACATGACTTACATTATCAATATCCAATCCACGAGCCATAACATCTGTAGCCACCAAAATACGATTTACACCTTCTTTAAATTGCTCAATGCTACGCAAACGGTAATTTTGCGTTTTATTAGAGTGAATGACACAGAGTTCTTCTTTGAAAAAAGTATCTAGTTGTTCGAATAAACGGTCTGCCATACGTTTGTAAGCGACAAAAATAAGAACACGATGAAATTTGGAGTCGTCTTGTAGCAAATCGACTAGCAAATTTATTTTAGTATAAAAATTAGGAACTATGTAGCGCTGTTGCGAAATGTTTTCTAAGGGTGTTCCAGAAACAGCTATAGAAATGCGTTCTGGGCTTCTAAAAAAATCAGTAATCAATTCGTCAACATCTTGAGTCATTGTTGCAGAAAACATGATGTTTTGACGACGTTCAGGAAGAATGTCAAAAATATTAATCAGCTGGTGTCTAAAGCCAAGGTCTAGCATGACATCAACTTCATCTATCACTAATTTTTGAATGGATTTTAACTGTAAAACCCTACTCAATGCCAAATCATACAAACGTCCAGGTGTCGCGACCAAAATGTCAAGACCTTCAGCAATAGCTTGCTTTTGGGTATTGATATTAGTACCACCATACACACCTAAAACACGAGTGTTGATATACTTAGAGAGTTTTTCAATTTCTTCTACAACCTGAACCACCAATTCGCGGGTAGGCACTAAAACCAGTACACGCGGATTTTCCTGTTGCGAAAACTTTAAGTTTTTTAAAATAGGTAACATGTACGCGAAAGTTTTACCTGTTCCCGTTTGCGCTATACCAACAACGTCTTTACCAGAGGCAACAACATTAAAAGCCTTCTCCTGAATAGGCGTTGGGGTTGTAAAGCCTAAATCGTCTAAGGCGTTATAAAGCGGTGTGTTTAAATTTAAATCTTGAAAGCTCAAAAGTGTCCTGTTTTGCCGCAAAGTTACACTTATTTTCCTGTACTAAAGATGTCTGTCGTGTATTTCTATAGTATAGGACGCTGTGAAGTGGTCTTGAGGTTCTAATGGTATAATGGCTTCTTTTTCTTCTAAAATTTGATTGGTATCTTCCGCATCGGCAATACCTAACCAAGGTTCTATGCATACAAAATCACCATTAGGCTTGGCCCAAATACCCAAATAGTTAAAGTCTTTATAGTGCAGTGCTAAAATGGGACCTTTCGTTTTACTCTTTAAAGTGACAGTCTTAGAATTAAGTGCTTTAAAAATGAGAGCATCAGCATCAAATAAATCATGACGTAAAGCTAGAGTGTCGGTATCTTCAAATACGGTTTTAGTTTGCGCACTCACCAATCCGGTTTTCGGATTTAGCAAATGGGTGACCGCCCGTTCCTTTGTTTCAAAGACGAGGCTGTAATCCTCGTAGCGCTCCCCTTCAAATACAGGGCATTTAAAGGCAGGGTGCCCGCCCAGAGAAAAATACAAAGGTTTTGTATCTGTATTTTTAATATAATGCGACACCTTAATGGTGTTCTTTAATAAGGTAAAGTGAATTTCAAAAGTAAATAAAAAAGGGTACTGCTCTAACAGACGCGCATTAGGAGTTAAGGAAAAGGCTAAAACCGTAGCAGTATGCGAAATAAGCTTTAAGTCGGTATTGTGGCGTACAAAACCATGCTTAGGAAGGCTATACGTTTGGCCTTCGTAGCGGTAGGTACCGTCTTTTAAACCGCCAATAATGGGGAACAAATTGGGCGCAAAACTGCCCCATATATTGGGATCGGCATGCCACATAAATGCAGTACCCTTTTTAACAGATGTAATTTCGCAAAGTTCAGCACCACTATGCTGTACCGAAATTTTAACAGGTCATTCTCTAAACTGTACATAGACTTTAAGCGGTGTTAATTAATGATTCTTGTTCTAAACTATAAATGTAAAGCACACTTCTATTACAAAAATCATAAAATTTTAAGTATTCTAAGTAACTTTGCAACTTTAATATTTTCTATTGAGAACACTACAGCGTTACGAAATCGTACAAGCACCGCATTTTAAACAGCAGTTGTTACTATGGGCACAGCAATTTGATGATGTGGTTTGGTTAGATTCTAACAATTACCAACAAAATTTTAGTAGCTACGATGCTGTTTTAGCCGTAGATGCTTTTACAGGTATACAAACAGATGCACAAGATAGTTTTGAAGCATTAAAAGCGTATCAAAGTAGTACTAAAGATTGGATATTTGGATACCTTACCTACGATTTAAAAAACGACACAGAAGTATTAAGTTCTAAAAATCATGATGGTTTAGCATTTCCAGAACTGTATTTTTTTCAACCTAAAAAGTTATTTTTACTTAAAGGCACTACAGTAGAAATGCATTACCTTAATTGTGTTGCAGACGAACTGCAACAGGATTTCGAGACGATTACTGCAAGCCCTTACCCTCAAGAGGCATCAAGTAGCTCTTGTGGTGATGTTAAAATTAAATTGCGAATTCATAAAGATGATTACTTTAGCAAAGTGCGTAAAATTTTAGAGCGCATACACCATGGTGCTATTTATGAAGCGAATTTTTGCCAAGAGTTTTATGCTGAAAATACCTGTATAGACCCCTTAGAAACGTACGAAAATTTAAATGCCATATCGAACCCACCATTTGCAGCTTATGTAAAATTATTTGATAAGTACATATTGTGTGCCTCTCCAGAGCGCTATCTTAAAAAAGAAGGTAGAAAAATAGTCTCGCAGCCTATAAAAGGTACCGCAAAACGTTCTAAAATACCTTCTGAAGATAATGCATTAAAAACAGCTTTAGCGCAAGATGACAAAGAACGCAGCGAAAATATAATGATCGTAGATTTGGTACGAAATGATTTGTCTAAAACAGCAGTTAAAGGAACTGTAGATGTTGCCGAACTTTGTAAAATTTATACATTCGATCAAGTACATCAAATGATATCTACAGTTACCTCTAAAGTTGCAGAAACCACACATCCTGTAGATGTTATTAAAACAACATTCCCTATGGGAAGTATGACGGGAGCCCCAAAAATTTCGGCAATGACTATTATTGAAGCTTTAGAGGCGACAAAACGCGGTGTGTATTCTGGAGCCATTGGCTATTTTACGCCAGAAGGAGATTTCGATTTTAATGTCGTTATCCGTTCTATTTTGTATAATGAAACCGAACAGTACATTTCGTATTCGGTAGGAGGCGCTATTACAGCTAAGAGCGAGCCACTTAAGGAATATGAGGAATGTTTGGTGAAAGCAAAAGCCATGCGGCAAGTGTTAGAAGGGCATGTTAAAAGTGCGCCACCATTAAAGTAGATGCATTTCTTAGTCCGCATGCCGTTTAAACAGACTTTATGTACTTTAGCGCTACTAAGTTTTATGGCAAGGCTCTCGTTACGCACTATTAAAAATAAAGGTCTTATTTAATTGTAATTTAGATCGTATTAGAATGACAATAACAAGATTTAAAGCCCATATAGAAACAGCACTTTCTTTTTTAACAGAAAGCAGGCTTCTTATAGCCATTTCTGGTGGTATAGATAGCGTTGTATTGACCCATCTATGTCATAAATTAGAACTAAATTTTGCTTTAGCACATTGTAATTTTAGTTTGAGAGGTGCAGAAAGTGATGCCGATGAAGCCTTTGTAAAGCAATTGGCAGAAGATTTAGAAGTAGATGTCTTTACACAGCGTTTTGATACCGAAGGCTATGCTAAAACAGAAAAGCGTTCCATACAAATGGCGGCACGAGAACTGCGATACGCGTGGTTTACAGAATTGGCAAACCAATTAGATGTCGATTGTATTTTAACAGCACACCATGCCGATGATAACCTCGAAACCTTCTTGATTAATTTTACCAGGGGTACAGGTTTAGAAGGATTAACAGGCATACCCGAGGTGAATGGCAAATTTGTGCGCCCCTTATTGCCCTTTTCAAGTGCGGCGATTACAGCATATGCCAAAACTAATGGAATTTCATGGCGTGACGATAGTAGTAATGCTTCTGTGAAATATTTGCGTAATAAATTAAGGCATGAGCTGGTACCCATATTAAAAACGATTAATCCAAGCTTGTTGCAAAGTTTTCAAAGTACTTTAGAAAATTTAAAGGCCACAGCCGATATTGTAGCGGAAAGTACCAATGCTGTGTTAAAACGCGCAATTCATCACATCGATGAGACTCATATTGCTTTTAAAGTCTCCGAATTTAAAAAGGTAAATAATCCAAAAGCCTATTTATTTGAGGTATTTAAAGCCTATGGGTTTACAGCGTGGGAGGATATGGTGGCGTTACTAGATGCCGAAACAGGGAAGCAATTGTTTTCGAATACCCACCGTTTGATTAAAAACCGAGAGGAATTATTGCTTACAGACCTTCCTAAAGTTACCAAGCAAACCACTTTAGAAATTGCAGAAGCTATGGTGCCTTTAGATACGCCATTAGGGCGTTTATCTATAACTCCTGTAAACACGCTTCCAGAGACCTACGATAATAGAACTACGGTATATGTAGATAAAGCAACTTTAAACTTTCCTTTAGTGTTAAGACAAAAGCAAGAGGGTGATGTATTTTACCCTTTAGGTATGAAAGGGAAGAAGAAATTGAGCAAGTATTTTAAAGATGAAAAATACTCCTTATTAGATAAAGAAAACGCATGGGTGCTGTGTTCGGGAACAGTTATTGTTTGGCTTGTTGGCAAGCGTGCAGATGCGCGTTTTAGAGTTACTAAAGCCACACAATCTATAGTTGCGATTCAGTTAAAATAGAGTGGTTTTTGGAAGCGTCTTGAGACGTATCTCCCCATTCAGCAATGGCAAGTACAAGAGGAATTAGAGTTTTACCCAAGTCGGTAAGCGTATATTCTACTTTTAATGGCGGTTTAGAGGTGTAAACGGTTCGTTTTATAATACCGTCGTCTTCCAATGTTTTTAGTTGTAAACTTAAGGTGCGTTCTGTAACCATGGGAATGGCTTTACGCAATGCGTTGTAACGCAGTGTGGTATCTATAAGATGATATATAATTACCGTTTTCCATTTGCCTCCAATAACTCCCATAGTGAGACTTGTACAACAAGGGTATGATTTTCCGTTAAAACTATGCATGATAAAAAAAAGTTCTACTATCCTTTATGACCGTTATTGCAAAGGTAATATACTATACTTAAGTTTGCAACTATAAATAGTATAGTTAAAAATAAAAACAGTATGGAAACACCTCATATTTCAGAAGCAGAAATTTTAAAAGCCTTTACCTTTAGGCATGCCACAAAAGAGTTTGATAGCACTAAAAAGTTATCTAAAGACACTATGAATTTTATTTTACAAACAGCAAATTTGTCGCCAAGTTCGTTTGGTTTTGAACCTTGGCACTTTATAGTGGTACAAGATGAAAGCCTAAGGGAATTGTTAAAGCCAGTAGCTTGGGGGGCTCCCGTAAAATTAGATACCGCTAGTCATTTTGTATTAGGTTTAAGCATGAAAGCACCTATGACCAAATGGGATGCCGATTACATCATGCACATGATGCGCGACCTAAAGCAATTTCCAGAAGATGTTGTAGAGATGTATTCTAAATTTTATAGAGAATTCCAAGAGCGTGATTTTGATTTAGATACCGATAAAAAACTATTTGATTGGGCGTCTAAACAAACGTATATCGCATTGGCAAATATGATGACTGCCGCAGCTTTTAGAGGTATAGATAGTTGCCCTATAGAAGGGTTTCACCAAGAAAAAGCAGAGCAACTACTGCAAGATAAATTTGATGTCGATACTACAAAATATGGCTTGTCTTACATGGTGGCTTTTGGGCATAGAAAAGCAGATCCAGAACATGGCAAAAGCAGAAGACCATTAGAGTCTATCGTAACTTGGAAATAACTGAGATTGCATGTAAAAGGATAAGCGCACTTTAAATTTAAAAATAAAGTGTTACGTATTACAATACCTAGAATAGCAGAGGCGCATAACACCATTTGTTTTATGCTTTTCTGCTATCTTTGTTTAAAAAAGCGCAACCCTGTACAACGTCTCAAATTTTAATACGATATGTGAAGGTTGAAAATAAATAACATAGGCCTGCGTCTTAGCATATATTTTACGTTTAAACGCACTTAAAACCCCATAATGGTAGTAAAAGGACAGATAGTAGACATACACAATGCACGTATTTTTAAAGGTGCGATTACTTTTGAAAACGGTAGTATTACAGTAATAGAAGCGCAAGATCATGATGTAGAACAGTATCTTTTACCTGGGTTTATAGATGCACATATTCATATAGAGAGCTCTATGTTAGTACCCAGTGAATTTGCGAGGTTAGCCGTGGCACATGGTACGGTAGCTACCGTATCCGATCCTCATGAAATTGCTAACGTATTAGGTGTTAAGGGCGTTGATTTTATGATAGAGAATGGGAAACAAGTGCCCTTTAAATTTAATTTTGGAGCTCCATCCTGTGTACCTGCTACTTCGTTCGAATCTGCAGGGGCTGTTATAGATGCCAATGCTATAAAAACGCTTCTAGAGCGCCCAGAGATCAAGTATCTTGCAGAATTAATGAATTATCCGGGCGTACTCTATAAAGATGAAGACGTGCTTAAAAAAATAGAATGGGCCAAACATTTTAATAAACCAATAGATGGCCATGCGCCAGGTTTAAGAGGAGAAGATGCGACAAGGTATATTAATGCAGGCATGTCTACAGATCATGAATGTTTTACGTTTGAAGAAGCCTTAGAGAAACTTGAAAAAGGCATGAAGATTCTAATTCGAGAGGGAAGTGCAGCTAAAAATTTCGAAGCGCTAAGTCCTTTAATACCAGATTATTTTGAGAAGATGATGTTTTGTAGTGATGATAAGCATCCAGATGATCTTATTCTTGGACACATCAATCACTTGTGTGCCAGAGCGGTTGCCAAAGGCATGGATCTTTTTAAAGTCCTACGCATGGCATGCGTTAACCCCATAGCGCATTATAATTTAGATGTAGGTGGTCTTAGGGTTGGAGATCCCGCAGATTTTATAGTTGTAGAGGATATGGTGCATTTTAAAACTTTGCAAACCTATGTAGACGGTACTTTGGTGTACGACAACGGTAAGGTGTTAATGCCGCCTGTGACGTTCGAACATCTTAATAATTTTAAGTGCGAGCCCAAGAGTATTGCCGATTTTGCATACCCATCTTCAGCGGCACAGATTCGTGTTATTGAAGCCTTAGAAGGCCAATTGGTCACTAACGAATTAATTACAGACGCAAAAATAGAAGCAGGATGTATAGTATCAGATACCACAAATGATATTTTAAAATTAACAGTGGTAAATCGTTACGAAAATACAGCACCAGCGCTAGCTTTTATTAAAAATATAGGCTTAAAAGAAGGAGCCATAGCTTCATCTGTAGGGCATGATTCTCATAATATCATCGCTGTAGGGGTTTCAGATGCCGCAATTTGTAAAGCTGTGAATGCTATTATAGCGCAAAAGGGAGGAATTTGTGCTGTTTCAAATTCAAAAGAAACCGTGCTGCCACTACCAGTAGCAGGTATTATGAGTGTTAAGGATGGCCAAAGCGTCGCTACGGCATATGCAGCACTAGACGCCATGGCAAAAACCTTAGGGTGTACGTTGCAAGCGCCTTACATGACCTTATCTTTTATGGCTCTCTTGGTTATTCCTGCTTTAAAATTGAGTGATAAAGGCTTGTTTAACGGTACAGATTTTAAATTTACAGCACTAGACGCTGCCTTATAAATTCAAGACAACGATAGAATTTTCTAAACAAAAATTAAAGAACCTCCAATTATGAAAAAATTATCAATTTTTGCTTTTACATTATTTCTTTTAATTTCTTGCGGACATCAAGAGGATATATCTGAAGAACGTGTTAAATTATTAATTGAAGCTGATAAAAAAACTGATTTATATTTTCCTGAAGATTATCAATACACAGTAATTCTTGAAAAAGAAAAAATTGGAGGTACAGTTGCTAGTAATAACTTCCCGTATGAAAAACACGATAAAACCAATGGATCTAATTATTCGCTATTAGAAACATTAACTGCCAAAGAGGTGGAGTTTTTAAATTGTTATAGACAATGTAGACGAAGTAACAAAAAAAATAAGGCACCATCAAAAATGGTAATAGATGCATCGGACTTAAAACTATTGAAATTACCAAAAATAGAGTTTAATAAAGATTCTTTTACAGATTCAGATAATTTGTACAATGCTTATATGACGGTTGTTCAAGCCTATTGTGTAGAGGGATGTCAATCTTCTGGGAAAATTGGAATAGCTGGCAAAATAACTGAACAATTTAATGAATATTCTTTAGCTTTAGAAAAACTTAAAGTAGCTCAAGCATTAATAGAAAAAGCTAAATCTAAGCGAATCATGAAAGAACCAGAAGCCAAAATAAAAAAAGACAGTATAAAGGCAAAAAAGAAATCAATCTAAAGTCCAATAAACCGATCCTTTTAATACAAATCACTTCATGAAACGCTCTTTATGCCTGTAGTTACCCCTTCTTATACGCCTAAACTTTTATTGAAAAACGGATTTATAACAACGGTATATTCGGGGTTAGCAAGACGTGTCTCTTTACCTCAAGATCGTGAACGCATCACATTAGAAGACGGTGATTTTTTAGACTTAGATTGGAGTTATGCTAAGACAAAAAGCAAGAAATTAATAGTGTTATTACACGGTTTAGAAGGACATGGACAGCGGCCTTACGTTACAGGAGCGGCAAAGCTATTTAATGCCAATGGAATAGATGCCGTATGTGTTAATTTTAGAGGTTGTAGTGGCCATGATAATTTAAAATACTACAGCTATCATTCTGGAGCTACAGCAGATTTAGAGGCTGTAATACAGCATGTGATTACCCAACGTAATTATAGTGCGCTCTATTTAAAGGGCATTAGCTTAGGCGCAAATATCATACTAAAATATTTGGGAGAACGCCAAACGGTACCTGTAGAAGTTAAAGCAGCCATAGCCGTTTCTGTACCTTGTGATTTGGCGGGAGCAGCCGAAGCCTTGCATACTCTTAAGAATAAATTGTATCACGATCGGTTTTTAAAACATTTGGTAAAACGCTTGGAACAAAAACAAGAGCGTTTTCCCGAACACCTTACAAAGGCAGAGGTGGCTTCAATAAAGACCTTATATGATTTTGATGAGGTTTACACCTCTAAAGCACATGGGTTTAAGAATGCCGCAGCGTATTATGAAGCCTGTGCGAGTCTTCAGTTTTTACCACAGATTACAAGACCTACTTTAATTATAAATGCTCTAAACGATTCTTTTTTATCACCCCGATGTTATCCTGTAAAAGCCGCTAAAACGAATCCCAACCTTTATTTAGAAATGCCAAATTATGGTGGGCATTCAGGTTTTGTGGCTAAAAATAATATATATTACAACGAGAGGAGAGCTTTAGATTTTTGTAACAGGCATGATGGTATTTCATAAAAAAATAAGTGTTTTTAGGGCTACTGCCGATCTGTTTATGAGTTCTTTAGGCACAGCTTGCTTCTGTAGGTTCTAAACTAAAAGACAATTCGAGGTATTACTGTATAAAAAATCTTATATTTATAAGGAATTTAACTGTTAACCATGACGACTTACGCTAAGGATTCAAGTCATAAATCATCGCCGGTACTTGAAACCAACTCCCAATCGGTTCAATTTAAAGATAATCGTGAGGCACATGCCTCCCAAAATCGCATGAAGACTGCAATAGACACTAGTGCTAGAGTGGCTGCTCAAAATGATATAGCAGATACGATTTCTAAAGCTGCTATTCAACGTAAAGCTAATACTACAGGTTTACCCGATCAATTAAAAACAGGTATAGAACATTTATCTGGAATAGACATGAGTGATACGCGGGTGCATTATAATTCTAGCAAGCCTGCACAACTTAACGCCCATGCGTATGCGCAAGGAACAGACATACATATGGCACCTGGGCAGGAAAAGCATTTAGCGCACGAGGCATGGCATGTGGTACAACAGAAGCAAGGACGGGTACAACCCACAACACAGTTAAAAAGTAAAACATTAATAAATGATGATGTAAGCTTAGAGCGTGAAGCCGATATTATGGGGGCAAAGGCGATGCAAGGTGCAGACGGGAGTACTCATAATCTATTGAAAGCTTCTAAAGCAAATGGACCAATTCAACGATATAGTGTAAGTGGTGATTGGAAAATTTCTGATGATGTTACGTTTGCACTTAAAGGCAAAAAGCACAAATTTTACGCTACAGAACCTCAAATTGATAAATCCAATAAAATGCTAAAACTTTCTGGTAGTAAAGGCTCTTTAATTCATCTTACTAAAGGTTCCAATAAAAACGTAGAAGGCGTTGCCATGAAAAAAGTGGTGCCATCATTAGATGCTGGAGCTTTAGCGCGCTTTAGCCAGTATAGTCATCATCAAGAATTAACAGCCAATAATACAGATAGATTTAAACTATGGAGAGATTGTGAGCGGGCTTCTGAAGCAGTAACAGGAACGGAAGATAATGAAAATAGGAGGGCTAAAATTTCATCTACAGGGGCTAGTCACGGTTTAAAACTTGGTGGAAGCCGTAATGCGCTTAAGGATGATACAGCACATTCTTTAACGGCACAAATTTACATGTTTAATTTGGCCCCTTTTTTAGCAACTAAAGCCCAGTCTGATCCAGCAACTTATATCAACTTAGATCTATTGGAGGCAGGGGATTATGCAGATAATACTTTTGCAAGCACGGAGAATAATTCTGCTAGAGCTTTAAGGGTCTATAACGCATTAAAGCCAACAGCTAAGGAAGCTTTCGATAAATTTGCTAAAATTAATGATTATGCGCTTCCAGAAGTAGGGGATTCTTATGTGATTTCCTCTGAAACTGAAATGCCTGGATTTGAGGAGATAGATGATGAAGCATGGCAATTTCATTGGGGAGGTGTTATAATGCGAGCAGGGCATGACGTGGCAACATTAGAGAGTGAATCTTCTGGAGATCCTGATGATATTGATCATAAATGGAAGTTTGGTGTTAACGGTACAAAAAAAGCAAATGGGATTATTACAGGAGACAGCTTTAATAAAATACATTTAGATACAGAGTTGCATGGAACAAAAACCACAACAATAGCCGTAACGAATGCGCATACTCCCAAAGATGCTCGTGATTTTGCCAAACAAGATTATCCAGATCAACTTAAAGTAAGACTAGAAGCTATGGAGGGTAGTGACGCGCAATATCAAAATTTAAAAAACCAATGGGACACAGATTATACCACATGGTTAGAAGCAGTAGATGTTTTTTTAAGTGATGCTTCTCGATTAAAGGATTTTCAGAAAAATGTAATGACTGAAATACGAACAGAATTAACAACCTTAAAAACAAGACGTGATCTCTTAAATGATTGAGACGCCTGTTAAAAATTGTTTAATGCGTGTTATTTTTAGAGGATTCAATAATAGCTTTTAATCGTGCTTTATGAGCGTCTTCCTCTTTGCGAAGTTTATTTTTTTTTCGCGCCATAAGTTTGGCATGTTTCTTTTTATTTTTAGTGTTTTTTTCGCTTCCTTTTTTAGCCATAAGAGGTCATGAATTATTAAATTAGTTAATTGTTGCCCTTATACTAAAGAATAGTGGTTTGAAATTTTTAGAAAAAGTGTACTTAATATTGAATTGCCCATTGTTAAGATAGTTTTCTAATAATGTCTTGTTAATATCAGAATCAGGTTTTATATCTAAAATTTTTAGTTGTCCAGTCGGCTCTACAGTAATATAAATTTTAATTCTGGTACTATCTAAATGTTTAGGTATGTGTTTAGATATAAATTTAGATAACTCTTTTTGTAGCTTTTGTATTAATACAATCTTTGAAACTTTTTTATTGTTGAGATAAACCGGAGATTTATAATTAATTTCAAGATTACAATTAAGTACAGTTATATCTTCATTGAAGTTATTTAAGAATTTCATGTAGTACCTAAAATTGGGATTCAAGGTATCTACAGGTATACTATTATAAGGTAATAATTTTAATGTTTTTTTCAACTTCTTGTAAGTGTTATTGAAAAAAGAATTTTGAGGAGATCTTTTAGTTGTTAGTTTATCGTTATTTTCTTTATCATCAATACAATTATAATCATATCCGTCAACTATATATTTTTGTTGTTCGATTTTAAATTTAACTTCTAGGTAATTAGTAGTATCTGAAGTTTTTATAGTTATAGTGTCGAAATTGAGATGCTTTTTAAAGTGTGAAGAAACAGGATTGTCAAATAAAAGACGATTATTTTTATTTAAATCGTCGTAAGCAGGATATATATATTTCCCCGTTTTTATTAGGCTACTGTAAAAATTAAACTTATGCTTATAATGTCGATGACTACTAGGCGCTATAATAGGTAATTTAAGCTGATTTAAAGTTGAGTTTAATATGTTTTTAACTTTAGGGTTTTTAATATTAGAAGATACATTTGAAATAACGCCACTACTGTCTATAAGAATCGAAACATAGGTTTTTTTGGGAAGTGAAGGTATCCATTGATGGTTTGCTATAAAATTTTTGGCAATTTTATGCTTTAAATTGACATCGATGCATTTGGTAATTTGATGGTAAGTGTCAATTTTTTGGCAATTTTTTAAAGTAGGAGGACGGTAATAATCAAACTTAATAGACTTATTTATTATTGTAGCTCCATTGGTGCCTTTTTTTAAAACAATAATTTCATAAGTGTTCTTAATATCTACATTATTAGGCGCAATTAAATGCAGCGGCATTTTAATAAAAGCGCGTTTTAGTAATGCATATCCCTTATCTCTTTTGGGGATATTAATTCTTAAATTGATGATGCTGTCATTTTTATTAATCTGGAAAGAGACTCTACCATCTTTTTTTAGTTTGAAAAGATGTAAACTGCTGTACAAGTGGTCATGAAAATGCTTATAGAGAAGCGTGTTTTCTATTTTATCAGTAGCAGCGAAACCTATCTTAGCAATGCATAGAAAAACAAGAAACATTTTTTTCATATATCAAAAATGGATTTAAATAAAAGGATAGTGCTACAAACGCTTCGTTAACCAATCCTTCAACGCATAAAAGTTTTGAGGTGCTACTCCGTGTCCTACAGGGAATTCAGCATATATATTTTTAATGTGTAAACGGTTTAAAAAAGGCTGCGTTTGTCTTGCCCAGTCTGGAGGAATAACTTGATCTGCACTACCATGAGAACAGTAAAAATCTAAGTGTTTATAGGCTTCGGTTTGTGTGGTAACATTTTCTGGTAAAATGTCGTGATTGACATAACCGCTAAGGGCTATAATATTTTTTACTTTTTTAGGATAAGTTAGTGCTACCGCGTAGCTTAAAATACTGCCTTGGCTAAAGCCTAAAAGCGATATATTGCTTGCATCGACCTTATAGGTTGCAACGACTTCATCAATAAAGGTCGCTATACGGTCTACCGATGCTTTGGCTTGTACATTATCATTCCATTTGCCTTTTTCAGCATCAAAATTTATAGCATACCAAGCATTGCCATAAGGCTGCATAGGGTAAGGCGCTCGTACCGAAATAATAAGAAGTTCTTCAGGCAATTCGGTGGCAAAAGAAAACAAATCATTTTCATCACTACCATAACCGTGAAAAAGGAATAATACTGGAGGGTTTTCTGTAACCGTAGAAGGTCTTAAAACATAGTCTAGAGAAAGTGAGGTCTGTAACATTAGGCACCGAGATTAGAGAATAATTTTTGATATAATTTACCAACGATAGGTAGAAGATTAAGCTTGCCAGATAACGCGCCCATAAATCCATAAAACCACATTGTAATGAAGAACACATATACAGCAGCTCGCAACATAAAAATGTCAAAGTTACTCACAATAGAAAGGTTGATAATAATGAGTGATAGCCATAAGCCTAAAGATTGTCTTACATGAAAGGCCGTAAACGGATTTTTATGTTCATTATTCATGTAAAAAGCTATAATAATACCAAAGAAAGTGAGGTAACTAATAACGGCATTTCTACCTCCTGTTTTTATATCGTCTTGAGTCATTTTATTTTAAAACCATAGTATTGTTAGCAATAACACCGTAAGCGTGTCCTTTAAGCGTAGCCCCCTCAAAAATAGCATTGTGCGATTTAGAATGAATGTCAGCTTTAGAAAAGGCATAGGTGGTATCTGGGTTAAAAAGTGTAGCGTTTAATGGCGCTCCAATTTTGATGGGCGTACTAGCGAGGCCAAAACGTTGTTTTGGTGCAGTAAGCAATGCAATTGTAAGATCTAAAGGCAGTAAAGCGTGTAAAGCGCCAAAAGCACTTTCTAGACCTATGGTCCCATAAGCTGCGTGATCGAATTCTATTTTTTTTAATTCAATATCTATAGGGTTGTGATCGCAAGTCACCATGTCTATGGTACCATCTTTAAGACCATCAAGTAGTGCATCGATGTCTGCTTGTGTTCGCAATGGGGGTTGTACCTTAAAACGTGTATCAAAATCTGTTAAATCTTCGTCTTGGTAATGTAAATTATGCGTAGTAACGCTACAACTAACGTCGAGACCTTTAGCTTTAGCCTCACGAATTAAGGTTACAGATTTTGCGGTAGAAATAGTAGGGATATGTAATTTACCTCCCGTATATTCTAATAAAAATAAATCGCGTGCTACTTGGAGTTCTTCTGCTAAAGCAGGGTTTCCTTTAAGGCCTAAGGATGTACTGGTAATGTATTCATGCATAACGCCCCGTCCAGAAATTTTATTTTCTTGAGGATAAGAACACACCAAGCCTTCAAAATTTGCCGCATACTGTAAGGCTATTTTTAAAAGGTTAGGGTTTGTAATTGGCTTTTTGTAATCATAAAAAGCAACCGCACCCGCATTTTTCATGTCAAACAGTTCCGCTAAATCTTCGCCATTACCGTTTTTAGTTAAAGCACCAATAGGTAACACTTGTACGGGAGTACCTATGCTTTTCGTTTTAATAAACGATACAATAGTACTAGAGTCTACAACAGGGTTTGTATTAGGATTTACAGCTACTGAAGTAAATCCAGAGTAGGCTGCTGTTTTAATACCATTTTCTAGGGTTTCGCGTTCTTCAAAACCAGGTTCTCCAAAAGCCACACTACTATCAAACCAACCTTGAGAAATATGAAGGTTGTCAAGTGTGAGTTCTTCGTAATGTTTAGGGTTGTCTAGTTGAGAACCAATGTTAGAGATACGCCCGTTTTCAACTAGAATATCTTGGGTGGTTGTATTAAAATCACTTTCAGGATCTAGTATTGTAGCAGATTTTATAAGTATGTTCATTTAAAGAATTTTAATATGAGCATTTCTATAATGAATAGCATCACTGCAAAAATAACAAACCATTTCCATAAGGCATTAATTTTAGAGTCACTTTTTAAAGCCGCAAAGGCATCGCCTACAGAACTGCTAAGTACACTATTATTTTGAGCTTCTAGCTTCTGGTAATTTAACGCGCTTTCTTCTCTGTCGTAATTATAACTTACATTTTGTAACGCCGTATTAGCATCCATAACCGTATAAATGCCAGGATTTTGAGGCGCATCATTTGTAGTGATAACAACTTTTTCGCTTAAAAGATGCTGTCTTGGAATTAATCTGTCCTCGTCTTTTACAAGACTTAGCACACCATCTTGTTGTAAACGCGTTGCAATTTCGTAGGTGTTTTGGGAACCTATCGTGTAATACAGTTTTGGAATTTTAAAACTATGTTTAGCAATATTGTAAAGCGTCGGTACAATTAAAGGCGAGTTTTTAAAGTTAGAGTTCTCTGTTGCTAATCCTGTTGTAAACACAAATGTATTCGCTTGAGCTGTTAAAAAAGGGCTGCCATCTTCAAAGGCTAATAAAGCAGTTGTGTTTTGTTTTAAGCGGTAAAAACTGTTCACTTTAGGGTATTGAAAATTTTTAATTCGTTTTTCAAAAACACCGTTATTATACAAAGGGTGGCTGTAATTAATAGTGGTGACGCGTTTAGGTGTTTTTAAATAGCTGCTAAATTCAAGTTTATAGTGCGTTAATAAACGGTTGTAGTTGTCTACAGATACGTCTTTCGCAGGTATTATAAGCAGTGTGCCTCCATTAGAAGTGTAAGTTCTAAGTACTGTAATCAATGCTTGAGGCAGACGCGTTAATTCGTTTAAGATGATAAGATTTTGCGTGTTTATAGCATTGTAATTTAGAGCCGTAATAGAACTGCTGGTAAATACAAATTCGTCATTGGTATAGAGCCGTTTTAAGAAGGTATCATCTGCACTACCAATAGCCAAAACATTTATGTTTTGAGGGGCATTGATATTAAAATACAAGGTGTTATCAAACTGCAAATTACTGTCATTAATCTCTAGCTTGCCATTAATGATCTTTTGTGCAGGTAAATCGAAAGTGACTTTAGCGGTTTCTGCGATAGTCACAGAGGTTTTTGCAATTAGAGTATTCGCGTTAAATAAGGATACAGGAATGGTTGTGTTAGTACCACTGTGTTTTAATAGTGCCGTTAGTTCTAACTTTGTAGGACTCACATTAGAGAGGTACACCGAATCTATAGCCGTATTAGTGGTATGTACAGGGTTTAACTTTACGGTATAGCGCTGTAGCGTTGTATCAGGTTCTAGATTATAATTGGAGCTGTTATTTTGAAAATCAGAAATGTAAATTATATTTTTAAGCGTATGATCGCCTTTGCTAAATAAAGCTTTACTCTTAAGAAGAACAGTTTCGTAAGGCATTTGATTTGCGCTGTACTCTAAGTTGAGCAGGTCTTTTTTTAGCGCAGCTATAGTCGTGTTTTTATACGTTTTAGCGTTTGTAAGCAAGTTTATAGGGGCATTTTCAGGAACATGATTAATAATGTCTTGAATGGCACGTTTTAAAAGAGGACCGTTTTTACCTTTAGCTTGCATACTAAAGGAGTTGTCTAAATAAATAACAGTTTCAACCGTTTTATCTACCCGATTTGATGCAGCACTATAGGGTTGCGCAAAAGCAAAAATAATAGCAGCAAATAACAGAAGGCGTACCAAAAGTGTTAGCCATTTTTTAAGCTGAGAACTTTTACGTGTTTGAATGGTGATGTCTTTTAAAAACGCAACATTGGTAAATGGTACTTTCTTAAACGTTCTCAATTGAAATAGATGAACTATAATCGGGATAATCAGTAAAACTAAAGCGTAAAGAAGTTCGGGGTGTTTAAACTGCATCTGTTGTTAAGATTTATCAAACCTACGTATTTTTTAATTTTTATGAAACCCTAACAGAAGAAAATATAATCTTTAAAAGGCAGGAGTTGTAATTGATTTAGATAGGTTCTAATTTCTTGTTGGGCGGCTTTATTAGCAACGGTGATGAGACTTTGCGGATTCTTAATGTCTGCCAAGGCTTCAAAATTTAACAAACGTTTGCCGTAAATAGATTTTCCAATTTTATTAGGGTTGTCGCAAATCCATTCAAAAGGCACCTCTCGGTCTAAAAATAATTGCGCCATGAGTTTGCCTTTAGTACCTGCCCCCCAAACGACTAGGTTTTTATCAAGATTGTAATCAATGTCTAAAAAGTGCTGTACTTTAAGAGTTGTAAAGTGGTTTTGCGCGTAATGCACGTGTGTTCTAGAGGTGCGTGTACTGTAATCACGCCATTTATGAATAACCTCCGAACAGGGAATACAGGTGTATCCATGTTTGTAAAACCTAAAGGTTAAATCATAATCTTCGGGGTACACATGGGGTTGAAATGCACCACAACGGTCTAAATCCTCGCGATGAAGCATCCAACAAGGAGAGGGTATTACACATTCTTTGTAAATTTCACTGTAATTCGTACCTTTTTGTGTGAGTGCGTTTAGCCAAAGTTCGTAACTTTTATAACCAGGCCCTACACCATTAGCATTAAAATACGAGACCCCTCCTACGGCAACATGGCGTTTGCCATAAGTTTCTAATTGATGCACCAATACCTCTAACTTATTAATGGTCATGATATCATCACTATCCATACGCGTAATAAGTGCTCCTGTACTGTGCTTGTAAGCGACTTGTAAAGCGTTAATTATACCGCTTCCTTCATTGTTTAAAAGGTGTATTCTAGAATCGGTTTTGGCAAAAGCAGCGACCAAAGCAGCACTGTTATCAGTCGAATGGTCGTCTACAATTAACAATTCCCAATGGGTATGGGTTTGCGCTTGTATCGACAAGATACAAGCTTCTAAAAATGCAGCTGTATTTTTAAAGGGGGTGAGTATACTTACAAGTGGTTTTTGCATAGGCGAATATAGTATCTTTTAACAAAACCTTGTGAAAACATCGTGAAACATAATCTTATTTTTGATCGATTATAATTTAAAATTTTACAGATGATTACTAGAGTTTTTGCAATATTAGCCCTAAGTGCAACAGTATTAGGTTGTAGTGCGGGAAAACATAAGGCGAACGATCTTGCTGTGGCCGTACCTATTAATGCGCATTTAGATTTGTCTCATGTGACGGCAGATAGAGTACCAGTAACCATAGACCCAGGGCGTTTTACAAAAAATCAAGTTACATACAGATTACCAAGAGTGGTACAAGGCACTTATGCCGTGAGTGATTTTGGGAAATATGTAGAAAACTTTAAGGCCTTAGATGGCCAAGGTAATACGTTGAAGACAACACATCCAGACGTCAATACTTGGGTGATAGAAAATGCTAAGCAATTAGATAAAATTACTTATGAAGTTAATGATACTTACGATATTGAAGTTACTGGAGGTATAGGAGGCGAACAGCCTTTTTCGCCATCAGGAACCAATATAGAAGCCGAAAATTTTGTTTTAAACCTCCATGGTTTTGTAGGCTATTTTGATGCGTTAAAGACTAACCAGTACCGCTTAGAGGTTACAGCTCCAAAAGATTTTACCCGTACATCGGCATTACAAAAGGTGGCGTCTAAAACAAGTGCATCGGGAGCTCACATCACAACCAGTTATGTAGCGCCTAGATATTTTGATATTACAGATAATCCCATGATGTATGGTAATCTTGATGTTGAAGAGTTTCTTGTGGGCGATATTAAAATTGTATTAAGTGTATATTCTCCTAATAAAGTCCATACAGCAGCCTCATTAAAAGCAACAATTTTTAAGATGATGCAAGCGCAGAAAGCGTATCTAGGTGCTGTAAATACAACACCGCGTTATGATATTTACTTGTATTTGTCTGAAGGTAAAGACGATTCTCCAAAAGGATTTGGTGCTTTAGAACACCACACCTCTACAGTGGTGGTTTTACCAGAATCTAGTGATGCCGAAGCTTTAGCACGTAGTATGACAGATGTGGTATCTCATGAGTTTTTTCATATTGTAACCCCATTGAGTGTACATTCTGAAGACGTGCATTACTTTGATTATAACACGCCAACATTTTCGAAGCATTTATGGATGTATGAAGGAGTGACGGAGTATTTTGCAACGTTATTTCAAGTCGATCAAGGCTTGGTAGAGAAAGATGAATTTTACAGTAAACTTATGCAAAAAATTCAAAGCTCTAAACGTTATAATGATGCTTTGAGTTTTACTATTATGAGTGAAAACGTATTGAAAGAAGGGTATAAGGATGAGTACATTAATGTGTATTTAAAAGGTGCTCTTATCGGTATGTGTATCGATATTATTTTAAGAGAAGAGAGTGGAGGCGATCGGGGAATCTTATCTTTAATGAAAGAATTGTCTCTTAAATATGGTAAAAACAAACCTTTTGAAGATGATGCGCTAATTGCTGAAATTACAGCGATGACCTATCCTGCTGTTGGTGAATTTTTAAATACTCATGTGGCAGGCGATTTACCTATAGATTATAATGTGTTTTTTGAAAAAGTAGGACTAGAGATCGGCATTTCAAAAGTGAAAACAAATTATATTATTATGAATGGGGCACCTATTGTGAGTGCGAATCCAGAAAAAGGCACTATTTTCTTTACCGAAGCTGTTTTAGAGAATAGCTTTTGGGCAGAGCAAGGTGTGCAGCCTAAAGATGTTATAAAAACAATAAATGGAGAAGCACTAACCTTATTAAATGCCAACCAAATATTGCAAAATGTATTTCAATGGACACCTGGTAAAGCTATATCTGTTGTTTTAGATAGAAATGGGCAAGATATAACGCTAAAAACAACAACAACACAACCTTATACAACAGGCGAGGGGCTGGTGGAAAAAGCAGATGCTATAGCAGCGCAAATTGCTTTGCGTAAGGCATGGATTAAGCATTAAATTTTGATATACTAAACGGTGGTAAAACATAGAAAAAGCGTCTATATGTTATTCAACATGTAGACGCTTTTTTTAGAGTATATGCAAGCGGTGTATAAGACGCTAATGCTCATCATCGCCTAATAAATCAGGACGTCTCTCTTTAGTTCTTAAATACGCTTGTTCTTCACGCCAAGTTTCAATTTTGGGAAGATTCCCGCTAAATAAAAGTTCTGGGACTTTCCAGCCTTTATAGTCTCTAGGTTTGGTATAAATAGGTGGGGCTAATAAGTTATCCTGAAAAGAATCGGTTAGCGCAGAGGTTTCATTGCCTAAAACACCAGGGATTAAACGTATTACGGCATCGCATAGCACTGCGGCAGCAAGTTCTCCACCAGATAACACAAAATCGCCTATGGAAATTTCTCGGGTGATTAAATGATCGCGTACCCGTTGGTCTACACCTTTATAATGCCCACACAACACAATAATATTTTCTTTAAGAGACAGCTGGTTTGCAATACCTTGGTTTAGAGTACTGCCATCGGGAGTCATGTAAATCACTTCATCGTAATCCCGTTCTGCTTTTAAAGCAGAAATACATTTGTCAATAGGCTCAACCATCATAACCATACCAGCACCGCCTCCAAATTGCGTGTCATCTATAGACTTATAATTGTCTGAAGTATAATCTCTAAGGTTATGGAAATGAATTTCTACTAATTTAGCATCAATAGCTCGTTTTAAAATTGAAGCTTCGAAAGGACTTCGTAATAATTCGGGTAATACTGTGATAATATCTATACGCATGAGTGGTCTAATCTGTAGCGCAAAGATAAATTACCATTTTAACTTAGATATTATTTTGAGACATTAAAATACAAGGAATCGTAATCTTCTAAGCTTATAAATCACATTTTAACCCAGATTATACCTTGTAATATCCTTATGAGGAGGTTAAGCTCGGCCTCCAAATGTAAAGCTATACATTAAAAGCCCCTATCTCTAGAGGCTTTAGTGTGTATAGTATATGCTTACGAGCTGTTTAAATGGTATTTTAACAGCGGAAAGCGCTTTAGTGCATCTCTACTTTAAGTCGTAATATTCCATATCGACCATGCTTTTTCAGCTTGTAATTTCAACATCTTTAAACCGTTTATAGTCGTAGCACCGTTTAATCGCCCTTGTCTAAGAAATTTTGTTTCTTCAGGATTGTAGATCAAATCAAATAGAATGTGTCGGTCTGTAACCGCATCGTATGGAATGTTAGGGCAGTCTTCAACGTTTGGAAATGTCCCTAAAGGGGTACAGTTAACTATAATTTGATGTGCAGCGATAATTTCAGGGTTTAAGTCTTCATAAGTATATGTAACGTGTTTAGAAGCTGTTCGAGACACATAGTTACAGGCAATTCCCTTTTGTTCTAAAGTGTAAATAACAGCTTTACTGGCACCTCCTGTTCCTAAGATTAACGCTTTTTTATGACGTTTTTTAAGATAAGGTTTTAGTGATTTTATAAAGCCATAGCAATCAGTATTATAGCCTACTAACTTCCCTTTTTTAGTTATTTTAATGGTGTTTACTGCACCAATAGCTTTTGCTTTCTTATTTAGTTTATCCAAATAAGGAATCACGTCTTGTTTATAAGGAATGGTAACGTTAAGCCCTTTAAGGCCTTCGGTTGTTTCGATAATATTTGGAAACTGTTCGATGCTTTCAATATCAAAGTTATCGTAAGTTACCGTATGGATGTCTTCTGATTCAAATTTTGTTTTAAAATAACTTTTAGAGAACGAGTATGAAATTTTGCGTCCTAATAGTCCTAATTTATGCATGTTTTTTTTGATTTTTACCGTACAATTCTAATCCCAAAACAATGGCAAAACCAAGTATAACAAGACCTATGGCGTAACAGGTTTCTAAACTTAATTCTGGGATATAGCGTTGGTAGTTTTTTATTATTTTTTTACCAGCAGAGTCAAGCAGTAAGCGTCCATTATCTTGATATTTATAGAGTGTTTCTTTCCAAGGCCAAACAACGCCAAGAGAACCTGTTATAAAACCGATAATAACTGCTACAGTGGTATTTTTGTAATGTTTTAAAATATAGCTTAGGGCATGAGAAAATGTTACCAATCCAGTGATGGAACCTATTGTAAAAATGGCTAATATGGATAACATTCTAAGGCGTTCTGGCGAAGTTATAAGGTCGTAATTTCCCGTAAAAAGGTTTGCAAAAGTATCGTATAGAGCATTAACGGCATCGACTAATAGCAAGACATAATTTCCTAAGAGAATTAAAATAAAAGAACCCGAAAACCCAGGAAGTGTCATGCCTGATACGCTAATAATCCCACAAAAAAAGACAAAGACCAAGTGGTCATTTTCTTTAGCAGGACTTAAAAAACTAACACTTAATCCTACCAGAGTACTAAGTAGAAGTGCAACAACTGTTGTGCGGGACCAATCGTTAAAATCTTTGGCCATGTAGTAAATCGACCCTAAAATCATTCCAAAAAACACACTCCACACATAAAGCTCGTAATGTAGAATAAAATAATCCAGAAGTTTAGAAACACTAAAGAAACTAATGAGCATTCCTAAAAATAGAAGGCTTAAAAACGATCCGTTTATATATTTAAAAAAGCTTTTAAAATGCCCTGTAAATAGCAATTTAAAAGCGTTGCGATTTACTTTTTTTAAAGAATAGAGGAATTCTTCGTAAAATCCAGCAACAAATGCAACAACACCTCCAGAAACCCCAGGTACTTTATTGGCAGCACCCATGGCAAGTCCTTTTAGGACAAGGAATAATTTCTCTTTGAAGGTTCTCGTGTTTTCCATTATTATTTTTTTTGTCCTATTTTTTCAAGACTAAAAATAGTGAGAAAACCAAGTAGCATTAAAAGAATAGCATAGACTAATTTACTGTCACCGTTAAAAGTTAAAGGTGATATGCTTTCTTGTAATAGCGGCGAAGTAATACCTTTAGAATTGGTATACCAAGATAGTGTTTTTTTCCAAGGCCAAACCTTATTTAAAGAACCAAAAATAAATCCTGTTAACAGCGCCAACGTGATGTTATGGTAGTTTTTAAATAGCCATTTTAAGACATGGCTAAAACTTAGTAAACCTACTAATGCCCCTAAGGCAAATACGATTATTTTTTTTAGATCGGCATCATGAATAGCATCACTTAAGGTTTTGTAAGCTCCTAATATAATTAATATAAAAGAGCCCGATATACCAGGTAATATCATAGCGCATATGGCTATGGCACCTGCAATGAATAAAAAATAATCACTGGCATTGTTTTCCATTGAAGGTAGGGTTGATATAAAGTAAGCACTTAAGGTACCAATACCCAGTGCAATGCATGTGCTTAGATTCCATTTGGTGATTTGTTTGCCTACAAAGTAGATACTGGCTATAATAAGACCAAAAAAGAAAGACCAAATAAGAATAGGGTGGTATTCTAAAAGGTATTTGGCTAGCTTCATAAAAGAAATAAAACTTATCAAAATGCCTGAAAATAATGCCACTACAAAATTAGCATTAGCAGCTTTCCAAAAGGCAACAATACCTTCTTGAAATAAGGTTTTTATTAATTTGAAATTAATGTTACTTATTGTGGCTATAAGTTCTTCATAAATTCCAGAGATAAAAGCTATAGTTCCTCCCGAAACACCAGGCACGGCATCGGCTGCCCCCATGGCTACACCTTTTAAAGCTATAATAAGATAATCGATTAATCGTCGTTGCATACGTTTTCTGTTTAGTACGCCAAAGGTATGCATTTTGAAGGTAATTTACGACTTCGTTTTTAGCAGTGCTTTTATCTGGTGATTGTGTATCAAATCAGGAAAAAGTTCATCTAAAATAAAGCTGTAATCTTTATTAGATTTTAAGCCATTTTTAATGTGAAATGTGCCTTTATCCTTTTCTAATAGGGAATAGTAAAGGCCGCCTAAACGGTACTCAATTTCAGCGTTTTCTGGGTAGAATTCTAAAGCCTGTTCAAAGTTGAAAATAGCCGCTTGTCTTTCGCCTATTTTCAATAGTAAATCGCCTCTAGCAATCCATGTGTCAAGTTCAAAATTACCCAACTCTAAAGCTTTTTTATAGCCGCGTTCTGCTTCTTCATATAAATTTAAACGTTGATTTATTTGCGCATAAAGCTTCCAATAATTCACGTTTTCGGTATCTATGTTAAGCGCTTTATTGATGTAATAAAGTGCTTTTTGATAGTTTTTATTCTTGTAGTAAAATTTAGTAATAGCCGTCCAACCTTTATCTAGTAAAGGGTCCTCATGTACCGTTTTATAGTAGTATTGAATGGCGAGCTCTTTATTGCCTAATTTTTCATAACAACTGCCTATACGCAGGAGTGCAAACGAGGTGGGGTCGTCTAACTTTAAAGTCACGCTATAACTTTCAATAGCTTCGTTGTATTCACCTTGTTTTTCGAGGACTTTACCACGTTCTAAATAAGCGCCTACAAATCTATCGTCGGATATAATAGCAAAATCAAAAGCGGCTAGGGCTTTTTTATTAAGATCTAACGAAATATACTGTTTGCCAAGCTGGTGCCAGGCGACTTCACAATATGGATTTTTATCTAAAAAGGCATTGAGGTATTCTATAGCTTCGTGATGCTGTTCTAAAAAATCAAAACAATAAATGATATTATAGAGAGCAGAATAGTCTTCTAAATCTTGTTCTAAGCATTTCATAAAATGAAACTTAGCATTTTCAAATTCATCTAAAAACAGGTATTCCATACCTATAAGCGAATAAATATCAACAACATCATCGGTGAGTTCTAAGGCACGTTTTAAAACGTCTATAGCTTGCTCATGGAGGTCTTGTTTAGAAAGAATATTTGCTTTTTGAATAAAGATTTCTTCGTTATGTGGCTCTAGATCGTACAACGCATTCAACAGCGCGTTAGCCGTCTCTAAATCATTTTCGAAAATAAAGACTTCAACTCTAAATAATTTTAGATTTGTAGCTGTTGGGTGTTGTTGTAAACCCAACTTAATAGCTTTTTTGGCTAAAGCTATTTTACCTTGATTTAAATAGTGATGAATGATGTTCTCAAACTCTTCAGAGTCAAAAAACAAAACACTGTTTGTTTTTAACATCGATTCAAACTTCGAAATAGGTAAATTAGTATTGTCGTTTTCACTAAACTCCATAAACAGGCTCACATTTACTGTTCCACTCTTGATAAATATAAGACGCTATTGCGCTTAAATCATCTAAAAAGTGCAATTGTTTTTAACAAAGTAATGAACAGAATGATTTGTTTTTATTAGTTTTTGGCTTTTAATAACTTGTAACCAGCAGCTTAAAAGGCTGGATTTAATGTTCAATTGTATTTAAAATAGCGATTATAATAGCACAACCTTCATGAATTTCGGCTTCTGAAAGTGTTAGAGGTGGTGTAATTCTTACGGCTTTAGGCTCGAATAACAACCAAAATAGAATAAGCCCTTTGGTTTTACTTTCTAAAACAAGATGATTTGCGATATCTGCTGAAGGCAGTATAAGGGCCAACATTAAGCCTTTACCACGTATGGATTTAATGAGGGGGTGCACCAATAATTTTCGAAATAAGGCTTCTTTCTCTAATGTTTGTGGTATAAGTGAAGTGCTAGTGATTTCTTGTAATGTGGCCAAGGCAGATGCTGCTATAAGGGGATGCCCGCCAAAAGTGGTGATGTGTCCTAATTTGGGATTGTCTTGTAGGAGATCCATAAGTTTGGAAGACGCTGTAAAGGCTCCTATAGGTAGGCCGCCTCCAAGACCTTTGCCAGTAACAAGGATGTCGGGAACACAGTTGTAATGTTCAAAGCCAAAGAGCTTTCCTGTGCGTCCTACTCCAGGTTGAATCTCATCTAAAATTAATAAGGTGCCTGTGGCCGTACAACGGGCCCTAACGTTTTCAAGATAATTATTAGTTGGTACTATAAATCCTGCACCGCCTTGAATGGTTTCAAGAATTACACAGGCGGTTTTGGTTGTAATGCGGTCTAATTGTGCGCTAGCGTTGAACGGGATAAATGTAATATCGGGGAGTAAAGGTCGAAACGCTTGTTTGCGTTCTTCGTAGCCCATAACACTTAAAGCCCCCATAGTATTCCCGTGATAAGCGTGTTCTGCCGCGATTATTTCACTACGTCCTGTAGCGCGTCTGGCTAATTTTAAAGCTCCTTCTATAGCTTCTGTACCTGAGTTTGTTAAATAGGTTTTTTGAAGGCTGCTAGGCAGGTGTGCTGCAAGTAATTTGGTAAGTGCTACTGCGGGTTTTTGGATGTATTCTCCATAAACCATAACATGTAGGTACTTTTCTAATTGCGCTTGTATGGCTGCATTTATTTTAGGATGATTGTGCCCTAAAGGACACGCAGATACGCCTGCTACAAAATCTAAATAGCGGTTTTGTGCTGTATCGTAGATATAAGCGCCTTTGGCATGCGATACCTCCATAGCTAAGGGCGTAGGAGAGGTTTGCGCTTGGTATTTAAAAAAATCGGACTTCATGGCCCTTACGGTTTTTGTTTGACTTTAGTAGGCAACGGACGTATCGAGTCGGTTTGCTTTAAGTTGGGCAATGTTTTGGGAATGTGTATCGATTTTGTAGTCGCAGATGTCGCGTTGTTTGGTGTTTTTATAACGGTGTCAAAAAAGCTGTCTTGTGGGATATAATCTTCTAAGCCTTTTATCGTTGGAAGTTCTAACGGTGGATCGTCTTTAAAAAGATCTTCCACACTAAGCGGTCTTTCTTCTTCTCGCCAGTCGAATCCTTTTAAAATGCGTTCATTTTTTGGGAATTGCGATTCTGGATAAATTTTGCCATCCACTTGATTTACTTTCCTAACTTCTTCAATAACATTATCATTAATACGTATAGCAATAGAGGCCGATTTGGATTTATCGATACCGACCAGTTCATTGGCATCATTTCTAAAATAATAAATCGACTGTGCATTTTTAATAATATCGATATGGTTCATTTCGTTTTTATCATTAAACAAACCGACTAATTTTTTACCATTAATTTGATTAAAACCAGCACCAAGTGTGTCTTTACTTATTAAAAAGGCATGATTAAATACAATTAGAGAATCGAGCTTATCCTTTTCTACGTCAGATTGTAAATGGATGGTATCACCAGTCATTTGATTTGCTAAATTCCATAGTATAGGTTTGCGTGCCGTAGAAAAAGCACCTCCTGTACCGGGAGCATTAATATTGATGAGTTCTGTTAAGCCTGTTTTATGGTTAATATGAATAGAATCGGATTTTCCACTCATATCCGATTTGTACATTTTAACATTTCTAAACACTCTGGTTATGCGCTTTTCTGGTTGTCCAGTTACCATAAGTGTATCTCCATGAATGTAAATAGAATCGTTTTCTTGAACTGTAATGGCATAGGCCCGTTTGGTAATAAATATGGAATCCTTCGCTTTAAAAACTTCTGCATAATGCCCTTTTATAATGCTATTATTAAGGGTATCGGTAACTGTGATGTTATTAGTAGCAGACGAAAAATTTCTATTTTGATCGAAAAATAAACTGTCACCAACAATCTCTTTTCCATCATACTTTATGTTGGCATTTTTCATGGCATACCCCGTTTTTGCTACGGTATTATAAAATCCTTTTTCGCAATAGGTGACACTTTCTGAAGTTGTGATTGTAGAAGGGCCAAATAAGTAGGCATGGCTGGTGTCTTTATAATAATCAAAGAAATTAGATTCTACTTTGGCTTCGGGGTTGGTTAACACCACATCTTTAACAAACTGAAATTTATTTTCTTGCATGTAAAAGCGCCCTACCTTACTGGTAATGGTACCAGAGGTGTCTATTTCAACAGTACCATTACTTTGGTAATAGGCCTGTTGTTTTTGTCGGTCAAAATAAAGGGTATCTGTAACTATTTTAGAACTAGGGTCTGTTAATACCACATCTCCACTGGCAAAGGCCAATTGTGAAGCGCCATCGTATTCTACATACTTAGAGGTCATGTTAATGGTATCACCCTGTATCATTTTAACATTACCATAGGCTTCTATAAAGTTTTGTTTGCCGTAATAGAATGCTTTGTCGCACCACATATCGGTTCCAGAATGGAAAATATGAACTTGTTCGGCGTCATCACGTGTTAAAATTTTAGCGTCGGGATGTTTCTCTTCATCAAAATTTAAAAAACCCGAATATTTAATTTCAATTTTTTGTTGTGCACTTACTGTAACGCTTATAAGCGCAACTAGTACTAGGGCAAAACGGAGTAGGGGTGTTCGTTTCAAATTAAACATATTTAAAAACAAAAATAGCGATTAATACCTATTTTAATGTTGTTGTTTCGTTAAATTCAAGAGCCGTTTTTTTAGAAAGCACAAGAAGAATTTGAGATTTAACGCTGTAGAAATCAAAAGCTAAAAGTCATTTCTAAATCTTTATGTTTAAAAAGCCAAATGGCAATTGAACTGTCGTTTTGCAATGATAAATGCTGTTACTTTAGACTAGTAATTAACATACTCTACAATTTTTAAACCATAACCAATCATGCCTACGCGTTTTGTTTTGGCACTATTAGAAATAAGTTGCAATTGGTGTATGTCTAAATCATGAAGTATTTGAGCACCTATCCCAAAATCTCTAGCATCCATATTAATTTTTGGGGCTTTAGAGATTTCATTTGTTTTTTGATTGTCCTTTAAAAAGGTTAAACGGCTTAGGATATTAGTAGCTTGAACGTCTTGGTTGATAAAAAGTATAGCGCCTTTACCAGCGGCATTTACCTTTTCGAACATGGCATTAAGTTGGGTATCAACATTATTTGTTAGCGTACCTAGAATATCATTATTAATAAGGGTCGAATTGATGCGTGTTAGTACAGGCTCATCATTATGCCATTGCCCTTTTGTAAGCGCGATATGAATTTGATTGTTTGTGGTTTGCTTGTAAGCGCGTAGTCTAAAAGCACCAAAACGGGTATGTATTTCAAAATCTTCCTTTTTTTCAATTAGAGAATCATGTTGCATACGGTAAGCCACTAAATCTTCTATAGATACAATCTTAAGGTCAAACTTTTTAGCGACCTCCAGAAGTTGCGGTAAACGCGCCATGCTACCATCTTCATTCATGATTTCTACAATAACACCTGCGGGTGCTAAGCCTGCTAAGCGTGCAAAATCGATTGCAGCTTCGGTATGCCCTGTACGTCTAAGTACGCCACCTTCTTTGGCAACAAGTGGAAAGATATGCCCTGGTCTTGCTAAATCATGTGGTTTAGTGGTCTTATCTATGAGTGCATTAATGGTTTTTGATCTGTCGCTTGCAGAAATACCAGTGGTAACTCCTTTACCTCTTAAGTCTACAGATACAGTAAAGGCCGTTTCCATAGGGTCGGTATTGTTTCGCACCATCATGTTAAGCTCTAATTCTTTACATCTGGTTTCGGTTAAAGGGGCACAAATAAGGCCACGCCCATAGGTTGCCATAAAATTAACCATCTCTGGAGTCACTTTTTCTGCGGCAGCTAGAAAATCACCTTCATTTTCTCTATTTTGATCATCTACAACAATAATAACTTTGCCGTTGCGAATGTCTTCTATCGCATCATGTATGCTGTCTAATTTTGGTTTAGAATGTTGTTGTGGGGTCATAGTATCAGTTGATGTCATGTGCTAAGATAGTGCTTATTTCAGACTGTTTAAACAATTGTATTTTAGATCTTTTTTCAGCTTTAGTCTAAGCATAAAAAATGCCACTATGTAAAGCGGAAAAGCAAGATATAAAATAAAAGGATTAGGTGTTTTAACGGGAGTAGTAAATGTTTTGTAAAATTTATTACTGTCCATAAGGGACTTTACATAATAGATTCCAAACAGCACAAAAGCGACAATGCTTAGTTGCAGTGCGGGTGCTACAAAATTTTCGAGCTTATTGTTTTTTAAAATAAAAAAGAGCACCAGTAAGACTACAGCAATGCTGTAAAGAATAACCGCAAAGAGGCTGTGCGCTTTAAAGTTTTTATGAGTATGTTGCGCTATTTCGAAATTTTCACCAATAGCGATTTGTTGTTGTGTTCTAAGTTGCTGCGTAGACAACCCTCTTTTGTTTATCAATTTAAGCGCTTCAAATCTTGACGCTTCACTATAATTTTGAAGATCCTTTGTGGTAATAATATTGAGCAATTTTTCGTTGGTAAAAGAGTTTAAAAATTTAAAATTTTCTTTCTCTTTTTCTTTAATGTTTAAAAAGCGCTTTAGGGGTATGATAATACCATCAAAGTCAAAAATACCTCTGTCTGCTGTAGCTCTTCGTGTTAAGAATATACTTAACGGAAACATAATTACGGTAGAGAACCAACTGGCGAAAATAGGGTTTAAACTTCCGTTTTTAGCACTGTTAAGGGCAAAAATGCCAATAAAATGATAGACTAAAAACAGTAATATAGCCACTACCATTGGCAAACCAAGACCTCCTTTTCGTATAAGCGCACCTAATGGAGCACCCACAAAAAATAGAATGATACAAGCGAAAGGTAAGGCTAACTTTTCATGAAATTTTATAACATGTCGGCTGTATAACTTCCTGCGGTTTTCTAATCTTGTGTTTTTATTTTGTATTAGTTGCTCTACGCCATTAGTAGCGTTAAAAGCGTTGTTAACAATGGTTTGTTTTTGTTTAAGATCGAATAAATCAAGGATAGGGCCTGTGTACGGTACCGTTTTTACCTTTAAACTGTCTGTTAGTGTTGTATCTTTTACTGTTTTGCTTAAAAGCGTATCTATTTTTATCTTTTTTAATCTTTTAGATTTAAGACCTTTAACACCATTAACTTTAGCAGGCTTTTTATTGATGCCACTTCGTTTTAAAAGTAAATCTCCAAATTGATAAGTAATCGTATCGTACTGTACTGTAAGAGAATCTATGGTGTAATCCAATTCTCTTAAGTTGAGCATGTTGGATTTATTGGAATACGATTTATCATCAATATCTACTTTATTAAGATCTGATAGATCGATATTCATCGTGTATTTTTCAAAAGCACTTTTAGCGAAAGGTTCTTTCTTTTCGTTGTCGTTTCTTGAATTGGGTTTGTAGATGTCTTCGTAAAAATTACCATCAAAAAGAATAAGCTTTAAAATGTCTGAATCTTCACTAGACACTAATTCGCCGCGATCTGCAACTATAACGGTTACATTTTGACTGCTGTTCTTTCCGCCCTTTTTATGAATAACAACCTTGTCTAGATATTGACCACGATCGCCACTTTTATCTGCCACTTTTATATTGTATGGTGTAGATTCTATTTCGTTAAATTGACCTTTGGCTATGGCCATCGAGGGTTTTACTTTAGCGAGGTTTTTTCTAAGATTAAAGAAGTTGTACTCGCCCCAAGGAATAACGTTATTCGAAAACCAAAACGTAACAAAAGCCAAACCTACAATAAAGATGCTTAAACCTGCCATGGCACGCTGTAACGAAATCCCAGTAGATTTCATAGCAGCAAACTCGTAATTCTCTGCAAAATTACCAAAAACCATTATAGAGGTGAGTAAAATGGTTAAGGGCAGTACGAGTGGCATTAATTTGGGCAACCCATACATGATAAATTTCATAATGGTATTTAAATCCAAATCTTTACCCGCTAATTCTTTGATGTAGAGCCATATCATTTGCAATACAAAAATAAAAAGCAGTATTAAAAAAACACTAAAAAAGGTTTTTAAATAGGTGGTAAGTATGTAGCGGTCTAGTATTTTCAAATGAGCAAGGCCTAATCTAATTTATTGATGTAATAATCTTTGTATTTATTCGCATCAAAGGTAAATAAGGTTTTCGATAAAGGTGCATTTGTTTTAAAAGAATTAACGGTTAATGTTGTTTTTGTACCGTTTTTTCCCATTTGAATTAAATTGTAGATATGCTTTGTAGAGGCATCTATTCCTAGTAAAACAGTGCCAATCTCAGAATTAGAATCAATTGGTGTTAATTTTACGTATTGGATTTTTCGTCCTTTTATATTTTGAACAATATCTAATGCATATAAATAACCATCTTCATAAAAGGATAGCATTTTACTAGGAGTTATAGCATTAGCCTCTGCTTCTGTTTGCGATGATACTGTAACTTCTTCGTCTTCTGGACTAATAGTGTACAGCGTCTTACCATCATAAAGGCGTGTTAAGCCAAGGATATTTAATTTATACTTTTCACCTTCTAAGATCACGTCACCACGTGTTTCTTGCTTGATGTTTTCGGCTACATTTTCCAAAACATATTTAAAATCAATAGCAATATTAGTATAACTTTTTACTTTTTGAGAAACTTCTGTAAGTAGCGCTTTTCCTTTGTTTTGAGCAGTACCAGAAAACAATGTTAAGGCTAAAAATAAAATAGTAATTATGTGTTTCATAGGTGTAGGTGTATTGGACTTCTTAGAGCTATTTATAAATGGCGTACGGCATTGTGTTACAGTGGTATTTTGGGCTGTACTTGTATAACTCATGTTCTGTTTAAAATTAAATAGTTTCATTTTCTAATAGTTCATCTAGACTTATCAAATCGGGCACGAGAACTTGTCTTGCTTTGCTGCCTTCGAAAGGCCCAACAATTCCAGCAGCTTCTAATTGATCAATCAATCTGCCGGCTCTATTATAGCCTAATTTGAGTTTGCGTTGCAATAAAGAAGCAGAACCTTGTTGCGCAGTAACAATTACAATGGCCGCATCTTTAAAGAGTTTGTCTCGATCTGATATATCTACATCAAGACTTGTGCCACTTTCTTCTCCAACATACTCTGGGAGCATATAAGCATCAGGATAAGCCTTTTGCGATCCAATATATTCTGTGATCTTTTCAACTTCAGGCGTATCTACAAATGCACATTGTACACGAGTAATGTCATTTCCTTGTGTGTAAAGCATGTCACCACGACCAATAAGTTGGTCGGCGCCAGAGCCATCTAAAATGGTTCTAGAGTCAATTTTGGAGGTAACGCGAAATGCAATACGCGCAGGGAAGTTTGCTTTTATAATACCAGTAATAACGTTCACCGAAGGACGTTGTGTGGCTATAATTAAATGAATCCCAATAGCACGTGCCAATTGCGCTAAACGGGCAATAGGTGTTTCTACTTCTTTACCCGCTGTCATAATTAAATCTGCAAACTCATCAACTACAAGTACGATATAAGGTAAAAATTGGTGCCCATCGTTGGGATTTAATTTTCTGGCCTTAAATTTTGTATTGTATTCCGCAATATTTCTACACAATGCATTTTTAAGCAGTTCATAGCGGTTATCCATTTCAATACACAGCGAATTAAGCGTATTAATCACCTTCGTATTATCTGTAATGATGGCCTCTTCACTATCGGGTAATTTTGCTAAATAATGGCGTTCTATCTTATTAAAAAGCGTAAGCTCAACCTTTTTAGGATCTACCAGTATGAATTTAACTTCAGCAGGGTGTTTTTTATAGAGTAACGACGTTAAAACGGCATTTAAACCTACCGATTTTCCTTGTCCAGTTGCACCAGCCATAAGAAGGTGTGGCATTTTAGCCAAATCGACGACTAGTGTTTCATTGCTAATGGTTTTCCCTAAAGCGATAGGTAGTTGCATTTCTGAACTCTGAAATTTTTTCGAAGCGATCACAGAACGCATAGATACGATAGTTGCACTTTTATTAGGCACTTCTATACCAATGGTGCCTTTACCAGGAATAGGTGCAATAATTCGAATTCCTAAGGCAGCTAGAGACAACGCAATATCATCTTCTAAATTTTTAATTTTAGAAATACGAACACCAGCTTCTGGAACAATTTCGTATAAGGTTACCGTAGGCCCTATAGTTGCCTTAATACTGGCAATACCAATTTTGTAATTATTTAAGGTCTCTACAATACGATTTTTATTTTCTTCTAACTCCTCTTGGTTTATGGTAATGCCTTCGGTGTCGTATTTTTTAAGCAAGTCCAATTGCGGAAATTGGTAATTGCCCAATTCTAAAGTAGGATCAAATAAACCAAAATCTTCCACAAGTTTATTGGCGAGATTATCAGTTACCGAGGTTTCTTCGGTAATGGCTTCTACTTTAATTTCAAGCTCTGGATCGTCTATAGCTTCTTCAGGTTCTGCAACATTTACTTCCATAGGTGCAGCAACAGGTGGTGTTTTGTCAGGCACATTCTCTACTACTGGTGGAGCTGGAGGGGGAGTTACAGGTGTTTCTGCAGGTATATCGAATCCTGCTTTAAAGGTTTCAGCTTCATCCGATAAGTTGTTGTCAACAGGCACTATAGTGGCGTCTTTCAAGTCTGAAAGTTCGTCTTTAATGTCTTTTTTAGCCGATTTAAAAACAGCAGTAATGGTTTCAAAAGTGATTCTAAACCGAATAGCAAGATAGGTAATCAAGCCAAATAGAAGTAGCAAGGCAGTGCCTATTTTTCCAATATAATCTTGTAAAAAGCTATTGATTTCAAAACCTACAACACCAGCTAAAACAGTGTTTTTTGAAGTAAAAAAACCAAAAAAAACAGCAACCCATATCATGATCAAAAGGCCCCAAAACCAATGTGTTCTCAATTTAGTCTTATTGATATTCATTAAGACATAAACACCAGATAAAAATACGAGTCCAGAGAGGATAAAAGCGGCCACTCCAAAACCACGTTGAATACACACATCGCTTAGCCATGCGCCAACTTTGCTCAACCAGTTTTCTGTAACAACAGATCGGCTTGTAAATTCAGAAAGGGTACTTTGATCGGCTTTGCCCGTAAAGAAAAACGAAATGAATGCAATGCAGAGGATGATCCCAAACATCACCAAAAAACTACCAAACACTAACTTTTGTTGACTGGACAACGTGAAGTCAGGTTTTTTAAATTTTGATGGTGTAGGCTTTTTGGTTTTAGTTTTGGTTTTTCTCGCCATTCTGAGCGTTTCGTTTCAGCAAAAATACAAATTACTAACGTTTATCCTACGTTGAATGGTATTTTTAAAAAACTTTAGGCACGTAAATAATACCACCTATGATAGCGGCTAAGATGGCAGCTATAAATACGGCACCTGCGGCCACATCTTTGATATAACCTATTTTTTGATGGTATTCTGGATGTACAAAGTTCGCAATTTCTTCTACAGCGGTATTAAGACCTTCTAGCCCCATTACAAGCGCAATTGCTAAGAGTTGAAACATCCATTCTGTTGGAGAAATGTGGTAATAAAATCCAGCAATGGTCATCACAATAGCAATGACCAACTGGATTTTTATACTAGCTTCCTTAGTAATGAGTAATAGCGCGCCTTTAAATGCATAGCCAACACTCTTTATACGGTTCACTAGAAAAGACTCTTTTTTAGGCATCTTGTAAGGCCTCTAATGCAGCTTTATAATTAGGCTCGTCTGCTGTTTCTGTTACTTGCTCATTGTAAAGCACTTTTCCTGTAGCATCTACAACAATGATAGACCGTGATAATAACCCTTCAAAACCACCAGTCGTCATAATAAGACCATTTGCTGTTCCAAAAGCTCCAGCTTTAAAATCAGAAAGCATTACCACATTATCTAGACCTTCTGCAGCACAGAATTGATCTTGTGCAAATGGTAAATCTCTTGAAATACACAACACTGTTGTGTTTTCCAGTTCGCTAGCCTCTGTATTAAATTGGCGTACAGAAGTAGCGCAAACACCTGTATTCACACTAGGGAAAATATTTAAAACCAATTTTTTGCCAGCAAAGTCCGCTAGTGTCTTTGTTGATAAATCTATTGCTACCAATTCAAAATCTAAAAGTTGTGTCCCTACAGCAGGAAGTTCGCCAAGGGTTTGTACGGGTGCACCACCCAAAGTTATGTTCGCCATGTTATTTGTTTTTTATGTATTAAGGGCTCTAAATTAAGCATATTCTAGATGTTAAAATAGGCTTATCTCTAATCTTTATGAAATAATTGTGATATGTTTATTTTGTTATCACGACCTAATAGTAATTCTTTATGTATTGTTAAAATCTATCGTTTTTAAATTTTGATAAATTTTAATGATGATTAGATAATTTTAAAAAATATAATATCAATTTTTTATGACTTTAAATTAATAATTTTAACTTGTTGAAAAAAAACAAAAAAACAATAAACATACTTTAAAAAACGAACATATATGGATTCTAAAAATCATAATAGTGATGCTGATATCAGTAAATGCCCTTTTTTTAGTGGCGCTCAAAAAGAAACCGCTGGAGGAGGTACCAAGAATAGAGATTGGTGGCCTAATGAGTTGAAATTAAATATTTTACGTCAACATGGTAAAAATTCAAATCCTTTTAATGCCGATTTTAATTACGCAGAAGCCTTTAATAGTATTGACTATGCGACATTAAAACAAGAGGTCATTGATTTGATGACAGATTCTCAAGACTGGTGGCCTGCAGATTATGGCCATTACGGTCCATTTATGATTCGTATGGCATGGCATAGTGCAGGGACGTATCGTGTTGGTGATGGTAGGGGTGGAGCTGCTTCTGGATCACAGCGTTTTGCGCCTTTAAACAGTTGGCCAGATAACGGTAATTTAGATAAGGCACGTTTGTTATTGTGGCCTATAAAAAAGAAGTATGGTAAAAAATTGTCTTGGGCAGATTTAATGATTTTAGCTGGAAATTGTGCTTTAGAATCTATGGGATTCGAAACTTTTGGATTTGCGGGTGGACGTGAAGATGTTTGGCAACCAGAAGAAGATGTGTATTGGGGGTCTGAAACCGGTTGGTTAGATAATGATAACCGTTACGACACAAGTGATGGTGATTTAGAAGGCCACTTGGGTGCTGTACATATGGGATTAATTTATGTGAATCCTGAAGGCCCTAATGGAAACCCAGAGCCTATGAAATCGGCACATGATATTAGAATTACATTTGGGCGTATGGCCATGAATGATGAAGAGACTGTAGCGCTTGTTGCAGGAGGGCATACTTTTGGTAAAGCACACGGTGCTGCCAATCCAGATACTTATGTAGGGCCAGAACCGCATGGCGCTTCTATAGAAGAAATGAGTACAGGGTGGAAAAACACTTATAAATCTGGTGTTTTAGACGATACAATTACGAGTGGTTTAGAAGGGGCTTGGACACCAAACCCAACACAATGGGATCATGATTATTTTGATGTTCTATTAAATTATGATTGGGAATTAACTAAAAGTCCAGCAGGTGCGCACCAGTGGACACCTAAAAATGCCGATGCAAAACAAGCACCTATGGCAGGAGATGCTAATACACCTCAAGCTTTAATGATGTCTACTGCTGATATCGCATTAAAAGTAGATCCTAAATATTTAGAGATTTCTAAGCGTTTCCATAAAGATCATAAAGCTTTTGAAGCTGCATTTGCTAGAGCTTGGTACAAGCTAACACACCGCGATATGGGGCCGGTAGACCGTTACCTAGGGCCAGAAGTGCCACAAGAAGAGTTGATATGGCAAGATCCTATTCCTAAAGTATCCTACACCTTAAGTGCAGCAGATATTACACTATTGAAAAAAATGGTGCTGGCTTCTGGTTTAACAGGATCTCAATTGGTGACTACAGCATGGGCGTCTGCTTCTACATATAGAGATTCAGACAAGCGTGGTGGAGCTAATGGTGCACGACTGCGATTAGCGCCTCAAATAGACTGGGAAGCAAATAACCCGACTGAACTTAAAAAGGTGCTAACGGTTTTAGAAAGCATACAAAATGAATTTAAAGGCACTATTTCTTTAGCAGACCTTATCGTTTTAGCAGGAAATGCCGCTGTTGAAGAGGCAGCGAAACAGGCTGGACATACGGTTGAAGTTCCGTTTTCTCAAGGAAGAGGCGATGCGTCTCAAGAACAAACCGATGTAGAATCGTTTGGATACCTAGAGCCTTTGGCTGATGGTTTTAGAAATTACATCAAGCCAGGTTTAAATGTAGCTGCTGAAGATCTATTGATTGATAAAGCCAATTTAATGGGATTATCTATTCCGGAAACGACAGTATTAGTTGGGGGGTTACGTGTACTTGGTGCAAATTACGACGGATCACAACACGGTGTGTTTACAGACCATGTAGGCCATTTAACCAACGACTTTTTTAGTACGGTTTTAGATTTTACTTACACTTGGGCTGCAACATCTAGCGATGCTACTGTTTTTGAAGGTAAAGACCGAAGAACGGGTATTGTTAAATTTACGGGAACACGCGCCGATTTAATTTTTGGATCGAATACAGAATTAAGAGCTGTAGCAGAAGTATACGGTGCAGACGATGGTCAAGAAAAATTTGTACATGACTTTGTAGCAGCTTGGGCTAAGGTTATGGATGCAGACCGTTTTGATTTAAAATAGAAAATAGAATAAACTATAAAAAGGGCAAGCAATACCAAGCTTGCCCTTTTTTTAAACGACTACAATATTTATGAGTACTACTGCAGCATTATTTGGAGCCATCCAATCTGGAGACGAGGCCAGTGTAAAAACATTAATAGTAAACGCCCCCGCTTTAGTAAATGCTAAAGATGCTAGAGGGTTTACCCCTTTAATTTTTGCAGCCTATTTTGACAAACAACCTATTGTTAGTTTGCTTTTAAGCCATAACGCAGCTATAGATGCGACCGATGCTGGCGGAAATACTGCATTATTAGGCGTGGCATTTAAGGGAAATACTGCTATAGCAAAGTTATTATTAGTGGCTAACGCAACCGTGGATGCAACTAATACCCAGGGGTATACTGCTTTAATTTTCGCAGCGTTATACGGGCAAGAGGCTATGGTGACCTTGCTTTTAAAGCACAATGCCAATACAGCAGTTAAAGATAACGAAGGGCTAACAGCACTAGATCATGCCAAAGCCAAAGGTTTTGACGCTCTTGTAACGTTATTAACACCTTATACGGTCTCTTAATGGTCTACACACTATAGCGTTATTTTAATTTTGCTACTTTTTACTTTATAAGGCGTACGTTTGGATGTGCCGCAAAGAAACCAAACCAAAAGGCATTATAACTGTGTAAACGTTCTAAAACCTTTCCAGAATCTTGTTGTACCAAGCTGTTTTCGTTAACCTTCCACGAACTTCCATCTTTAGCAATTAGTGTTTTGGAAGCACTGTCATAACTTTTAAATACGGTATTTTTATTAAGATAGGTTCTATGCGCTCCAGAAGTATCGGTAAGAACAACAAAATTGGTGTTGTTTATTGTATTGTAGTACAAAGGTTTGTTTTTTAGAAATTTAGATGCTATCGCTACAACGTCTTGTGTTGCTTTAGGACGTTTAATCACTAACACCTCGTCTTTGTTTTTTAAAGCAGTGTTGGTCTTAGAGGTGTTGAACATTAAATCATCTGTAGAAAAGTAGGCTTTGTAAGCCACGCCCTCGTCGTAATTACGATCGTATCCTGTTTTTAGGGAAAGCACTTTAGTATTTGGGTGCAAACGTTTCCAAGCGCCCCAAGTGGTTGTTACGACACTTAGATAGTCCAATTGAATATTTTTAGAGACTAGAGGCCCTATAACGGGTTTTCCTAAAGAGGTACTCCATAAACTCTGTGTGGCAGCATCGTACATTAATTTGTTAGAACGGTATAAAAAACCACTTGTACCCAAGTTGTATTGTATGCCTTTATGTGTTGTTTTATAGAGAATCACTGTGCCACAAAGGGTGCAATAAACACCAGCTACAGGTGTATTACCAACCGTATCTGTAAAGAGTTCATGCCAAGCTAATATGCGTTTTGGGTAAGCTCTAAAATCGCCATTTACTTCAATGCCAAAAACAACGTGGTCGTCTTCTAAATAATTGGCAGCCTTAGCAGCAATCATTTTAGGATTTCTTAAAGGGGGAATACCGTCTTGTAATACACCGCCCCAACGTACTTCATCCAATCGAATTAAACTGGACTTAGATCTGTCTTTAAAGTAGTTGTAAAACTTGGGGTCTCTATGTTTGTGCAGCTCGGCTTTAAAGTCAAAATACGCAGCATTGTAAGCCTGGGGTTTGCTCCAAATATAGGCATACCAAGCATTAAAATCATAATCGAAATGACGTCCTGTTTGCTCTTGAAGTAATTTTAAAAGCGTATCGCTATTCCTGTAAGATCTTAAATTGTAAATGGTTTCCAATAGTAAAATTTCATCGCTTTCTGTCCAATTGCTTTTAATGTGTTTTAAAGCATTTTGATGAACTATAGGATTTCTAGAGGCAATAAAATCGACAAAATAGCTGTAGTGCGTTTTAGAATTGGAAAGGGCAGAAGGAGCTTGTGCTGTGGCGCTTCCTATGCTTAGGCATAAGAAGCAAACTATATGTAGCGTTTGTTGAAGTCTTTGCATACGTTTCTTTAGGTGGTCGCAACATAAGACTAAGGATTACTAATGGGGGAGTATTTTAATAAAAGATTATGATAATCTCTAACAGACTTAAAATTTAAAATCTTTTATAGGAGAAGATATGTCTATTAAACTACCATCAGGATCTTTTAATAACAGACGTCTTTGCCCATAGGGGGTGTCTTCTGGCGCATTCACAATATAGAATTTTTCTGAGACCGCTATTTTATAGACCGCATCGGCATCGGTAACAACAAAGGTGATGTAAAAGCCTTTGGGGTGGTTTTGAAAACTGTTAGGGACTATGGGGTTGGTACGATCTATGAGTCCCAATTCTAATGTTTGGTCTTTAGCGCTTAGGTGTACAAACCAATCACTATTGTAAGTGACCTTAAGATTTAAAAGCGTGGTGTAAAAGTAACGTGATTTCTGTAAATCGTCTGAACATATGTTCGTCAGCATGCGGTGTATGGTATCCATTAAGAGATGTATTTAAAGTAAAATTGCATTTTAAGTCCTATCGGGGCTTAGGGGGGTAATTATAAGCACCGTTATTTCTTTTAAGGGTAAAGGGTACTATTACATGTATCGTAAGACATCGCTTTTAGGTGTTGTCCTCATTCAGTTTATCACCACAATGCGAACAAAAAGGCAGGTGAGCAAAGTTTTTAGAACCACAGCTGTTACAGCTTTTAAATAACTCTAAGCCACAGAAACGGCAAAAATTAGTAACTGTTCCAGTGGGGGCTGTCTTGGATGATTTAGAAACTGTTTTATCCCATGTTTTAACGATGAAATCTTTTCCACAGGAGGGACACATATGGTTGTCTAGTGCTTTTTCGGCGGTTTCTAGTTGTACTTTTTTGGCACGTTCTGTTGTTGGTACTTGTAATTCCTGCTTTTTATATTCTATAAATGCTCTAATTTTGTTAATGGCATAGCCGCCTAAAAGAATGCATAATAGGATGCCAACAGAGTATTTTATATAACCGCCATAACTGGGTAAATAGGGGACTAAACCTAAAAAGAAGGCGTAAAATGAGAAGAGTACAAATCCTAAAAATAGAGGCCAATATTTATGTTTTCGGTATCTTATGATAAAAAAGATACCTAGAATAAGAATGGGGAGAATAAAGACTAAACGGATTAAAAATACCTTTAAGTCGTAGGCTCTTATCGCACTGTCTAAGGCATCGTAAGCTCTGCCTTTTTCCTTAGAAATAAGGGCATTAATTTTTGATTTCGATTGGTTTAGTACTTGTATTTCATGCTCAATTTCTGCCAATTCCTTTTCCCATTCTTGCTGTGTTTTGTAAAAGGCGTCTAGTGCATTGGCTCTAGATAATACGGCTTTATCTTCTTTGGGTGATCCCACTGTTTTTCGGGCTTCCAACCAGTTGTCGAAGGACTTTTTAGCATTGGTGTAGTTGTTGTTTACGACCTTGATGGTGTTTTCAATGGTCGTCTTTTTTTCGACTTTTAAATTTATTTTAGTGTTAACTGCGGCAATTTCGGCATATCTGGCAGCTAATAGTGTTTCGTCTTCAAAACTTTCTACCGTTGGACGTTCCTTCCACTCGTCAACATCATCTAGTAATTTCCCTGAAAGCGAAATCAAAAAACCACACAGCACTATGGCTATGGTGTAATTAATGAGCTTAGAGGTTTTCTCTAATTTTTTGTTGTTGAATTTCATATGTTGGTATTTCGGTAGGTGGATACGATTGTAAACTACCATAGTGTGCTTAAATCGTGTTTTTAAGGCTATGGTTTCGTCTAAAAGCGCTGGTTATTCTATAGAAAACTCTTGTGGTGTGAGGCCTGTATTGAATTTAATTTGCGACCATGTCACTTCTGTCCATGGGGTATCGTCTACAGTGGCATCCCAAGTGGATGCTTTATAGCGGCGTTTTGATGGTATCCATATGCCATCAACCTCTTCATAAGTTACGGTCATTAGAAATGGGGTGTCCATCACGCCAAAATCGACAACGGTAAATAAGAACTGATCTACCAATTGGGTGTTTTTATTAATGTAGACTTGGTAAATGTCTGTAGGACTGTTGTTTTGAGATGTAAAAGAGACCTTAACAATGTCATAAAGTGTATTATTGAGTGTTTTTTCACCCAGATACGCGTAGTGTAATCCTGGGTCTAATAGCTTAGGCATCATGGTAAACCAATAATAATTGGTAGGTCTATTAAAGGCCACACGTTTTAAAAGCGTACTGTCTTTTAGCGCTTTGCCATTATGGGTTAACCAATAGGTTTTACCGTTATAGCCTTGTGTGATAGAGCCTTCTAAATCAGGAAATGTACGTTCATGGGTTTGGTAGTGCCCGTAAGACAGTTCTCCATCGAAAATATACTTCTCTGTAGAGACATCTTTTTTGCCATCTGGAGTTTGATAGGTGTACGTATAAGTCACATCCTTTTTTTTATGTAGGGCTTGTATATCTCCAACTTTCTGTACCATTTTATAGACCAATTCCTGGCCTTTATTTTGGAACGAAGGTGTCGTCTTTTCTTGAGGGTCTGTTTTAGGAACTTGTGGTTCTTGTTTTGAATTTTTTTGATTGCAAGATGTTGCCATGAGGCTTAGCAAAGCGAGTATACATGCGTTTAATTTCATATGATGAGGGTAATGGTGTTTAAATTTACCTTTAAAGTTAGTACTATTTTTTTAAATGCATTGCTTTTTTAAAGGTTTACCGTTGTCATGACAAATGGACTGTAGGTTTTAGAACAAATAGCATGGGTGGCCTGTCGTTTTAAAACACAAAGTTGACCCCAAATTTATTAGAAAACTTATAACGTCTTTTTAGCAGCTACACATATAGTGCAGTACTAGTGTTTATGGCATTTAAAACCCTTATGACGATGTTTTTAAGGTATCAATCTGGATTTAAGGTTTTACAAGAGTGTAGATGCCTTTTTTTCCGCTGTACGTATTTTGTTTGCGTTCTTCACCATTTTTATAGTGGTATTCTATGCATTCGTCTTCTACGTTATTTATAAAATCGTAGATAAAAACGGTACCATTATAGGGCTTCTCGTTTTTAAAATCACAATCAAATTTTTTATGTGTTATGGGGTGTACACTTTTGCTTTTAATGATGCTATCATTGGTAAAAGTATCTTCTGAAACTAGTAACTTTTCAAAAAACATCTTTTGTAAACCTTCTCTTTTGCCATTCACATGGTTTGTGTATAATATTCTAAGACCAATCATACGGGCATGAACCCCATTTATAATGGTGTATTCTCTAGACTTATAGGTCCCTATACCCATTAATTGACCTTCAAAATTTCTCCAATAAACGGTATCGACGGTTTTGCCATAAATTCTGGTTTCTTCAGGGGTAAACTCATTTGGACCATACTTAGCATTTTCTTTCATCATCACCATTTTTCCCTTGTTATGATGGTATTCGCGATAACCACCTGCTGTCTTGTAGATGCCATCATAAACATCACCATCTCTAAAATCGGTTGTATAGGCTATGGTGCCATTTTTTAAGTAAAACGTAGATAAGCCATGTAAAACACCTTTAGCATTATAATTTCTAGTGGCTTCTACGTTACCTTTTTTATCATAAAAGGTCATCAAACCCGTCATGGTTTCTTTTTCTAAATTCGTAAAATGACCGTCCATTTGTAATACATTGTTGATGTAGTAGTCTTTTATATGAAAAAGTCCATCCTTTTTTTTAACAACTATTCTGTAGTAGTGTGCTTTTTCTTTAGTGGTTTCGTGCCAACTGTCATCAAAATAGAGTTTTGATTGACTGTTTGCATTTGTATACATGCAAACTATTGCAACGACAATACATAGCTTTTTTAGGATGGTTTTAAGGTGTTGATAATATAATGCCATTTACTTTTTGTTTTGATGAAGATGAATATTGTTAATTCTTTTTTAGCGTATGGATTGTTTGTTCATGTTTAGGCGTTTGTATTTCAATGGTAATTGCGGTCTTTGAGGTGCTTACTATTTTTAGGTTAAAGCTAAATAAACTTAGCATTCCTATTTTAGAATAGGGGTTGTAAAAAATAGATGTTGTTTTTTCTGCAACTCGTTTTTCAAAAATGTAATGGCGTTCCAATAGGTGATACCTATCGTGGTAAACTACCATGTTATAAGGGCTATTAGGAATCTTCTTTCTTAAACTTAATTCGTAGTCTCTGTTAAACAATAAATATATTGAAAATAGTACAGGAAAAATACCAATAGCTATTAAAAGAATTTTCTTTTTGGAGCCCACGACTGTTAGTAGAAAACTTATCAGGTAGATGCTCCAAAATGAAAAAGCGTAATCATGAAAACGAAATTTAAAGCTAGTGCAATAATGAATCGTTAAAACCACAAGGCATAATGCGAATACTATTTTAGCACTATTTTGTATTGGTTTGTATTTTATCATAGGGTTTAAAGTAGAATGTAATTGTATATAAACGGTATTAGTGTTTCTTCTAGAGCGCTAATTCGATAAGACATATTTAGAATAATTCCTTTGATATCAATTCCTTTAGATCATGAGATGTATAAAGAAACTTAGAAAACCGTTGATAGGCATACGCTTATTCTCCAATAAATGTATGTGTTAGTTTTTTTGCTAATTTATGAATTCAAAATTAACATATCTCGTAGTTGTAATAAATATTATACCGTCCATTTGATTTGCAACTTTATTTTTTAGGTGTTTTAATATTGGTCTTGTTAAGCCAAAAAAAAGCCACCTTTAAAAAAGGCGGCTTTCATATAGTGTATAAGTGTGTTTTATTTAACTGTTTAACATAACAGGCATTACTAACATGGTAATGTGTTCGCCATCGTCTAAGCCATCTACAGGGGTTAGAATCCCTGCGCGGTTAGGCATACTCATTTCTAGGCTTACGTCTGTAGCACCTAAGTTGTTTAACATTTCTGTTAAAAAACGCGAGTTGAAGCCTATTTGCATGTCGTCGCCTTGGTAATCACAAGTTAAACGCTCTTCAGCTTTGTTGCTGTAATCCACATCTTCGGCAGAAATATTTAATTCGGCACCAGCTATTTTTAGTCTAATTTGGTGTGTAGTTTTGTTAGAGAAAATACTAACACGACGAACAGAGTTTAAAAACTGATTGCGGTCTATAGACAGTTTGTTAGGATTCTCTTTAGGAATTACGGCTTCGTAATTTGGATATTTGCCATCGATAAGACGACAGATCAATTCTGAATTGTCGAACGTAAATTTAGCATTAGAGTCATTGTATTCAATACTAACTTCGTCTTCACTTCCTCCTAAAATACCTTTTAATAAATTTAAAGGTTTTTTAGGCATGATAAATTCGGCAACCTGAGAGGCATTCACATCTGCTCTGGTATATTTTACCAGTTTATGGGCATCTGTCGCGACAAAGGTTAACCCTTCTGTAGAAAATTGGAAAAAGACACCACTCATTACAGGGCGTAAATCGTCATTTCCAGCAGCAAAAATGGTTTTGCTAATTGCTGTAGCAAGAATATCTCCTAAAATAACGGTTTTACTAGGGTCTTCTAAAGCGACTGCTTTAGGAAACTCTTCGCCACTCGCATACGCCAGTGCATATTTACCGTGGTTAGAGCTTATCTCTACCGTATTGTTATCCTCTATAACAAAGGTTAAGGGCTGTTCTGGAAAGGTTTTTAAAGTATCTAATAATAAACGTGCAGGAATGGCAACGCTTCCTTCACTATCACTTTCTACATTTAAGGTAGACGCCATTGTTGTTTCTAAATCACTCGCAGAAACGGTAAGTTTATCATGATTGAGTTCAAATAAAAAATTATCTAAAATCGGTAGGGTGTTCGAGCTGTTAATAACACCACCCAAAACTTGTAATTGCTTTAATAGATAGGTACTGGATACTATAAATTTCATGTGAAAATTGTATTGATTGACATTTAGCATGGCATAAAGCGGCGTGCGATAGGGGTCTTAATTTCTAAAGCAAATCCCTTTAAAACATGTAAATAGCTAAGTTTTTATTGTATAATGAACTACTTACAAATATATTTCAAACCATAGTTTTTATGAAACAAACTTATCAACAGTTATGAAGCATATTTTTTACGCCTTATGGCATGAAATACGATCCCAAAAAGGGCTAGTAAAACGATTGGTAGTCCAATGTTTAGTAGTTGCCAAAGCGTTTTCTCTTTAGAAATTTTGGCTTTATCTAAAAAGACAAGTGCTATTTCTTTAGAGCGAATGTTTATAAGTCCGCTGTCATCTAAAAGATAATTTACGCTGTTCAGCAAAAATTCTTTGTTGCCATATTGTTTTCCTGTCCAACGGTCGAATCCTAATTCTTGAGGTTTATTTCTAAGCACATCATTTTTAATGAGATCACCATCGGCAATTACAATCATTTTAGTTGAAGTACTTTTTTCTTTTTTATCCGCAAACGCAAAAGGTGTAATACGGTTGGCAAAAGCCGATTTAAATTCACCTTCCAACAGTACGGCAAGAGTTTGTTTTTCATTTTTAAAGGCCTTGGGGTCTACAGGCTTCGTAACAACATCTAAGTTAATTTCTCTAGGTGTACCTTCCACTCTTGAAAAGGCTGCCGTTTCTAAAAGAATGGTTTTTTTTATGTTGTTTTTAAGCGTGTCTATAGGGTTAGCAAAATTAAAACGCACCAAATTAAGGTTGTTGGTAATAGGGTGTTGTTGTTCAGATACCGCTAAAGGAGAATAAGGCCAATTTAAATGCTGAAATTGGGAATTACTCCCATCGCCTAATGCTAATGTAATAGGGGCAGAGTAGGGCGTTGCTACCATAACAGGATTGATACGTACACCATAGTTAAAGAAAAAATCGGTAAGATTGAGGTCTCTACTCACCGCATAATTTTTACCACTGTCGTTGTACAAACTGTCTTTTTCCATAGCCACAGCATCAATAAGCCAAAGGCTTTTACCGCCATGCATGGTATACTGGTCTAAAGCAAATTTTTGAGAGCTGCTAAAAGCTGTTAAGGGTTTTGCAGCAATAACAAGATCGAAGTTCTGTAAGGCCTTAGTGACCTGTTCTGGAGTATCGTTAATGCTATCTAAAGGAAAAGGGGCAATAAAATAGTAAGCCTGTAGTTTTGTGATAAAATCTGCAATGTACTTGTCTTCCAGTTCTCTATTGCCTTTTAAAACAGCAATTTTTTTAGTTTTTGGATGTACTAATTTTTTAAAACCATCTGCAAATGCGTATTCCAAATGCTGTACCGAGTTGCTAACTAAGGCTTCTGTAGATGCGCCTATTTTAGTTTTTATAAGCGGTATTTTTACAGTACGTTGGTTATAACTCGCCAAAGCCCAAGGAAAAATAACTTCTTGTGTGGCCTTGCTATTGTCTTGCACATTAAGCTGCATTGGTTTTAAGCCACGTTGGGTTAATGCCTTTATTGTTTGGGATTTAGAGGCTTCGTTTTCTAACGGGTTTATAAAATTAAAGACAATATTTCCGTTTGTATTTGTGAATTCTTCCAGCAATTGGCGTGTTTCGTTTTGCAGACGTCTAATTTCTGCAGGAAATGCTTCGCCTTTTAAAAAGACATCGATGACCAAAGGCGATGTAACGTCTTCGGCAATGGTTTTAGCTGCTTCACTTAACGTATACCGTTGGTCTTTAGTCATGTCGAACCGTTTGTAAACCGTGTTCGAAATACCATTTAAAACGAGAAGGCTTAAAAAAAGCGCCCCTAAAGTAAAGTAGCCTTTTCGCGTTGTTCTACTTGTATGGATGGCCGTTTTAGTACATAGAATGAACAGCACACTAACACTTATAAAGTAAAGGAGATCTCGGGTGTCTATAACCCCACGACTCATACTTTTATAATGGTAATTCATACCAAACTGTTCTATAAATGTATTGGCACTTAGGGCAGTGATGCCTTCAAAACCAATATAAAAGAGCAAACAAATAAATACAGAAAAGATGAAGGCTACAATTTGATTGCTGGATAATGCAGAACAGAACACGCCGATAGCTGTATAGGCACCTGCCAAACATAAAAGGCCTAAATAGCCCCCAAAAGTAGTTCCTAGGTCTATATTGCCAACGGGACTCCCCAATTTGTAAATGGAGTAGATATAGAGTAATGTAGGGACAAGAGCGATGCCTATAAGGGCAAAAGCGCCAAAATACTTGCCCAATACAATATGCAATTTTGTAATTGGTTTGGTAAGTAACAGCTCTAAAGTGCCTTGTTTTTTCTCGTCGGAAAAACTGCGCATCGTTACCGCAGGAATTAAGAATAATAAAATCCAAGGCGCCAATAAAAAGAACCCAGAGAGCTCTGCAAAGCCATAATCTAAAATATTAAAATCACCTTTAAAGACCCATAAAAACAAACCGTTTACGATTAAAAATAAACCAATAACCAAATACCCTATAGGGGATGCAAAAAATGAGTTGATTTCTTTTCTAAGGATTGCAAACATATTTAAAGCGTATGTGTTTATGAGTTAAAGTATGACGATTCGTTTAAGGGAATGCTAGGCTTTGCTATAAAATCGATGCCTATGGTATCTCTAACTTGAAGCCCCATTAAGGTGGCAGCACTACCATGCGTTTTAGAATCGCTTTTATACATAGCAACTTCTAGAAAACCTCCCGAGTTAAATACCACCATGCCTTTACCCTCGTCTTGGCGGTCTTCCTTGGGAATATCGAAATTTATAAAATCAGAATACTTATTGTAAATGGTTTTAAATTTATACTGTCGTGCTGTAATTTCAAATTTGCGGCCTTTTTGTATGCTTTCAAAAAACGGCTTCCTAATATTGGTAATCACATTACCATAATTATCTATGTAAATGATACGGCCTATAATTTTAGTTTGTTCCTCATTTACATAAGGTTTAAGGTTATTAATAGGCTTAATGGCATTAATAGGTTTCCCAATAACTTCTAATGTACCACCTCTGGCAAGGTGGCAAGCCACCTTTACAAACACATCTAGAACGGTAAAACTAGTCTGTATGGTATCATGAATGTTAATTTCTACGATTTTTTCAGGCGCAATTTCAGAACAAATCATACTCATAATACCATTATTAGCACAAATAAAGTAGTGGTCGTCCAGCAGCATAGCAATATGCTTATTCTCTACATTAAGTTCAGAATCAATTCCAATAATATGTATCGTACCCTTAGGGAAACTGCTATAGGCATTCTGTATGATATAAGCAGCTTCGGGCACATTAAATGGCGAGACATTATGCGAGATATCAACAATGTTTACATCGGGCAGCTCACTGTAAATACCACCTTTAGTAGCGCCAGTAAAGTGATCTTTTTCACCAAAATCGGTTGTTAATGTAATAATTGCCATTGGCAAATTGTTGATATTTTTTAATGTTAACTCATCCAAAATTATGTATTTTTGGATTTATAGCAATTGCTACACAAACCTACGTAAAATTTCGTTTTTAACACGGTTCGTAAAACGAAAAAGTAACGGAAAACAGTTTGATTTATTAACATAGAAACAATTGAAAAAGAACGGGTGTAGGCAGCACTTGGTATAACGATTGTATACACTAAAAATAAATAAGCGCTTTTGAACGAAATTATTATAGAATTAGAAGAAATAACTCCTAAAGAATTTTTTGGAGCACAGAATACCAACATAGAACTACTAAAAAAGTACTTCCCCAAATTAAAAATTGTAGCCCGAGGTAATAAAATTAAGGCCTTTGGAGATGAAGAGCTCTTAGAGGAATTCGACAGGCGCATTACAATGCTTCTCAAACACTTTGGCAAGTATAATAAAATAGATGAAAACGTTATAGAACGTGTACTTACCAGCCAAAGTAGTGATGATTATACCACCTCTAAAGCCAGTGGAGAAGTGATTGTTCATGGTTTAGGCGGGAAGTTAATTAAAGCACAAACAGCCAACCAGCGTAAGTTGGTAGACAGCATGCATACCAACGATATGGTATTTGCTATAGGACCAGCAGGAACAGGAAAAACCTATACAGGGGTTGCCTTAGCAGTGCAAGCTCTAAAGAATAAAGAAGTAAAGCGTATCATTTTAACCCGCCCAGCAGTAGAGGCTGGAGAGAATTTAGGGTTTTTACCAGGAGATTTACAAGAAAAGTTAGATCCTTACATGCAGCCCTTATACGATGGCTTACGAGATATGATTGCGCCAGAGAAATTGGCCAGTTATATCGAAAAGGGCACCATACAAATAGCACCTTTAGCCTTTATGCGTGGTAGAACTTTAGACAATGCTTTTGTGATTCTCGATGAAGCGCAGAACACGACCCATGCACAAATGAAGATGTTTTTAACCCGTATGGGGAAAAACGCTAAGTTTTTATTAACAGGAGACCCAGGACAAATTGATTTGCCAAGACGTACCATTTCTGGTTTAAAGGAAGCTTTACTAATACTAAAGAATGTAAAAGGCGTAGGTATTGTCTTTTTAGATGATAAAGATGTTATTCGTCATAAATTGGTAAAATCGGTTATAGAAGCTTATAAGAGCATAGAAAATCGCGATTAATACAAGGAGCTTCATCCCGCTTTCGGCAGTCGCTCTCTGCGAGAAGCTCCAACAAATGCCTCAATCGGGGCTAGAGTATTTGCCGTAATACAGATATAGAGCATAACTAATACAACTCATAACACATAAAGCACACTACATGAGTAATACCATAATAGATACTAATTTTAAGTTTCCAAAACAAACCTCACTTTACAAAGGTAAAGTACGAGAAGTATATAATATTAACGACGAACAGTTAGTGATGATTGCTACCGATAGACTCTCTGCTTTCGATGTCGTAATGCCTAAAGGGATCCCTTTTAAAGGGCAAATCTTAAATCAAATTGCCACTAAAATGATGGCTGCGACAGAAGATATTGTACCTAATTGGTTAACAGCAACCCCAGATCCAAATGTAGCCGTAGGCCATTTATGCACCCCTTTTAAGGTAGAGATGGTGATTCGCGGGTATATGTCTGGTCATGCTGCTAGAGAATATAAAGCCGGTAAGCGCATGCTTTGTGGTGTACCAATGCCAGAGGGAATGAAAGAGAATGATGCCTTTCCAGAGCCTATTATTACACCAGCAACTAAAGCCGAAATGGGCGATCATGATGAAGATATTTCTAGAGAAGACATCTTGAAAAAAGGCATAGTCTCAGAAGCCGATTACCTTATCTTAGAAGACTATACCCGTAAATTGTTTCAACGAGGATCTGAAATTGCAGCATCTAGAGGACTCATTCTAGTTGATACCAAATACGAATTTGGGAAAACAAAAGACGGAACGATTGTACTTATAGATGAAATTCATACACCAGATTCGTCACGTTATTTCTATGCCGAAGGGTATCAAGAACGTCAAGATAACGGAGAGGCTCAAAAGCAATTGTCTAAAGAATTTGTGCGTCAATGGTTGATATCAAATGGTTTTCAGGGGTTAGAAGGCCAAACCGTACCAGAAATGACGGATGCCTACATAACATCGGTAAGCGAACGTTACATCGAACTTTACGAAAACATTACAGGAGAACCCTTCGAAAAAGCTAACGTAGCTAACATTCAAGAACGTATCGAAACTAATGTTTTAGCCTATTTAGAGGCTTAAAAAAACATGAGCCTCTTTTTAGGTGGTACAAATATATTAGAAAAAGTGCTATAGCTTCAATTTTTGCAATAGCGCTTTTTTTGTAAGCCCACTAGAGTTTTCGGTTCTTTTACCTGCCTCAAATTTACGATACTTATACGTTTTTTTAAGCGTATCAGATTCAAAAACAACACCTTGATAAGGTTTGCCGTCGCGCAATTCTACTTGCGATACTGCTTTACCGTCCAAATACAAAGTGTATATAAGATTAGGATGATTTTCTTGTAGACGCATTAAATTACCCAACGCTTCGTAGGGTGCGCCTATAATTTTTGTAGGCACCTCTCGTACCGCTTTAAAAGCATTAACTTCTATACTGTTTATCAAAACTCCCTTGGCGTTAAAATAGAGTTTAAAAGTACCATTCTTTTTTAGAAGCGGATTCGATGTTAGCGTTGCAGCGGTAAGGGTTCTATTTTGAAACGATATTGTACCATAGGCTTTGCCCTTTAAGTAATAGGTGATGCGACCCGATGCCTTTTTTGGAGTTTTATAATGTATGGCGAACGTCTCCTTAGAGTCGCCCGCAAGAGAATCTTTTAAAGGCGTATGTAAAATGGTTTTGTAACTTCTTAGCGGCCGTAAAGAAGGTCGGATATAAGTTTTAGACAGCTGTCCATCTTTATAGGCTTTTGCGGATAACGTTTCAGCTTTAACCCTAAGCTCAAGGCCGTGATATGCTTTCCCTTTTTTATAGATCACCTTGTCTATGAAATCTTGAGGGCTAGCATATTTACTGTAGGTATAAAATGTTTTTTGCTCTAGCTTCCCCTTCCTATAACGAGCAACTTCTAGATGGTTCTTGTAAGTGTTTACAAATTCGCCTTGATAAGGTTGTCCTTTTTTAAATAGGCCTGTTGTAAGGCTGTCCTTATTGTACGTGTATTGGTAGCTTGCTTCGCCTTCTAAAAGGTCTTTATTGTAGCTAAATTGCTTCACCACATCTTTAAAGGGTTTTTTATAGTGTGTTTCTAAACCTTGTTTTTTTCCAGAACGATAAGATGTTGTAATGAAACGATTTGCAAGGCTGTCTTTAGTGAATTTTACACCAGAGTAGGGGTGTTTATCTTTATAAGTGAGCACGTAGCTTAAAGAATCTATAGGGGCATACCAATAAAATACCTTTTCTTCTTGAAGTGTTCCTTCGTTATACAAAAACTGATGTCTATACCTATCATAATAGTTGCGGGCTTCTTTTTGTATGAGTCTCCCGTTTTTATAAATGCTGAAATTTTCAAGTTTAGACGTATCGTGGAAAGTACCGTGAAAAGGTTGTCCCGCCTTAAAGACACCATAAGAGATAAGGGTTTTATTTTTAAAGTATTTTACAGTGTCTACTTTTAGACCATGCTTATAATGCGCGGTTATCGAATCGAAAGTGTAGCGTCTATTATTTACACGCCTGGCGGAGAAACCATGTTTTTTTCCATCTTTATAACCTACTTTTCCATTAAAGCCGTTTATGCCATCGATGGGTTTCCCTGCTTTAAAGGTACATTTTAAGGTGTCTTTAGTATGTTTTTGAATGAAGTGTAGTTCGCCATCATAGTAGAAACTCTTGTAATTTCCTTTTATGGTTTGGTGCTTGTCATAGATAATAAATGGACCATTATAGGCACCATTTTTATAAGTTGTTAGACTGTAGTCCTCTATTTTGACCCCCTCATACGCAGCACCATCCTTATACTTAAGTGTATAGGTATTGCCGTCTTTATAAAAAATTTCAGAAACTATGTGGCCTAAAGTATCATAAACTACTGTTTTTTTAGGGAGATGCGTGTTGTAATCGTAACGTGTTTCTTTTATAATTTTAGCATCTTTATACGTTTTAAGAGCATCAAATTCAAAAAAACTACCTTGATCTGGAGTGCCGTTTTTATAATAGCCTGTATAGGTTTTAGAACTATTATAAGGATTGGAACCGATATATTTACCATTCAAAACACCATTAGTGAAGGTTTTTAAATGACTGATGTTAAAATGTGTATCATAAGTAATTTGTTCTCCATGTTTCAACCCAGCGGTATACGAAGATTTGGTTCTACTAGTTATAGAAAAAAAACGGCCCTCGTATTTAGAGTTGGCCTTATAATACCCTTTAGTTTGAATGTCTTTGCGGTCTAGACAGCAGCGTTCTTCCCCTTCCTTCTTACCGTTTACGTAGCTGCTTAAAATGCCATTTTTAAGAAATGTGCCTTCAAAAGGATAGCCGTCTTTTCGAATACCTGTCGCTATAATTTTGTGATCTGGTGTCGACGTGATTTCTTGTAAGGCCTCACCTTTTGGCCTCACCACAGTTGTTGCAATGATAGCCTTGGCTAGATAGGTTTTAGAATAGCTAAAGTGCACGGAAGTCCCTGCTATAGGCGCTCTATAATTACCACTTTTAGTTTTATAAGTCATGCTTGCGATAACTTTACCGCTTTTATTATAAAAAGTAGATTTTTGCACCTGATCGTGCTGTGCTATAAATTGCCGTTCGGCAACCGTTTTGGTGGCCTCATAAAAGGATAAGCGTTCTACAACTGCACCATCCTTATAGTTCACGACATGTGTTGGGTGTTGGGCTTTAAATACGAATGTTCCATTTTTATAAGCACCATTTACAACGTTGCCTTCGGTTTTTAAGGTGCCATCTTCAAAATACCGTTTTACACTACCATTCTGTTTTTCATTTTTATAATGCCTTACAAGTTGCAGTTTCCCATTAGGATAGTACCATTTTACTTCACCAGAAAAAACCGCCTTAGTAGCATCTTTAGAAAAACCTTCCATTTGCAGCTGTCCATTGCTGTAATAGTCTTTTATAAGGTACAAACTATCGGTTTGTTCTAAGGGTAGTGGTCTATAATACGAGGCCTCTGCTTTTAAGGTCTTTTTCCAATCGGCATTGTAGAAAATAGTATCCTTTTGTTGCGCATTAAAATTGATGCTTATTAAGGCTATTGAGACGTAAAGTAGTGCTTTTTGTATCATATCATTAATTGTAATAAAAAGACGGTAAAAGCTAACAGCTTAGAACCCTTATAAAATTTTCATCAAATCTAAAGGATGTTCTAATATGTGTGCAGCACCAACTTTTAGGAGTTCTTCTTTGGCTCTAAAGCCCCAAGACACACCAACGGGGAGCATATTCGCATTTTTAGCAACGAGAATATCGACATCGGTATCGCCTACGTATATCGTTTCTTCGGGTTTTACGTTAATGTCTTCACATATCTCTAAAACTACCTTAGGATTGGGCTTTTTATGCGCTTCTACTTTTAAGCCTAAAACAGGACTTAAGTAATCTGGTAATAAAGCTGCAGACACCTTTTTAGTGAGCGTGTTTTCTTTATTAGAAAGAATACTAAGCTTTAAGTTTTTAGATTTTAACTGTTCTAAAAGCTCCAAAACACCAGCATAAGGACTTGTTTTATTGACGCATAATTCACTGTAAACTTGCATCATGTCTTCCAAACAGGCTTCTACCTCTTCGGTACTAGGAGTATCGTGAGGCAAAGCTCTAACCACTAAACTTCTTACGCCACTCCCAACAAAAGTTTTATACGTATCGTAATCGTAAGTTGGGTAATTACGTTTTTCAAGAACCACATTCATGGCATCTGCAATGTCTTTTATAGAATCGACAAGAGTGCCGTCTAAATCGAAAATAACAGCTTTGTAAGTCATTTTTTTTTGATAAAACTACTAATAATACTCGATACTATACCTACAGAAATGGATTTCATTTTTAGGGTTTAGAGGACTGCGCTATATTTTAATTTATTATTTTAGGGCACTAAATGAGAATAAAGCACAGATTACATGAGTAACTACCATATCAAACACCTAGAAGAATATTACCAAGTTTATAGAAAATCGGTGAACGCTCCAGAGCAATTTTGGGAAGAAATTGCAGAGGAACATTTTTTATGGTACAAGAAATGGGACAAGGTTTTAGACTGGGATTTTACAACGCCAGAGGTAAGATGGTTTGAAGGGGCTAAATTAAATATTACTGTAAATTGTATCGATCGTCATTTAACGACGAATGCTTCTAAAACAGCCATTTTATTTGAGCCTAACGCACCAGATGAGGCTGCGCAGCATATCACGTATCAGCAATTACATGATCGTGTATGTCAATTTGCAAATGTTTTAAAAGCCAAAGGCATTACCAAAGGCGATCGTGTTTGTATTTATTTGCCTATGATTCCCGAATTGGCCATTGCTACTTTAGCTTGTGCACGTATTGGCGCTATACATTCTGTGGTTTTTGCAGGGTTTTCTGCTACGGCATTAGCCACTCGTATTAATGATAGTGATTGTAAAATGGTAATTACCAGCGACGGTTCGTACCGTGGCGCTAAAACTATAGATTTAAAAGGCATTGTTGACGATGCTTTAGAGGAATGTCCTTGTGTAAGCACGGTATTGGTCGCACAGCGTATACATTCAAACGTAGATATGAAATCTGGCAGAGATGAATGGTTACAGCCTTTATTGGATGCCGCTGCTACGGTATGTGTACCTGAGGTTATGGATGCTGAAGATCCGTTGTTTATTTTATATACTTCAGGATCTACTGGGATGCCTAAGGGCATGGTACATACCACAGCAGGCTATATGGTATATGCGGCTTATACCTTTAAAAATGTATTTCAGTACAAACAAAACGATGTGTACTGGTGTACAGCAGATATTGGATGGATTACAGGGCACAGTTATATTGTTTATGGTCCTTTAGCTAATGGAGCTACAACCCTTATGTTTGAAGGTGTACCAAGTTATCCAGATTTTGGGCGTTTTTGGTCTATTGTCGAAAAACATAAGGTGAATCAATTTTATACAGCGCCAACAGCCATTCGCGCTCTAGCCAAAGAAGGTTTAGAGTTGGTAGAAAAATATGATTTATCATCTTTAAAAGTCTTGGGGTCTGTAGGCGAACCTATTAATGAAGAAGCCTGGCATTGGTATAATGATAATATAGGTAAAAAACAAAGTCCTATAGTAGATACATGGTGGCAAACCGAAACAGGCGGTATTATGATTACCCCCATTCCTTTTGCAACGCCAACCAAACCCACGTATGCCACATTACCCTTTCCAGGGGTACAGCCCGCGTTAATGGATGAAGCAGGTAAAGAATTAAAAGACAATCAAGTGTCGGGGCGTTTGTGTATCAAGTTTCCATGGCCTTCTATGGCACGTACTATTTGGGGAAACCACCAACGTTATAAGGAGACGTACTTTTCAGCTTTCGAGAACACCTATTTTACGGGAGATGGCGCTTTAAGAGATGAAGTGGGCTATTACCGTATTACAGGGCGTGTAGATGATGTGATTATCGTATCTGGGCATAATTTGGGTACAGCTCCTATAGAAGATGCCATTAATGAGCACCCTGCAGTAGCAGAAAGTGCTATTGTAGGCTTTCCTCATGATATTAAAGGAAATGCCTTGTATGGTTATGTGATTTTAAAAGATGTGGGGGAAAGCAGAAACCACGATAATTTACGAAAAGAGATCAATCAGATTATTACTGAGCATGTTGGTCCTATAGCTAAACTGGATAAAATTCAGTTTACAAACGGACTGCCAAAAACACGTTCAGGGAAAATAATGCGTCGTATTTTGAGAAAAATAGCCTGTAATGAGACCCGTAATTTAGGAGATACCAGTACATTACTTAATCCTGAAGTGGTACAGTCTATTATGGATAACGTGTTGTAATGGTTACATTTATTTTAAGGCGTAGGGACTATTGAAACGGATAAAGAAAGTTGGTATTGGTCTCTGTGTTTTTATCGCTATGGGGTTTTTAGTGCCGCAGCATCTAAAGGTGCCTGTTAAGGACGCAACAGCGGCAGATTACAATTCAAAGTCATTTTGGCATTACCCCTGGGGGACTTCGGTAACACATAAAGGTGTAGATGTTTTTGCAAAAAGGGGAACAGCTATTTTTTCGTCTACACGGGGCATTGTTCTAAAAGCGGGAACGGTAGCTAAAGGTGGAAATTATGTGCTTATTCTAGGACCTAAGTGGCGTTTGCATTATTATGCTCATTTGGGGACATTAAAGACATCGGCGTTTTCGTATGTACATCAAAATACACTTATTGGTACGGTGGGCACTAGTGGTAATGCTAAGGGGAAAGCACCACATTTGCACTATGCTATTGTAACATTAGTGCCTTGTATATGGCGTATAGATGATGACCGCCAAGGTTGGAAGAAAGCGTTTTATTTAAATCCGATATCTTATTTTTAAAGGGGTATCTTAGAAAAAGTGCTATGACATTTTTTATGTAAAGCGCCATTTTAACAATAGCGCTTTACATGTAGAAGTATTATACCAATTTAAAATCTAACAGCAATTCGCCTTCAATAGCCGCTTGCAAATGGTCGCCTTTTACGTTTAAGCCAGCTCCTGTGGCAGGTGTTCCTGTAAAGATAAGATCCCCAGGTTCTAGTGTCATAAATTTAGAAACATATGCAATAATCTCGCTAAAGTTATAGATCATATGGCTTGTGTTTCCTAGTTGTTTCTGTGTGCCGTTAATGTTTAAACTAAAGTTAATGTTATTGATATCAGCAAAAGCACTAAGCGGTTTAAATCCCGAAACAGGAGATGCCCCATCAAAACCTTTGGCTAATGCCCAAGGTCCTTTATTGGCTCTACTAGCTGTAAGTACATCTTTTGCCGTATAATCAATACCTATACCTATTTCAGAGATAAAAGAAGCTGCATCGTCAACAGAGATGTCCTTGCCTGTAGTCCCTATTTTAGCGACTAATTCTACTTCATAAACCAATTCGTTTGTAATTGCAGGGAAGGTAATGTCTTTATTTCCTGTCACCAGTGTGCTTTCCGCTTTAAGAAAGATCAATTGGTGTCCTGTTTTTAAAGCTGCTACCTCGCTTAAATCATTCACGTAGTTTTTGCCTATGCCTATTATTTTCATGAGTTATAGTTTGAAAAAATTAAGGGCTAAAAATACTAAAAAAGCAATGCGGTTCCAGTTATTTGTACCAGTCTTTTTAGGAATACTTTAGTAAAGTGTAGTTGTGTAGAATTCATTGGTTTTAATAGTTTATGAGGTACAATAATTTGCGATAGCACACACATATTAGCTTAACTTTACAAAAATAACTCGTGAAATATCAATGCTATGAAAACAGTAAACGCTTACGCAGCTAAAGCTGCAGGAAACCAATTAGAGGCTTATACATACGAACTTCCAGAACTAGACCGAGAACATGTCGATATAAAAGTACATTATTGTGGATTGTGCCATTCTGATGTAAGTATGATAAAAAATGATTGGGGCATGACGCAATACCCATTAGTCCCTGGACATGAAATTGTAGGGGAGGTCATCGCTGTTGGTGATAACGTAAAGTATTTAAAAGTAGGAGATAAAGTGGGCATGGGATGGCATTCGGAGTCGTGTATGAATTGCAACCAATGTATGGATGGTAAACAGCATTTATGTGGTACTGTAGAGAGTACTATTGTAGGGCGTCATGGTGGGTTTGCCGATACCGTAAGAGGCCACTGGTCTTGGGTGACATTATTGCCAGAAGGTATAGAATTATCTAAAGCAGGGCCTTTATTTTGTGGCGGTATTACGGTGTTTAGTCCTATTGTAATTTCTAATGTAAAACCAACCGATAAAGTTGGTGTGATCGGTATTGGAGGCTTAGGGCATTTGGCCATTAAATTTTTAAAAGCATGGGGCTGTGAAGTCACCGCGTTTAGTTCTAGTCCTGATAAAAAAGAGCGTATTTTAAAAATGGGGGCACACCATGTCGTAAACTCTAAAGTCCCTGAAGATTTAGAAGATATAGCTGGAACTTTAGATTTTATTCTTAATACCACCAATGTGAATTTAGATTGGAATTCTTATTTAAGCACATTAGCACCTCAAGGGAAATTACATACCGTAGGGGCAGTATTAGAACCTATGGAAATTCCCGCGTTTAGTATGATTTCAGGTGAAAAGAGTGTAGGCGGAAGTCCGCTGGGAAGTATAGCACTTACACGAACCATGTTAGAGTTTTGTGTGCGACATGAGATTTACCCAACCATTGAGACTTTTGATATGAAAGACGTGAACGCTGCTTTAGAACATTTAGAAAAAGGTAAAGCACGCTTTCGCATTGTCTTAAAGGCTTAATGCTTTTAAAACAGATTACATATATTGGCGAACTTTAAGTTCGCCTTTTTTATGCGTTTACGAACTGTAACGTCGTGTTCACGCATTTAAGGTTTTTGATGAGGTTTGTAGAACTTAGGTTTGTATTAAACTTAAAAATCAAACCTTATGAAAACACAATTAACCTTCATATTAATATTTATCATGTCTTGTCATTTCTTTGCGCAAGGGTATAAGTTTACAGGAAAAGTGACTGGTGAAGATGATATTCCTCTACCTGGTGTAAATGTTATAGTTAAAGGAACTGCTCAAGGCACTGTAACCAATTTTGATGGATGGTTTGAGATTTCTGTTAAAAAAGAAGCAGTATTAGTCTTTAGTTATATAGGCTTTGTAACCAAAGAAGTGGCTGTGTCAGGTCGAAAATATCTTGAAATTAGTTTAGAAGAAGATATAAAGCAATTAGACGAAATTGTCGTTATAGGCTATGCAGCTGTGAAAAGAGAGAGGGTTTTGGGGAGTGTCTCAAGTGTTAAAGCAGATAAAATAAGTGCTAAGCAGCGAAAAAAACAATACTATAAAGAACTTGCACAACAAATACAGTCTAATTCTGTAGTTCAAATAGTAGAAGAGCAAGTTTCTGGTGTTAATAGCACACACGCACCTCAAAAGAGTCGTCTTTTAAGGCTGCCTAATATTTCAGCCAAAGCGCATATGTCTGCTGCGGTAATCATAGATGGTGTACCGGCATCTCTTAATGCTTTAGAGGTTTTAAATCCAGATCAAATTGCATCAATAGATATTTTGAGAGATAAAAGTCAAGCTGCGTTCTATGGGGCCACCAGTGGTGCTAACGTATTGTTGGTGTCTACAAAAGTAAAACAAGACGTAGCAACTAATGCTCCATTGTATATTGTGGATGGACAGCCAATTAAGAAAATTAATAATAGTTTGATTGAAGCCTTACCAACCTCTCGAATACATAAAAAGAAGCATTATGCTAAAGACGCCGCTAAACGTAAATTTGGGGAAATAGCCAAATACGGTTGCGTTGTGATTACCACAGATACAGGTAATTTTAGAATACAGAATAATGAAAGTTATGCTATTATCGAGGAAAATAACTTTCAGCGCCCAACAGTAGCGCCATTATCTACTTTTTCTATAGATGTAGATAAAGCCTCTTATAGCAATGTAAGACGCATGTTAAATACAGGTACAGCTGTAGATCCTTCGGCTGTTAAAATAGAAGAGATGATTAATTATTTCGATTACGATTATGCAGAGCCTGAAGGAGTACACCCCTTTGCGATCACTACTGAAGTCGCAGCTACACCTTGGCATAAGGATAGTAAAATTGTTAAAATAGGATTACAAGGAAAAACTTATGCAGAGGAAGCACTACCCCCTTCAAATCTTACATTTTTAATAGATGTATCTGGTTCTATGTCTAGCGCAAACAAATTGCCATTATTAAAAAAGGCATTTAAGCTGTTAGTACAAAAATTACGAGCAGAGGATAGGGTATCTATAGTGGTGTATGCAGGTGCGGCTGGTGTGGTCTTAGAACCTACGTCTGGAAAACACAAACAAAAAATAATAGACGCTTTAGAGCACTTAGAAGCAGGTGGTTCTACAGCAGGGGGAGCAGGTATTGAACTGGCTTATAAATTAGCTGCGCAAAATTTCACGAAGAAAGGTAATAATAGAGTGATTTTAGCTACAGATGGCGATTTTAATGTAGGCGCATCTAGTCATAAGGAGATGACACGTTTAATTGAAGACAAACGTAAATCTGGAGTATTTTTATCTGTATTGGGTTTTGGCTATGGCAATTATAAGGATGACACCTTAGAAATTTTGGCCGATAAAGGGAATGGCAATCATGCCTATATAGATACCATGCAAGAGGCTCATAAAGTATTTGGTAAAGAATTTGGAGGAACTCTATATACCATTGCAAAAGATGTGAAAATACAAGTAGAGTTCAATCCTAAGAAAGTACAAGCCTACCGTTTAATAGGGTATGAAAACAGAATGTTAGAAGCCGAAGATTTTAAAGATGATACCAAGGATGCAGGAGAATTGGGTAGTGGTCATACGGTTACAGCGCTCTATGAAATTATTCCAACAGGTATTTCAAGTCCTTATTTAAAAGCTGTTGAAGGCTTAAAATATACCACTAGAGTTGAAAGTCCTGAACTCTCAGAAGAATTGTTTACAGTAAAATTTAGATATAAAAAACCAGATGGCACTAAAAGTATAGAAATGGTACATGTGCAAAACGATGTACTTTCTAAGCCTTCAGAAGATTTTAAGTTTGCTACCGCAGTAGCTCTATTTGGCATGCAATTAAGAGGCTCAAAATATGACAATAAAGCGCCTTTAGAAACGGTACTTGCGTTAGCCAAAGCGGGAAGGGGTAAGGATGAGGATGGCTACCGTTCAGAATTTATACGATTGGTGCACTCCTACCAAGAGGTGCAGTTGTAATTCTTAAAAAATGGAAGTGCTATTGGATTTAAATTTATGACATTTTATGGGCTTTCAAATTAGAAGATTGTTTTAAGGATTGGTTATATTTGTTAGACCTGTATTGCCCAATAAAGCTATTGGTGTTATGGGGAGAAATAAGCAATCTAATAATAACTTATGCAACATTTAGCAACCCCAGAGTCAAGTACATCTAAGCCCAAAGTGTCCATAGGGCATGCCTTTAAAACAATCATCTGGCCCAGACGAAAATTAGTGTTTATAGGATTAATTTTAATAGTGATTCGTAGTTTGGCAGGTTTGGTATTGCCTTGGCAAAGTAAATTGTTGTTAGATGAGGTTGTGCCTCAAAAAGATGATGTGGCTTTGTACACACTTATAGGCGTTGTAATAGCAGCCATTACTTTGCAAGCTGGTACGTCCTTCTTACTCACACGTATTTTAAGTGTGCAAGCACAGTACTTAATTAGAGAGTTGCGCGTACAAGTACAAAAGAAAGTATTGGCTTTACCTATTCGTTTTTTTGATAATACCAAATCGGGGGCTTTGGTCTCTCGTATTATGAGTGATGTAGAAGGCGTACGAAATCTTATCGGTACTGGGTTGGTGCAATTGGTGGGAGGTACATTTACAGCCATTGTATCTTTAGTGCTACTAATTAAAATCAACCCTTGGATGACACTTTTTGTGTTTGTGCCCCTTTCTGTATTTGCTTATATCGCGTTGCGGGCTTTTAAGTACATACGACCTATTTTTAGAAAGCGTGCTAAAATTAATGCTGAAGTGAAAGGCCGTTTAACAGAAACCTTAGCAGGTGTTAGGGTAATTAAAGCCTTTAATGCAGAAGAACAAGAAACTAAAATTTTCGAAGCAGGTGCAGATAAAATTTATGATAATGTAAAAAAGAGCTTAACCGCAACAGCTCTTATCACCAGTTCGTCTACGTTTTTAATAGGTGTTGCAACAACGGGTATTATGGGTATTGGAGGCTATTATATGATGCAAGATCAAATGACGACGGGGGATTTCTTATTCTTTACTCTGGTTTTAGGGTTTATGATAGCACCTATTGTGCAAATGAGTAATATTGGCAGTCAATTAACAGAAGCATTAGCGGGTTTAGACAAAACAGAAGAACTCATGAACTTGGCTACCGAAGATGATGACAGCAACCGTACAGAGATTTTAGAAATGATTAAAGGGACGCTTACATTTAAGGAGGTTTCATTTGCTTATGAAACAGGTAAAAACGTAGTGCACAATATCAGTTTTGAAGCACCAGCAGGATCGGTTACCGCTTTGGTAGGGAGTTCAGGATCTGGAAAATCGACCATAGCAGGTTTGTCGGCCACATTCTTAAACCCCCTATCAGGTCAAGTAACCATAGATGATATGGATTTGTCTCAAGTAAAACTAAGTTCTTACCGCAAACACCTTGGTGTGGTATTACAAGATGAATTTTTATTTGAAGGCACGATAAGAGATAATATTATGTTTCCTAGACCCAATGCTACAGAAGCAGAACTTCAAAAAGCCATAACAGCGGCTTATGTCCATGAGTTTACCGATAGATTTGAAAAAGGTTTAGACACCTTAATAGGCGAGCGTGGTGTAAAACTTTCTGGAGGACAACGCCAGCGTTTAGCCATTGCCCGTGCCATATTAGCCAATCCTAAAATTGTCATTTTGGATGAAGCTACCTCTAATTTGGATACCGAAAGCGAGGCCCTAATTCAAAAAAGTTTAAACGAATTGGTGAAAGATAGGACTACAATTGTGATCGCCCACCGCCTAAGCACTATTAAAAAAGCCGATCAAATATTAGTTATAGAAGCAGGCCGTATTGTAGAACGTGGCACTCATGATACACTTATTGCTGAAAAAGGCCGTTATTACGATTTGTATACCTATCAAGCTAAGATTTAAGATAAAAGCTTCAGGACTAAACCGCTTTGGCGCGACGTTTGTCATAGTTCAAAACGAGAAAAACGATAAGTGATAAGAGGCCAAAACCAGAAAATCCTATAAAAAGCGGCAAGACCGAAGTTTTTACAAAACCACCGATGTAATTCGCTATGGGCACTGCCATAACTGTAGAAATAAATCCGTTAATTGCAGCACCCATACCAGCCATATGCCCCAAGGGTTGCATGGCTATTGCTCTTAGGTTTCCAAACAAAAGACCGACGGCAAAAAACTGTAAAGCCAGAAAACCAATAAGTATGTAAATACTTGGGTTAGAACCAGACCAGAATAAAATTACATATAAAAGTGAGATTACGGCATAGGCAGTAACGCCATAAAAGGCAATTTGCCACATGCCTATTTTTTCGACCAATCTACTATTTAAAAAAGTAGATAAGCCAATGGCAATGGCCAAACTAGCAAAGATATAGGGAAACAAGGTGCCAAGTTTATACTGTTCTTGAAAAATGTGCTGCGCGGTGCTTAAATAGACCATAAACGATCCTGTGATAAATCCAGAAATAAGAGTAAACGCTACAGCATCTTTAAATTTAAAAAAGGCTTTAATACCATTTATATAGAGGCTAGAACTAAAGGGAATGCGGTATTTTGGGGCTAAGGTTTCGGGTTGTCGTTTACAAAACCATAAGACCACAAGAAGACCAAAAATAAGATTAAATATAAAGATGGCCTGCCAACTGAATGCATGTAAAATAACCTGCCCTAAACTTGGCGCGATTACAGGAATAAGAATAAAAAACATGACAACTATAGATATTATTTTAGCCATATAATCGCCTTCATAAGTATCTCGAACCATAGAAATGGCCAAACTTCTTGGTGCAGACAAGCCAATACCTTGACCTATTCGGCCTATCAACATAACTTCAAAATGTTGGGTTGTAATACACATTACACTGGCTATGCTAAAAATGAATACCCCAAGATACACAATAGGTTTACGACCAAAACTGTCTGATAAAGGCCCTAAAATAAGTTGGCCAAAACCAATACCTAAAAAAATCATTGTAACTAGTAATTGCTGGTCTTCTGCATTAACAAGGCTCAAATGCGCTCCTATCTGTGGTAACGCAGGCAATAAGGCATCTATAGATAAAGCTACTATAGACATTAAAGAAGCCATTAAGGCTATAAATTCAAATTTAAAACTATTTTTTTCAGACATAAAGGGCTGTATAAGCAGTGAACTAAGATAGGGAAGGCCTTAAAGACCTGTAGCGGCTTTGATAGCGCGAAACACCGTTTCGTAATAGGCTTTATTAGAAGCTATAAAATGCAGATTTTCACCAATGCGCCCTAATAGCCCTTCAAAAGCGGTAAACGAGACTAGTTTTAAAGCTTCAACCTCGCTGTCTTGTGGCGTAAGCGCAGCTAAAGGGACTTTTAGTTCGGCAATAAAAGTATTGTGAAATTCATTGTCTTGAATCCCATTGTCGTAGTGGTGTTCACATTTAAAAACGCCAACAGGACTAAGAGCATCAGGCGTAAGATCGAGATCAATTTCCTCTTTTGTTTCTCTAATAACACCTTCTATAGGCGTTTCACCAGCGTCTATATGTCCAGCAACAGAGACGTCCCAAAGTAACGGACAAATCAGTTTTGTAGCAGCGCGCTGTGCCAGTAATATATGCCCGGTCTCAGTATATAACCACAGATGTGCTGTATGATGGAATAGGCCTTCAGCATGAATGACAGATTTTAAAGCTTTACGTCCTGTAAGTGTCCCATTGGCATGGGCAACATCAATATATTCATCCATAACGAGTATCGTTTTATAACGTTGCAAAATTAGGACTTTAACAGCTCTCTTCTTGGAAATAGTTATTAAAAAATAAGAACGTATTTATATGTAGTGCTAAGAAGGTGTTTGTTTTAAGAAAAGAGCAGACGTATTGTAAATGGTTGTTTTTTGTACTCTTAAACTTATAAAATAGAAGATATTGCATGTTTTCGATGTTTATTTCGTTAAGCGATTGTTAAAATATGAGGTGACAAGTTCTAATACACTCTAATTTTTAATAACTTGGAACGAAAAAAATACTATGCCAACATTTAACTTAAACATTAATACGACAATGCATACTGTAGAGGCAGATGCAGATACACCACTCCTTTGGGTTTTAAGGGATGTAATAGACCTTGTAGGTACCAAATTTGGTTGTGGAATAGGCCAATGTGGCGCCTGTACTATTCATGTAGATGGCAATGCTACGCGAAGCTGCCTCTTGCAAGTAGGACAAGCAGAGGGATTAGCTATTACAACAATAGAAGGTTTGTCTAAAGAAGGCGATCATCCCGTACAACAAGCGTGGAAATCTATAGATGTGCCACAGTGTGGGTATTGCCAATCGGGGCAAATTATGACGGCAGCCGCTTTTTTAAAGCAAAATCCCAATCCGAGTACAGAAGCTATAAGGAATGCTATGCATGGTAATATATGCAGATGTGCTTCTTATAACAGTATAGAAGCGGCTGTAAAAGTAGCTTCAAAAACAAGTCATGAATCTCATAACGCTTAAACGATGGCAACAGGAAAACACATAGCGTTTAGCAGACGTTCATTTTTAAAAACATCGGCTTTAGCAAGCGGAGGTGTACTTATAGGGTTTAATTTATTTCAAGCCTGCTCATCGAAAGCAAAAATGCCGGTAGATCTTAGTCAATTAAACTTTAATGATTTTAATGCCTTTATTAAAATCTCCGATGAAGGTAAAGTCACTATTTTTTCTCCAAACCCAGAGATAGGGCAAGGCGTGAAAACAGCTATGCCTATGTTAATTGCAGAAGAATTAGATGTGGCTTGGGAAGATGTTTATGTAGAACAAGCAAAATTAGATACAGAGGCTTATACCCGACAAGTGGCAGGAGGTAGCCAATCCATAAGACAAAGCTGGCAACCTTTACGAGAAACAGGAGCCGCTGCCAAACAAATGTTGGTGAATGCTGCAGCAGCACAATGGGGCGTAGCACCAACAACATGTACTGTTAAGGCAGGTGTGATTTCTAATGCTAAAGGGGATACCTTAGGGTATGGCGATGTCGTTAAGGCAGCAGCCCTATTGGAAGTGCCAGAAACCATAAGTTTAAAAGCGCCAAAAGATTTTACCATTATCGGTAAAGCGAAAGGCAATGTTGATATCGATAAAATTATAACAGGACAACCCCTATTTGGATTAGATTATAAAGCAGAGGGCATGGCCTATGCCTGTGTATTAAGAGCACCAGCATTTGGACAACAATTAGTGGCTTTTGATGATACTGAAGCGAAAGCTGTTTCTGGAGTGACCGCAGTACTGCGCTTTGGTGATAAAATTGCGGTAGTAGCTCAAAATACTTGGGCAGCGATGAAAGGGAAAAAAGCTCTAAAAGCTGAATGGAAACAGAAATCTAAAGCAGAAAGCACGGCCGATCATGATAAAAAGCTAATGGCCTTATTAGAAGGCGATAATTTTAAGATACGACGTAATGACGGTAACGTTAAAAACGCTTTTGCTAAAGCCGATAAGGTGATAGAGCGTGTGTATGAAGCGCCATTCTTACCTCATAATTGTATGGAACCCATGAATTTTTATGCCGATGTAACTCCAGAAAAAGTACATTTGGTAGGGCCTATACAAACTCCAGAAGGTACTGCAAGAGGAATTGCAAAACTTTTAAACCGTGACAGTGCAGATATCGATTTGCAAATGACACGTATGGGAGGTGGATTTGGAAGACGTTTAAGAGGTGATTTTGTTTTTGAAGCGGCTCAAATTTCCAATTTGGCAAAACAACCTATTAAATTGGTATATACACGAGAAGATGATATGACCGCTGGTGTATACCGACCTTCTACAAAATATAAAATAGCCGCGGCTATTCGCAATGGCAAAATTACAGGGTATACATTAAAAGAAGCCTGTGTGAACGGAAATATGTACGGTTTAATTCCTAATTTTTTTCCAGCTGGTGCTATTGAGAATTATCAAGTGGCTTCTGCTCAGATTAAAAGTAACATTTCTACAGGAGCATGGCGTGCCCCTTACACGAATTTCTTGGCAAGTGCAGAACAAAGTTTCTTTGATGAGTTGGCAGAACATTTAGGTATAGACCGCGTACAGTTACATATGGATTTACTCGACAATGCAAAAAAGAATCCTAATCCAAAAATTAAATACAGTCCAGAGCGTTTACAAGGTGTACTGCAATTGGCTGTAGAGAAATCGGGGTGGGGCAATTCCAGTCCTGGCGTTTACCAAGGGGTGTCGGTTTATTATTGCCATAATACACACGTGGCCGAGGTTGCAGATGTTGTTATGGAAAATGGTGTTCCTGTGGTTAAGAACGTTACCTGTGCTGTAGATTGTGGTATTGTAGTTAACCCTCTAGGCGCCATGAATCAGATAAAAGGAGGAATTCTAGACGGTATAGGTCATGCCATGTACAGTGATTTTGGTTTTAAAGATGGTGTGCCAACGGCTAGTAATTTTAGTACTTATCAACTGATTAGAATGGGGCAAACGCCTAACGTAGATGTACATTTTATAGAAAGCGATTTAGACCCTACAGGTTTAGGAGAGCCTACCCTGCCCCCAATAGGCGCGGCGGTAGCCAATGCCATTTATAAAGCAACAGGGCAACGCCTTACCAAACAACCTTACCTTCATAATATGAATTTAGACACGCGTGTTGTGGGCTAAATATAAGGCTGACTAGCATTAAAAGTAGCGCATTATGATGCACGAATTAAAACAAATTATCGAAGGCGCCATAGCAGCAGAAGCCAAGGATTTAAAAGCTGTTTTGGCCTCTGTTGTAGCTCTAGACGGTTCATCTTACAGACGTCCAGGTGTACGCATGTTAATTTTAGAAAATGGCAAGCATGTGGGAGCTGTAAGCGGAGGCTGCGTAGAGAAAGAGGTGGCATTGCAAGCACAATCCGTTATCAAAACTGGGCGCTCAAAGATGATGACTTACGACGGACGCTACCGTTTGGGCTGTGAAGGCGTGTTGTATATACTCTTAGAGGTGGTAGATCTTAGTGCAACTTTTAAAAGCGCATTTTTAGAATGTTTACAAACGCGCAGCAGCATTACGATAAGATCTTATTATCAAAAAGAAGAAGGCCTGTTTGAAGGTTTAGGATCACAAGTCGTACTTAACGAGAATGTTTATCCCATTTCAGAATGCGACGCTAGTATTACAGGAGTAGCAGTATTTGAGCAAACCTTGGCTCCTTGTTTTAAATTGGTAATTGTTGGCGCAGAACACGATGCCGTGCAGTTGTGTCAATTTGCTGCAGCCACAGGGTGGGAGGTTACGGTTCTAGCAGGTATTTCTGAAGCTAAATCGAGTTCCCATTTTCCAGGAGTAACCACCTTTGTAACGACAACACCAGAGCACTTTGATTTAAGCACTATCGACGCACAAACAGCCATTGTTTTAATGACGCATAATTTTGCGTACGATCTTCGGTATTTGGTAGCTTTACATGCTGTAAATGCCTCTTATATTGGTGTTTTAGGGCCTGCACGACGTCGAGACGCTATTTTAACACAACTTATCGAGTATTGCCCAGACGTATCAGAGGCATTTTTGGAAACAATTCATGGGCCAGCAGGTTTAGATATTGGCTCAGAAAGTCCTCAAGAAATAGCTTTATCTATTTGTGCTGAAATTTTGGCAGTGACCCGAGGTCGGCAATCGTTGTCATTGCGTCAAAAACAAGGCGCAATCCACTTGAAAAGCAATACCCTTTGAGGTCTAAAGTACAAATCGCACATATCATCCTTGCTGCCGGGGCGTCCTCTCGAATGGGAAGTCCAAAACAGTTGTTAAAATGGGGAGACTCCTCTTTATTACAACATGCCATTTCTACGTCAAAACAAGCTAATTTTTGTACGACAATTGTAGTTCTAGGTGCCCATTATGCACGTATACAAGCGCATATAAAAGATGCGTCTGTTATGTGTTTAGATAACCCCCAATGGACATTAGGTTTAGGAGCATCCATAGCCTATGGAGTGCGTTATGTCGCAGCTTCAAAACGAGACTACGATGCAGTGCTTATTACATTAGCAGATCAGCCTTTGGTAAGTTCTGCCTTTTTAAAACGCATGTGTACTACTTTTAAACCTGATACCGCGCAGATTATAACGACAGCATACAGCGGTGAAAAACAAGGCGTACCAGTGGTATTTGATAAGGTCTATTTTGATGAATTAGGGAATTTAAAAGATGATCATGGCGCCAAGCCCATCGTTAAAAAATACAATGCTTTTATAACACGACTTCAGCCTGATTTTGAGACTAAGGATATAGACACGCCAGAAATGTATAAAGCACTAAAAGCAATGTTTAAATAAATTAAGACTTTATAGTTATTTCATCTACAGTCCACACACAAATATACATTACCATCAAATTACAATTTCTATCTGTGTTTTTTTGAACGCGTTTTTTCTTACAAAAAAAGTAAAATATAAGGTTTTTGTCGTAAAAATAAAACAAAATGTCTGTTTGTATGTTAAAAAATATTCAAATTGAAGTTTTTGCATTTATTATTGCAAAAAAACAAATCATGAGAAAAATAACGATAGCATGTGCGGTACTTTGTACGGTATTAATGGCGTGTAGTAATGATCAGGAAGAAACCACGAACATTTTGGAAACTTCTACGATTACAATTCCTAAAGATATTAAATTACGAACAGCAGAGGCGTTTGATGAGAGAATTAATTATAAACTTGAAAATGATCCTGAATTTGCTGCCAGATATGCCGAAAACGAAGCTTATATAGAGGCTTATACTAAAGAAGAAGAAGAGAAGGCAAAATCAGGGAAGCGTAATTTGCCTATATATACCATTAAAGTAGTGGTCAATAACATTTATAGAAGAGCGCCAATGGCTATGGCGCGTATACAAAGGCAAATGAACCGTCTTAATGAAGCTTTTGCAGGGCAATTGACGGGCAGGCCTTCGGGGTTGCCAAGCAATGCAGAGCGTTTTAATGTGGGAGATACAAGAATTCGATTTGTATTAGATGAGGTTAAAACCAGAAGAAATCAAAGAAACTTTAGCAGTTATAGTGAATATTATTCTAGAAGCACTGGGGGTATCAATCCTACCAGTCCTGATACCAGATTGAATATATATGTTGCTAATTTATCTGAATCAACAAATTTTGATGCCGGTATTATAGGTAATGCAGGATTTCCTGGAGAAGAAGATTCCAGTTTAGATAACGTATTTGTTGATAGGGAAGCTTTCGATGTTAGAAGCGGTGATGGCGTATTTAATGAAGGGAAGTTGCTTGTACATGAAGTGGGACATTATTTAAATTTATCGCATTTACCAGGGAGGCGTACCAGTAACTGTCGTTTTGATGATGCTGTAGGGGATACACCAAACAGTTCCAGGCTCTATTTTGGTAATGTAAATACAGGAAGCAGTACTACAAGCTGTGGTTCTCAAGACATGTACTGGAACTTTATGGCGAATACAGACGATTCAGAAATATTCATGTTTACTACGGGGCAGCGCACACGAATGCGTGCAACTTTAGACCCGTCACGAGGCTTGAGAGCAGATTTAACAAATGCCGATTAAGAATTATAGCCTTTGGCAGTCTTAAATAGACATTAAAGATTAAGGATAAATTAAATTTAGTATGTAATTCTCAGCGCAGCTCGTGCGCTGAGAATTTTTGTTTGATACTGTTTTAGAAATGTTTACAATAGGGCAACGCAATCGCATGCGTGCTACTTTAGCACCAAGAGGACCAAGACGTAATTTTGTACA
>CANNGA010000011.1 GCA_947504035.1 uncultured Flavobacteriaceae bacterium
TTGTCTAACAAAAAACACACAAAGTATTGTAAACATTAGGGGTGTAAAAATATAAGTAGAAAATCAGCAAGCCCTAATTAGAGTTATGTCTGTTATAGCATATAACTAACCAGACGAAATTTCATCTATTTAGAAACTTATTTGTTGCTGTGTATAATACAAATAAGATAGATTTATCGTTTCACCAAACTTTTTAATAATGATAATATAAAGAGTACTATAAAAACAAAGAATAATATTTTAGCAATTCCAGTTGCTGCACCTGCAATGCCTCCAAATCCTAAGACTGCAGCTATAATTGCGATAATAATAAATGTAATTGACCAACGTAGCATAATATTTTGATTTTAAATGATTAAATTAATTTAAGATAATGTTCATCTTAGCTATTGTAAAGGTCGTTATATAAAGTGTATTACTTTAACGCTCATGCTAACAATATTAACGCATTTAAAACCTGAACACCAAACACTTAAACTAAAAAAAGCCTCAAGATTTTCAAAATAAAATCGTCGAGGTTTTTCACGAACCAATCTCTAGCTAAATTACAAGTATCAGCTTTAAAGCATGTACTGTATCCGTATAAATGCTAACGCTATTATCGGCATGATGTGCGTTAACACTATATGATCTCGTAATTATAAATTTTAATTTAAGGCTTCTAAAGTAGAAATTGTATTAAGTCCGTGTGAAATTTGATGCTTCTGCTTCGTTAAAAGATCTAAAGTGGACGACGGTAAACGCGTTTCTTCAAGAACCTTACTATAGTCTTCGATAGTTGCTTTTTCACCTCTAATAGCTTCTTCTAACATAGACTCTTCGTTGTCTATATTAATAAAACTTTTAATATCCATCCAAGTTCTGTGTGCTTTACCTGTTAAACTTCCTCCTTTATCAACCTCTTGTCCATAAGACTTAATTTCTGTTTTTAGCTCATGACCAAACTGGTAACGCTCGTTGGCCTTTTGTTTAAAGTAATTTTTTAAAGCTGTGTTTTTTACATTTTCAGATGCAGTTTTAAATCCTTTTTCTGCATCATAGGTTTTCTCTAAAAGCGTATTTAGCTTTTCTCCAATAGTTTCTGTGTACGTATTCATACTATTTTTTTTAAGATTATAAAGACTTTTTTTAGATGTGTCCTATGTTCCACCTGTATAACAATCTGTTATCCAATTGTAAAATTAATACACAACACTAAGAGGGATTAGTGCAATCCCTATAAATAGTAATCCATTTAAAATTTTTAAATGTTACTAATGAGACGCCTTAATCTCTATTTTTAAGTCTAAAAGTTTTATTGTAGATTGCTCTTAGATATTATCTAAAAAAGGGATTCCAGTGCTATACCCTTAACATTATTAGTGTTTATCGTTACACATTAAAAAACAAACAAAACAACAATCGTAACTTTTAATTATTTAATCCTATTCTCCTCTGCTAATAGCCAATCATATCTATACTTAAAGATCTATTATCACCTTATATAACTTAGAATCCAATACTGAATTCTAAAAAACGATATGTCATATAAAAACCATCAAAATAAAAGCAGCTTTTAATTTTACAGTTCAATTACTTCTTTTTGTTTAACAAAATCAATTAAATTATTAACAAAAAGCCATATCTTTATACGACTTGATATTATTATAATTTATTTTTGCTCAGGCACTATCTAAATTATAACCTTGTGAATACAATATGGCACCTCTAAGTTCAATTTTGACTCACAAAAAACAACACATCGCATGAAAACTATTAAAATAAAGGCAGATACTACTATAGAAATTCTTCAAGACATTCAAGCTGCTATTGGTGGTCATATAAAAGACAATTGGGGCGAGCACCATTTAATTGTAAATAATAGTAGCGCTAAAGGCACTATTCGTTTTATACCATTCGACCATGGTGTAAGCTTACTACATTACGATTTAACGTGTTTTGAGGAGATTACTCTAGAAATTAAGGCCACCGACTTTAATCCTATTCGATTTATATATAATATGGAAGACACTTTTAAACACAGCTTTGGTGTAGACAAAAAAGAAAAAGCTGTAGAGCAGTTTCATTCTATTATATTCACCAATAAAACAAATGGTATTAATTGTTTAACTTTTCCTGAAGGCGCTAAAATAGAGATGAATATCATACAAATTATAAGGACCAAATTCTTAAAAAAACGCACAACTAACATAGCTTCTCTTAATGAAAAACTCTATGAAGTTTTTGTAGATACCGACCATGATCATCGGTTTTCGCACTATGGTAGCCTTAACCTTAAAATGGCAGATTATGTAAATGCTATTAAAAAAATAAAATCTAAGGGGATGGTACGCTTGTTAAAAATAGAATCTAGAGTCTATGAGGTTTTAACCATGCACATCCAACAACATAATTTGGTATACCAAGGTGTGCCCTTACCTACATCGCTCATAAAAAGGGAATTAAAAATCATTAGAAAATTAGGCAAATCTATTTCAAAACATCCATCGTATGCCTACAGTTTAGAGGAGTTGTCTTCAGAATCGGGTTTATCACAAGCCAAACTTCAAGACGGTTTTAAGTTTTTATACAACAGAACTGTTACAGAATATATAAGACATATACGCCTTGAAACTTCTCGCGAGTTGATTAAAACAACCGATTTAAATATTTCCCAAATCGTTTACACTATTGGTTTTACTAGTAGAAGTTATTTTTCTAAAATCTTTAAAGATAAATATGGCATCACGCCTTATGAATATAAAAAACAGTTGTTCATTCCTGTTGCAGTTTAGAGGACTTAAACCTAAGTTAACTTTAAGTATTTTATATTTATCCCAAATAAAAAATAAAAGAGGCTTCAATTAACCGAAGCCTCTTTCTATTCCTAATGTTATGTAAATTCTTAATATTGAATGAAGTTTATTTTTTTTCAATTTTCGTTCCCGTATTTACTTCTATTTAATCCATATCGAATATTATGAACTGCTCCATTCTCAAGTAATATTTACAGCAATAACTTTTACGTCTTTATTATAAATTATAGTATATCTAGCTAGCACACAATATCCCATAGCCATAAATGTACTGTTTAAATGATTTTATACGTTTTAATTTCGATTTATTTTATAATCTTCTTTAACAGTACCATCATGCCATATTTACTGGCTAGTTTAATACCTGTCTGTATCCAGTTGTACGGTTTTAAATCTTCCTTATAATCTGCTTTCAATGCTTTAATTTCTTCCCAAGCAATATCACGCTCTAACTTTAAAATTTTTAAATCACGCGCAACGCTTTCCATATCATTATATACCTTGCCCTTCATATCAATCAAAAAATGTTTCAGATAATTTTTTTGTTATCGTATTCGTAATCATTTTTTTAAAGCAGTAAACTACAATAGCTAATATTAAAAATGCAATACCTACACATACAAATCCTAAAGAAGGATTTTCTAAAACATTACCTATATACAAAGCTAAACCGATCGCTCCTAAAACCATTCCAACAAATACCAAACCACCCATAATTAGCAATTTTAGCAACATACTCACAGTAAGTGTGAGCTGTTGGAAAATTTTCAACTTGTAATAAGCTTGAGATTTTTTTAAAAACTCCTGACTTGCTGCCGCTGCTTTGTCGTTTGTATCGCTTATTGCATTAACTAGCCCCATGTACTAAGATGTTTTTTGTATTTTTTTATTCTTTACTTTCAACTCTGCTAACTTTTTTTCTAAAGTCGTAATAATATCATCTGCTTTATGGCTTGCACTCTGCACTATGGCATCGACCTGTTCGTCTAAGGTCTGTTTCTTATCTGTTGCAGTGCTCACGACGCGCTCTTTTAAATCTTTAGCAGATGTCGTAAGTTGTTCCTTTGCTAATGCAGCTTCCGCAGTAAACTTCTCTTTTGCCAAGTTCGCCTCGTTTGCAATGCGTTCTCTAGTTTTACTGCCTTTATCTGGTGCAAATAATATACCTAAGGCAGCTCCTACAGCAGTTCCTGCTATTATTCCTAAAAATGTACTTCCGTTATTACTCATGTTGTTATATTTTGAATTAGTGCTCTTATTGTTTTTACAAAGTTAACACTTCAATTCTCATATTCTTAGCACATAAGCAATCATTGTTACTTTATTTAGATATTTGATAAGCGCTCTTATTTTTAGCATCCGAGCTAAATAAATCTTGTATAATAAGCTATATTTAGTCTCAAAAATTAAGAATGCAAAGCGATATTACCACAACCAACCCTTACACACAAGATAAAATACACACCTATACTTATTATTCGAAACAAAAAATACAGAATTTATTACATGATGCCGATGAAAGATTTCATAATTGGAAAATAACAGCAATTAAAGAACGTACGCAGCTTTTAAATGCTGTTGCCTCTCATTTAGAAGCGCAGGTGGAACATTACAGTGCCCTTATCACTACCGAAATGGGAAAACCGATCACTGAGAGTCGTTCAGAACTAAAGAAATGTATTGACTTATGCCACTTTTACAGTGCCAATGCCGAACAATTCTTAGCAGACACACTTATAGAGTCTGAGGCCCACGAAAGCTTCATCTCTTACGACCCTCTTGGCTGTGTCCTTGGTATCATGCCTTGGAATTTCCCCTTTTGGCAGGCCTTTCGTTTTGCTATACCTACTCTAACAGCTGGAAATACGGTATTACTAAAACATGCTGCCAATGTTACAGGTTGCGCTATGGCTATCGAAACTATTTTTAAGACGGCTGGTTATCCCGAAGGCTGCTTTACTACATTGCTTGCAGACCACGATACCATAGAAACCATAATACAGAACGACATTGTAAAAGCTGTATCTCTCACAGGAAGTGAAAAAGCAGGAAGAACAATCGCTAAAATAGCAGGAGCTGCACTCAAGCCTATCGTCTTAGAACTTGGTGGTAATAATGCTTGTGTCGTTTTAGCAGATGCCGATTTAGACGCACATATAGACACCATAGTGAAAGCACGCATGCAAAATGCAGGACAAAGTTGTATCGCTGCCAAACGGTTTATTGTAGAAGCTCCTATCTATGATGTATTTCTAGAACAATTCACTAAAAAAGTGGCTGCCTTAAAAGTTGAAGACCCTCAAAAAGACAGTTGCGAAATAGGAGTTCTTGCTCGTAAAGATTTGGCAGATACCTTGGCAGAACAAGTTAAAGCCTCAATAGCAAAAGGTGCGCACTTGCACTATGGCAACACACAGCAACATGCCTATTACCAACCCACAATACTTACTAATGTTACACCAGACATGCCTGTGTTTACAGAAGAAACCTTTGGCCCTGTAGCTGCCATAATTAAAGTTGCGAATGCAGAAGAAGCTTATGCATTGGCACGAAACACCACGTTTGGACTTGGCACTATGGTATTTACTGCGGCTATAGAAGACGCCAAACGACAAATTATTAACATTCCAGATGGCTCTTTTTTTATAAACGACATGGTAAAATCAAACCCTGAGTTGCCTTTTGGTGGCACAAAAGCGTCTGGTTACGGTCGCGAACTGTCTAAAGAAGGGCTGTTTGCTTTTACAAATAAAAAAACAGTATACATAAAATAACCTTCAAAACTTCAAGACATCCTATGGCTATAATTGGCACTATCATTAAAGGCGTTATCTCTTTAAAAGACGTTATCACTCCTGACTTAAATCCTGTAGAAGCACAAAAAAAGGTATTTACATCTCTATTAGAAACCGCAAAAGATACAGCTTTTGGAAAACATTATAAATTTGAAGCACTCCTAAACGAGAAAGCACCTCAAAAAGCATTTGCAGATAGCATTCCCTATCACGATTATAGCAAAATGAAAACCGAATGGTGGTACAAACTCCTTGATGGTGAAAAAGATATTACATGGCCTGGAGCACCAGACTATTTTGCTCTAAGTTCTGGTACTACAGGTAAAGAAAGTAAACGTATTCCTGTAACCGATGCTATGATTGAAGCCATAAGAACCACAGGAATTGCACAGGTATTTGCCTTAAGTAACTTTAATCTACCAGCTGATTTTTTTGAAAAAGACATTATGATGCTAGGCAGTTCTACAGATCTTGCTGAAAAAGAAGCTCATCTCGAAGGAGAAATAAGTGGTATTAGCGCTAGTAACATTCCCAGTTGGTTTCGTAGCTATTATAAACCGGGAGAAAAAATAGCGCAGATAGACGATTGGGACGAGCGCGTGAAGCATATTGCTAAAAATGCCAAACAATGGGATATTGGTGCCTTAAGCGGTATACCGTCTTGGATGGAACTCATGCTTACTGAAGTGATTGCACATCATAAAGTCTCTAATATACATGAGATATGGCCTAATTTACAAGTCTATACTTCTGGTGGCGTAGCATTTGGACCCTACAAAAAAAGTTTCAACGCTTTATTGGCCAAACCCATTACAGTAATAGATACTTATTTAGCTTCTGAAGGGTTTCTAGCTTTCCAAGAACGTCCAGAAACAGATGCTATGAAATTAGTAACAGACAACGGTATTTATTTTGAATTTGTACCGTTTCAACCAGAATACATCAATCAAGATGGCTCCATAGTTGCAGATGCGCCTTGTTTAACTTTAGAAGAAGTTACTCTAAACCAAGACTATGTTTTAATTATATCTACAGTAAGTGGTGCTTGGCGTTATTTAATTGGAGATACAATTGCTTTTACAGATGTGAAACGTGCGGAAATCGTAATCACTGGACGCACAAAGTTTTTCCTAAACACGGTAGGATCTCAATTATCTGTCAACAAAATGGATGCCGCCGTACAACATTTAGAAAAAATCTTAAATGTTAGCATCCCCGAATATACGCTTTGCGCAAAACGTTATGATGACGACTTTTATCACAGTTGGTATTTAGGCGCAACCCTAGAGAATGCTAATGTCGTTAAAATTGCAAAAGACTTAGATGCCTTTTTAAGCAATGCTAATAAGAATTACAAAGTGGCACGTTCTAAAGCTTTAAAAGGTGTAAAAGTAAAAGTTGTACCGCCAGAAATCTTTCATAACTGGAGTGGTGCCAATAAAAAGAAAGGTGGCCAAGTTAAAATGGAGCGCGTCATGAACGAAGATAAATTTAAAGATTGGGAGGCCTTTGTTTCCAACTATTAATAATTAATTTTCGGCTGCATTCACCAATTCCATAATTTCCTCTGGTGACAAGTAGTATTTCTGGATACGTAATTTGTAACTGGAATCTATGTCGGCATTATTTAAAATAAAATTCTTAGTTTCTAAAATGTAATTAGCCATACCATGTGCTACTGCAAAAGTATCAGCAGCCCGCTCTGCCTCTATAATATGGTTGTCAAATAAGAGGTATTTCACTCCAAACCAAATTAGCTGTAGGTTTGTCATACGCTGGTAATCCATGACGTGCCCTAATTCATGGCCTAACCAGCCTATCATAACTGCTTCAGGAACATCAGCTGTTTTATACACACTATCGGCTATTTTTATGCGTTCACTTATCATAATCACATATGAACGTTTTGCTCTGCTTTTAAACAAACTCCCAAAACGAGGTTGTGCTTGCATGGTCGATTTTTTTATTTTTGTTTTAAATTCAAAAGCTACTGCAACGTTATTAAGTTCTGGATAAAAAGCCAAAGCTTTTTGGGCTTGCTGTGCAATACGTTTAGGATAGATATGTGGAGATTCTTGTGCCATACATAAATTTATCTGCAAAGATATGCATAGCATTACAGTGAAACTTTTAAAATGAAGTGCTTTTAAAAATTTAAGCATATCAATGTATCTATTTTTCTATTATTATTAGCTTTTAAGCACATTGTTTAAGTATCGTCTTAAACCTTAACACTTAATAATATGAGTATCCTTAAGATTTGCAATCTAATATATACTGTTACAAATGTAATTCAATCGTAGCCAAAACAGGGCTTTCTCCTCTTGTTTTAACGATTAAAAACTGTTTTATAATGACCTGTATACAACATTAACTAAGAAGTTTTAGGTGTGATAAACGCTTAGTTAAGCTAAACATAAATAGCTTTAAATTTAATGACACAGCATCAAAATGTAAGCTTTAATTTAACACTTATCTTCACATAAATTAAGTATCTTTGGGTAGTAGGGATTTCCCCTATATTCCCAATTTTATAAAGCCCTTTTTCCATGTCTTTCGAACGTACACGCGAAAAACTAAATATTCTGGCTGATGCTGCCAAATATGATGTCTCCTGCTCTTCTAGCGGTAGTAACCGCAAAAATACCAACAAAGGACTTGGTGATGCTTCGTCCACGGGTATTTGCCATACCTACACCCAAGATGGTCGCTGTGTGTCACTCTTAAAAATCTTATTGACTAATCATTGTATTTTCGATTGTGCCTACTGTGTCACACGAAAAAGCAACCCTATTAAACGTGCTGCCTTTAAAGTCCAAGAAGTGGTAGATTTAACGATCAATTTTTACCGCAGAAATTATATAGAAGGTCTGTTTTTAAGCTCTGGAATTTTTAAAAGTGCCGACTATACCATGGAACGTTTAGTGGCTGTAGCAAAAAAACTGCGCTTAGAAGAAAACTTTAATGGGTACATTCATCTAAAATCCATTCCAGACGCCTCCGATGAACTCATGCGAGAGGCAGGCTTGTATGCCGATCGTCTTAGTGTGAATATTGAAATCCCTACCAAAGCAGGTCTAAAAGCATTGGCGCCAGATAAGAAACATAGTGATTTTATAAAACCAATGACCAAGGTTAAAAATGAAATTCTTCAATATAAATCTGAAAAAAAAATAATCAAAAGCACTCCTAAATACGCCCCAGCAGGTCAAAGCACCCAGATGATTATTGGAGCTAGTGGAGAAAACGACATGCAAATCATGTACACCTCTAACCATTTATACTCAAAGTACAATCTAAAACGCGTGTATTACTCGGGGTATATCCCTATTAGCCATGATAAACGCTTGCCTGGCATTGGTACAGAGGTTCCTGTTCTGCGCGAAAACCGTCTTTATCAAACCGACTGGTTACTGCGTTTTTATGGGTTTGATGTTAGAGAATTACTCAACCCAGACACTCCTAATCTAGATCTAGACATCGATCCTAAGCTATCATGGGCTTTACGCAATTTAGCGCTATTTCCTGTAGATGTAAACAAGGCGGATAAAATGCTTTTAGCACGCGTGCCTGGTCTGGGTATGACCTCTGTAGAAAAAATCATTAAAGCCAGACGCTTTAGAGCCCTTAACTGGGAGCATTTAAAAACTATAGGCGTAAAACTAAACCGAGCGAAGTACTTTATCACCTGTAATTCTAAGACGTTTGAAACTCGAGATTATACACCAGCACAACTCAAAACCATTATGGTTAACAGTTCTAATAGTAAATATAAAGCTGCTTTTACAGGCCAACTCACCTTATTCTCCTAATGCAAAGCTCTATTTTGACATATGATGGCACTTTTGATGGCTTTTTAACCGCTATTTTCGAAATCTATGAGCAGCGTATTCCACAGCCTATCATTAAGCCTGCCGCTCATTTTAAACAACAACTTTTTAGTACGACGACAGAAATTTATACCGACACCAAAAAAGCGCAGCGTGTGTGGCATGGTATCACAGGGTATTGGGGGCTTCGCGAAAGTAAAGCTTTATACTATGCCTTTTTAAGTGAAATTGAAGGTATAGAAAACACCTTACTTGAGGTATTTCAATACACCTTTAGTACTAAAAAGAATTGCAGTACCGACTATACCCATAAGGCCGTTTTAACACTCTCTAAAATCACAAAAAAAGTACATCGCGAGAAACACCGTATGGAAGCTTTTGTGCGTTTTCAAGAAACTAAAGATGGCGTTTTCTTTGCCAATATCTCACCAGATTTTGATGTTTTACCACTTGTCAACCGGCATTTTACCAACCGCTATGCCGATCAAAAATGGATCATTTATGATGTGAAGCGCAATTATGGTTTATTTTATAACTTGGAGCAGACCACCACAATCACCATAGACTTTAACAGCCCTTCTGCAGCACAATTTACCGCAGCTGAAAACGAATATCAAACCCTTTGGAAAGATTACTTTAAAAGTACAAACATCCAAGAGCGGGTTAATATGGCACTACACATTAAACATGTGCCCAAACGCTATTGGGCTTATTTAAGCGAAAAGCAACACTAATCCCTGTGTATCTCAACATCTAAAACTTTATCTTTACGTTTCAAATCACGTACAACTCAAAATGCTTACTGCTTAAGTTGGCATCCATTTATACTCTAAAACAGATGAAAATAGTCGTATTAGACGGATACACATTAAACCCTGGGGATCTTACCTGGAGCGCTTTAGAACACTTAGGAACGGTTACTGTTTACGACCGAACTGCCTATACTACCGAGGCCATAGTAGAACACATTGGATCGGCGACTGTTGTTTTTACCAATAAAACGCCGCTTAGTGCTGAGGTATTAAGTAAAACCCCTTCTGTTACCTATATTGGAGTGCTCGCCACCGGTTATAACGTCGTAGATACGGCTTATGCAGCACAAAACGATATTGTAGTGACTAATATTCCCGACTACAGTTCTGGTGCTGTAGCTCAATTCACCATGGCATTACTCTTAGAACTGTGCCATCATATCGGTGCGCACGATGCTTCTGTTAAGCAAGGCGATTGGGTACGCAATCAAGATTTTAGCTACTGGAACACACCGCTTATAGAATTAGACGGAAAAACTATTGGACTTATCGGTTTTGGAAAAATTGGCCGCGCTACAGCAAAATTAGCTGCTGCTTTTGGCATGAACGTCTTGATTTATAACCGAACGGTGTATCCTGACTTTGAAAACGACGCCGTGTCATTTGTACCACTAGACACCTTATTAAAAACCGCAGATGTGGTAAGTCTTCACTGTCCGCTCAACGCCGATACTGAAGGCATTATAAACACGGCTAACCTTGCCAAAATGAAAACAGAAGCCATGCTTATCAATACCTCTAGAGGACCTTTGGTTGTTGAAGCTGATTTGGCAAAAGCACTCAACTCAGGACAAATTGCGGCTGCGGCTGTAGATGTGGTTTCAGCAGAACCTATGGCTGCTAACAATCCCTTATTAGACGCTAAAAATTGCATTATCACCCCACATATTGCTTGGGCATCTCAAGCCGCTAGAAAACGCTTAATGGCTACTGCCGTTGGTAATTTAAAAGCGTTTTTAGAGGGAAAAACTAAAAATATAGTGCGTTAAAAACGCTGTGTTTTAGCTTTATGATCGGATCAAAAGACATAAAAATTATCTCATTACTAATGCTAAAATGAATTCCATATATTTATGAAAATACATGTTTCAGTTCTATTTCTTCTCATTACACTGTCATTAGGTGCTCAAAATATAGCGCAACTCGATTACGGCGGTCATTTAACATTTAAACCAAATACGACGGCCTTTTTATTTGGGGATAATGTCAAGCTGAGAAAAGCACCTGATACAACATCTGAAGAACTCGCCCTTTTAAGAATTGGAACTGAAGTGACGCTATTAGAAATTACAGAGGTTTCCAAGGCTATAAACGGCTTTAATTCCAAATGGATAAAAATTAAAACAGATATCTATGAAGGTTATCTTCTTGATACATTTCTATCTACTGCTACGTTTATAGATTTAAATTATGTTACGCTTATAAATTTTAAACGCGATACTACCGAAACGCTTCATCTTAGGTTGCGATTTTATGATACACAAACCACACAATACGAGGAGAAAACTTATAAGTTACCGCATGAAAGTATACACGTTGCTCATTTAGGCGCGAAAGGACTCGATGCCCTATCCAACATACTTCATGTAAACTATACACCTGAAGCATGTGGTATGGACAGCGGTGGTAGGTGTTTTTTTATAAAAAACAATACGATTGTAGAAGCCTTATCTTTATATGCCGTTTCTGAAGCTGGTCAGTTCTGGCAATCTGAGGCCTTGGTATTTCCTGCCGATGATGCTACTATAGGGCGCGGTCATTTTAAATTCGCACAAGAAATAGGCACTGTTATTGACGAGGATTCCCAATGGTACAAAAAGACCATTGTAGAAAGACAATACCAGATCATAGAAGGTAAAATTACACCTGAATTTAGAAGCGCATACAAGAATTGATTTTTAAAGGAATGAGACTTAGTACAAGATATACTTACGTTCATTTTATATAGCATTTAAATAACAAATACATCGAGGTTTATCGAGTATCTTATTTTAATCGTTAAGGGCAGTACTTGTAAGCACTGCCCTTTTTAGTATTCATCAAAAATTTTAAACTGCACTTAATATTATTACACTATTGTGTCGTATATTTTTTTTTAATGGCAGCTGCCTCTACATTTAAGAGCCCTAATACTTTCGATGGAGTTATCACCTGTATGGCCTTGCCTTCAGTAAAAACAATAACACCATTTAAGGCTTCAGTATTTTCTCTAAGAATGGAAATACAACTGTTGGTATCAAAATCAGTAATATCGCCTTCTATCGCATTAGAATCGATTATGTCTTGTATGGGTTTCTCTAAACGTTCGGCCAATTCTATCCACTGTGTTCCTGTTAAAGTGTCTTTAGAAATATCTATTGTCAAAAGGTCTTTATCTGAAGCTTTTAAATAGCCTAATGTCTGTATATCTCTATTACGTTTACTATTATAAACACAAGTTAATACGTTTTTATTACTGCCAAATACTCCCATATTAATATGTTTTCATAATTTCTTTACGCTTTTTAAGCTGTCGTGTAAGCTCCTCAATAGTCTCTGCAATGGCCTCTCTAAATGTACCATGTGATGATTCAGCAAAGAGACGGGGTCCTGGAGCACTCAAACGAATACCACACTTCATCCCTGTGTTATTCGAACTTGTGTTTTCTGTTTTAAAAAATACATTCGCACGAATCACAAAATCAAATTTATTAAATATGTTGCCTAACTTTTCTTTGGTATAGGCCTCTAGAGTAGTACTAGCTGAAACATCATGATACTCGAATATAATTTTATCTGTAGTCATAAGTAATGTGTTTTTATTTGATACAAATTTAAAGCTATCTAATAGGCGATATTAACTGATATGCGTAAGATCTTCTCGCATATGCGAAACTTATAACTTTATAACATACATACCATGCATATCAGCACCTGTTTAAACGTTCTGAGCTAATAAAATAAAATGATCATGCCGAATTTTGCACTAAAAGTATTTATGACACATCCAATCATTCTAGAAAGTATCACGCATATCAACCATAATGTTGTAAGATTGATCACCTCTAAACCAGATGGTTATACATTTAAACCTGGTCAAGCTACAAATATGGCCATTGACCAACCTGGACAGCTATCTAAAAAACGACCGTTTACCTTTACAAATCTACCAAATGAAGACTGTTTAGAATTCACTATAAAAATCTATCCGTCACACCATGGAGTTACGAAACAAATTGAAACTTTAACTCCCGGTACTGAACTAATTATAGAAAATCCTTGGGGAACAATACACTATAAAGGAGAAGGCACCTTTATTGCGGGAGGAGCAGGAATTACACCTTTTATCGCTATTCTAAAAGATTTAAGACAAAAGGGGCAACTGCAAAATAACCGTTTGTTTTTTGGTTCTAAAACAGAAAAGGACATCATCTACAAAATGAATTTAGAAGCTTGGCTAGGAACAGACTTTAATGTCGTTTTATCTGATGAAAAGCACGATGCATACGCACAGGGATATATTGATGCTGCTCTACTTACCAAACATAACATAGCCCTTAATAAACCCGTGTACTTATGTGGTCCTCCTAATATGATGAACGCCGTAAAAGAGGACTTGTATACACTAGGTCTCCCCGACTCGCAATTGGTCACTGAGGCTTAAAATCCATTTTCTACCACAACTTAAACATGTTGTATGATTACACTTTTACCCTTCTGCGTACAATCTAATTACATCAAACAATAAAGTCATTTTATCATTTTATTCCTAACAACCATTATGAAAACAACACCTCCATCCGAAATACTCTCTACTACTTTGGCAGATTACTACAATAGTTTTATCACGACTCTACCCAGAATCGCTTTAAGTATATTGGTCATTATTGCAGGGGTATTGGTTGCTCGTTTTTTGACAAATTTCTATAAACGAAGAGTCCTAAAAAAGGCAGAAGATCCTTTAATGGCGCGCTTTCTTGCTCAGGCTATAAAATTTGTATTTATAACTATTGCCATATTACTAGCTTTACAAGTCGCTGGTTTAGACGGCGTGGCTACAGGTATACTAACCGCCGCTGGTGGTGTCGCCATCGTTTTAGGTTTTGCATTTCAAGATATAGGAAAGAATTTTTTAGCAGGTATTATTCTTGCCTTTAACAGACCATTCAACATTAATGATACCATTAAAGTGGGTGAGCTCTTTGGTAAGATCAAAGCATTAAATTTTAGATATATGCACATTAAAACCTTCGATGGCCGTGACATATATGTCCCCAATAGTGATGTATTGACGAAACCCGTTGAAAATTATACTGCTGATGGCTTTTTTAGAAATGATTTTAGTGTTGGTATTGGGTATGAAGATGATATTGAGGATGCAAAACATATCATTCAAACCATTTTAGACACTAATGAGTTTATAGTCCACGATGATGCACACGAAAATTTTGTTTTTGAAAACGAACTTGCTGCCAGCACCGTCAACCTTAAAGTTTATTTCTGGGTAAATACCAAAGACTATAGAAAATCTGCTATTGTAGTTAGAGGTAATCTTATTAGAAAAATTAAAGAAACCTTAGAACAAGAAGGCTTCTATTTACCAGCGGATATTACAGAATTAAAACTCTATGGCAATGAAGAGGACATTCCCTTACGAGTTAAAAAAGATCCAGGTGAAACCAAGGTCTCATAAATGTGCTCTATTCGTTTATTATTGAGTTATTTAGGTTTTGCATTACATTCTTGATGCTTTGCGATACGATTTAAAATTATGTTTTTGTAGTTTTAAAACATAGAGTTAAAGTAGCTCTTTGTAACCTTAAAATCAAATAATTATGTCGAAACCATGGCAAGATAAAGCAAAAGGCAACTGGAATATTGCAAAAGGAAAATTAAAACAAAAATGGGGAGTACTAACAGACGATGATTTGGATTATGCAGAAGGCAAGGAAGATGAATTGTTAGGAAAAATTCAGAAACGTACTGGTGAATCTAAAGCAAATGTTAACGCGTTCTTAGAAGACTTAAAATACTAATATAAAACGTGCTTTCCGTAGTTACATACCAATAAAAAGTAACTGTTTTCGAAATGTAATTAACGCATTTAGAGTCTAAGTCTTAAAAAAAAATGTATTAGACATACAAAAAAAGGCACTGAACAAGTATTATGTACAGTGCCTTTTTTATATAATATCTATACCGTTACAGTTTAAAGTATTTCACATACATATGCAGCAATAGTCTCTACAGGTATGGAAGTACCACAATGAACGGTAATAGTGATTTTTTACGTCTTCTACTACTCTTCTTTCATCCAGAAAGGCGTTGCAGCAAACCAAAGTAATGTTCCTATTAGCATGAGTACTTTTACAGTACTGGCTTCCATCTTTCCTAAAAATGAAAGTATACTCACCAATAATATTAAAACAGCTATAGATACGCCACTAATTAATTTTAGTATTTTCATAATTTAAGATTTTTGAAGTTTCATAATAAGGACATATAATGCACTAGAAGCAATCCAACATGGTATTACGGCATAGGCTGCAAAAACGTCTTTTGTAAAGATAAAATATAAACCTAGAGCTACTGGTATAACCCAAGCTAATAACACAGCTGTATTAAAACTCGACCCTTTTCCTTCGGCATAATCTTGTGTAAAGTTCATCTTTTTCGCTAAATAGTGGTTTACAAAAATAACCCCACCCATAGGGCCTAAGATAGTACCATATAACCCTACAAAACCAAGTAATTGACTTGACAATGCTGGGAATATACCAGCTACAGTAGCTATTACACCTGCTAAAATAACACCTGAATAGGTTTTTGCATTAGAAGGGAATAAACTTTGAAATGCTAAACCTGCACGGTAAATGGTAGGGTTCGCTGTAGTCCAACCTGCTACAATCACACAGATAATTCCTGTCCACCCCACAGCGCTCCATGCTAAAGCTCCTGGATTAGCAGAGATATCTCCTGTTAGTTTAATTTGAGCGGCTAACATAAAAGAGGCACAGATCCATGCCATATAATGTCCTAAAAACATACCTATAGAAGGGCCCCATCCTGCGCGTACATCTTTAGCAAAACGCATGATCGATAAATCGGCCATTCCAAAGTGCATCGCAGCATTACATAACCATGAGAACACTACAATCTTCCAGAATCCAAAATCTACTTTACCGTTTGCAGCCTGTACAACGCTTACACCTTTATCCCACTCTGTTAATAAACGCTCCCAAGAATCAACTTCCATTTGAGTTAATGCAGATAAACCACAAGCCGCAAAAACAACAATCATCCAAGGCGCAGCAATATTCGCGAATTTAGACACTGTATTATATCCTGCAGCGGCTACAATTGTCATTACTAAGCCTACAATAATTACAATAGTAGAAAATGCAGGTGTACTTAATCCAAGAATAGATTCAGGAACCGTGAAATTTACATCAAAAGGAATACCAACAGCACTAGCAGACACCGTAATCATAGCTCCAGCTAAAAAACAGAAGAGTACACCATTAACTACATTATACACTTTTACTAGATGTTTTCCTGCAATTTTTTCTAATTGGTAGTACAAGGTTAGTTTACTAGATACAGCTATAGGCGCTACTAAATACCGCCATGTAAGTATGGCTAATATATTACCTATAAGTAATCCAAAGATTAAATCTTTTAAACTGGCACCTGCTGCTAAAAACAAAGGACCAATCATAAATTCTGTACCTGCGGCATGCTCTCCAGCATACATCCCTAAAAAAGATTTCCAACCTTTTAATTTTGAAGTTGGTATTGGGCTTCTTTCGAATTCGCCACCACCAACATCTTCTATTTCTACTGCTGTTTCACTCATATTTTATTTAGTTTGTGTTTGTTTTTTTATTTCACAAGGTGCTCTGGAAAATCGGATGTTTTTTCACAACACAATTGTTCCATAACCTGCTGTAATTCCGTTTTTAATAACGAAATGGTATGATCGCCACCTTTATTCCCTAAAGCAGATACGCCATACATGAATGAGCGTCCCATAAATGTAAATTTAGCACCACTAGCCATAGCTCTGGCAATGTCTGGTCCTGAGCGTACACCACTATCCATCATCACTTCTATTTGGTCTCCATACTTTTCTGCTATAGTAGCTAGTGGTTTAATGGTAGATTCTCCAGCGTCTAATTGACGCCCACCGTGGTTAGACACAATAATTCCATCTAAACCTAAACGAATGGCTTGCTCGGCATCATATTCAGAAGCGACACCTTTTAAGACTAATTTGCCTTTCCACATATCGCGAATTGGCTTAATTTTGTCTTCATTAAGACGTCCAGAAAAGGTTTGATCCATAAACTTACCTAATTGTTTTAAGTCTAAATTTTTAGGCATATATGGTAATAAATTCGCGAAATTAGGAATACCGTGTTTTAAAGTTTGTAAACTCCAATGTGGTCTTCCAAAAGCTTGTAAGATATTCGTGATATTCATCTTTGGTGGCATGGCCAAACCATTTCTAATATCTCTTGGTCTAAACCCAAAACTAGGCACATCACAAAGAATAACCAAAACAGGGCATTCTGCTGCTTCTGCACGCTTAATAATATCATCTCTAAGGCTGTCTTCGGTAGGATGGTACAATTGAAACCAAGCCTTACCTTCTGTTAATTCTGCAGCACGCTCTATACTTGTAGTGGTTACTGTACTTAGAATAAACGGAATATTGTGTTCGAAAGCTGCTTTAGCTAAAATTTCTGGAGAATTAGGCCACATGAGTCCTTGTAACCCTACTGGGGCAATACCAAAAGGCGCATCGTACTCTATACCAAATAAATTGGTTTTTTGAGACGAGCCATGGTGCTTTCTTAGATAGTTTGGCTTTAGCTGCACCTCTCTTAATTCGGAGGTATTGCGAATTAAATTGACATCTTCATTACACCCACCATCTAAATATTCAAAAGCAAATTTTGGAATCTTTTGCTTTGCTCTCGTTCTTAAGTCATCTACTGATGGATAACGCGTATCGAACTTTAAAGCCATATCTTTTTATTTTTTAATTTAAAACTTTTCTCTTAATCTTGTACACATCCCGTTTTAGGTATGCCTCTATTTAGCACTAACTTACAATAAACGGTACGTGCTTTTTAAGTGCGTAATTCTTTTTTAAGAATTTAGAATTTAGGCGTGTATCTGAAATAGATATCGCTGCACCTAATGCAGACCCTAATGAGGCCTGTGTTGTTCTTAATTTCTTATCTCTAAAATAATGAGAAAGTAATTTAATGTATAGGTCGTTATCACTAAAACCACCATCTACATACAATCTGCTAATAGTGTCTTCACCTATAGCTTTTTTAATACATTTTATTTGTAACAATACCAACTCTGTCATTAATTGATGGTAGGCATGTTCATATTTCGTAAATGTAATATGAGTTTCTGCAGGCATATCTTCGTCTTCTAAACCTTCCCATTTAAAGGCATGTTTAAAATCCTTGATCAATTCAAAATACGTATCGTAATTAAACTTCACATTTCTATGGTAATCGTCATCTACACCATAACGTTCGTTTAACTTTTGTACCTGTAATTTATATTCATTTCCTAAGAATAGTCGTGCTGCTTTAACAGGTTTCCCATTAATACGCATGTAATTAATGGCATCACTATCGTTAGTGTCTTTTGAAATTGGATTTTCAGTAAACGGATTAAAGGCAATACTCCAAGTTCCTGTAGAGACTAAAATAAATTTTTTCTTAATACTTCTTACATAAGGTAATAAAGCCGCAGAACTATCGTGTATACCTACACCAATTTTAATACGATTACCGTTGTAATTCATATTAATACTAGTTTCTGTAGACACGATAGGCGGCAATATTTTATCTAATCCTTCTTTATATACCCACAAGTGGTAATCTTTCTCGGCATAATCCCAAAGTGCTGTATGACAACCAATACTGGTATATTCACTTAAAGGAATACCTGTAAAAACGTAACTTAAATACTGTGGTAAGTGTAAAGAGTACTTAATCTTTTTAAAGACTTCAGGTTTTGTGGTCTTTAACCAGTACAATTGCAATCCAGAATTTAACATGCTTAAATCTGCACATCCTGTTTGTTGCAAGAAATCTTCTTTAGGGCCATAGGCTTCGAAAAAAGAAGAAACCACCTCGTCTGGTAAAGGCTTTGTATAGTTGTAAAGTGGTGTTACAGGATTACCATTTTCATCTAAATGCACAAAACTAGCACCGTAAGTTGAAAAGTTAATGGCTTTAACTCTAAACTTTTTAGCGGTAAGGATACGGTTAAACACCTCTTTGAGCCATTTTTGCAATGCAGCAAGATCTTCTGTTGGATGCCCGTCCTCGTCTTCTATTTCGTCGAACGAAATGTATTCTTTATGTACTTCTTTAAAATCTTTATCAAAAAGAAAAAACTTTTTATTCGTTTTTCCTATATCAAAAACAGCTGTTACGTTTTTCATACTCTATATATTATAGCCCTGTTGCTACAGTATTTCTACCTCTTTCTTTAATTAATTGCCCTCTTACATCTAAACTTCTGTACGCATTGATAGGACTTAATACACCACCAGCGTTTAAACGCGCTTTTTCTAATAATGGTCTAACGTCTGTTCTGTATGCTCCTTGTAAAATCTCTTGACATTTTACAACATCATTATCTAATTGTGCTGCTTTTAACTCCTTTTGGTCAATTAACATCGCTTTAGCGTATGCTTCTTGTATCGCTTCTAAAGATTGAATTAAATCTTCTAATGGATCTTTTACGTTATGACTTGCATCGATCATCCATGCTAAATCTGGGTTTTGAGGATTGTTTTCCATACCGTATACCAATTCGTTGAAAATTAAGAACAACGCATAAGGTTTGATACTTCCTACTGTTAAATCGTCATCACCGTACTTACTATCATTAAAGTGGAAACCACCTAATTTACCTTTTAATTGTAAGATAGAAACGATTTGTTCGATGTTAGAGTTTGGTAAGTGGTGTCCTAAATCTACTAAAGTGTATGCTTTATCGCCACAACCATTAGCTAACATTAAAGACGCTCCCCAATCTTGGATAACTGTACTGTAGAAGTTTGGCTCGTAAGGCTTGTACTCTACTAATAGTTTCCAATCGTCTGGTAACCCTTTGTAAATATCAATTAAACTGTCTTGTGTATTTTGAAACGCTGTTTGGAAGTTATTTTGTCCTGGGAAACAAGACCCATCGGCTAACCATACAGTTAAGGCTTTAGACCCTAATTTGTCACCAATTTTAATAACGTCTAAGTTGTGTTGTATAGCCTGCTCTCTTACGGCTTGGCTTGTATTGCTTAAAGACCCGTACTTGTACGTTTCGCCAGCATCTTTTTGATCTTGGAATGTATTAGAGTTTACAGCATCAAACTTTATATTTAAAGCATCTGCTTGCTCTTTAATTGCAGCATAATCAGAAGGGATGTCCCATGGAATGTGTAATGATACCGCTCCAGCAGTTTGTGTTAAGCTATGTAACACACCTATATCTTCAATCTTTTGTTCTAGACTAGAAGGTTCTCCATAAAAAGAAAAACGCCCAAAACGCGTTCCACCTGCTCCTAAAGCCCAACTTGGTATTGCAACTTGAAAGTCTGCTAACTTAGATACTATTGCATTAACATCTTTACCTTGCTTGGTTAACTTATTGGCTAAAAAATCAAAATTATCTTTATGATTGTCTAATCCTGATTTGTTTGATTCTGATACTTGATCTTGATTTATTTTCATTTGTATTGACTTCTTTAAAAATCAAAAAGATACTTCCAAAAACATAAGGTATGTTTATGGAAGTATGCTTCTATAAAATTAATTGGATGTTAAAAACTTATCTTACGAATGCATTCGCCATTCCACCATCAACATTAATAATGTTTCCAGTAGACTTATCTAGAATACCTACTAAAGAGAATACACCGTTTGCAATATCATCTGGAGTGATGATAGCATGTAATAAGTTTCTCTTAGCGTAAAATGCTGGTAATTCTTCTACGGTAATACCGTTTGCTTTAGCACGTCCTTCGGCCCAAGCACCTTCCCATATTTTACTACCTACAATAACACCATCTGGATTTACTGTATTTACTCGTACTTTATCTTTTGCTAATTCAGCAGCTAATAAACGTACCATGTGCTGTTGTGCTGCTTTTGCAGTACCGTAAGCAACATTATTTGGTCCAGCTACTAATCCGTTTTTACTTGCAATAGCGATGTAATCACCACCAAGGCCTTGCTGACGAGCGATTGCTGCAAATTGTTTTGCTAAATCAAACTGTCCTTTTACAAGAATACTTTGTAAAATATTCCAATCTTTATCTGTAGTATCTTCAATTGGTTTAGAGATCGCTAATCCAGCACTATGTACAATGATATCTACCCCACCAAATTCTAAAATTGCTTTTTTGTAAGCACTTGCGATAGATTCTGTGCTTGTAACATCACATACAGCATATGTAGATACATCACGCTTGTATGTAGCGTTAGCTTCTACAAGTGCTTCTTCGTTAATATCTGTAAGTACAACATTAGCACCTTGAGCTGCTAATTTATCAGCGATAGCTTTACCAATTCCACCACCTGCTCCAGTAACTAATGCTACTTTACGAGATAATGGTAATTCTTTTGGCATACGTTGTAATTTCGCCTCTTCTAATAACCAGTATTCTATATCAAATGCTTCTTGTCTTGGTAAAGACGTGTAAGCAGTAATCGCTTCTGCACCACGCATTACGTTAATAGCATTGATGTAGAATTCACTAGCCACACGTGTTGTTTGCTTGTTTTTTGCAAAACTAAACATACCAACTCCAGGGAAAATAATAATTACTGGATTTGCATCACGTATTGCTGGGCTATTGTCTTTTTTGCATGTGTTGTAATAATCTACATACTCTTGACGGTAAGCTGCAAATGCAGGCTCTAATTTCTTTAATATAGCATCTGAATCTGATAAATCTTCGTTTTTATCTAATTCTAATACTAAAGGCTGAATTTTTGTTCTCAAGAAGTGATCTGGACAAGAAGTACCCATAGGTGCCAATCTTTCTAAATCATTACTGTTGATGTATTCCATCACCACGTCTGTATCAGAGAAGTGTCCAATCATTCTATTTTCAGAAGAACATAATCCTCTTAATAATGGCATTAATTGAGACGCTTTTTCTAAACGTTCTTCTTGTGGTAAGCTCTCTACTTTTTGACCTCCAAAAACAGGACCATTAGCTTCGATCTTTTTTGTGATATAGTCTGAAGCCATTTCAATAACTTCTAAACTATTCATATAACATTCATAAGATGTATCACCCCATGTAAATAAACCGTGGCTTCCTAAAACGATACCTCTAATACCTGGGTTATCTGCTAAACACTTTTCTAACTGTAAACCTAAATCGAAACCTGGCTTTTGCCAAGGCACCCATCCCATAGTATCTCCCCAAATCTCTTTGGTTACTTTCTCACTATCTTCTGCAGCTGCAACAGCAATTAACGCATCTGGATGTAAGTGATCGATATGTGCAAAAGGTAATAAACCATGTAAAGGCGTATCAATAGATGGTGCTTTACTGTCTAAATCATAAATACAGTGATTAAAAAGACCTACCATACGATCTTCATCGTGTAATCCTTGGTAAACATTCTTTAAGTCTCTTAATCTTTTTGTGTAAAGACCTGCAATACCAGATCTCGTTAACGTTCCTATGTCTCCACCAGAACCTTTAACCCACATTACCTCAACTTCTTCATTTGTTAAAGGATCTGTTTCAATTGTTTTACAGCTCGTGTTTCCACCTCCGTAATTTGTAATTCTTAAATCTGCACCTAAGATGTTTGAACGGTACAAAAATAATTCTACTTGATTGTCATTTAACGCTGCCGCTTTTTCGTCGTCCCACAGGTAATCAACGTATTTAAAAGTCTTCGTGATGTTTTCCATTGTTATATTATAAATAAAATATTGCCCAAATATAAATTAGACGCGTAATATTTGTATCCTGTACTATACTGCAAAAAAAACAACTGAAAGTAAGAAAAATCCAAAGCTTAACATACAAACAACGTTTTATTCAATTCAAATAAAGAATATCGAAATATTACCACTTTTCATCGGGTAAAAATTTGAATTCCGTAAATATAGGTTTTTATTCTTTTAATTTTTCTTAACATTAATTTAATCTTCAAAATTAAAAGAACTCATTTTTCATTAGAAATACATCTGCTTGTTGTCAATTCCGCATTTATTGCCTTATAAAAATTAATAATTACCCTTATTTTATGTAAAAATAAAAACAATTTCTCAAACTCCCTTTAAAACAGACAGATACATCTTAAATTATATTCAATTTATATTTTTCATTATTAATATCCTTCGCTAAATTTGTATAAATTACAGAGCCCGTTATATATTTTAGATAAACTGAATTGAAAATGATGAAATTTATAAAAATTGATGAAGATTCTAGGATTCCTAAATATCAACAAATTATAGATTCTATTATTCATAATATATCTATTGGGAATCTCACGATCGATCAAAAAATTCCATCCATTAATATGTTTAGTGAGGAGTTTTATTTATCCAGAGATACGGTAGAAAAGGCCTATGGTATTCTAAAAGAGCGTAATATTATTACATCTATAAGAGGGAAAGGTTTTTATATCTCTAGAACAAAATTAATTTCTAAAGTTAACATCTTGTTTCTTGTTAACAAACTGAGCACTTACAAATTAAGAACTTACAATCATTTTATAGATGCTATTGGTGCCAATTCGCATACCGATTTACACATTTACCACTGTAGTGAAACGTTATTTTTAAACCTGTTAAATAAGAACAAATCGGCCTACGATTATTTTATCATCATGCCGCATTTTAAAACTGAAGGTTTAAAACATGTTAGCTTTACAGAAAAGGTGATCGAGGCGATGAAAAGCATTCCTCGAAACAAACTTATCGTATTAGACAATATAAAGCCTAATATTGAGGGCAGCCTAAGAGAGATTTATCAGGATTTTGAAAATGATATTTACGACGCCTTAAAGTTAGGATTGTATAAAATAGAAAAATACAAAAAAATCATGTTGATCTATCCTAGCAAATCCGTATACCCCTACCCGCGAAGAATTTTACATGGGTTTCGAAAGTTTTGTGTGGAGCACCAATTAGACTTTGAAATTATGGATAAAATTTACGATGATATGATTGTAAAAAAAGGCGATTTATTCATCACTATTGAAGAATCAGATTTGGTGAATCTCGTAAAACAGGTAAGGGAAGACGAATTTGAAATTGGTACAGACATTGGTATCATCTCTTATAACGACACACCACTTAAGGAACTACTAGGCATCACCGTAATGTCTACCGATTTTAAAGTCATGGGAGAAACCGCAGCACACATGATCCTTAATAAAGAAACGGGACAAGTAAAAGTACCTTTTAATTTTATAGAACGCGAGTCGCTCTAACCCTCATAACCTACTTGATTACGGATAACTATTTATAGTCTTTATAAAAAGATTTTGAACTGCTTAAATCTACAGTAGTCTCGTTAAATTTTAAGGCATCACCATCTCCTACATAGATGCTTTTTAAATTTTCGCTAGCATCTAACGTAATAACGGCAAAAGTCCCTTTAAAATAGAGGTCTAAATTCGTACTCTTAAATGTCTCGCCTTTAGATTGGGTGATAATATATTGAATCAATTTTGTTTTCTTTAATTTACTCACCACCTTTAATCCTTTATACAGGCCGTTCTGTTCTAATTTCGAAACCGATTGTATGGTTGGTTTTTCTTTTTTCCCAAAGGGTTCGTATACCACTACAAAAGGCGTATCCCATGCAGGACCTTTGTGTCGTATTACCAATGTTGGTGTTGGCAAAGTATTGTAAGGTGCAGGTGCTTGAAATGTGTGCGGTGCTTGAACTGTGGTATAGGTACGTCCTTCAAAACCTGGAATGTGCAATTGCATTGCTGCTGCTCCCGTAGCTAATTGCTGGGTGCGAAATGTTGCTTTCACTGTTTTGTCATAAACTTGTGATGTTTTAACGGCTTCGAAAAAATGCCATCCGGGATTTCTATATGCACCTCGTGTCCATTCCAAATTGGCATTGGCTTTATAACGCAATGGGGTGTGTTCCAGTTTAAGATCTGTATTTTCTATTTGCAATGTATCTGCAATATTATGATACAGAAAGTCGTGATACTCGTTGGGTAATGCCGATTTAGAACGAAACACATCGACATAATAGCCTGTTTTTGGAGATGTTCTAATTAGAGCTAAAGTACGTTCTTGTGTCGCTTCTGCTCCCGTTCCTGCCGTATCTTCAAAACTGGTTTGACTAAACGAGTGGTGTGGTGAAATACCTGCTGCACCCACCTGAGGTTCCATTGCTACCACCTGTATGGTATGCATTCCCAAATTAGCCCATTGTCCTTCGCCTTGCGAAGCCCCATTTACAATAACCGTATTGTGGGCTGCAAAAATTCTAGAATAGTTTTCGTGTAGGTCTTTGCCATATTTACCACGGCCGTTATCCACACCTAATACCTGCCCTTCTCCATACAATTCTATATTCATCCCTTCGGCATGCCCATGCACCATGTGTGCGCCTCCTACAAAACACATCAAACCGTCTTTTGCTTTTCCTGTTGTGCTTAAATTCCGTTGCATTACAATCCCTGCGTGGTATACACGGTCGGTTCTAGGCAACTCCAAAGGCGCTACTTTTTCGGTATGAGGGGCGTCGTACCAAAATAGGGCTTCCACCCCAAAACGGGTATACGTTTTGTCTTGTTGGGCACGTGCAATAAGTGGTTTTAATTTTGCTTGAAGTCCTTCTAGTCCGTCCATTTTAGCCAATAAGTAAGCATCCTCATAAGCATCATAAGGTGCGTGTCCAAAACGTTTTCCATCTCCCCAACGTACCAACTCGTCATTAGGGTACTTAAAATAGTCTAACCGTGGCAATGCGTGCAAGATGTTCTCATACGTTTTACCTAATTGCAATTCTGGTTTGTATTTGTTCACAACCAACATCAGTCGTGTTAAAATTACAGTGACATGGTTTAAATACTGTGAGGTCTCTGGCCAAATATCTCCTTTACCCTTGTAGTTTTTCGCCATCACATCAAGGGCATCTTGGTTTGCTGTACTCTCCGTTAAAAAATAAGACAGATAGCGCTCTCGCTCTTCTGGATTGTCCATAGCCAAAGCGTTATAAACTAAACTTGGGGCTTCTAGAACAGGGTGATTGGAATTGGTTTGTCCGTAATTTACAGAGATGTCGATGTACGTTTTAAAAACCTGCTGGGCTTCTGCTATGGGAAAATCTACAGTGGCTTGCTGTACAATATCAAAGGGCTTTCCGCCTTCATTAAGATAGGGTGCTATAAAATCGTAAATTAAAGGTAGCTTATCACCTATAACACGTACTTCTCTAAAGCCATCATACGGAAAAAGCCATCCGCCCCTACCGTGCCATTCTGAGAGTTTGGTTTTCTGTACAGATTTTACAAAGGCATATAAAATGCTACTGGACACATAAGCGTAGCGCTCGTCTTGAGACAGGTAATACATCACACTACAATCCAACGCCGCCTGAAGATAGGTTTTTAAAAGCTCTGCAGGTTCCCATTCTTCTGCCGTAGCATTATCTAAATTTTTGTGTACGCCATCTTCTACATGATCGGTTTGATAAAAAGGTGGATAGGTATTTTTAGAAGCTTCGGCCCAATTAAACGGTAATTGCTTTATGTAATCTGTAGGGGTGTTATGAAACGCCTTTACATGGGGTTGTGTTTGCGCTTTCAAATTTGAATACATCTTCTTTGCCCATTTTTGCGTCTTTATTTTGTGTTGTATTTCTGCGCGTTCGCTTGCTTTTACCAAGATAAAAGGGCGTTCCAACTTTTGGGCATGGCTTGCGCTAACAACAAACAGGAGCACAACTAATTTATAGATAATGTTTTGAGCGTATTGTAATGTCATAACTTTTGAGAGTGGGTTAAAACGGATGCTTTTTGCCTTGCGTTGTAGCAAAGCTCTACCTATAATCAAAAATCATACCTAATGCGCTTTTTAAATAAAAGATTTATGCGTCTCCAATATGGGAACGCCTTCAAAATTGACCAAGTCAAAATACCAGCGACATTATATGTATTAAATCCTTCTTCTCGTTAGCCAAAAATCAACATACAATCAGTTTAAAATCAAAACTTTACTTGTGAAATAATGCGCTAACAAAGAAATCTATAAAAAAGGGCTTTATATTTCCATTTCTATAAAGTAGTACTTGAGTATCGTTTATTTTCCCGTCTCACAACTTTTTAGGTATCACAACTCACATCATCCCAAGCTTCATCAAAATGATGTATCAACCAATTTAAGGCGTAATGCCTTTCATAAACCACTCCACTATTAACTTCTGCTGTAGCGCTACCATTTATTCTTGCATCAACACAAGCCCAATCTATTCTGTAATAAAGATCATTCGCATCTAATATTTCAGCTTTTGTTCTTATTTGAAATTGAGTATTTATAAAATCAAGAGGTTTTTTACCATTTCCAATAGGGTATTTCTCAAACGGAATCGTATTTAAATCAGCCATTTCATTAGGAAAACCAAGGTCTTCAACAATGTTAAGTGCCCACATTAAAGTCCAAATACCTTCACATTTCCAAGTTTCTTGATTTTTTTTATCTTCTGTAGGATCCTGAAGAAAGTCTTTTTCTTTGGGTGTCAGTAGTTCAGATATGTTATTTTCAACTAAATAAAGCACGGCTTCAGGTCCAGACATCTGATTGAATGCAACAGAATTAGTAACTGTTAAAATGGTTATTCGTTCTGCAATTTCTTTTACAGATCGTATTTGTGTCTCACTTTCGCTTTCAATAAAAGGTAAATTATAATTTACTTTAAGTCCTTTATTTTTTAAAATAACTTCATTTTTTTCCTTTCGCTTTACTTGTTCTTCTGAAACATTATCCTGATCGCCGTCATAGTACTTAGATTCAATATTCACTTTTAAAGTATCAATGTCACAATTCCCATTTTGATCTATAATTAAATGTCCGTTGGCATCCAAAAAATGTTGCGCATCTGATTTTGAAATGACGGTATCAGGTTGCGCAAAAATGACAGCTTCGAAAGCGGTTGCTATTTTTTTAATGATGTCGGCTAAATTTTTAATTTGACCTTTTTCTTGTTGAATCGAAAATTCGGCATTTAAAGTTTGTATTTTTTGTAAAAACAACCCTTTTACACTCTCATTATTTGATGGTAGAGAGGCTACAAAGCTATACAACCCTTTTAAATTTTCATTTAAGGGACATTGTGTTCCTTCATGTATTCTGTAACTTGGTTGTTTTCTTTCTCTATATAAAAATTTCAATTTACTACTGGCTGAGAAAAGACCTCCTTTGAGTTCTATCGTTATTTCACCCGAAGCATCCTGCTTCAAAGGCGTTAGTTTCCCTTTAGGAAAACTTTCCTTCAAAATTTCTTGTAATTTTTCGAAACCTAATTTATGAGAATATAAAGTGCAAATCATCAATTTATGTTTTTCGTTTTGTAAGTCTAATTAGTTTTTTTTAATCCAGTTCGTAATATTCGACTGGTATTTTTACAACCTTTTTCATTTCAAAATCAAAGTTAATTAGAACATGAACCCTACTATTCTTTTTGCCACATGTTCTTATAGATTTCGTAACAAATACATGTTTCATATTCTGGATATTCTTTTAGTCTAGGATGATTAAATTCACCTAGTTTTCGCATTCCTATTTTTTTCATGACGTTTTCTGATTTAGAATTATTCCCCGTACACGTTGAGATTATTTTATCCAAATTCAGCACATTAAACCCAAAATCAAGACACTTTTTAGCGCCCTCGGTTGCAAAACCCTTTCCCCAAGCACTTTTTTTTAATCGCCAACCAATATCAATTGCAGGCGTGAATTCCGTTTGGTAATCTTGAAACGCCAAACCTATAAATCCAATGAATCCTCCGCTCTCTAAAATCTCTGTTGCGAAATACGTGTAGCTATGTGTTTGATAATGCCATTTTAGTTTTTGTAGTAGTACTTCATTGTCTTTCTTATCCAAAGTTTTCGGGAAATGTTCCATGACATCTACATCTGAATTCAAGATTTCTAACATTTTCAAATCGCTTTCCACCCAATTGCGAAACCCTAACCGCTCTGATTTAAAAAGGTATGCTTTTTTCAATGTTAATGTGGTTTTCTAAATCTTTAAAGATGTTAATATAAAAAATTAATCTTCTTAAAATTTTATGAAGGCCTATGTTTTTCATTTGATCCAAAATATATTTCTGATTCGTGATAAAATAACAACGCCCAATGAAGAGATGCATCGATGACTGTTAAATCATCAGAACCACTATAGTAGAAATCATCAAAATACTTAATCAAAATTTTCCAAGGAACTACCATTGCTTCTTCAGGTTGCCAAGACAGGTAAACTTCTTTATCAAACGAAAAGCCTCTCTGATAGAGCCATTTTTTTATTTCAGATGTGTTAACATCAGACAGTTTCGCTTTATCTATAGATTTAAAAAAGCCTTTTTTAAAAGGTATATCTTTATGCAAATCAACTGTTAGTATATGGCGCCATAAAAAAGTGGAAGCCTCTTTATTTAATGGCATTAATTGTTCTAAATGCGCTTCAGGTAAAAGGTTATAATTTGTATCCGTAAACCGCCATTTTAATTGAAAATCATTTAAGTCAATTATATGCTCTTTTATGTTGTCAAAACTAATCATTAATTCAAGTAAGAGATCTGGATTTTATTTCCAAAACGAATATCAAAACAATCAAAAACACCCCTATAAAGCCATTATATACTCTATCCAAAGTTACTGTACTTTTTTTGAATCCGAAATATCTAACATAATTACTTAATAGAGATGGTAAGCCTTTATATGAAGCGTAAAAGAAGTATATACTGAATATACCTGCCAGTATTTGATACAATTTGTAGTTCATATTTTTAGCTTACAATAACAAATATTCGTGTTTTATGGATAAAATCATTTATTCACCATATAATCCTTCAAAATTTCTTGTAATTTTTCGAAACCTAATTTATGAGAATATAAAGTGCAAATCATCAATTTATGTTTTTCGTTTTGTAAGTCTACATAGTGGTTTTATAGTTTTCAAAACAGCAATTATTTTATTATTATTCTGAACGTAAAATATCAATAGAACTTAACTGTCTCTCCATATGCTCCCCTGTTGGTATTGCATTTATTTTGGACATACTATAACTAAAAATAGACTCACCAATAACAGTTCTGTTATGTTTAGTACTATTTTATTTTCGATCGTTAAAGATAAAACAAAGTCAACAAATAGTCCTATTATTCCAAATCCAATCCCAATAATCATTGCCATGAATTGATAACCAAAAGGGTCAATCACAGCTTTAAAATTAAGAACTATTATTAATACACAGATCAAAATTAGAAGAACTAAAAAAACTAATAGAACTGAAATCTTTTTTAATACAACTTCTTTCATATTTAATATATAGATAGCTCTTAAAATTTCACAACCGTTGCGTAATGTCCCATTATAAAGCTAACCTTGACAAAGCGAAACTTCATTATTACAATGAGATTAAACATTTTTTAACTCAAATATGTAATTATAGCTTCGTTATTTTCAGAGGCCTTTTTATAAAACGCTTTAAAAGCTTTAAAACTCTCAATTAAAAATTCACGGGATTCTGATTCCATCCAAATTTCAGGATAAATACCAATTTCGTTCATTGTTGAACCGTTGATTTTACTTTTCAAAAGTCCACCTGTAATTTTTTCCAATTCAGAATTTGTCGCTTTTACTTGACTCGGATTTAGATAATGAGCAGGCCCATATCCAAGATCTTGTTCTTCATCAATAATTTGAAAACTAAAAAGCGCTCTTTGCAATTCATTAGGTTCGTTTTCTATTGCTCCAACTATATTTCCAGTTAAAATATAATTTATACCGTCCCAAGATTTATCCAAATCAAGAAACCATTCCGCCTCATAACTCTCCTCTTCATAAATTTTATTTTCAAGAGTTTCAGAGTTTTCCAAAAAGCTATTCAGTTGTTCTTGAGACACTCTGATGATATTCCCAATCATTCCCATAATTCTAATTTTGTTTTAAACTTTTCTAAATCGTTTAAAATGCGAATAGCATCCGTAAGCATACTTACTCCCCCACCAAAATAACACTTTCCCCACAAACAAACCACCCTACCTCAAAAAAACACCTAAAATCACCTACAAAATCACAGCATAACCTTCAGCTTTATTTATCCATTTGTTATTTCTAACACCATTTAATGCCTTATGTTTGCAGCCAATTATATCGATAAACATGGTACATACATTAGAAGCCTTAAAATCTGGTACACTCGTTGGAACAAAACGCTTAAAATTAGCCTGTGGTTTAACTGAATTTCCTGAAGAGATTTTAAGTCTTGCTGATACTTTAGAGGTATTGGATTTATCGGATAACGCCATGTCTACCCTACCTGATAGCATTTCGCAATTAAAAAAGCTAAAAATCATCTTCTTTGCCAAGAACAACTTTACTGTTTTCCCTACTGTATTGGCAAAATGTCCAGCCTTGAGTATGATTGGTTTTAAGTCGAATGCCATTACAACCGTACCAGAGCAGGCCTTTCCGCCTTTATTAAGATGGCTCATCCTTACCGATAATAAAATTGAGGTGTTACCAAAAAGTATAGGGCATTGCCATTTACTTCAAAAATGTGCCTTGGCTGGAAATCGGATTAAAGCACTCCCTGCTGAAATGGCCAACTGTATAAATTTAGAATTACTAAGACTCTCTGCGAATGCACTGCAATCCATACCTGACTGGCTTTTTGAATTGCCGCGTTTATCTTGGGTGGCCTTTGGAGGCAATCCTGCGGCCTATACTCCAAAATCACAGTCCGCTATAAGCACGTTTGATTGGGACGATTTCGCTATCGACACGTTGTTAGGTGAAGGTGCTTCCGGGTTTATCTCTAAAGCACATTGGATTTCTAAATCAAAAGATGTTGCCATCAAAATTTTTAAAGGTGCAGTAACAAGCGATGGCTTACCAGAAGACGAAATGAAAGCCTCCATTTTAGCGGGTGCACATCCCAATTTAATTCCTGTTTTGGGAAAAATAAGCAAACACCCAGAGGCTAAAAATGGTTTGGTTTTAAAACTTATAGGGACGTCTTTTAAGAACTTAGGCAACCCACCGAGTTTAGAGAGCTGTACCCGAGATGTTTTTGACGACACCTCTAGTTTTAGTCATGCCGATATATTGAAAATTGCCAAAAGTATCGCTGCTGTTGCCCAACAATTACATCAAAAAGGTATTAATCATGGTGATCTTTACGCGCATAATATATTGGTAGATGCTACTGCGGATTGCCTTTTGGGTGATTTTGGTGCGGCATCGTTTTATGATACCAATACACCTATAGCGCATAATATTGAACGTATTGAGGTTAGCGCCTATGGCTGTTTATTAGAAGATCTATTGGAACAGTCTGATCTGTCTGAAGCGCTTCAACATAAATGGCAGGCACTCATTGCCAATTGTACTGCAAAAACGGTTAGCACACGTCCTGGTTTTTCGGATATTGTAAACACGCTAAAGGCCTTTTAACCAATTAAAGGCTACGGCACTTTAGCGTATTTGTTTTATCAATCTACCCAACTGTGTTTTATTTATAACTACTGGCCAATTCTTTTTTAGCTTTTAGTGCTACTCTCATTTTTTCAAGTACAGCCTTTTTGCTATCATCTCCCGCTATGTTTTTATTCTCCTTAGGGTCTTGTTTTAAATTGTACAGCATCTCTTCTCCGTTTTCGAATAACGAATACGTAAATTCTTCGGTGACTATAGCATCCGCCTTTTTGAAACGCGCATAGGCATTTGTTCTAAACGTTTGCTTTGGGTTATCCAAAACCGCTGTAAAACTTTTTCCCATAACGTCTTCTGGCACTTTTACGTTAGCCAAATCGCAAAGCGTAGGGTAAATATCAACACTTTCTACCAAGGCTTTGGTTGCTGTCCCTTTGGCTTTCCCTGGTACTTTTACAATTAATGGCACTTGTAAGGCTTTATGTAAGGTATTATGCTTGCCCCAAAATTCATGTTCTCCTAAATGCCATCCGTGGTCACCCCATAATACTACAATCGTATTTTCTGCCAAACCAAGCACTTCCAATTCTCTAAGCACTTCACCTACCATTTGATCGACATAGCTCACGCAGGCATAATAGCCATGACGCATCATTTTATGAAACGCTTCCGTATTAGGTTTATAGTCTCCAAAGCTATAGCTTTTAAACTCACCACTACCTCTTAACAAGCGAGGTGCATTTTCTGGCAACTCGCGATTGTCTGCAATCTCAATAGCAGCTCTATCGTACAAATCCCAATATTTCTTAGGCGCATAGAATGGCATGTGTGGTCTAAAAAAACCGCAAGCCATAAAAAAAGACTCCCCAGAGGCTTTAAATTGGCGTAAATCACTAATCGTTTTTTGTGCTATTTTATAATCTGGATAGCCCGTCTCATCAACGTCTGGCGCTTCGTAAATACGGCCATTACCAGATTTCATCAGTACATCGTTGGTCGTAGGATCGTAAGCCACACGATGTCCACCTTTAGGCATCCAAGGATTTTGACTCCAACTCGCTTCCTGAACATCTTTGTTGTAATGAAAAATCTTTCCGTTAGAAATACAGGTATACCCCGCTTCTTTAAAAACACCTGGTAATGTTTTGGCATTCGGTACATCCTCTTGGGCTTTTGCTTTATAATCTATAAAACGAGTTTTAGTCGGTAAAATACCCGTAAGCAAACTCGCCCTAGAAGCACCACAAACAGGCACATTACAATAAGCGCGGTTAAAGACTAAAGCTTCTTTTGCAAACTGATCGATGTTTGGCGATTTTACCTGTGGCACGCCATAACATCCTAACTCGGGTCTTAAATCGTCTATAGCAATAAAGAGTACGTTTTTAGGCTTTTGATTTTGATTCTGACTCTGCTCTTGAGTAACTACCGCGTTTTCTTTGGGTTTACATGCTACCAAAAGCAGTATTGCACTACTTAAACATATTAAAAATTTGTTCATCATTATTTCTACCAGTGTTTAATAATCGTGTAATCGTCTTCGCTTAAGGTGTTCTTTATAGCATCAGGAATTTTTCGTCTAGGTGTGTCTTGATCTAGCTTAAACCCTTTTTTACCTTTGGCGGTAATTAACGGCATGTGTCCTATGGTGTCATCTAAGAAATCGCCCTGTGCTTTCATCCAAGCAAACAAATCCTTTTTTAAGGTGGCTTTAATCGCTTGTAGTTTGGGATCGTTTGCTAAGTTTTTTTGTTCAAAAGGATCATTTTGTACATCGTAAAGCACTTCTAAGGGCTCGTTTTTAAATTTAGTAGCGCCGCGTTTTATAAAATAATCAACATTCGGTTTCCCTGTTAAATTTTTATCTAAAACTTCAATCGAATTAAAATTACGGATGTACTTATAGCGGGTGTTACGTATCATTCTTGAAGGAAAGACTTCTGAATTTAAGATATTTTGATTCGTTCTTACCCCGTACACATAGGTGTTCACTGGAGCATCTTTACCTTCTAATAGAGGTAAAAAACTCTTTCCATCCATATCGTCTGTAGACTTGCTTCCTGCTATATTCATAAACGTAGGCAGAACGTCGGTATAATGCACCAACTGATTGGATGTTGTTCCTGCTTTTATTACTTTAGGCCATCTTGCTACAAAAGGCACTTTTAAGCCTATATCTTTTACGGTAAATTTACCCGACACCCCATGATCTGCACTGTAAATAAATAAGGTGTTATCATCTAAATAACTATCGACCAATTCCAGTACTTTTTCAATTTGTGTATTATCTTCTTCGATACTTCGGTAATAGCCTGCTTTCTTTTTCACAAAGGCCTTATCGGTTTTCTTTTTTTCATTAAACGGAAAAAATTTAATATCCGCTGCCTTCGCATTTTTAACATCAAAATACTTTCCATGTGGGTATTTTGAGGTGATAAACATACAAAATGGGGTTTTTGTAGTTTTAAAGTAATGTGCCATACTATCTAATGGAATGTAAGCTCTAGGTACATCTTTTTTAGGTACTGGTGCCCATTCGCGATCCCAATCGTAAACACTAGCTGGTTTTACATGGCTTTTTCCTGCTAAAACCACTTCGTAACCCAACTTCTTCATTCTAGACGTTACACTTTCTATAGTAGGTCGCGTGGCACTATGGTTGGCAAAACAGCCATTTTTTAAAGGGTAATTTCCTGTGAACAATTGTGATCTGCTTGGTGCACAAATGGCCTGTGCAGTAAAGGCATTTGTAAATAGCATCCCTTCTTTGGCCAAACGGTCTACGGCAGAGGTATTTACTTTCTCATTGCCATAACAACCATAATCGTAGACGTCTTGATCGTCTGCCAAATAAAAAATTAGATTCGGTCGGTCTGTTTTTGTTTCTGCTGTATTTGCCTTAGTCACCGTTTTTGGTGTCGCATCTGCTTGTTTAATTCCAGAACAGGCCATAAGTATAGCAGCTATACAAGCTAGAGGGCCTAAAATCATGGTTTTTTTATGCTTCATCGTCTTCAATTCTTATTTTTTGTATGCTTTTACCCCATCTTTCTTAGGATAAGGCACATTTTCACCATTTTTTACCCAGGTTCCTGTTGGGGCTTTGTTCGCTTTTAACCAAGCTAACATATCTGCATTCATTTGTAAAGCGATTTTTAACTGCTTCTTGGTGGGATTGTTTAAAAGATTTTTCTTTTCAGAAATGTCACTATTTACATGGTACATGGCAAAGGTTTCCTTTTCATAAAAATAAAATAGCTTGTAGTAGTCGCTCCCAATTCGTGTTTGAATGAGTGTTGAAGGTGAAAAGCGTTCGTCCATATAACCTGGTAAATGCCAGAACAAATTGTCTCGAGACAACCATTTTTCTTCGCCTTTAAGAATTTTAGCAAACGAAACCCCATCGTATTGTGCTGTACTACCATTGGACTTCTTTAATGTTGAAAGGTCTACTCCTGTTAATTCGGCTAGTGTGGGTAAAAAATCAATACAGTGTACCGATTGATTTGTTATCGTATTTGCTTTAATAACACCCGGATATCTAAAAATTAAAGGCACTCTAATACCGCCTTCTGTTAGCGTTCCTTTTTTCCCTGTTAGTGGTTTATTATCTTTTAACCCGCCATTATCTGAATAAACGATAAAAATTGTATTGTTGGTAATGTCATCCGAGACATCGCCATCGCCATTCGGATCTTTTATTGCACGGTTAATCTTGCCGATATTTTGATCCAACAGCTCAATCATAGACGCATATTCTGCCAAACGCTCATTTAAACCGCGCTTTCTATATTTTTCAGTCAAATCTTTTCGACCTACAACTTTAGAATGCACCGCATGAAAAGGTACATATAAAAAGAATGGTTGATCGCTATTCGCATTTTCTTTGATATAGTCTACTGAAAAATCACCGATCGCATCTGTGAGGTGTTTTGGTGTGCCCTCTAAAAGTGATAACTCACTTCGTGAAGCATACGGCTTAAGTGTGGTATTGATGTAATTTTGATCGTAAGGTGTCGCATACTTATCGACGTATTTGGACTTGAAAGTCCAACCTCTACGATCGGATTGCAAGGCCATATAATACGATTTTGTACGTTTCCCATCGACAGGTGCAGCGATAATATGGTGAATATCGGCTGGCAAATCAATACCAAAATCGCCTACCAAAGGATGCGGCGTCCCATGACTCTTCCCTATAAAAGCGGTTTTGTAACCTTGAGTTTTAAGGGCGTCGAAGATATTGATCCCGTCCTCTGCAATTACTTTTTTCTGCTGAAACGGTTTGATTGGCAAATTAGGGAATCCTTTTGTTCTTTTATCTTGCCTGCTTAAAGAGCCTACATTATACACTTGATTATCTTCCCCTGTAGGATACTGCCCGCTAATTAGAGAAGCTCTAGAGGGTGCACAGTTTTGGTTGGTGTACGCGTAAGCAAAAGACATGCCTTCTGATGCTAATTGATCGATTACAGGTGTTTCGTATCGTTTAGAACCTCTGCCACCATTGGTATTACCTGTGCTCACATCCACCCATCCTAAATCGTCGGCAAATAATAATACGATATTGGGTTTTGCTTTTTTTTCTGTTTTAGATTGAGAGAAAGTCAATAGCGGTGCTACTGCCAGAACACCTATTGTGATCTTTGAAATTAAGCGCATTACATTTATTTTTATTTGATTTTACTTTTATGATTTTCAATAACGCAAAAAAATTCCTACCTTAAGTTTAAGATAGAAATTTTTTAAAACTATTTTTTATTGCATATTAATTATATACTATCTTTTTATAATCATCCTTAATTTTAATGATGTACAGGCCTCGAGAAAAGTTAGAGATATCTACTGTCTTTCCTTTTCCTGAAACGACCTTAATACCTGTCAAATTATAAACTTCCCAATATTCAGCATTTTGAGTTTTTAATGTAAATATACCCCTAGAACTTGGATTAGGAAAGACTGCAAAGGTATTATTTAATTTGTTGTCTTCTACAGATAGGCTTTCTTGTAAAAATGTTGCCTGTATATCTAGATTTGAGTTTACCGTTATGGCTAAAGGGTTTTCTGTACTTATAACATCTCCAGTCCAACCTTGAAATACCCAACCCTGATCTGCTATGGCTGTTAAATTAAATTTCTGCCCTGCAAGAGACGTTCCACTTCTATAGTTTAATAAACCGTTACCTTCTTTCGAAATAAAGACATCGAATATCTCTGCACTTTGCAAAGGTATAAATTCAATACGATCAAATTCAATACGACCTGAATTTACACTTTCATACACTTTAAACTCATTAATGGTACCTGTCCAATGCGACCAGTTTGTTAAATCTACATCTATAGTATGCCATTCATCATCATTAGGAATGGTTATTTTTTTTCTTCCAGGGGCAAATTCTGTACCAGGAACATTTGCCGCTAGTTGTAGGCTTGAGTCTTCAGTATTATTTTTAACTACCAGTCGTAACGTACCATACAAATCAGAATCTATATTTAAACCTGTAATAGCAGCCATAGGAAATGCAAAACCACTAGAATAATTCAAGGTTAATTTATCATCATCAGTGTTTACCGTCATTCCCGAGCTAACTGCACCCCACGGCGAAAAGTCTTCAGTCGTTGTCCATACAACTGTTGCAGGTGTAATGGTTTCTACGAAATAATCTTCGGTTCTAAACTCAAATTTTTCAAACGCAAAAGAAGCTATCTCTGTTGCTATATTTATTTTTGATCCTATGCCGTCGTCCTCTCGTGGGGTTGTTACACTACTTTTCCAATCTGTATATTCATGTGGGTTCGGATTGTCGTAAGCTGCATACGCCGCTAAACCAGCTTCGGTTAAAATCCTATCTGGAGCGCCTCTGTCGTTAAATCCATTTTTCACATATCCTGATCCTGGGTTATCTTCTAGAAAATTCTGAAGTTTGTTATTTGTATTATCATAAGAAAGACTTCTATAGTATAAGGTTGTGCCTACAGGTAGTTCTGAATTAAACGCTACGTTTACTGTTTCATTAGTTCTGTAAGTCAATGAACTCCCATTATAATTATAAATTAAGACATCGTATTCTGTAGCTGTTTCACTTTTTGCGAAAAAGGCATCTAGATCATTACTTGAAGTGTTAGGGGTTCCAGAAACATCAGAAGCATAATGCACTTTACCATTCATAGAATTTAGCGTTGTTATTGCAGGAGGGTCTTGTGACCCTGTTCTATTCCCCCATCTGTAAATTAAATCTAGTCCTTTGTCTTTATTTTTATAATAGATATTAGAAAAAGACAATTCTACAATTTCAGCATGAGATGTTTCAGCATTGATAAACCCTCTTCCGTCTGCTCCATTCATGGTTGTTACCGTAGCATATTCCATCAAATCTATAGTCGCGTTACTATTCCATTTAGGGTGATTTACCAATCCTCCAAAAAGCTTTTCAAATTTGGTTCTCATATTACGTAAATTACTATTTCCTATAATTACGTAATCTGATATGCCCCAAAAATCGTATCTTAAATTATGATCAGATGCGTAGCTTATTAAATCTTCTGCAAAAGAAGCAAAAGGTTCTCCTTTGTAATTTAATACTGTTCCGTTTCTAAAAACAAAATCAGGAGCTCTTGTGTGAACACCTACAATTGCCTCGGGCAAAACGGCTCGAATAGCTTGCTCTGTATTTTCAAAATGTTCTATAAAGTCTTGTTTGGTTCCAAACCAATGGTCTGGCGTTTCTATCTCGGAACCTATTCTAAATCGCCAAGACAAAACTTGTGTTTCCCCATAAGTTTCTACTAGCTTGGTCATTAAAGCTTTTATGTAGTCGTGATAGGCTTGCTTATCTGCTGGAGGTAAAGAGTTTCCGTAAATAGAAATTTGTTCATCTTCACGAAAATTCACATTGTCTCTAGTTCCAGCAGGAATAAATGTATATCCGTGTTGAAATGCCCATGAAGGTTGATCTAATACTATTTGAAGAAGCTCTGTTTGAGAATTAATAATTTTATTCAATCGTTCTATAAGTGGTTCAAATCTGTAAACGTACTGATTGTTAATAGAATCGTACAGACAAGTGTCAAAATCTAAATCTTTTACATCTTCTCCATTAACAACTTTTTTAATACCTCCTATCATTCTAACCGTGTTCATTTTAAGACCTGGACGAATATTAGAACCATTTTTTGGACTAATGCGATTAGCAACAGACCATATATTATGTAAAGGTTCATTTTGCCTAGTCATGTCTGTAAAATCTGTAGAGAGTGTAACTTGAGCCTCTACGCCTATAAAAATAAAAAGTGTTAGAACTAAAATTAATTTTTCTTTAAGTACCATTTGTATATGTATTTACAACTTTATTTTAACTTATAGGTAAGTTAAAAGTCTCTGTATTGCATGGCAAACTACAAACAATATTCATAAATACTGTCATGTAGAGTCTTGATGATAAATTGGTTAGTCCTATAGGGTTTAATATTTATAAGTAATCATCGGTCTGCTCCAATTACCTTTACAGGCGTTTTTTGAGCGCCGTTTACACGTTTTTTCTGCGCTACAAAATAAGGCTGAAAGGTATAATTTGAAGCTGCATCCCAAATGACATTTTTCTGAGGCAACAGCGCTTTTAATGCCTTCTTTTCAGCATTAAATTTTGCATTACCAGCTTCATTATGCCATTCATTTGGATCTACACGATGGTCGTAAAATTCTTCTGTACCATCTTCATAGCGAATGTATCTATAGCCGTCTTTTTTTACAGCATGATTATTCATCGCAAAGGTAGTAATTGCATAAGACTCTGCCACACCTTTATCGCTTTGCATCATAGCGACCAAACTCTTGCCTTCGTTTCTAGTGTAAGCAGGCAGTCCGCTTAATTCTAAAAGCGTCGGATAAATAGAAAGCATTTCTACTGGTGCTGTTATTTTTTTGCCCTTAGGTACATTAGGCCCTGCCAATAATAAAGGGGCTTTGGTAGCCGTTTCCCAAAGTGCATGTTTGGCAAAAGTGCCTTTTTCTCCTAAACGGTAGCCATGATCGGACCATAAAACAATGATGGTATTATCGGCATGTTTACTACGTTCTAAAGCATCTAAAACGCGTCCTAATTCGTAATCCACATAACTCATACAGGCCAAATAGGCTTGCACAATCTTTTTCCATTCCCCACTCCCCTTTGCCCATTCTGTAGATGGCATCATGGGTAAGTCGTTTATTTGCAAGCCAATGTTTGGAATGTCTTTTAAATCATCGGCCAAATAAGGTGGTGTTTGTATGCCTTCTAAAGGATGCATATCAAACCATTTTTGAGACACATACAAAGGGACATGCACACGTAAAAACCCCAATCCCATAAAAAAAGGTTTATCGTACTGGCGTTGCAAACGTTCTACTGCCCAATTTACAGATTGGTGATCTGGCATCAGGCTGTCTTGCTCTGGAAAAGCGCCCCAATCTGTACTGGTACGCCCATGTTTCCCCTTAATACCATTACCAAAACCATCCCAGACAAATCGCTTTTTTGGGTAAGGCCCAAAACCTTTTACGCGACCTCCAGACTCGTCAAAAACACCATCAGGCGCGTGTATATGAAACAGCTTACCAATTCCCATTGTATGATACCCATTTTGCTTAAAATACTCGGGGAGAAAGGTGATATCTTTAGTTGCAGGATTGCCTGCTCTTCTAATTTTATTGTCGGGCGTCATGCCATAAATCCCTGTTGTCGACGGACGTAAACCCGTCATCACAGAAGCACGCGAAGGTCCACATAAAGGGGCTTGAACATGGGCATTGGTAAAAGTAACGCCCATTTTTGCCAACCTCTCAAAATTAGGGGTTTTAGCATTGGAATAGCCATCGATTGGTGTTATCCAATTGTTTAAATCATCCACCGCAATAAACAGCACATTCGGCTTTTCAAGGCTTTTTTGCGTCTCTTTACTTTTTTTTAGATTACAAGAAAACACAAGTCCCACTACGGCAGCGACTACCAAATAATTATATGTCGTCATAACTAATTTATTTTGCCCTAAAAGCCTCTATATGTTGTTTTAATTTTTCAACGATTTCAGGATGCTGTTCTGCAATATTATTTTTTTCAAATGGATCTTCATCTGTATTAAACAGTTCTACCTTGGCCTTGGATTTTCGTTTTGAATCTGGTAGAATTAACTTATACGGTTTTGCTACAGCCATAGTATAAAACAAACTTGATGCCACTGTATTAAAATCGTGTGCATAAATTTCACCAAAAATCGTTTTTCGCGCTGCCAACTGCTTTTCATCTAAAACACTAATTCCTGGTAAAGCTTTTGGTTTTTCTATATTCAATATATCTAAAACTGTAGGTACCATATCGATACTACTCACTACGGTTTCTGTATCCATTTTGGGTTTAATTTTACCAGCCCACTTATACATAATTGGGGTACGTATTCCTAAATCGTAAGGTGCACGTTTGGAATTTTTTGCAGAACTGCCGTTATCACTATTTTGTACCCATCCGTTATCACACACATAAACAAACAAGGTGTTTTCTGTAAGTCCTTTGTCTTCTATAATATCGAATAATTGACCACAGGTTTCGTCAAACCATTCGCACATGGCCCAATATTTGGCAAGATATTTAGAATCTGTCTTTTTAGAATATTTTTCTAGTAAACGCTTTGGGGGTGTATGGGGCTTATGTGGTAAAAATGGTGCATACCATAAAAAGAAAGGTTTCTTTTCTTTGAGGGCTAAATCGACATAACTTGTTAAAGTATCCATGCCTTTTCTTCCAATCTGTAATCCGTAATCTCCATGACGTCCGCCACGTTTGGGATCGCCATGCGTCATCCCATAATCAAAACCACCTATTTTATAATTACCATGCCACCATTTTCCCGTTTGAAAAGAAAGATACCCTTTTTCCTTAAGTAAATCTGGCAGTGTGGTTATAGCTTTAAAATCTTCTATAACGGCTTCATAATTTTTGGCCCTCCATGCTTTTTTCTCTTCTCTTTTATCTCCAGGTAGTTTCTTGTCATTTCCTAAAATACCATGATCTTTGGGATACATTCCTGTGATTATGGTTGCTAAAGAAGGTGAGCATAACGAAGTAGGTACATACCCTTTTTGGAAGGTTAAACTTTCGGAGGCAAATTGATCTAAACGCGGTGTTTCTATGTTTTTATCGCCCATAAACCCATAATCTGTCCATGACTGATCGTCTGATAAGATAAAAACAATATTTGGCGTGGATGTTGCTGCCTGTGAAAGGCTTTTGGTGTTACTATCCTTACCTTTTGGTGTATTGCCACAAGACAACAGTACTCCCATTATTAAGACAGTAACGCTTACTACTTTAAGTGTTTTCATTTATAGTTATTTAGATGATTATTTTATTCTATTGTTATTTTAAAGGTTTGATTATCGTTTTCAGCAGTATTCCAATTGATAAACAAGGATAACGAACCTGATAAAGGCGCATCTATTGGTGTGGGTTGCGCATCAGGTCCAAATTCTATTGGTTTTTTCCATTTTGAGCCTACCGCAGAAATCGCATTAAAAAAGTAAATGCCTTCTTTTTTAGGATATGCCCATGTAGCGCTTTTAGCATTGTACCCATTTACAGGGTTTAAAACTCCTAGAATCACATCGCTATTATTTTGGAATCCTATAGATACATGGTCTTCCATATAAAACACAGCCCATTTCCAAGGTGCAAAACACCCTTCGAATTCTGGTTGATTATAAACCTCTCCAGGAATATTTATTTGTTGATCTACAGCATATACATCATACAGTCCTCCTTGTGTTCGGTTTTTCCAAATTCGCGCTGGCCCCTCGCCTAACCACCGTTTACTTTTAACCGCTTCGGCTTTTAGTTCCATGCCAACACCTGCATAGGCATAAGAGCCTTTAGTTGTTTTGTAGGTATAATCTAATTTTAATTCGCCGCTGGGTTTTATAGTCCAAACTAAATTTGTAAAACCCTTTACATTTCTGGCTTGTATTATATAATTCTCGTTAACTTTTTTTATTGTGGTGATATGTGTTTCTACTATTTCTTTTGTTCTGGCTTTTAAGGTATCGGCACGTTTAACTACGAGATAAGGAAAATTTTTAATGCTTGTTGCTTTTCCTTTTACAGCTATGGTCTTTAAAACACCAGTTTCTTTATCAAACAAAATTGTGTTCTCTCCGATATAAAACAGGAACGGATTCTCTTCATCTTGGATAACTTTATTTTGTTTTGAGGTTTGAAAAAAGCGTGTGTCTTTTTCAAGGCTTAATCGTTTTTCATAAACTAATATCCCTTTAGTGTCAAAAACTTCAAGTGCTAAGGCATCAAATTTAGGACGCTGTTCTGGCAAAACAATCCTTAACACTCCTGAATTTCCAGAGGCAATGCTAGGCACCTCCACGTTTCCTGTGGCTACAGTTCTAAATCCTGAGGCCGATGTGTTTGGAGTTTCAAAGGCAATGAGTTTCCAGTTGATCTTACAGTCCTTTAAATTCGTAACATCGAATTTATTTTGAACGGTTAATTCGCCATTAAAATTGGCTGTTATTTTATCTTCTTTAATCTGTACTGGCGACCAAATTTCTCTTACCGCATAGTAACTGCCATCTTTTTCGCCATGAGGCCCTACAATACCATCTGGTGCATTATTCCCTTGATGAAAGGGCTGGTTATTCATATCTGTTCGTCGCAAGCCTTCATCAAAAAGTGCCCAAATCATTAGGCCACCGCCTACTTTAGAGGTCTCTATGGCATCCCAGTAGGTTTTTAAGTTTGCACCGCCCCCACCATCATAAAGGGCATGCAAGGCTTCATTGGGCAATACAATATGATTGTCTTCAAACAAACGCTGCTTTAATAAGGCATAAGAGGGGTAAAAATTCGTTTTTACGATATCAAAATCGGGGGAATAGTTTTTATAAATATCTCCTGTTTTAGTCTCATTTTTTAAAGGTCTTCTTTTCTGAATATCCCACTTAAAAAAAGCGGCATCAAATTTGGGATTATGTGCCAAATGGTTGCCATTACTCCAAAGCACAACCGATGGATGATTGACATCTCTTACAACAAGTTCTTTTACAATCTTACTCCCCATTGCATCGGGATAGGAATGCCTCCAACCTGGTAATTCGTCCATTGCCATTAGCCCAAAAGAATCGCATAGGTCTAAAAACTCAGCATCTGGCGGGTAATGACAAATACGCACGGTATTAAAATTCATCTCCTGCATCAGTTTTATATTATCTAGCATATCTTGCCTAGTTAATGTGCGCCCTGTCTCTGGCCTAAAACTATGCATGTTTGCTCCTTTTAATAAAATGCGTTTGCCATTGAGGTAAAAACCGTCATGGTCGCGCACTTCAAAGGTTCTGAATCCAAACTTTTGTTTGTAGCTATGTATTGTTTTCTTTTTTTGTTTTAAAGACACCTCAACACTATACAGGTTTGGGTACTCATGAGACCATGCTGCAATACCTTTTAAAGTAGTTTCTAAATGTCCTTTATTTTTAGAAACTTTTCCAGAAAATGACTTTCCTACTTTTTGATTGTTACTATTGTAAACCTGTGCTGTAACCGATAGGTTTTCTTTAGAGACTTCTGTAAAAACATCCATTTTAAAATCACCATTCATTTGGGCATCAATAGCAACACGATCTATAAAATTTACTGGCAGTTCTTCAATATAAACAGGTCTAAAAATACCCCCAAACAACCAGTAATCTGCAATACGCTCTGCTTTTACCACCTGTGGATGCGTTGCTGGTTTCAATACTTCAACTTCTAAAATATTGTTTCCTGATTTTAAAAAATTAGTGATTTCATATTTAAACTCTGTAAAGCCTCCTATGTGTGTATCTCCTATTTGTTGTCCATTTAACTTGACTGTTGTTTCGGTCATGGAACCCTGAAAAACAATAAAATAACGTTTATCTGATTTTAAATTGAATTTAAAGTTATGACGGTACAACCCCATTTCTGGTCTTGTTTTATAATCTTTGTGGTCTTTGCCATAGGTATAATAGCCAAAACCTTTGGTTTCCCAATTTGATGGCACAGGAATGCTGGTCCAGTATCCGCTATTACGACCTTCAGACATTTTAAAGTCCCAGTCTACAGCAGTATCGGCATAGGTACCTGACAAGTAGGTTTTTGTTTGTGCTTTAAGACCAGCTAAGGTTAAGCAAAACAACAGGAATCCCAATACATCTTTTAGTTTAACAGCCATGGTTTCGCTTTTTATATTTTTATAATGACACGCCTCTTTTCCACGGTATAAAATCGTGCTGTCCTAATAATTTTGCTTTAGTAACTACTGTACCACTTGCTACTTTTATGATAAAATCGAGCAGTTCTTCTGCCATTTCCTGTATGGTTTTTTCGCCACGAATCACTGCGCCTGTTTCAATATCTATAATATCAGACATTTTATCTGCCAGTTCTGTATTGGAAGCGACTTTTATCACAGGAGCGATAGGATTACCTGTTGGCGTACCTAATCCTGTGGTAAACAACACCAAATTAGCACCTGCACCCACCAAAGCGGTGGTGCTTTCCACATCGTTGCCCGGGGTACACAAGAGGTTTAATCCTGGTTTAGACAAATACTCTCCATAATCTAAAACGGCTTCTACTGGAGATGCGCCTCCTTTTTTTGCTGCCCCAGCAGATTTCATGGCATCGGTAATAAGACCATCTTTTATGTTTCCCGGAGAGGGATTCATATCGAACCCAGATCCTGCATTAATCACCGCGTTTTCAAAATCCTTCATGAGTTTTAAAAACTTCTCAGCATCGTCTTCATGTACACATCGGTTCACCAATTCTTGTTCTACACCACAGAGTTCTGGAAATTCTGCTAAAATCGCAGTTCCGTTTAAAGCAACTAGCATATCAGATACCATACCTAAAGTGGGATTAGCAGAAATACCCGAAAACCCATCGGAACCTCCACATTCTAATCCGATTCGTAATTTGGATAATGGTGCTGGTTTTCGACGGATGGTATTGGCTTCTTTTATAGCGTTAAAAGACGTTTTTATAATGGTAGATAACATCTCATCTACCGTTCCCATTTGCTGCTGTTCGTAGATTAGAACTGGCTTTTCTAACTGAGGGTTTATGGCGTGTAATGCTGCTTTAAAAGTCGTTATTTGTAAATTTTGGCAACCTAAACTGAGTACAGTAACGCCTGCGACATTGGGATTATTTACATAGCCTGCTAATAATTTTGCTAAACTTTCGGCATCTTGACGAATACCGCCACAACCACCAGGATGCGTTATGAAGCGCACATCAATATTATCAAAAACTCTAGTCGTTTTGCCGGCCTCTTCTACAACTTCTTTTCCTGATATTAATGCTCTTAACAAATTTTGGTGCGGGTTATTTTTCTGTTCTAATAGTTCTTTATCAAAGATCTCTTTTAATATGTCTATGTTTCTGTTTTCGCAAAAAACAAGAGGAAAAAACAACCATACATTCTCTGTACCTACTTGTCCGTCGGGGCGGTGGTAGCCCAAAAATGTTTTGTCTTTCCAGCGCTCTACATTTGGCGCATTCCAACCTAAAGTTTCTGTTTTACCAAACACCTTCTCGCTTTCGTGTTTAACGTTTCGTGTTGTTAATACCTCTCCCGTATTTATAAACGCAGTTGCTTTACCTACTAAAACGCCATACATTATAATCTTATCACCAACATGAAAGGGGTTTAATGCCACCTTATGTTTAGATGTTGTGTCCGATATAATTTTCACTGCAGTACCTTGACAAAACGCCGTAGTTCCCGCCTCTAGGTCTACCAAAGCCACAGCAACATTATCTAAGGCATTTACTTTTATTAGCTTTTCTTTCATTACACGTCTTAAAATTGTTTTGAAAAATGGAGGAACCCTTGTTCTATGCCCTTGCTTTCAATCGCTTCTAAAGCATAGGTTATGGCATGTGTTAAGCCCTTTACCTCGTTTAGGTTTTCACCCCAATACATTTCTAAACCCAACACCGCTTTTGCTACAGAAGATAGTGTGTCTAACTTCCAAAGTTCAGAAAATTGCGCTTCAATAGCGGCACTGTCTTGTACAGGAAGTACTGCGCCTTTCCAATGGCCTTTATAAAACTGAATTAAACAGGCAAGGGCAAAGGTTAAATGCCTTGGTAATGTCCCCTTAAGTTTTAGGTATTCTAAAAGACTTGGTAGGACTCTAACTTTAAATTTTGATACGGTATTTAAAGCGATACTTGATAATTTATGTACTATAAAAGGGTTTTTGAACCTATCAAAAACGGCTTCGGCAAAATGTGCTAATTCTGCCTCGTCCATGTCTAGGGTTGCTATAATTTCATTAAAAACAGCCTTCTCTACAAATGTACCTGTAAATGGATGCTCTATGGTTTCTTTAACTGTTGTATTACCATACAATAAAGAAAAAGGTACCATAGCGGTATGTGCCCCATTTAAAATTCGAACTTTTCGCGTTCTGTAAGGTTGCATATCATCTACAATCTTTACATCTAAGGTTGTTTTGCTAAATGGTAATGCTTTTTTTAATGCAGCTCCTCCTTCGATAACCCAAAGAAAAAATGGTTCGGCAGCTACTATTAAATCGTCTTTATATGGCAATTGACGCGTATAAATTTCAATATCGTTTTTGGGATACCCCGGCACAATGCGATCTACCAAAGTATTGTGAAATGAATTACATTCTAAAACCCATGTCTTAAATTTCAATCCTAATTCCCAATCGTCTATGTAGCGTAATATGATCTCTTTTAATGTTTTTGCATTGTAGTTGATAAGCTCACAAGGTATTATTTTTAATCCTTTGGTGCTGTCGCCATTAAAATGCTTAAACCTTTCGTACAAAAACACTGTGAGTTTTGCTGGAAAAGAACGTGGCGGCTGCATTTCTAACGAGTCGCTTTTCACATAAGCAATACCTGCTTCTGTGGTATTAGAGATCACAAACTCTAAGTGGTCTTCTTTTGCCAAACTAAGGTACTCTTGAAAATCGGTATACGGATTAACACCTTGCACTACATTTGTTATAAGCTTGTGCTCTTGAATGTCCTGCCCTCCTTTTCGGCCTTTCATAAAAAGTGTATATAGCCCATCTTGATCGTTAATCAAGTTAACCATTCCATTTTCTATGGGTTGTACTATGGCGATTCCTGCATTAAAGCTAGCGGCTTTATTTAATTCTTGAAATGCATAGCCTATAAATGCCCTTAAAAAATTACCTTCTCCAAATTGCGCCACTTTAATTGGTAACTTGTCTTCTACTTTTAAAGTCTTTCTATTTAAACCTTGCTTTGTAATCATTGTTTATGCACTCTTTTTTTAATGGCATTATTACAGGTATTTTAATAGGGTATTTTCACATGAATACCTCTAAAAAGCGATATTTACATTGAAATAATTAACGCTTTAACTCGTTGAGTTTCCCTTTTATTCTTTTACCGCTTCTTCTTTAAAATTTTAGCTTCACTTTTTACACGTTTAATAGGACCGTTATCTCCTAACAAATACATTTTCCTGTAGTCTGTTCCGTATTTTCTTTCTCCTACAATAATTCGAGCGTCGGGATGCGGATTATCTATAAGTGATGATATCACGAAAGCAGCATTTTTTCGACGTAAAAGCACCGTTCCTTTTTTAAAGGATGCACCACCATTAAAGCTATCCCATCTGCTAACTTCTCCAACATCGTCGCTCGTTTTACTTTCTATATATAGACTTACTTCTTTTGATGATTTTACTTCTATATCACCATTACCTCTGGGCAGGTCTTTATTATTACTTTTTAGCCAATTTTTTCCGCCCCATCTAAAATACTGTATGCGTTTAGGGCCGCTTCTCTTCTCTCCTACATCAGGCCCTACCATCATACAAACTTGCGGGTTTCCATTAGGATCTACATCAACCACACCTTGAAATGTCCAATCGTCAGGAATTTCCCTTACCAACGTTTTTTGGTCTGCCATTTCCTTAGTTAAAGGCATTTGTAATGGTTCGTTTTTAACATTTTTCCACACGCCTGTTTTAGTATCAAATACCATGTAATAGATATTATGCCTTTCTGGTATATGCCCTCTAGCATCTTGCGCGTTTTTATTATCTCTACAAATATGATAATCGAACGCTACAATAATATCATTTCCATTCCCTTTGCTTACCCAAGGGTACCAAGAATCTTCGGCTTCAATATTTTGTAAGCGTTTATGTTTTAAAAATGAAACAGGCGCACCAAAAGTAACACCATTGTCTGTAGATTTTTGATACACCCAATCACTCCTGTGTGCGCCATGACGGTAAAACAAATACATATCGCCGTTATCCATTTTTACAAACTGACTGTAGGTTCCAAACAATGATACATTATCTAATGTTTGCCATGAAGAAATATCTAAAGGCTTTTTAGAAACTGCATGCAAATTTTTACCATAATGATGATTGCCTAACGGATTTTCTCCATCTGTGGGAGCACCTCCATGCCCACCAAAAGCAATATGGATATAGCCTGCATCATCTATAAGTATGGCAGGTTTACCGTGGTTATCTATTCTTTTCTTACGATTAGGGTCTTTACCCATTTCACTTACCCCCGCTTTAAATGGGCCTTTCCATTCTTTTGTGGTATGATTGTAAGACGCTACATAAGGGTCTTCCTTTTCGCCTTGGTAGCATACGTAAGTAATTCCATTATGATAAACTCCTGCAGGATGTTGTACGATGGCCACAGCATTTCCAAAACCATTATCGGCAAAGTAATCGACCGTTTTATGCGATTTTGTGGTTTTGGTAGTATCTTTTTGTGTTGATGCACATCCTAAAAGGCAAAAACAAATGCATAGTATTTTAAAAATGTGTGTATTGAATATCATAGTTATAGCGCTGTTTTTTTATAAAATTGAAGTTGTACAGGGCCTAATAAACCAGACATTTTTAATTCATCATCTTTTTTCCAATGCTTCCACGAGGAAAATGTTTGTCGTTTAGAATCACGAGATTCTGGACGTGATAACCAACTAGGAAGCACCTTGGTTTTATTACCTCTGCGCTGGTAATCTAAAGGTTCTTTTTCGTCGCCAATCAAGCGGTTTACCCATAAATTTGTAATTTTTAATTGTATGGTATTTTGACCTTTTTTGACATAATTACCAATAGCAACTCTAAAAGGTGCTTTCCATAGGGTGCTTACTTTTTTACCATTTACACTAACCTCTGCAATTACCGCTACGCTTCCTAAATCCAATTCAAATGCATTGTCCTTGCATAACTGCTTTTTAGATAGGGTGAATTGTTTTTCATAAATTGCAGTACCTGAAAAATGCTGAATATCGTCTTCTGCTACTTCCGACCAAGATGATAAGGTTGTAAAGTGCTGCTTTAGTGCTGTACCATCTTTTAAAGGAAATGTGACCTCCCAATTGTCAGATAGGTTTATCGGCTTTGGAACGGTTACTTTTACTTCTTTTGACTTTCCTGAAGCTGTCGTATACGATAAACGTCCAGAAAAAGGCGTTTTCCAAATGGTAGTGCCTTTGGTTTTATAAATTTCTGATGTGGGTATAGATCGGTTTAAATTCAAAAATTCGCCTTCTGGAATTATAGTGGTTCTTGAATTGCCATCGGTTTCGAATGTAATTTTTAGAAAATTAGTAGCGTTTTTTAATGCTTTACCATGAACCAATTCATCTGAGATTTTGATATTCAAATGTTCTGAAGCTACTTGTGCTTTGATGTCTTCGGTAACATCAAAAGCTTCAAAATTTTTAGGCACCCCTTTGGTTTCTGCTTTAAATTTACCAAATACCGCAGAAATGATTTTGAGGGGTTGGTTTCCTGCATCTATTTTAACAAACTCTCGTTCTTCGGCATGTACATGTTCGACCTTATCTCCAATTTGATATTCCATTCGAAACTCTTTAACATAACCCATCGCTGGATCGCAATCGCAAAAGGCTCTAGACATCTGAAAATTTAATGTCCCACCCTTTACCTCGGCTGCAACTTTAGCTGTAATGTCGATTAAGCCTTCTTGCAAAAAGTTACCATATTCTGCTTTTATGATTTTTAAGTTAGATAGTGGTGCTGGTGTTGGTTTTTCTAATTTTACATCAGCTTCAACAATGTGATTTTTATCTACTGAATTTTCTTTAAATACTACAAAAACAGACTGTTCACTATCTAAAACAATAGGAATATTTATAGTACCATCATCATTACTTTTCCAAACGGCTACTTTTTTAATATCTCCTGTTTCTGCATTCCAAATTTCAGGTGATTTATTTGCGACTTTAAAACGTCCTGTAAATGCCACTTTTTCCTTTTTGGCATTGGCTATAAAATAGATCTCGGCGTCCTTTGTTTTTCTGTGTATAAACCCAATGTCTTCCCTATTCGCCTCGGCAATAGAAAAATCTGGAACAATCTTCTTTTTAGTTAAAAACTCTTGAACGCTAATGGTTTTTATTAGCCCTTTATCCCAAAGGGCACTAGCTGTACGTTTTATATAAGCATCACTTTCGGGGTAATTGCTCAAACTAGGCGATTTTTTAGGTTTGTGCCCTATAACTGTTGCGCCTTTTTTAACCAATGCCTCTATAATCTTTAATGTTTTAGGCGTTATCCAATCACTTTCGGGTAAACTTAGCACTTCGTATGCGACTCCAAATTTTGTAACGATTTTACCGTTTTTCACGGATAATTCGGGGAGTTTATGAGCTCCGATTAAGTCATAATCATAGCCCGCTGTTTTAAGTTCTGGCAATAAAAATGCGGTGTTGGGAGACGAATCGCCTGTAAACACCAATACCTCTGCAACATTAGTGCCTTGTTGTAATAAGTATTGCGATTTGGCCAAATAATCCAAATAACTTTTGCTTTGACTCCACCAGGTATTTAAACGGTTAAAATCAAAACCGTGGTAACTTAAGGCTATACCTGGGGCAACATCCCAAGGTTGATGCACATAGGTATGAAATATAAATCGGGTAATGCCTTCTGCCCATGCTTTATCGCCAATAGATTTTATCGTTGCAGGGTGTTTGTCCCAGCCCCCAATACCGGTAAAAGATTCTGCCCCAACAATGCTGCTTCCGTTTAAATGGGCTATAGAAGATACAAATTTTGAAGAATCAAAAAACGGGTAGCCTCCACTCCAAAACTCACACATCACGATATCGCCTTTTGCGCCTACTTGCATATTATCAAAAGGGCCCCAATAGGGTTCTACAGAAAATTTTAGTTTGTTTTTATGACACAATTCTGCAAAATGGCCATAATAGTTTTCGGCCATGGCATCGCCAATGGTACGTCTAAAATCCCACTGAAAACGCTCTGTAACTTCACCACTATCTACATAATAGCCTGCTAAGGTTGCCAAATACGGTGTCATGTCGTAACCTCTTCGTTTTTTAAATTGCTGTTCAAAACCTGTTGTCCAGTTTTGTGCCCCAACCTCGTAGCTGTCAATCAAACAATTTGTTACGGTTTCTCCAACTAAATCGCCTAGTTTATTCAAAATGGGTTGTACACCCGCTTTCCAATAGGCGTCTAAAGCTTTTTTAGACATTTTATCGACTTCTAAACCATGTCCACCATCTACTGCGGGTCTGTTTTTTGCACCATTAGGCGTATGCCCTATTCGTAGAATAACCCATTCGCCCTTGGGCGCTTCCCATTCTAAAATACCTTCTTCAGACAATTTAGAACTAATGTCTATAATACGTTCCTTTTTTACAATGGCATCTTTTGAAATTGCCTTGGTATCTGGCAATAAATGGTTCCGAATTCTATCGGATAATATTTTATAATCTAAGCCATCAATCTTAACGGATGCCTTAGGTTTTGGAAAGGCTAAAACAGCAATATCTTGGTAATAGGTAAACTTGGTTTTTGGCTTTGGAAGTGCTTTTTTCAACAGACGTCCTCCATCAACAATAAGCTCGCTAGAAACTACGGTTTGCATGGCATTTTCTTCGGTAACCCAAGGGCCGCCGCTAGACGACCAGCCTGCACTATTATGAAATGCCAATTCTAAATCTAAACGCTTTGCTTCTGTGGCTGCAAAGTGAAATAAGTCTAACCATTCTTCGCTTAAATAGGTAATCCCGCCTTTTGGAAAACCTAAATGCACGTTAAACAATTGCGCTTCCTGAATGCCTACGTGTTTCATGGCTTCTAAATCTTTTGTTATACCAGACTTAGAAACGTTACCACTTATCCAATGCCACCATGTTCTGGCTTTTGCTGCATTGGGTGGTGTTTTAAATCCTGCTTCTAAAGTAGCAGGCACCTCTTGTGCATAGAGAGCTATGCTACACCATAAAACAGTTATAATAATATATATTTTCTTCTTCATAATCGACACCTTATTTTGTTATTATTTTTGAGGTTGTAATGCTTACAGGGCCTAACAAACCTGCGGGTAGTAATTTATCGGTCGCTTTTTGAAACGAATACGCACTAAAGGTTGTTCTAGGGCCTTCTGGAAGTGGTTTATTGTGTCTGAACCATTCTGGCATTTTTACCATATCTCCTCTAAAATTAGAAGGGCCAAAACCACGTTTATTTCTCCTGATATCGTATCCCGTTTGGTTGGGTAATTTTTCATCGCCTATTAAACGGTTGGTCCATTGGTTGGTTACCGCAATTACCAATTCGTTTTCGCCTTCTTGTAATGCTGCTGTAACGTCTAGACTGTAAGGGGCTAACCAGCTTACGCCTATAGGCTTTCCGTTAAGCGTGACTTCTGCAATAACATGAACCTCGCCAAGATTTAGCGTAAAGTGTCGGTCTGCTTTCAACAGGCCTTTTTTTACATTAAACTTGGTACTATAAATGGCTGTTCCCGAATAGTGTTTAATACCTTCGTCCCTATGGGTTGTCCAATCCAATAAGGTATTGGTTTTTAACTGCGCTTTGTGATGGTCTTCTTCACGGAAATCGATGGTCCACTCGTTAGCAATAGCTATAGGTTTTGGTAAATCGGTAACGTTTATATTCCATTTTTCAGTCGTATTGATTAAGCTTGAATAGTTGCCGTTTTCGAAAACTTTCATCTTCAATTTTTGATTATTTTGATGTATTGAAAATAAAGGTGGCTTTGAAGCCGTTGTTTCTACAGCAGTAATTTGAGTTGCTCCTTTTGATGATTTTTTAAACACCACAAACACCGATTCTTGAGGTTTTAGATGAATTGATACCTCTGTTCTCCCCGCTTTATGAGAATAGGCTGCCAATTCAACAATTTCTCCACTGGTACTTTTCCATAATTCTGGTACTTTTCCGTTTACTAAAAAACTGCATTCTAGCGTTTCAGATTCGGTTAAATTATGATTGTAAATGAAATAAATATCTTCATTCTCGGTACGTCTGTGGTAGTAATTAAAATCGGGTTGTCCTTTAACGATAAGGTCTTTTTTGATGTTATTCGCCTTAAATATACGTTCCCATTCGTAAGTACTATAGGTCGTTTTACTGGACCAAATTGCCGCTACTAGGCTTTCAAATTCTGCTTGCATTGCGGCGGTACGAACATAGCCCCCTAATTGCTTTGGCTTTTGGCCTATAATTAAAGCCCCTTGTGTTGCTAATTTTTCAAGTCCGCGTAATGTCTCTAAACTCATCGCCTGTAGCTTTGGTAATACCAGAGCGTTATAACTAATGCCATTAGGTAATTTTAATTTTCCATTGTCTATCGTTAAACGATTAATAATAACCTCAGCATTTACACAATCGTATTTATACGCTGCTGGCAATTGTGGTTTGAGTTGTTTTGGGTGAATGACATGGTTGGGCGCTCTATCGCCAACAAATACCAAGAGGTCTACCACAGGATTTCCCTGTCGTAACATATAGGAACCTCGTGCCAAATAACGGATCCATTCTGGGCCTGCATTGTCCCACCAAGTTTGGGTACGGTCTATGTGAGAGCCTACAAAACTCATAGACATGCCTGGTTCTACATGGGTGTTGGATTGGTGTGCAAAACGGTGAAACATGTATTCGTTAATACCGTTTGTCCACTCGTAATCGCCCTTTTGTTTGGCTAAAGCGGGATGAAAACTCCAATTTAATTTGGTACTGGTAAAGGCTTCTGCCGAAATTACATTTTTACCATATATATGTCCCGAAGATACGGCGGCTCTTTTGTGCTTATTGGGTTTGCCTAACCAAAATTCGCCCATAGGAATATCGGCATTTCGCCCTGCATCTAAGCTGTTAAAAGGACCTACAAAACCATAAGGTTCAATATAAGATAACAGACCATCTTCATGGCATAGTTCGGTAAAATAATCGAAATAATTGGTAACCATTAGATCGCTTACCAAACGTTTCATATCCCAAAAGACGCCATCAATTGTGGGAAGGTCTTCAACATATTTCCCTGCAAACAAGGGTAAAAACGGTACAAAATCGTAATTATAGGTCTTTTTAAAGGTCTTTTCCATACCGTCCGTCCAGTTTTGAGGGCCTACCTCATAACTATCAATCTCTACATACTGCAAGGCATTAGGCGCATCTATTTTAGCTTGTTTTACCAATTCACCAACAAAGGCATCGTAGTGTATTTTTAAGGCTTTACGGCTAAATTTATCGATTTCTAATCCTGTTCCAGCATCAGAAGCAGGTTCGTTTGTAGCACCAGAAGCCGTATATCCAAAACGCATAACCGTCCAATTCCCTTTGGGTAATTTTGCTTTTAATTGACCTGAAGTATTCATTTTATTGGTCAGAACAATGATGTCGTCTTTTTTAATAAAGTCTTTGGCGTTTGGATTGCCCAGTGGTCTTTTATTTTTTCGGTAAGACGTAAATTCCAGTTCATTGCCTAAGGTATAATTTGCAGAAAGCTGCATCTCATAAATACCTGCATCAAAATCGGTTTGCAGTCTGAAGTAACGTGCTGTGATAGGTTTAAAATGATCTTTCACATAACATTCGTCCTTTCCTATACGCTGTAATTTAGTGGTATGTGCTTTGGTGAAATTTACACCATCGTTAGATTTTAAAAGGGTAACGGTGCCTTTACGTTTGTTAAAAAATAGCGACATCGATTGTATGGCATGCGCTTTTCCGTAATCGTATTGCACCCATTCCTTAGGTTTTAAATCTGATAGGGTTGTTGTTTTACCGTCGGTCGCTAAGGCGATATCAAAGGTTGCACTTGATGTTGTGATTTTTGGCGCTGCACTGGCATCTATAAGTTCGGTTTCTAAGGTTGGATAAGCCACTACAGCAATATCCTTATAAAAATCATGTCGTGCTGGTGGTTGTGCAAGTTGTAATGTAACTTGTTTTCCACCTTTTACAATTTGGCTGCTGTGCACCACCACCTTCATAGCGTGTTCTGGTGTTACCCAAGGTCCTCCGCTAGAGGTCCACCCATCGCAATTGTGTACCCCAAAACTTAGTTCCAAGGCTTCACACTCTTTGGCTGCATGCGTTAAAATATCGCGGTGTTCTTGCGAATTGTACGTTACATCGCCTTCTGGTAAGCCCATAGACACGTTAAATACCAAAATACCGCCTATGCCAGCATCCTTTATGGCTTTTAAATCTTTTGTAAATCCTGCTTTAGACATGTTATCGCTATTCACATGGTACCAGGTGCGTGGTTTTGAGTCCTGAGGCGGATTGATAAAGCCTGATTCAAGATGGCCTGTCGTTGCTGGCTTTTGTCCAAAGCCAATGGCTACAGCAAAGAGCAGACTCCATAACAGATACTTTTTTATCATAATTTTAAAGTTCTATTTTTTAATAATTTTTGTGCTTTTTAGGCGTACAGGTCCTAATAATCCCGCAGGAATAGTAGGGTCTCCTTTTTTGTAAAACGGAAAGGTTGTAAATGTTGAACGCTGCTTTAGCGGTGGTGGTTCATTGTTTAAATACCACTCTGGCATATGACGCCTGCTATAGGTTGTTTCTTTAGGGAAATTTTCATCTCCAATAAGCCTATTGGTCCATTGGTTTGTCGTTTCTATAGTGATGTTATTTTCTCCCTTTACGATATACGATGACACCTCTAAGGTATGCGGTGCTTTCCAGCTAATACCAACCTCTTTTCCATTAATAATAACTTTAGCTGCAATGTTTACCTCCCCTAAATCTAAGGTCATTTTAATGTCCTTTTTAAGATGTGATTTTTGAACACGAAATGTATTGGAATATAGGGCTGTACCTGAATAATATTTAATACCTTCATTGGCATGAGACGTCCAATCGATAAGTTTAGGAAAGGTATATGTTTTCTTATCGGACTTAACATCTGGAAACGTCACCTTCCAATCTCCTGTAATCTCTATAGCCTTTGGCACCTCTTTTTCTGAAATAGCTACGGTAGTTCCATCACTTAAAGCTACGGCGTAATCGCCCGCTTTTTCAACTTCAAAATGCAATACGTTTTCTTCCGATAAATAACTTTTAATATGATGTTGCGTTTTAAAGGCTTCTGGTTTTACAGAGCGTACTCCTGAAGATTTTTCTCTAAATACCACAAATATAGAGCCTTCTTTTGGCAAATGGATTAACGCTTTTGTTTTACCGTCTTCTTCTACATATGTGGCAAGTTTAGTAATCTCTCCTGTTGTTTGGTTCCACAACTCCGGTATTTTGCCAGTAACATTAAATGTGCAACTGTAACTTTTGGCGTTTTGTTCTGGATTATAGAAAAAATAGATGTCTTCAGTTTTCGTTTTCCTATGGATGTAATTAATAGCTGTTCCATCTTCTATGTAAAGATCTTTGGGAATGTGATGTGCTTTAAAAATGGTATCCCAATCCTTAGGCAAATGCGTTGTTGGTTGCTCCCAAATGGTATTGACTAAGCTGGTGAATTTTGCCTTATCGGCAGCAGTTACAGCATAGCCTCCTAAGGCTTCTGGTTTATTCCCTACAATTACAACACCCTCGTTGGCCAATTCTGCAATGCGTTGTAGTGTAGACCATTTAATTTGCTTTGTATTTTTAAGGTATAATACATGATAGCTTATTCCATTAGGCAATACCATTTTAGAATTTTTAACCTGTATTCTATGCACCAATGCATCTGTATTGATGCAATCAAAATTAATATGTTTAGGAAGCCTTGGTTGAAACCTATGCGCTTTAATAATTGAATTTGGCGAACCATCTCCTACAAAAACAAGTAAATCTGAAACGGGATTCCCTTGGCGTAATAAGTATTGACCTCGTGCTAAATATTTAAACCATGCCTTACCTGCATTATACCACCACGTTTGCGTACGGTCTATATGCGATCCCCATTGGCTCATTGTCATGCCGGGCTTAACATGGGTATTGGCTTGGTGCGCAAAACGGTGAAACATAAATTCATTAATCCCTAAGGTCCACGCCTTATCTCCTGTTAACTTTAGACTTCCTGGGTGGCCTTTCCAGTTGATTTCTGGGCGGGCAGAAAACGCTTCGGCAGAAACTATATTCTTGCCATAAATACGAGCGCCAGATACTGCTGTTCCGGCTTGAAAACGTTGATGCATCCAGAACTCTCCCATGGTAATGTCTACTTTTTTAGCTGCATCGAGTTCGTTAAAATCACCATTGAAACTATAGGGCTCTACATAACTTATTAATCCATCTTCATGACATAGTTCTGTAAAATAATCAAAATAATTTTCGGTAATCATTTTGCTATTAAAGTTGCGTATGTCCCATAATACGCGATCACTGGTTTCGGCATCTTCTACATATTTACCAGCATAAAGTGGTAAAAATGGTAGCACATCGTAGCCCAATTCATTTTTAAAACCATTTTCATAGCCACTTGTCCAATTTTGGCCACCTACTTCATAACTATCAATTTCTATATATTGCAAAGCATTTGGTGCCACTTTTTTTGATGCTGCAATGGTATTTCTTACGTAGCCCTCGTAAAAAGCTTTAAAGGCGGGCTTACTCATTTTATCCACTTCCCACCCTGTACCTTCATCTGAAGCAGGCACATTAAAAGCAGCGGTAATAGTGTACCCAAAACGCATGATCGTCCAGTTTCCTTTAGGTAATTCTGTTGTTAAATGCCCATTCGCATCCATCGCATTTGTGATATTAATAATGCTCTTTTTGGGTATGATATGCGATTGGTCTACGGTTTTAATTTTTGGCATTTTGTGATTCTCTATTTTAAACAAAGAGGTTCTTGCCAAGGTTTTATTGATCTGTTTTAAATTACTTAATGTTATTTCTGTAGGTTGTAAAGGTACTTCTGAAACAATTCTGAAAAAACGTGACTTAACACCATTAAAAGCCAGCTCTACAGCCCGCTCGTACTTTACGATAGGCATAGGCTTTATTTGTCTTACTTTTTTGTAATTGATACCATCTTCTGACGTCATTAAATGAATCGTTCCCTTTTTTCTTGGAGGTTGGTATAAACTTATATTTAGGGTATTTAAGGTAAACGGCTTGTCGTATGTAAAATCAATCCACTGCGGCTTCTTCTGCGTGGCATCCAAGTAAAGGTCTTTATCTATTTTTTGATCTGTAAGCAGTTCTAAATCAAGTCCTTTTTGAGAACTGCTTAATGTGGGTTTGTTTTCTAAGTCTTGTATATCGGCCTCCAAAGCAGGATAGGCAATTACAGCAACATCTTTGTAAAAGCCACCGCGCTGCGAGGGTTGTGGCAATTGCAAATTTAATTTGCCACCTTTGGTAACCGTTTGGGTATAAGTGACACGTTTCATGGCATTTTCGGGTGTTACCCAAGGTCCTCCACTAGAGGTCCAACCATCACAGTTATGCACGCCAAAACTCAACCCTAACCTTTCGCACTCCGCCGCCGCAAAAGCGGTCATTTCTATATGCTCTGGCGAATTAAAAATCGTGTTGCCTTTTGGTACATAATGGGTGACATTAAACAAGATAATTCCTCCAATACCAACTTGAGCCATGGCTTCTAAATCTTTAGTCAATCCCGCTTTGGTCATATTACCACTCATAACATGCATCCATGTTTTTGGTTTTACCGCATTTGAAGGGTTTTTAAAGCCGTATACCAAATCGTGAGTTTTTAACTGCTCAACTTCCGCCCTTTTATCCTGAGCTTGTAAACTGAATGTCACTAACATACAGATAAAAATAACATGTAAGAATGTGATGGTTTGTGTTTTCATTTTATATAATCTACTAATTCTAATCTATTTGTTACGTTCTAATGCCAATACAACGGATTCCCCTGCATGCTCTCCTTGGGGCAATGCAACGTTTAACTGGGTTTTACCATTGTGGTAAGTGCTATTTATTGTGGTATAATGTCCTTGTAACGTTACTTTTACCGTTTTTAAAATTTGTGCGGGATCGCTAACTGTCAATTGTAAATGGTCTGTTTTTTCTTCTAATAAAAGCACGCAAGGGTGATCTACAGCAAGTCCTCCTTTAAGTTTTGAATTGCCTTTTTTATAAAAAACCATTCCTGCTAATGTTTGGTCCACACTTTCGACCGACTGAAATACCGCTGTATTCACAATTTTGAAAGGATGGTTTTCATGCAAATTCATCATTTTTTCTTCTGATGCATTTGGCACTAAAATATACGTATAGGCTGCATTTTTAGGTCTTGTGCCATGGGATACCCACAGCTTAAAAATATGCTCTGTTAAAAGCACCGGACGGTAGCGTTTTGCCACCTTATTCCAACTGCCAACTAATATATTGGTTGCAATATTGGTGTTTTGATTTTTAGGAAAAAAGTAGCCAATGCTATCATGCAACACCCAATCTATAGCTGCATTTTTTTGTTTACGTATGGGCTTCTGGATGTGACCTGCTTTACTAACAACAACATTCCCTTTTAAAAAGGATTGGTTAATTGCAGTAGTGGTTTCTGCATTTTTATCTGATGAAATATCAGTTCCCAGACACACAATAAAATCGTTAAACATGAACCACGATTTTTTGGCCTTTAGCCCATCTCTATCGTAATCCATTACTGCGATACCATTTTGTCCATTAGAAACGCCACCAACAAATACGCCATTGGTTTTAAAATCTCTAAATTTAATACTAGGTAGTTTAGCGGTGTCTTGCGCAATGGTTGTTCCTGGAAGTTTTTTCCAATCCCAAAATGGAAATACATTTTGATAGGCCTGGTTGTTTACCGACAATAAGGCGAGTCCATCGCCCATATAATAGCCTTGTACATTTTCGCTGTTTACCGACTCTGTGCCTACCACACGTTTGGAACTCATTTTAACAGAAAAGTAAAAATCATTACGACGGTGTACATGAAAATCTGATTCCCAAAAATGCTTGTTTCCTGATAAAACGGTGCTACTAATAGCTGCATCATAAGCCTTTGCATGAGGCTTATCTAACTGTTTCATCTGTTCTAAACAAACTTTTAAGCGTGCTGCTTTCTTTTGCTGTTCATCTTTGTAGAGATGTCGTCCTAAAGCGCTAACACCATAAGAATTGTTCCAATATATCCATTGTTGCCCTTCTAAAACGTAATTTCTTAATGTAGCTATTTTATGCTTTTCAAATTGAAAAGGGGTCGCATTTACAAACGCATAGCATTGTATCATATTTTCTAAATACCACAGCCCATAATTGCCAAATTGCAATTGCGCACCGTGTTCGTGATAGGACCAATCGGCTTTAATACCTACATTTTTAGAAACTTTTAATTCTTCTTGAATGGCTTTGCTTGCCTCGGCTACAGTTTCTACATCTCGCAATAACAAGGATTTTAGTAGTACATTGGTCGCTAACCACACTTTATTTTGCCCAGACATTTTTATTTTGGCACGATTGGCGAGCTCAATCCCTTTATCGAATTGCGTTTTGGTCAATTCACTTTCCATTAGCAACAGTGTTGGTAGCAAAAATTTAGGCACCCCAATATGTTGATCGTGCCAATTGGCACTTAAAAAATCATGATCTAACCAATAGTCTAGGCTTTTGTGTATTTTTTTTGAAAGCGCTTTATCCTTATACAATTTTGAACTTTTAGACGTATAGCTAATGGCTAAAATTTGCAGGTATTTTAAATGGTCTTTTACAGGCCATTCGCTCTTTATTTTGGTGTTATAGTCTATCGTATTCCAAGAACCGTCTTCCTGTAAGGTGGATAATAGATGGTCTACAGTTTGCGGTTCTGCTTTGTGCTGCACATAATAGTTTAAAACATTTTCATGCAATTGCGCTAGTGCTTCTGGGTACAATTGCTTTATCTCCCTATCGGATGTATTACAACCAAATATGAGAAGAATAAGAACGCCTATACCATATGCTTTAAAATACTTGAGCACCATAATTAATCAATAAACAGCTCGTCTATATATGGCCCACTTTTACCTGTGGTTTCTAATCGGATGCTATTAGCACCTGCTTTTAAGCGAATAATGGTGGGTACAAACTTCCATTCTTTTTCCCAACCACCAGTGGGCTTAAATTCTAGGGTTCTAATGTATTCGTCGTTTACATACAACTTCATAGGGTGCTTCTGCCCTTCGTTATTGTGCATGTATCGCAAACGAATGCTGTAATCGCCGCCTTCGCCATCATTTTCTTGGTAAAATTCTACCGAACCTTCTTTATTTTCAAAAGTTACAAAACCGCTTCCTTTAAAACGTCTCGCTTCTCGACTGGCTTTGGCATTGCCTTTCAAAATTCCATCTTCGGCAGAGAGGTTTACACCTCTACCAATCCATAGATCTTTAGAATGCTCATCACCCCAAAACAAACCTTCATTCTTACCAAAGGCTTCGCTTAGCGTAAGTACTACTTTGCCATTTTGTTTTACAATGGCTTTTACGGTTGTACCATCTGTAATTGTGAAAGGTGCTTTATAAATGCGTCCCTTTGTTTCTGGGTCATCGCCATTCGTGGTATAGAACACCTCTAGTTTTGAAGATGCTTTTTTCCCTAAAACAGCGATCTCTTTAACATCAATAGTAATTTCGTTTGAAATGTATAGGGCTTTATCACCTAAGATGGATGCCGTAAGTATTGCTGCGTTTTTAGCATCGGGCAGAGCTCTTAGAAACAGTCGTGTTTTTCCAAAAAACAAGGCTCTATACTCCGATTTTGTTCTGCTTGTTGGATCAATAGGATTGCCATTTTCCATAGAGATCTTTTTTATATCGCCTTGGATGGCATAATACACCTTGTTCTCTCCATAAGGATATAGGTTGCCTGATGCGTCTAAACTTTCTGAAGACACAATATAGCTTGTCGTAAAACTATCTTCTGCCTCTAGTTCCTGGATATGGTTTTGTAATGTTGATGGCTGCTTACTGGTTGTAAATGCCGTTTTTTTAATGACTTTCCCGTCTTTATAGGCTACAGCTTCTAGCGTGCCTTCTTCATAAGGGACCATCCATTCGCATTGCATTTCATTCCACACTGTTCCGGGTTTATCTTTTCCTAGAGACTTGCCATTTAAGAATAGCTCTACCTCATCGGCATTAGAATATACCCAAACTGGAATTACTGTGCCTTTTTCCATTCTTGGATGCGACCAGTGTGGCAGCATGTGGAGCATCGGGGTTTTGGTCCACTGACTCTTATAAAAGTAAAACAGGTCTTTTTTAAATCCTGCAACGTCTAAAGCTCCTCCCATAAATAAGTTGAAAGGCAAGCCCCCATGTACTAAACCTGCTTCTCCGTAATAATCGAAACCTGTCCATCTAAAATGTCCGCTATGCCATGGATTATCCCGCATCACTTCCCAGTATTTTCGTGCTGATACGCGAACTGTTGCATTGTCGTAAGACGAATTGAAACTTTGCTTTCTGTTACGCCAGTTTTTGGGGTTGATCCCTTCGTAAAAGAAAATTTCTTTTTCTGTGAGGTTTGGCAATGGGTAGGTTCCTGGTAATTCGTTATCGCGCCACCAGGTCTGGGTTCTGTAATAGCCTCTGGTTTGCCATGTGTGCGGTGCTTCTGTAGAGATAAAAGGTTTCTCTAAGGTTTTAGTTTCTATAAAGGTTTTGGTTTCTGAACCGCCATTTACGCCTTCAATATCCATATCTTCTGGATTTCCTGCACCTGAAGTAAACAATCGTGTGGGGTCTAACTGCTTGCCAAATTTCACCAATTCTGGACCAATAGGGCTATGGGTTTCATTTCCTAAACTCCACACAAAGATACTCGCATGGTTACGGTCTCTGGTAATCCATTCTGTAACATCGCGCTGCCACCATGCATCAAAGGCTTGTTTGCCATAATCTTGGGGTGCTTTTTTATGCCAGCCATCAAAAATTTCATCCATTACTAACAATCCTATTTCATCACAAATGTCGTAGAACATTGGTGGTGTTGGGTTGTGTGAAGGGCGTATTGCATTAATGCCCATAGCTTTTAAGGATTGAAGTTTCCAACGCAACAAAGGTTTTGTCCACGCGCCACCTACGGGGCCGCCTTCCCAATGCTCACAAACTCCTTTTAGTTTTACATTTTCACCATTAAGCCAAAAGCCTGTATTGGTGTCCCATTTTACAGTTTTAAAACCAAAAGTGGTATGCACTTCATCTATCACCTTTTTACCGTCTAAAATTTGAGTAATGGCTTTATACAAGGTTGGGCTTTCTGGACTCCACAATTGGGGTTTCGCTACCGTTAATTCTATAGTGTTTAAGTCGCCGTTTATGTTTGCCTGCTTCTTGTTTATTATTTTTCCTTTTGGAGATATTACTTTAACCTTATAGGCTAACCCCTTGCGCTGCCCATTAACTTCAGCATCAATACTAACGGTTGCCGTTGCTGTAGTTATGGAGGGTGTCTTTATAAATATACCATTGGGCTTAAAATGTACAGGGTTAACCTCTATCAACTTTACAGCGGCATAGATCCCACAGGGGTGGTACCAACGTGCAGAAGGCTCTAGAGCATTATCTACACGAACAGCAATCGTGTTTTCTCCTGCTTTTAGATGTTTTGAAATGTCGTAACGAAAACTAATATAGCCATAAGGTCTTTTGGCTAAATATGTTCCATTAATCCAGACTTCACTGTTCATATAAACCCCATCAAAATTAATGTATGTGATGTTTGATAAACTTTTCTTTTCAACCGTAAAAGTCTTGCGGTACCAACCAATACCACCATCGTGGTAACCGCCGCCTTGACCTTGATCGCCGCCTTTACGTACGCCTTTCTCAAAAGACCAATCGTGAGGAACATTTAAAGCCGTCCAGTTGGAGACGTCTACGGTTTCTTTAGAAAATGATGCATCATCTTCTAAAATAAAACTCCAATGGTTATTAAAGTTGGTTTCTACACGTTGCGCAAAAGAAGATAAGGTCGCCAATACACCTATTGCAACACTTAGATACAGATTGAAAAATTGTTGTTTATACATTGTCTGTTTTAATTTATGTGGTAAATGATTGGCTTAAAACAAAACCATCATCGCATTATAGAAATCTATTTTTTTCTTTGCTTTCTACTTCGATCATTCTGTAAAAAAGGCCCTTTATCTTTTGGAATTTCAGATTCTAAAAGTGCTTTCATTTTACGCTCTATTTTTTTATACTTTGCTTTACCCGATAGGTTTACAAAAGACAATAAGCTGTTTTTATGTTCGTATAATTCTGCACTTAACACTTTCTGCGTCTTCGCATCTCTCCATTCTGTATACCTCCAATTGCCATCTGTTGCGGTACACCCCATAATGTTTTTACCACGAGCATATACACTTGTGGCTACTTTATCCCACTCTTTATTAGGCTCATCTAATAAAGGCATGATGCTTTTACCATCGAATGCTTTGCCTTCTATATTGCAATAGTCTACCAGTGTTGGAAAAATATCGACATTCTCTACTAATGCATTAGATGCTACGCCTGTCTTACGCTTTTCATAGCCTGTTTCTCTACTGATGATTAACGGCACACGCACATCGATCTCTACATTAGAATGCTTACACCAAGCGCCATATTCTCCAATTTTATACCCATGATCGCTCATAAACACAACCATCGTGTTTTTACGCAAATCTAAATCTTCTAACGTTTTCATGACTTTCCCTACTTGGGCATCGATATAACTTATAGAGGCATGGTACCCATGAATTAAATCGCGGGTTAAATCATCATCTAAATCGCCTTCTTTAGGAATGCCATGATAACCTTTTAATTCTCCCCACTTTGTAAGTGCCAAACGGTAAGCCCCTTCTGGTTTTTTTCTAGAAGGAATTTCAAAATCATTTTTATTGTACAAATCCCAATACTTTTTTGGAGCATTAAAAGGCAAATGCGGTTTACTTAAACCTACAAACATTAAAAATTTATCGTCTTTTAATTTTTCTAAGGTTTCTATAGCGTATTTAGCAGCTCGCCCATCTTTATACGCTTCGTCTGGCACATCTGCGCGATCGAAAGCAGGACCTTTAACGCGTTTCCCCTCGCTTTTAAGTCGCTCTAAAAGCGCTTTATTTTCGGGAGCATTATACGTATTTGGTTCTTTTCCATAATAAACAGACCATTCTTTTTTATCATCAGTACCATGATGATATACTTTACCAATACTCACCGTTTTGTACCCGTTTTTCTCAAACAATTGCGGCATAGACACCACATCTTTATGCACTGATCTTAAAGACGTAAAAATGCTATAAATTCCTAAATTTTGAGGACGGATTCCTGTTAGTGTACTCATTCGGGAAGGCGCACAAATGGCTTGCTGTACATAGGCTTTTTTAAATAAAACACCTTCTGTTGCTAATTGATCGATATGGGGTGTTTTGGCAGTGGGGCTGCCATAACAGCCTAACTCTGCTCTTAAATCATCTACATAAAACACCAATACATTTGGGGCTTTTTTAGAGGCATCTGTTTTTTCTTGCTGAGCAGTAACACAAAGTGTACTGATGAATAGAAGTCCTAATACTATTATTTTTTTCATTTGTGTGATATAAATTAATCTTATTTAACGGGTTTTGGTGATTGCACAACGCCTTTGCCTTCTTTAAATTTCCAAAATGGAATGGCAGGTTTGTTTTCTGCAAACACGTAATTGTATTTTTTGAGGTAATAGTCCCTCGATTTAAATTCGTCGTCTAAGGCATCTAACTTCGCCATTAATGTAGCATCTAATTCCTTTTGAAGGGTTGCAAACTCTGGATTATCTAATAAATTGTTCATTTGATAAGGATCTGCTACGTTATCGAAAAACAAATTTGGCCCTTCTGTAGTTCTGCCATAGGTGTATTGTTTTGTTCTTATAGCACGGTAAGGGAGTTGTTTGAAATTTGATGCAAAAGGCGCTACATTCATCACTAAGGCGGCACGGTCTGCGTTTGGATCTGGATGTGTTATCAATTGGGTTAAATCCTCGCCTTCTATACCTTCAGGAATTTTGATATTGGACAGGCCTAATAAGGATGGTAAAATATCTGGTGTGGTTAAAGGGGCATTGACCACAGCGCCTTTTTGGCTGTCCATACCTGGGTATCTTATTAAAAAGGGTACACGAATAGATTCATCCCAAGCCATTTGCTTAACCCAAGGTCTTATCCCATGAGCTCCCATCATTTCGCCATGATCTGCTGAAAATACAATGATGGTATTATCAGACAGGTTTAAGGTTTCGATTTGTTTTAGCAAACGCCCAATAGCTTCGTCAGTTGCTGTTGCATGTGCATAATAGCCTTGTAATTCTTCTCGGGTACGCTTTTCTAATCTCTTAGGAACATTAGGGTTTAATGTTAACGCCTCTTTAGGATACAGATCTTTGTACTTTTGCGGTGCAGAATGGTGCGGAAAATGAGGCGTTGCTATAGACAATACCGCTAAAAAAGGGGCTTCGTCTTTGGCATGTGCCTCTAAGTATTTATTCGCATCTTCTACGATAGCAAAAGGCGAATAGGCGTTCCAGTATTTTAGTTCGGGATTGTCATTATCATAATACGGCATTTTATTGTAATTATGCGAACATTCTAATCCTTTCCAATAGGTAAATCCTTGGCGGCGTTCTTTAGGAATAAATCCTTGACGCCCATGACCATCTAAGTGCCATTTGCCCCAATAGGCTGTGTTATACCCTTCGGCTTTGTATATCTCGGCCATGGTTACTTCTTCTGAGGGTAAGTATATGTCGTTAACAATCATTCCCGTTGTTGTGGGGAACTTCCCTGTAAAAAGCGCTGCTCTATGCGGCGTACATACTGGTAAAACCGATACCGCGTTGGTAAAGTTGACTGCTGTTTTTGCAAAGGCATCTAAATTAGGTGTTTTCACATCTTTATTTCCAGCATAACCTAAGGCAGAACCCCGCCATTGATCGGTTAAAACATAAACGATATTAGGTTGTCGCACTTCTACGTCCACCTCAACATGGGACGGTTTGTCTTTTTGTTTACAATTGAATAACACGCCTATAAAGACGACTAAAATTAGTTGTGCCGTGATATTACAATTCATTACATCTTTAGTTTTCATTCGTTTGCCTTAAAAGCATTTGCAAATTTACTTATAATTTAATGGTCTTGGGGATTGTACCTTGCCTTCCCCTTTATCGAAACTCCACCAATCTATGGCGTTACGTTTTTTGTTAAGCGTAAAGTTCCAACGTTTCATATAATAGGTCTTAGGCCTTATATCATCTCCTATTTTTTTAAGGGCCTTACGCAATTGCGCATCCAAATCTTTTTGAATTGCATCTAGTGCTTTTGTTTCCAATAAATTGTGCTCTTGGTAAGGGTCTTTTATATTGTCATAGAACATACTAGGCCCTTCAGGTGTTATGGCATAGGTGTATTGCTTTGTTCTTATGGCTCGGTAGGGTGCATCATTATTATTAGCGCCAAATGGCGCTACGTTCATTACAAGTGCTGCACGGTCTGCTTTTGGATCTGGATTTTTAATTAATGCCGATAGGTCTTCACCTTCGATCGTTTCTGGAATTTCTATTCCAGATAAACTTAAAAGTGACGGTAGTATATCTGGCGTTGTTAAAGGTGCATGGACTACAGCGCCTTTATGCGCTGCAATTTCAGGATGACTTATTAAAAAAGGCACACGTATAGACTCGTCCCATGCCAACTGCTTTACAAATGGTTTTACGCCATGTGCCCCCATCATCTCTCCATGATCTGCCGAAAAAACAATTATCGTGTTTTTTAATAAGTCTTGTTTTCTAAGGTTTTCCAATACTAAACCTATCGCTTCATCTGTAGCTGTGGCATGCGCATAATACCCTTGCAATTCTTTACGACTTCTTTCTTTGAATTTGTCTGCAACATTAGGATTTAAAGTCAGCCCTTCTGGCGGATACATATCTTTGTATTTCTTTGGAGCAGATGAATGTGGGTAATGTGGTGTTGCAATAGAAATAACGGCTAAAAACGGCGCTTCATCTTTGGCGTGTTGGGTAATGTATGTATTGGCGTCTTTTGCTATAGCAAATGGGGAATATTCACCCCAGGTTTTGATGTTCGTATCTTCATTATCATAATAAGGCATTTTAGTATAATTATGAGAGCATTCTAAAGCGCGCCAAAACTCAAATCCTTGTCGTCTTTCTTTAGGAATAAACGTTTTCCTGCCATGACCATCTAAATGCCACTTGCCCCAATAGGCCGTATTATATCCTGCTGATTTATATATTTCTGCCATGGTTAATTCTTCTGCTGGCAGATGAATGTCGTTTAAAAACATTCCTGTTGTTGTGGGGAACCGTCCTGTAAATAAGGCCGCTCTATGTGGTGTACACACAGGGGTTACAGATACTGTATTGGTAAAATTAACAGCTTGCTTTGCAAAGGCATCTAAATGCGGTGTTTTAACATCTGGGTTACCGGCATAACCTAAGGCAGAGCCACGCCATTGATCTGTAAGGATATAAACTACATTTGGTTTTCTAGAGGTTTCTTCTATAGCTGTAACCGCGCCATTTAAGGGAGCTTTAGTTGTTTGTTTGCAACCTACTAGTAGGCTCATGACACTTACCATAAAGAGTGCAAGACTATTAGTTTTTATCATTTTATTATTTTTCGTCATTCTAGTTCTGTAACCGCTCAACACCGTCTTGGGTGGCATAAATTTCTTTAATAGTACCATCTTCGTTATAATACAAATACTCTATACAAATATTGCGCCTGTATTTTGTACCTCCATTCCAATCTTGTACGTGATAAAAGAAATACTGCTGATTCTTATAGTTTATAATGGAATGATGGTCTTGTCTTTGTTTTGGGTTTATAGCGCCTTTATAGTCGAATGGTCCATAAGGACTGTCTCCAATCCCATAAAATCCTCCCAAACCAGCATTATAAGAGAAATAATATTTTCCATTATAGGTATGCATGTAACTTGCTTCAAAAAAATTATCATTTCCATATGCTATCAGCTTAGGCGCTTCAGCCAACTCTAAAAGGTTGTCTTTTAGCAAAGCGACTTTAGGAGTCCTCACCCCCCAATAGAGGTAGACTTTTCCATTAGTATCTGTAAACACGCAAGGATCTAACCATTTGCCCTCGACACCTTTTATCCAACCTAAATCTTTAAAAGGCCCTTCAGGAACATCGCTCACAGCAACACCACATCGCATGTCGTCTTTTGTTCCTTTTACAGAATGCGGATATATTAAATAGTATTTATCATTTTTATAAATAGCCGTTGGCGCCCACATCCAACCCGAAGCGCCCCAAGAAATGGCTTTAGAATGCAACACGTCTCCATGGTCTGTCCAGTTTACCATATCGGTAGAGGAAAAGGCACGGTAACCATCCATTGTATCATAGTTTACAGCATCTTCCCTATCGTGAGAGGTATACATCCAAACTTTCCCATCTTTCCATACATGTGCTGAAGGATCTGCTGTTCTAATATGTCGTATTACGGGGTTATTCTCCTTTGTTTTAGTCGTAACGTCAATTGGATCTACAGCTGTTATTTTAGCATCCTTTTCTTGGTGTTTACAACACAACATAAGCGTTGTAAACACCAAAAGGATTAAGATGCTGTGACGTTTTAGTTGCACTACAATTTAGAGGTAAATGTATATGTCCCTGGTTGCACTTGTAATGTATTATCATTCATTAGTTTCACATTACTGTTAGCTTCAGTTGCATCCATCTTTCCTGGCATTATTACTTTTGCCGTTGTATTAGGAGGAACGGTAACTTTTAGGTTAAACGTTCCCTCTGTAAGGGTCCACGCAGAAGCTACTTTTCCATAAGGCGTATTTAAATCGGCTTCTGCAGACGTTAACGGTGCTCTTGGTTCTGGTGCTATTCTAATCGTTTTGTACCCTGCTTCTAATGGTGCTATTCCTGCAATACGTTCGTATATCCACTCACCAATAGCACCATATGCATAATGGTTTAAACTATTCATGTTTTGAGGGTTAAAGCCTTCTGTTTTACTGTAACTGTTCCAACGTTCCCAAATCGTTGTTGCGCCCTGATTTATAGAATAGAACCAAGACGGGTAAGTTTCATTGAATAATAACTTATAAATAACATCGATTTCTCCTGTTTCATCTAATACTTGAGATAAGAGAGGCGTTCCTAAAAATCCTGTTCTTAAGTGGTTATCTGCTTCTTTAAGCTTTCTTAATAGATTCGCTTTAGCCTTTTTTTGTTTTGCTTCTGGTAATACATCGAATGCCAATGCTAATAAATAAGAGGTTTGCGTTTCTGCAACAGCTTTAACGTTTCCATTCGCATCAAAAAATTCTGCATCGAAGGCCTGTGCTACATTTTCATATAGCTTTTGGTATTTTTTATACTCGGCTTCTTTTCCTAATACTTTTGCTGTTTGAGCTGTAAGCTTTGTTGAGTGTGCAAAAAAAGCTGTTCCTATTAAACTGTGCGACGTATCTCCTCTAGTTTCTCCATTTTCAGGAAGCGGTTGTAGCCAATCTGCGAAACCTCCCATAGAAGACACAAAGTTTTTAGATGTTGCTTCATGATACGCAACCCACCCTTTCATCATGTCAAAATTCTCTTCTAGGATTTTTTTATCTCCTGTTCTGTAATAAATTTTCCAAGGAATGATGGTACTTACATCACCCCAACCTGCGCTTACTTTGTTGTTGTATAATACATCTGGAACTACCCAAGGCACACCACCATTATCATATTGTGATTCTCTAACACTTTGCATCCAACTTGCCCAAAATTTATAAACATCGGCATTAAAAAGAGAAGTAGGTCCAAATACTTGTGCATCTCCTGTCCATCCCATACGCTCATCACGTTGTGGACAATCTGTTGGAATATCAAAAAAGTTTCCTCTTAATCCCCAAACAATATTGCTTTGCAATTGATTTAATTTGTCGTGTGAGGATTTAAATGTTCCATTTTCTTCAAAATCTGAATACTGTACCACTCCTGTCACCCACTCTTTTGATGGTGTTTTTGTAGTATCAAATCCACTTAACTCGACATAACGAAACCCATGAAATGTAAATTTTGGCATCCACTCTACAACACCATCTTTAGAGGCCGTGTAATAGTTGGTAGAAGCTGCACTTCTATAGTTTTCTGTATAAAATGTTCCATCTGGTGATAACATTTCTGCAAATCTAATTTTAAGTGTTTCTCCTTTTTTCATAGGCACTTTTAATAACGGTACCCCTACCATATTTTGCTCCAAATCAAAAATAACAGCACCTTCTTTTTCAATAATGTGCTTGGTTTCTAATTTAAGTTTTGGTTTCACAGTAGTGTGCCGTTTTGGCTCTAATCTTATGGCTTCTGTAACAGGAAAAGCATCGGCTTGTTTCCAACCTTTAGCATCAAAACCATGAGTTGTCCAATTTGCCATTTCCAAATTGGCATCGTACGTTTCTCCGTCATAAATTTCAGAAACTCTAATCGGACCATTTGTTGTCCCCTTCCAAGTGGCGTCAGAAAGTATCATTTCTTTTGAGCCATCTTTCATCGTCAATTCTAGCTGACATAGCACTTTGGGTGATTCGGTATCGCTCCAAAAAGATTTCATCCAACCTAAGCGACCAGAGTGCCATCCTGCGGCAACTTCTACACCTATAGCATTTTGTCCAGAAACGATAAGGTCACTCACATCATAAGTAATGGTTTCTATACGCACTTTATAAGGGGTGTATCCTGGAGGCATAACATCATCACTAACGTCTTTTCCATTTATAGCGACATCAAAAACACCTTTTGCTGTAATGTATAATTTTGCTGAAGCAATAGCTTGCGTCAATTCAAAATCTTTTCTTAGATATTGAGGTCTGTGAATAATGTTATCTTGACTCCCTAATACGTTTTCTTCTTTTGTGGGCAATCCGATCCATTTGGCTTTCCAATCCGAATTGTGAAGTAATCCCAATTCGAACGTATTTGTAGCACTCCATTGTGAGGCTGCATCGTCTTGGTTCCAGTATTTTACTTGCCAATATACTTTTTGACGTGAGGTTAATGCTTTGCCTTTATAGTCTACCCAGATGGATTGGTCTGTAACTTGTTTTTTAGAATCCCATAAATCGGCATTATCTGGTAATAGATCTGGACTGCTTGCTGCAACAATTTGATACGCAGACTGCGATTTAACAGTCGCATCTATAGGCAATTGCCACGAAAATGTAGGAGTGGCATCGTAAAAACCTATAGGGTTCTCAAAACCTTCTGAAATGGCTAATTGCACTGCCGAAGGTGTTGTTAGTTTTGGGGTATCTGTACAAGATGTTAAACTTAATACAAACAAGTAACTAAGTGGTAATAAAAGGTGTTTAAACATGATTATATTTCGCATTAATTATATTTGGATTGAAATTTATAACTGCCTGGCTCTGCTATTATTTTTAGCAGACCTGCATCGGCATTTATTACTTTTAATTTAGAGTTTTTTTTAATTTTTTGACCATTTACGAGTACTTTTTTTAGAGTTCCCTTTGGGATGCTAATTTCGGCTAAAGTATTGGAAGGAATGACAACATTTAACTGAAATGTTTTATTTTTAATTTCCCATGATGATGCTACTTTTCCATAAGGTGTATCCACAGATGCCGAAGCCGCATGTAACGGGGCTCTTGGCTGTGGCGCAATTTGTATTTTTTTATATCCCGGTTCTAAAGGCGCGATACCAGCAATACGTTCGTAAAGCCATTGCCCTATAGCACCATAAGCATAGTGGTTTAGGCTATTCATACTCCGTGTATTAAATCCTTCTTCTTTACTAAAGCTATTCCAACGTTCCCACATCGTGGTAGCGCCTTGATTTATAGAATAAAACCAAGAAGGATAGCTCTCTTTAAATAAAATTTTATACATGATATCTATTTCTCCCATGGCATCTAAAACTTTTGGTAAAAGAGGTGTCCCTAAAAATCCTGTACCTAAATGGTAATCTGCGTCTTTAATGATTTCCAACAAATGCTTTTGTGCTTTTAGTTTTCGCTCTGGCCTTAGCAAATCAAAATGAAGTGCCAATAGATAGCTTGTTTGTGTTTGTATTTTGCCTTTAAACTTTCCATTCGCATCAAAGAAAGTAGTTTCGAAAGCACTTGCCACTGCTTTGTAGAGTTCTCGGTATTTTTTCTCGTCGGCTGTATGCCCTAAAACACCAGCAATTTGAGATACCAAATGCGCAGAATGCGCAAAAAATGCAGCATGAATTAGGTCTTTTGGCGTATCTCCTCTATTGGCTATTTTAAGGGTTTTAGAAGGGTACGGTTGTAACCAATCTCCAAAAGAGTGCATCTTAGGTTGATAGGCTTTATTTCTTACTTTAGACTGATAATACCCTACCCATTTTTTTCCCGATTCGTAGCTTTCTTCTAGTACAGTAATGTCTCCTGTGGCCTTATAAATAGCCCAAGGAATAATAACAGCGGCGTCTCCCCAGCCAGAACTGCCATTTTTATTCTGAATGACATCTGGTACGATATAAGGTATCAATCCATTTTTGTGTTCGGATTGGTTTTCTCTCAAACTTTGCAACCAAGCCGTCCAAAACGCATGTGTCTTAAAATTAAACAATGCTGTAGGCGCAATTACTTGCGCATCTCCAGTCCATCCTAAACGTTCGTCACGTTGTGGACAGTCTGTTGGAACATCAAAAAAATTATCGCGTAGGCCCCAAGTAATATTACTTTGCAATTGATTCAATTTAGCATGAGAAGCCTTAAACGTACCATTTTCCTCAAAATTAGAGTGTTGTACGATTCCTTTTACCCAAGAGCCGTCTGGTTTCGCCTTGGGGTCATAGCCACTCAAAGCAATAAACTGAAAACCATGAAAGGTGAATTTTGGCATATATTCGATAACACCATCTTTAGCGGCAATGTAATAATCTGTCGATGTTGCAGATCGGTAATTTTTAGTATAAAACGTCTTATCTTTTAGCAACATTTCGGAAAAGCGTATTTTTAAAGTATCTCCTTTTTTCATAGGCACTTTAAGTTTGGGCACGCCAACCATATTTTGTTTCAAATTAAAAACAGCTATGTTCTCTTTTACGGATACAACGTCTACATCTGTTATCTGTATTTTATTTTTTACTGTGTGGTGCCTCTTAGGGGCTAGTTTTACATCGGGAGCAATAGGTTGTACATCTACAGACTGCCAATTGTCATCTTTAAAAGTTATAGAAGACCAGTTAGGGATTTCAAAATTCGCATCATAAATCTCTCCTTCGTACACGCCTGCCAATCGTATTGGTCCATTAGTCGTTCCTTTCCAACTTTTATCGGATACAATCATCTTTTTTGAACCGTCTTTTAATGTGAGTTCTAATTGACACAATAATTTTGGCGACGCAAAATTTTCGTAAAGCGCCGTTCCTCTGCTAATTCTACCAGAATGCCATCCTGATGCTAGTGCTACAGCGATTGCATTTTTCCCCCTTTTTAATGCTGTAGTCACATCGTAAGTAATGGTTTCTATACGGTGGTTGTATGGCGTCCAACCTGGAGGCATCACATCGTCACTAACAGCTTCCCCATTTATATGTACATCAAACACTCCTTTTGCGGTAATATAAAGTCTCGCTGTTACAACTTGAGACGCTACTTGAAACCCTTTTCTCAAATACTGAGGACGGTGCATTAAAAACGCACGTACACCTTTAATGCTATCTTTAGCAGTGTCTAGTCCTACCCATTTGGCTTTCCAATCGCTCGTGTGCAGTAAGCCTAATTCAAACGTATTTATGGCACTCCATTTAGAAATGACTTGGTCTTGATTCCAGTACCTTACTTGCCAATACACCTTTTGTCTTGACCTTAATGGTTTCCCTTTATAGGTTACAAAAGTGGATTGAGCACTTATTTGTTTTTTAGAATCCCATAAGTCTGGATTGCTTTTTAAAAGTATAACCGATGATGCTACACGTATTTGATACGCAGATTGCGCTTTAGTTAAAGGCAATTTCCATGAGAAGGTGGGCTTAGAATTATAAAAACCTAAAGGATTCTTAAATCCTTCTGAAAGCGTTAGTTGCTCTGGTCTTTTTAGACTACTTTGTGCATTACAAACCCCAACTATAGAACATAATAGAATACAAAATTGTAAAAGAAAGACATTAGATTTCATAACTAAAAACTATAAGACGTTTTAATTTTAATAATAGGGAGCAATATCTTCTTTTTTGAAGTAAAAACTGTCCTGAGGTATCTCGCTTTTTAAAACTTATTTAAGTTACCGTAATCGTACAAGAAATCTCTTTAATTGCTTTAGGAAAAACGAATATTAAAGGTAACACTTCCATACCTGGCACTTGGTTAAAAATACGTTCTTCTTTCCTGCCTTTTATTTTAGCAGGTACGTTAGACACAATTCTAACAATACCTTCTTTTTTATGTAATTCTATAATGTACTTTGAAGGCCTGACCACTTTTTCTCCTGTTTGCGAAATAATAGGGACTACGAATGTATCTCCATTAGCTTCTTCTGAAGTCCTTCTAGCTTTTAAAATAGCCTTTTCTCTATCAAATTGATAATTTAATAGAACATTTGAGTGATCTATCGCATACTCTTTATCTCTATTCGTTAAGGTTGCCATCACTTTAAAATCAATAGTACCATCTTTATCTGAAAAACCTACTTTAGCTTTTAAATCATGAATATTAGTGTACCAAACAGCATCAACCCATCGTTCTACTCGGGGTGTTATACAAAAATCGGCATTCGGTTGTGGTTGTTGATTAAAAGGCTCTACCACCAAATATTCTGCCATACTCGCTGTAAACAACGGCCCTACTTTATCATGCCATAACACATTAAGTGCCCCTCCTGTTCCTGCTACAGAATATGCTTTTTTCCAAATTTGATCGTAGGTAGATACAGTGCTTTTCCATGGCCCTCGTACCCCTAGCCAAACGTCTAATTCTGGAAAGTGTTTAACCCCATTACGAACACTTCTAGGTACAGGAGTCTGTTTATCTAGATTTCCTATTTTTTCGGTATTATCTAAAATAAAAGCTAAACTTTTAGCATGTGAAAATGTGTGATGTATACATGGTTTTATGCCATGAGATTCATAATGCAGCCCGCCTGCTAGTAGACCATTTACTGTACAACGTTCTAATAATTCTGTATTTAGTACGGCTGCAGTGCCAAAAGCAGGATTTCTATGTGCCATAAGTGCAAAACCTGGCTGGCATCCATCTGTCGTGCGACTGCCCCAATAGCTCCACTTATTTTGTCGCGTGCCAAAACTGTTATCCCAAGCCCCATCTGGTAGCATAAACTCTAAATGACCTTCCATAGATGTGGTAAGCAATTCTAATAACACGTCGTCTTTCTCTAGAATCGCATACTGCACTACAGCATTTAAAGATTCCTCTACGTTATACCCTATATCTATAGGGTATAAACCTTTTGCACTCTTATCATTATCTGGTTTATCTTCACCAAAGATTAATTTATTAGGCTCTGTTAGATACTTTGGCACTAGTGCTGCAAATTCTTTACTACGTTTAATGTAGGCCTCCTCTTTGAAGTAGTGCCCTAAAAAATAAAGAGCATAAATAGCTGTAAACCTATAGTTAATATGACTAAAATGGATATCAAACCTATCATAAACAAACGCTATTGCTTCTTTAAGCCTTGCATCCCACTTGGCCTTTAAATCTTTTGACAATAAATGTCCATGATATTTTAGCGCTTCTCCTAAGGCAATTGCACCAAACACTGTAATTCCATTCCATGATTTAGGATCAATCATGTTTGTCCAACTTCCCTTTGGCCCATCTACATTCACAGACCAATCTAACAATTTTAGTGCTGCATCCAAATATTTTTGTTCTCCAGTAGCATCTGCCATATACATAAGGGGATATACTGCTTCATTTGCTCTTCCGTGTACAACTTCACAGGCATAGCAATAAAGCGCCCCATCATGAACTGGGTTACTTTTATCATCCACCTGATCACGAATCATGGCATCACACCATATTTTTAATAGATTAAAGGTTTGTTTTTCAAATGCAGTCATCCCACTTTCAGACCACACTTCTCGTTTCCCTTTTTCAAAACCGCAACTGTACATAGGCATTACCATCCCTATACTCACCAATGCAGAACTTCTAATAAATACTCTTCTTTTCATCACTACACTTTTTCTTACGGCAAAACTAAACCTAATTTAATAATTCTTCTATTTTAAAAATATACTTATTTTTTATCAAAAAAATATGCATTACGACTTCAATATTGAAATCGCAATGCATATTTTTCACTAGAAATAGTCTCTAAATCAAATGTTTTAGGTGTAATTTTATTTTACAACTAATTTAGAGTGGAATGCTTTTTGAGTCTCTCCAACCACTCTTATCAAATAAATACCTGGAGTGAATTTCCCTTGCGTTTGTATACGAATACTGCTAGACTGTACAGGTGTTGTGTATACTGTTTTACCTAAAATATCACTTATAGTAATTGTTACTTTACCCAAAGCATTCATTTTAATAGTAAACCCATCTTTTGCTGGGTTAGGAAATACGGTAACTGCCTGTGGTGCAATAGCCTCTTCATCTGTACTCAATGTCGATGTTGCTAAAACAGATTCTGCGACCCATTTACTTCTATCATCTGTAGCTGCTGAATGTACAATTGTATTATCTGTATCGTGATACAAATAGCGGTCTATATTTCTTGTTTTAAAACTAAACGTTTCATTTACGGCATCGTAAAGTACTTGCCACATTTTATCAGAATCTTCTCTAGGTGCAGCAAACCCTGTATTTATCATGGTACCATCTGCGCCTCCTGCATATCTTAGTATACCTCTAGCAGATTTACTTTCTATATTATAAAAGTTACCAGAACTAACTTTAACAAACTCCCATTGTTTATCACTACCTTCTGAAGCGCTACTTGCGGTAAGTCCAGAATTCTCAGAATCTAAATACAGTCCTGTTGCCACATTCTTTAATCGGTATATATCTCCTGTTAAATCTGAAGGATCTCTTTCTTCTACAGTTACTGTAATTGCTTCTGAGGTTACAACTTCTCCTGTACTGCTATACGCTATAGCATCAATATCATGTTCGCCTATAGCTGTAGCCTCCCATTCTATAGAGAATGGCGCTTCGGCATCGGTCGCAATTATTTCACCATCTATTCTAAAATCAACTTGAGTAACAATGCCATTATCTGTATAGGCATCGGCAACAATTTTTGTAGACGTTCCCGAACTTACCGTACTATTGTTTGATGGTGTTGTTAAGGCAACTTCTAGTGGTGTTGGTGTGGCATCTATATCTAAATCAATAATTTGTAAATATATAGGCTGAGCACTTCCTGTTTTCTTTTCCATAAGATAATAATACAGTTTTCCATCTTCAATATAAACAGCACCGTGATCAAAGCGTTTTCCAGAAGTAGCTTCATACACGCGTCTAAAGTTATTTGTACCGCCTTTCGCTTTTTCAACAAAAACTCTATCGTTAGCGTTTAAACCAATTATATATACATTATCTCCATAGGTATATATGTCTGTAGCTCCTGCGAATTCTGTCGTCGTTGTAAAATCGGCAGCTCCTGCTCTCTTATAATTATGGCTATTTTTAGTTACACCATTTTCATTATCTCTTACTGTATTGATCATATGAACATCACCTTGATCGGTAACAGTCCAATCAAACCCTCCAACAATATATACTTGATTCTTTGCTGTGGTTTCTACAAGATCTCCGGGCTCGAATACTTTAACTTTATCGGCGTCTAACAATGGCAATGAAAACCCTTGTCCTGTATGATCTTTCCAACTGTCTGTACCGTCTTGATTATCTGAATAGGCATAATACACCCCATTTTGATATTGAAATTTATCATCATTATTTGAGGATCTACGCTGAAAACCTACTCTTATTTTCCCATCTACATATTTCATATTTCCATAGAGTCCCCAATTATATTGCTCTCCCATGCTTCTCGCTCCTAACACATTAAAATGGGTAAAGCTAGACCACGTAGAGGTACTGGCTGTATATTTTGAAAATTTGTAAGCTCCATTATTATTTCCACCTTCTCTTATATACACAAAAAGATCACCAGAATCATTTAAAAAGAATTGAGGATAGGTTAAGCCTTGGAAGTTTGAATAATCTTCTCCCCCATTTAAACTTAAATGCTTGTATCCGCCATCTTCATTTGGCATAAACTGATCTAATGTGAACTGTGCATCGGATACAGAAGCTGCATTTTTTGCTGAAAAAGAGTATCTAAAATAGTCGTTAGAAAGACTTCCGTCTGAAGGTCTATTTCTAGAGTAGGCATGCATGTCGTATATCATATGAATGGTCCCATCTAAAGGGCTTATTCCTAAACCTATAGTATTATGCGATTCTCCAATCCACCATCTGTTTAAATAGCCTGTATGGCGATGCGGAAACTCTATGGTAGCGATAGTATTTGTAATGGTATTGTAACGGGATAACATGACGTGCCGATCTGCCTTATCACCACGGTACCATGTCATAAAAACATACTCATTGTAGGTCTTAATACAATCACCATGTGCTGATATGCTACGGCCAAAAAAATAATCATACGGCGCGTCTTCTCCTGTATTAGGAGCATTACTTGTTACTTTAGAACCACCGAAATGTAGCGCTATATCTGAAATTTTAATTTCATTTTCTAGTACAACTTGCGCATTTATAGTTGCGAGATAACCTAACAAAATACTTAAAGTTACGACTAACTTTAGCAATTGTTTTTTAGGTTTTGTTTTGAAAGTATTTTTTTTCATAAGCGTTTATTGATTAAATTCACAAATCAATTGTAGATTTATATGGGGTAATTTCTATATTTCTCATCACTAAATAGTCATGCAGTGTCCTGATACATTTACTCTATTTTATGTTAATTTATTGACAAATCCTTATAATTTAATGTTTTTTATGCAAAAAACCTAATTTCAACACATTGCAAACCAAAAAAATGCCATTTGGAGCTATCAAATGACACTTTTAAATATTAGTTTTTATAGTGTTTTTCCGTACTTTAAATTCTCTTTAATATCACGCTTTTTTATGATGTTATTTTTTAACACTACCGATTCTCTTACGAAATTAAACACTTTCTTTTAAAAGCCTTCTCTCATAAAAACACTAATAGAACTTCACAAAAAAAAGCCCAGTTCTCCGTAGAATACTGGGCTTTTAATCGTGTTAATTTATTTTAAAATAATACAGACATCACCTATCAATCCACAAGCAGTTTTTTATTATAAATCTTAGCGTTTTCACTCGTTATTTGAATAATATATAAGCCTGAAGTAAACCCTTGTGCTTTAGATAATTCTAAATAACCATTCGTAATCGTATTGGTGTAGATTTGTTTTCCCAACATATCCATAATTTTGACATTAGAAGTCCCTAACCCTTGTAATACGATACTAAACCTGTCATGTGTAGGATTTGGAAAAACACGTATTGCTAGTTCCTCATTTTTAAAAGGCTTTGCTTCTTGTGCTTTTGTGCTTCCCACACTTTCTAATCTCCATTTACTTCTATCTCCTGTCTCAGTACTAAGTTGTACGAGCTTATTACCATCGGTAGCTGCGTTAAAAATGTATCGCCCTGTTGCCTTTAATTCGAAGCGGTACGCCCCAGAATCTAAAGCCTCTACAGACCATACTTTGTCATTATCGGCCCTAGGGGCATTGCGTTTGGTTCCTATAATAGCATCTCCTGTAGCACGCAGAATACCAGATCCATCTGCTTCGGTTCTACTGTCTATATTATAATAGTTTCCTGTTTTTACAAATTGCCACTCTTTATCTACTCCGCTATTTACACTTGCCCCAATAACAGCTCCACCTCCTACAGAGCGCAAATACCTCCCTGTTTCGACATTTTTAAATTTATACCAAGTGCCTGTAAGATCAAAATTACCGTTACTAGGCGGTATAGCATTGCCAGCTTCCTCTCCCGTATCTTCTCCTATCTGAAAGACAAAATTAAATACCTTTTGGCTATCAGTTTTCTTATTACTTCTATCTTCTGAGACGATTACAAGTTTTCCATCTACTAATCGCACAACAGAATTACCGAGAGTTTCATTAGTCTCATACACCAAATCATTTCTATAATCGAATACTCCTGCTTCAGTACTTTGTATTGTTATTCTTCCCGTCTTTTTATTAATTGCTGTATGGTATATACGATCTCCGTAAGCAATCCCTGTTTTACTTTCACCAGAATGTTTCGTAAATTCCTTTTCTCCTGCTTTACGAACATAGGTATAATAATATTTCGTAGCATTCTTCCCTCTACTTCTAAAACTTAAATGCACATCACCTCTATCGCTTACTGCTAGAGAAGGCCCTCCACTAGAGCCACTACCATTTTTAGTTTCAGGAAGGTCTATAAGAAATGGTGCATAGTCTTGTACTGGTAATTTATAGGTTACTCCAGACGCAGCTGCATCGACATCCACTCCAATAAAATTAGAAGTCATTGTTGGACCACAATTAGCGAGATATACACCTTCATTTAAAATACCATCATCTTTTTTTCTTGCCCATCGTACTGAGAATCCGTAATAAATACTTCCGCCTGCTAAAACTGGCGCTGCTCCATAAGCATAATTTCTATCTTTTACTTCTACATGAGGTTTCCCAGAGCCTCTTAGTACCATTTTAGAACGTGACCAAGTGCTTGTTGTACTGTTGTAGACATGTACCATTTCATTTCCTCCTACAGCAGACCCCTTACGGTAATTCAAAATAATATCGCCTGCATCATTTTCTGTAAGTTGAGGATATGTTATTGTAATATCTTGTCCCGATGCCAAGTAACCTCTCGTTTTTTCAAAAATACCGATTTTAAAATCACTATTCTTAACGAAAGCAGTACCTGGTTTTGATACGATATACTTTAAAGGATCGTTATGATGGTCGTAAAAAATATGGATTGTACCATCTGTTTTACTCACTGCAACACTTATGGTGTTATGCGAATCGCCCCAACCATTTACTTTAGGTCCTATTAACGTATTTTTATGTGGTAATTTTACAGTAGCCCAAGTTCCTGATCCTATCTTTTTTCGAGAGATCATTAAATCTCTATTTTTCATGCCTCCTTTATACCAACCAAAAAAGATATAATCATTAACGACTGTAAAACAATCGCCTCTTGGACTTATGTTTGGGTTGTAATGAAATGCTTTTACGGCCTCACCGTCTTTATCATTGGGATACCAAAAATAAAGTCCTTCATCTGTAATAGTACTTTTCTCTTTAAAAGTGACACTTTGCGCCGTACTCATTTTAAAGTACAGTATGCTAAATACAAATAGTATTAGCTTAAATAGATACCGCATATCTGGCTTTGTCTGTGTGTGTGGTGTGTTTAGTTTAGTCATTGTTTTAAATTCATTTAGTTAGTAAAAAAATAAGAGTGCAGCTTTCTAAAGCTTATTCCTGTTTGTATACATAAGATCCTTGTTTTGAAAGCATAAGGATGCTTTGCTGAGTATCAAAGAATTGGTATATATGTATGTTTGAATATCCTGTGTCGCTGAATCGCTACCACGGTTTTAGCATGAAATAGGTCCATAATATCTGTTTAGTTCGTTGTATTTGAATCTCGAAGATGGTCAGTCCACAACAAATACAGTACGAAAAAACATTCAAAATTTAACATGACTATCCTGTACTATAAGGGTGTTTAGTTAATTTAACTTGTAGTTTTTTTAATATTAAATAGAAGTTGTTGAGTGTAAGATTATTAAACAAAAAACCATACTAGTAGGATTTACCTTGCTTTTTATCGAATTAATTCTGTGTTATGAATGTTTTAAAAAAAATGACAAAAAAAAGGCTGTCTTTTCAGACAGCCTTCTCGGTTTACAGTGTATTATATTTTAAACTATTCTAGATAAAATACTTCTTCTAAAGGTATAGAAACAGGAGAATTATCAGGATTAACTTCCATTATATCTGCCATGAAGGCCCACCATTTCTTAACAATTTCATTATTGGATAAATCTTGAGACCCGCCTTCTCCAGATACTTTTTGAAACGCAAAAAGCGTATGCGTTTCTTCATCTAAAAAAATGGAATATTCGCTAACACCATTTTCTTCTAATAAGGTTTTTAATTCTGGCCATAACGCATCATGGCGTTGTTTATAAGCGTCTTTTTGACCTTCATTCAATTTCATTTTAAAGGCTAGTCTTTGCATAACATATATTTTTAAATATTTATATTCTTCTATTTTAAGGGCTTTTAATTTAGAAACTCTAAAATAGCTTTCAAGTGTTTCCCCTGATTATGCCTTAGAAAACTTATTATGACTTTCAACTACTGTAAACACAAGCGTTACGCTACGTTTTTTAATTTAACCGTAGTCATGACCACACTAAAATTAAGACAATAGTAGTGTTAATGGCATAAAACCCTCATGACGATGTTCCAAGGCATAATCTGAGTTTAATAACGGGCAATATAAATGAAAAAAACAGGAATAAAAACAAAAGCAACGGCTATACCCGTTGCTTTTATGATTTATAAATCTCTAGAACTATTATGTTAGAGTTGATTACTTCACCTCTACACTTAATTCAGATAGTTTAGCCCCTAAATCTAAACTGCGTTTACCAGGCGACGAATTCCCTATAGTAATAACGGCATTCCCCTTGTGTCTTTTAGACACGCCATTCTTATCGAAATAGTTAAACACGTCTTGATTTAACTTAAACTGAAGGGTTTCAGAAGCATTTGGTTTTAAACTTACGCGTTTAAAATCTTTAAGCGCTGCCAAAGGCACCCCTTGGTCATTTCCTTTTAAAGACACGTATAATTGAAATACATCTTCTAAGTGATAGTTACTTGTATTCTTTACTGTAACTGTTACAGTGGGAGTGGTATTCTTTTTTATTTTTTTAGACGCTATTGTAATATCAGAAAGTTCTAAGGATGCAAATGACAATCCGAAACCAAATGGATACATTGGCGTTTTTGTCATGTATTTATATGTCCTTCCATCCATATTATAATCTGCATAATCCGGCAATTGTTCTTTGTTCATTGGGAATGTTAGAGGTAACTTTCCAGAAGGTGCGACATCCCCAAAAATAACATCTGCAATGGCATTACCTCCTTGCTCTCCTGGATACCAAGCATAGATTACGGCATCAGCCAACTTACTCACCTCTTGTAAATCTAATGGACATCCTGCAAACACAACAACGATTAAAGGTTTTTTATGTTGTCCTCTCATTTTTCTTAAATAGGTCATTTGGCTTTCAGGCAAAGACATGCTTAAGTTATCGCCTTTATCCGTTGAGCCAATAGCCTCATTTTCCTCACCTTCCATGACAATTGTTAACCCTAAACCAATTATAGTAGCATCTGCTTTTCCTGCTAAATGGCTATAGTCATCACCATCATTACTATTTTTTTGGTTTATCATTGCTCCTGCTCTATACTGCACTCTTGTTATTGGAGATACTTTACCAACAACGCCTTCTACTAAAGTCACTAGGTTATCTCCTAAACCGTGATAGTTCCCTATTAAAGTTCTTACGTCTCCTGCTAAAGGGCCGCTAATAAATAATTGTTTTGCCTCTTTGTTAAGTGGTAACACATTATTATCGTTTTTAAGTAATACAATAGATTTTTGCGCTACTTCTCGGGTTAAGGCGATATGTTCTTTAGATCGTACAGCATCTAAACCAATGTTTGCATAAGGATTAACTTCTGGGGTATCGAACATCCCTAACTTAAACCGTGTTTTAAGCAAAGGGCGTAACCCGTTATCGATATCTTCTACTGTAATTAAGCCTTGTTTTAAAGCCTCACCTAATTTCTCATAGGTATCGCCACAATTTAGGTTAGTACCACTCTTTAAGGCCAACGCTGCAGAGGCTTCTGGCGTATCTGTTATTTTATGAGATTGATGAAAATTACGTATTGCCCAGCAGTCACTTAAAACATGCCCTTTAAAGCCCCAATCTTCTCTTAAGATGCTTTGTAACAACGTAGGGCTACCACAACAGGCTTCATCGTTAGTTCTATTATAAGCACACATTACGGCTTCTACGCCCGCATCTACGCATGCTTTAAATGCTGGTAAATAGGTTTCTTTTAAATCCTGTGGATTTACTATGGCATTAAAACTATGTCGATCTGCTTCTGGTCCACTATGCACTGCATAATGTTTAGCACATGCTGCTGTTTTTAAATATTTTGGATGGTCACCTTGCATTCCTTTTATAAAAGAGGCCCCAATTTGTCCAGATAAAAAAGGATCTTCTCCATAGGTTTCTTGACCTCTACCCCATCTAGGATCCCTAAAAATATTTACATTAGGACTCCAAAATGAAAGTCCCATATAACGAATAAATTCACCATTACTTTTAACCAAATGATTGTTTACCGCTCTTGCTTCTGTGGATATGGCATTACCAACTTTTTGTATTAAATCTCTATCGAATGTCGAAGCCAAACCTATCGCTTGAGGATAAATAGTTGCCTTAGGCCCTCTAGCGACTCCATGTAATGCTTCGTTCCACCAATCGTACGATTTAATATCTAGACGATCTATGGCACTACTTGCATTTAAAAGCTGAGATATTTTTTCGTCTACGGTTAAACACTTCATTAATAATTCAACGCGTTCATCAAAACTAAGTGCGTCATTCTTCCATAACTTAGAGTCACAATCTGTTTGAGCAACTCCATTGAAGCTTACACAGGTTAACAGTAATAGAGTTAAAGTTAAAATTTTTAGATGTTTCATTTTGCTTTAGCCAATTTGTTTAATGTCGTTAATATTTTGAATATTTCATCTTTTGCAAAGCTTGCAATATTCCCAAACCAATAATAAATTCTTACGAAGATACAAATGATGCAAAAAATGTATACTATAAACACAACGCTAGTTATACTATTACAACATATTTACTTCTTTCTAATAGTCTCTTTACCTTAAACAAAAAGTCCTACGTTCTATGTAAACGTAGGACTCTAAAAATTTCAACTTACCTGTATATTATTTATACAGCTGTTAAATACAAGTAATGTTTTATCTTCTCAATAGTCATTGCTTTATTGACATTTAAGTACAGTACTTTTCAAATGTTCTTGTAATGAAGTTCCCCCTACAGAAATCGTAAATGTTCCTGGCTCTACGACTTTCTTTAAATCTTGATTCAGCACATTCAATTCATCGAAACCTAAATTAAATGTTACCGTTTTTGTTTCTCCTGGTTTAAGCGTTATTCGTTTAAAGCCTTTTAGCATTTTAAGATAACGTCCTACAGAAGCATGATCGTCTCTAACATACATTTGCACGACTTCATCTCCTAATCGCGCTCCTGTATTTGTAACTTCAACACTTACAGTCGTATGGCCATCGATACCTATTTTTGATGCTGCTAATTGTGGTGTACCATAGGTAAACGTTGTATAACTTAAACCATGTCCAAATGGAAATAATGGTGATTTATCTGAAAATCTGTATTTTCCTTTTCCTGATCCAATAAAATCTGGACGTTCTAAATATGTTGTTGGAATTTGACCTATAGCTCTTGGAAAAGATACCGTTAACTTTCCTCCTGGGTTAACATCTCCAAAAAGTGCATCTGCTATAGCGTCTCCCGAATGCATTCCTAAATACCATGTTTCTAATACAGATGGTATGTTTTCTGCAATATAATTTACCGTTAACGGTCTTCCATTAATTAAGACAACGATAACTGGTTTACCTGTTTTATGAATTGCTTCTACCAATTCATTTTGTAATCCATATAAATCTAAATCGGAACGATCACCTCCTTCTCCACAAGTACGCTTAGAGCCACCAACAACCAATACAACAGCATCTGATTTTTTGGCTGCTGCAACAGCTTTTGGTATTCCAGCCTTAGACGTTCCTAATAAACTCACACCTTGCGCATAATTAATTTTAACGTTATCACCTACTTTCTGTTTTATCCCATCTAAAACAGACACATAATAAGGGGGTACTCCAGAGTAGCCTCCTAAAAGCGTAAACGTTCCTTTAGCAGGTTTGTTTTCATGAGCATTAGGCCCTATTACGGCTAAAGACTTTATCTTATCAAGATTTAATGGCAACAAGTTGCCTTCATTCTTAAGCAATACAATCGCTTTTTTAGCCATTTCATAAGCATGGTCTTGATGTTCTTTTTTACTTACTGCAACATTTTCATCCACAACTTTTGCTGCTTTATCGAATAGGCCTAAGTTATGTTTCGCAGTAAGTATTCTAGTGGCTGCCTCGTCTATGTACTTTACTAATTTTGGATTTTTCTCTAAAGTATCTTTTAATACGGTACTATGATAAGCGTAAAGGTGTAATGGTTTTTTAATTACCAAATCCATATCTACTCCCGCTTTTAGTCCTAAAAGCGCAGCTTCAGCCCTTGTTTCTGTAATAAAATGCATGGTTTGTAAACGTCCTACATCGTTATTATCAGATACTAAAAAACCATCAAAACCTAGTTCTCCTCTTAAAACGTCTTTCAATAGCCATGTATTCATGTGGCATGGTACACCATTAAAATCTTGGTGCCCTGGCATAATACACCCTACTTTTGCTTCTTTTACAGCGGCTTCAAAAGGCGGTAAGAATACTTCACGTAAGCGGCGTTCAGACATATCACTAAAACCGCCATTAATACCTCTTCTATTTTCTGGATATCCGATAAAATGTTTTGCAGTAGTCAATACATGGTTCTCATCAAATCGTTCTTCACCTGTACCTTGCATCCCTTCAATAAAAGCGACTCCCATTCTTGATACCAAGTATGGATCTTCACCATAAGATTCTTCCACACGACCGTATCTAGGGTCTCCCGTAATAACATCTAAATTTGGTGAATAAATATGGCTTATATCTAAACTACGTGCTTCCAAAGCTGTCTGCGATGCCATGGTTCTAACAAGCTCTGGATCCCAAGTAGACCCACAGGCTATGGCTTGAGGATATACCGTTACACCACCGTCTTCCCATAAACCATGTAAGCCTTCACTGTACTTCATTCTAGGAATGCCTAATCTTTCATTTGCTGGTGCATCCTGAGTCATTTCAGCAATCTTTTCTTCCAAAGTCATTTCGCTGATAAGCTGTTTCACTTTTTCTGGGACTTCTGTACGTTGCGAATTCCCTGTTGCTTTAGATGCTGTTCCTGAATCACAGTTTACTATTGCTAATGCAATAACGATGATACATGCTAATTTCTTCATTAAATTTTAAATTTTATAGTGTGTAATTGTTTATTTAAAAATTTCGTAAGCCTGGAACTATTTTAATATTTAAGCGTTTTCTACCTTTTGGCCACTTTAATATGATTAATTTTTGTCTAAAAGCATCCCAAATAAAGTCTGAAGCACTTACATTGTAAGGGCTTTTATACGTTTCCATACCTACGGTCTTTAAAGGGTCGTAATATAACACTATATCGTCATCTATTAAAATAGAAAATCCATCTGGATAGTGTCTATTGGCTCCTATAAATAAAGTTGAAGGCCCTTTAGCGTAATCTGGCACAATATTAAGACTTAAAGTTCGCTTAGCGTGATCAAATAAAAAAGATTGAATATCTCCTGCTATGGCCTGCGGAAAAGGTCTCGCAATAACGTCTGTAATGTATTTGCGTTCTACAGTACCAACGTCTGTGCTATCACTAAAAATAGACCATGTAGATGGGCCTCCCGGTAAAAAGTGTTGCATGCTTCTATTTCCTAAAAACCAAGCTTTTATAGCCCCTACCCCCATACGATCAAAAACTTCTGCGGTTCTAATATAAAGCTCTCGGTATTTTAATTGTCCTAAATTACCTTGAATAAGAGTATCTGTAGTGGCAAAGGTAGGAAACCCCCATTCGCCTATTAAAATTGGAGCTTTTAACATATCTGACTCTCTATCAAAGCGGTCCATATTTCGCTTTATAAAATCTATATCATTTTGATAGATATGCGGTGCAAAAACAATGTTTTTTCTATTTATGGGCGCTGTTACTTCAGAATATTGGTTGTTATCTATTTTCTCTCCTTTATTCATAAAAATAGATTGAAACAATATGAGTTTATCTGCATTTATGTTTTGACTTTCATCTATTATCTTTTGATAAAGCGGAATAAGGAAATCATTTGTTAATTTTTCATAAGACATCTTCATGGTTAATTTTCTAGGTTCATTAACGACATCGTAACCTAAAACCGAGGTATTCGTAGCATACCTGTTCCAAATGACTTTCCAAGCGTCTATATACGTTTTATATTCTCCTTTTTTATTTTTCCAAAACGTTTCCCAAACAAATTTATCTACACCATAAACAGTCATTTTAAAAACAGTCTTTATTCCAGAATGCTGTCCTAAAGCAACCAAAGTATCTAACTTTTTAAGGTAATTGGGGTCTAATTTCCCTCCAGGAAAACGACTCAACTTACCCAATTCTAATCTTATGACTTGCGTATTAGCCCCCATACGCACCATACGCGCATAATCATCACTGCTAAAAAACACTTCCCCTTCATGATCATTTGTATTTACAACAAATCCTCTTGGTATGACATGCCGTCCTAAATCATCTCTTAGACCATGCTTAATTTGCGCTGAAACGTGTAGTGTTGTCAATACAAGCGTCCATAATATTACTTTAATTTTCATCTAAATTTTCTTTTATAATATATACCATTTTTAACCTTCAAATGTATGGTCTTATATCTGTTTCAGTGTCCTGAACAGTACTGCTAGCCTAGTTATCTTAAAATGACGTCTCACTAAAAGTATTGAATACTTCCGTATACAAGCTCCTTATTTATAAAAAAACCGAAAGATTGTATCTTCCGGTTTTTTAAAACTAAAACTGTAATGTACTTAAACAATTAAATGTTTATCTATATCCATTGTTGGTTGGATCGGATTCTAGTAATATTGGATTTAATTCTAATTGCTGTAATGGAATTGGTAATTTCACATGCCATGGTCTTATATTTTCACTAGGATTCCAAAAACGGTATTCTAAATCCTGAACTACATCTAACAATATCCCCCAACGAATTAAATCGTAACGTCTATGTGCTTCCCCTGCTAATTCCCACTTTCGTTCGTCGTAAATAGCTTCTCTAAATTGCTGTTGAGACAATCCTGTTAACTCCCATTCTGCTTGAGTTTCGTAAGCACGTTCTCTAACAGCATGAATGTACTGATAAGCATTTCCTGGCCCATTAATTTCATTTTCACATTCAGCCGCCATTAAAAATACATCTGCCATACGAAATACCAACCTATTATCTGAATGGTTAAAACGTGGTGAATTATTCACATCTAAGTTCCAAAATTTAGGCATATAAGGAAAGTTCAACTCAAAGCCTAAATAAGTATCTGCTATGTTTAAAGGTCTTCTCAAATCGTTCAAAGGAAAGTTTTCTGCAAAATCCATTGAAGCCACTTGTAAACCTGTACCATTAAAAGCTTCTCCTCTAGCACTTAGTGCCTCTCTTAGAGCTCCTCTTTCATCAGAATTTTTAGGTTCATCTCTTAATCGAGGACTATACATACTTGGTCTCCAGTTTCCATTACCAAAAACAGTACGTAAACTACCATCTGCTCCTGCTACTCCTTCAATAAATTGTCCTCTAATATCTTTTGCAAAATCTAAAGACCAAATAATTTCTGCATTATACTCGTTATTAGGATCGAATACATCTGCATAATTAGGTAATAGGCTGTGCGGCGATTCGTTAATAATCTCTAAACATTTCGCCAAAGCTAAAGGCCATTCACGACGCTGCATTAATATTTTAGCTTCTATAATAGCGGCTGCCCATTTTGTCGCCCTTCCGCGTTCACTTTCTGGATAGGTACTGGGTAGGATGTCTTGAGCAAACCTTAAATCTTCTAAAACTCCGTTCAAAATAATTGCCTCATCAGTTCTCACCAATACTCTAATCTCTTCTAAAGCGAGAGGAGTGTCATAATAAGGTGCATCTCCCCATAAATTGGTGATATGCCAATAACATAACGCACGAGCAAAACGCGCTTCTGCTATAATATCTATTTGAGATTCTGGCAAAATTGCTTCATTGCCATCAACACGATCTATTAAAATATTTGCATTAAAAATAATGCGATACAAATCTGCCCATGTATCAGAAACACTCATGCGTTGTACCGATCTGTCTGCTATAGCTTCGTTTAAAGAATAATTACCTAAAGGTTCTACAAAGTTAGCTGCTCTGTTAGGCTCTATAATATCTGCACCATTGTCGTAAAAATGATCTAATCCAACTTGACCATAAATGGAGTTATTCTTCATAATGGCATACATGCCTGTTATGATCAACCTTGCATCACTTTCAGACGCAAAAAAATCTTCGGGTGTAATTTGCCCTTTTGCCTCTTCTTCTAAAAATCGCTCACAGCTAAAACTTAAAGCTATTATTAAGAGGTATAAATATATATGTTTTGTTTTCATCTTAAATTCTAATTTTTATGAGAATATCCTGTTTTTATAATATTTAAATACCACATCTAAATACATAACAAGCGTCTCCCTATTTCTTAAAACGTTACATTTAAACCAAGAGTTATCACTCTTGGATTAGGGTAATTGGCACCTGCAAAACCTTGCGCTATGTTTCCTAGGCCTGATCTGCCAAAATTACTGGTCTCTGGATCGATCAATCTAAAATTAGATACTAGAAGTAAATTACTACCAGACACGTATATTGTTGCATTTTTAAGTGCATTTAAATGCATTTTTTCTACAGGAAGATTATAAGCTAATCGCACTGTTTTTAAACGTAAGTGCGATCCATCTTCTACGTACTCAGAATTAGGAGGCGTATCTGTAACAGAATCTGCTCCAGCTCTAGGGATATTTGATGTTGGATTTTGCGGCGTCCAACGGTTAGCTAACTCTGCAAACTTGGTAGTTTCGCCTCTATTGAAAAAGTGATTACGTGTTCTAAGGTTATAAACTTCATTACCTAAAGTGCCTTGAAAGTAAAATGAAAAATCCCAATTCTTGTATGAAAACGAATTTTCTAAACCAAAAATTAAATCTGGTAAAGGGCTTCCTAAAACCACGGCATCTTCCGTTGAGATAATTCCATCTCCATTTACATCTTCAAAACGAGACCCCCCAACAACTTGGGGATCGGTTAACCCAGAAGCGTCTATTTCTTCCTGACTTTTCCACGTACCTAAAAAACGCACCCCTGTAAACACAGGAACCGACTCTCCTACAATTAATCGTGTATTACCTGATCCTAAAATTTCATCTACGGTAAGGTCTATAAAATCGACATCACCAAGATCTAATATTTCATTTTTATTAGCCGATAAGTTTAACGTTGTATTCCAATTAAAATGGCTCGTGTTAATATTTGTTGAATTTATAAGTAATTCCCATCCTTGATTTTCTAAAGCACCAACATTTTGGAGCTGTGTTGTAAATCCAGTTTGTCTCGGTATACTTACATCTAATAACAGGTCATCAGTACGTTTATAATAGTAATTAAACTCTGTAAATAATCGACCTCCAAAGAAAGAGGCTTCTAAAGCAACATCAAACGAACTTGTCACCTCCCATTCTAAATTTGGATTTGAAGGTCTACCAAAGGTTAAACCGCCTCTTTCATTACCATTAACTGTCGTGTTCGCTTCTACTAAAACACCTTTTGTACTCCCTGGTTGTATAGCTTGGTTACCTGCTTGTCCATAACTAGCTCTTATTTTTAAATCTTGAAATACATTTTGATTTTGCATAAAAGGTTCTTCGGAAATCTTCCATGCGAGCGCTACAGAAGGGAAGAAATTATATTGATTCTCTGTTGCAAAGACAGAACTACCATCTGCTCTTCCTACTAAAGTTAACAAATATTTATCTTTATAAGAATAATTCAAACGTCCAAAAAAGGACGCTAATTGAAATTGAGTAAAATCACTATTTACTGTACTACGGCTTGGATCTGAAAACGATAAATCATTAAAACCAACAACATCACTGGTTATTCCAAAAGCCTCAGACAAGGATGTCTCTGTAGTTACCTTTTGAAATGAAGCACCTCCTAGTGCTGTTACATTGTGGTTTTTACCAATGGTAGATTGGTATTGCATTGTATTTTCATTATTCCATCCTACCGAAGCATCTTGTTCTACACTAGCATCTCCAAGCGCATTGATTACTAATAGATTTGGTTGCTGACTAGAATTAAATCTATTGCGCTTAATATTGTTAAATTCTGGGTTAAATGTAGATTTTAATGTCCATTTCTCACTTGGTTTATATTCTAAATACAAAGTCCCCAATAAATTATTAGTAAGTGTCTCGTTAATATTTAAACCTGCATTAGCTATAGGGTTAGAGAAAGGCGCTCCAACAACATCGTTAAATCCACTAAAAGTACCATCTTCATTACGTATAGGTTGAGTTCGTAGTGTACTAAATGCTGTTCCAAAGCCAACGACTCCATTGTCTTGTTCTAATCTAGAATAGTTTATTTTAAACCCTGTTTTAAGTTTATCGCTTAATTTGATATCTAAATTTGCTCTAAAAATATACTTTTCGATGCCTGAAGTTATAATAATCCCTTCTTGATTGAAATAGTTTAAAGACGTATAATAGTTTACATTATCGTTTGCTCCTGTTACAGATACATCTGCATTTTGAATTGGTGCTGGTCTTAACAATAAGTCAAACCAATCATTATTGGGATATGTAGAAGGCGCATCAGGAAAAGGTATAGCTACATTTCTAAATGTTGCACTTTCGTTTGTAAATGAAATTTGCTCTTCTTGAGATAACAACTCTGGTAATTCTGGCACTAATTGCATACTTGTGTACAAATTTACATTAACTTCTGGTTTGCCTTTACCTACACCTGTTCCTCCTTTAGTCGTTACAAGTACAACACCATTTGCTCCTCTAGCCCCGTAGATAGCTATAGAAGAGGCATCTTTTAAAACTTCAATAGATTTAATATCATTACTATTGATATTATTGAGGTTAAAGTTCGTTCCAACAATAATACCATCTATCACCCATAAAGGTTCATTACTTCCTGTAATAGAATTACCACCACGTATTCTAATCGCAGTTCCAGCTCCTGGAGCACCGCTTACTTGTGTGACTTGAACCCCTGCTGCTCTACCCTGTAGTGCTTGGTCAACTCTAGCTACAGGTACTACCGTTAAATCTTCTGCCGTTACAGAAGCTACAGAACCTGTTAAATCTGATTTGCGTTGTGTACCATAACCGATAATGACAACCTCATCAAGCTCATTGTCTTGCTCTAAAACGATGTCAATCGTTTGTTTTGTCCCTACCAAAATTTCTTTACTAGAGTACCCAACATAAGAAAACACTAAAGTGCTCTTTGCACCTGCTTCAATTTTATACTTCCCGTCAAAATCTGTGCTTGTGCCTTTTGAACTTCCTTTTATAACAACGGTTGCCCCAGGAAGAGGTTGTCCATCGGCTGTTATCGTTCCAGAAATAGTTTGAGCATAAGACATTGCCGTAAACGACAACATCAAGATGACGCACAACCACATGCGCCTAAAGCCATAAAAGACTCCTTTTCCAATCTGTAGTTTCATAAATATTTAAGTTAATTAGTTATTTAATTTTCTAAAATATTTGTTAAAAACTAATAGGCTATCCTGCACTATCCGCTACATACCGGTATTATTAACCTACTTTCACATATGCTTTTTCATTTTTTTAACAAGAAAAAGAATACCAGAAGCTTTAAGAGTCGAACTTTAGAGCATTTTAACATGTACGAATAAGTATCTTTTTATAAGAAGAAAATTATAATATTTTTTTTAACCAAATACCATGATATGACCTTTTTTCTTACAATAAAACATTAAATGATTGCTTTTATAAATGACCTGTAAACATTGTGAGAAGGATGCGCTGGGTCTAAAATCGTATTGCATATTTTAACAATAAGAACTTTGGCAATGGTTATCATAGTCCTTCAAATTTGAATACCACCAATATGGTATAGATTAAAACAGAATTAAGAATCTATAATCACCATTCTACTATTGTTTTTTAACATCAGAAGCCTAAATGAGAATTGAAAAGAATACGCATGTTTGGATCTATTTCGCAGGCGTAAGCTTTCATACAAAAACATGAAATATACAAGGCATTCCGTATTTAAAATTTAGGATAAGCTTTAATGAATTCAATCCGCCCTAAAGTCTTGTCGCATACCTACTGGCATTTAAAATTAAGATGTAACGGTCTCTAACAAAAGTAAAATAGAATCTTGTTTTATTTAAAACACCATTTTTATAGAGATTTTAGTCTTATGTTTTTATATGCTATGGTCATTGGTGGCCCTTTATGTACTTGAACGCCTATATAACCTTCTAAGCTGTTATTTATGGTATCTAAGTCAGTTACATCACTCATCAAAATACCATTAACGTAGTGTTGCATTCTGTTCCCCTTTATAATAAGATGCATGCTATTCCATCCCTTAGCATTTATGTGAGATCTTAGAACCTCTTTTTTCTCTAACTGCGCGGTTACTTGTCTTGATTGCCAACAGTTTTTCTTGACATTGGCACGCAAGTTAGTCGCATGAATGCTATCAGGCATTTGAGGTATAATAACCACTTCTCCCATATAAGCTAAAGTGGTACGCTTTTTTTCTTCATAATTCTGCCCAACGTAACGTTTTTGACCATCTATATCCGATTGGTAGCCTCTTAATCTAAAAGGCTGTCCTTCTATAAATGTACTTCTGTAGTTGACCCCACTATTACCAAATTCGGAAACCTTATAATCTAATTTAAGCTCGAAATCTCTAGGTTTATCCTTTTTATAAATAATAAACGAATTCTGTTTTAGTAGCGTTTGCGAAGTTACGGTTCCTAGCAATTCCCCATCCTTAACGCTCCAATATTTAGGATCACCAGACCAGCCCTCTAAATTTTCACCATTAAAAATAGGTATAAATCCGTTTTCTATATTTGTTGGTACTGGTTGAGAGATTTCAAGTGTTTTTTTTGAAATTTCTTTACACTGTAATACACTTAACACTAAAATAAAACTCCAAACTTTCATGATTTTAATTATGTTTTACCGTTTGACACAGTTGATTTATTTTGAGAAGTATTACCCGTTATATTTTAAACTTATTCGGTAAAAACATTTACGCCTTTACGCTTCCTTTTCAACTCTAAACGTTTCTCTTTATAAGTTAAACTTGAACCTTCACCGATATACAACGTCACGGTTTCTTTAGCCTCTGGATTCGCTTCCACCCTTACAATGGCATAATGTCCTTTAAATGTTATATTGTGTTCTGGAACCTCTAAAAGCCCTAATTTATCATTACATAAAATATAGTCTATAATGTGTTTACCGTTAACTTTACTAACGACTTTTGTACCTATGAGTTTAGTACCTGCCTTTAGAGCTGTTATTGATGTTACAGATCCTTCTTTATCCAAACTAGGTTCTAATACCGCTATAAATGGACGTTCCCATGCTTCTCCTTCTTGACGAATCGCTAAAACTTTTGTTGTTTTATAAGCATAGCCGTTTTTAGCTTCTCGTGTTGGTGGTGCTAATGCCTTAGTATATGTTCTTTCAACACCGCTAGGCACAAACATATGCATGTAGCGTTTATCATAATTGATATCGAATCGAATTTTAACAGATTTAGTTGTTGGAGCCGTAGCCATTTCTTTTTCAAAAAAACGCCATCCAGGAGATTTTACAGGATCACCAATATCGGTATCATATAATTTCGTCTTAGTGACATTTAACTTTTTGGCATTTCCATCTAATAGTGAAACCTTATCCCCTATATTGTGATAAACATAATCATGAAATCTATTGGTTCCATTAGATTTCGATCTAAACATATCAAAATAATACCCCGTCCTCTCACTGGTTCTAATAAGACCTAAAGTACGCTGTTGTGTGGCATTATTAACCTCATCCTTTAATAATTGCGTTGCAAAATTAAACGCTTTAGAAACAGGTTCTTCAAGATGTTTTGGCTCTGAAGCTACATTTTTTGCCGTATTTTGCCATACATGTGCCTTTTGCTTCCAAGACCCTTCTTGACGACCATGGGATGTTCCATTTACAATTACAGTATTGTTACCTGCATGTAATCTAAAATAATGCTCATGTTCTGGCTCGCGTCGTTGTTTTACACTTTTAGGTAGCCCTGCGTTTGGCGCCATAACATAATTAGCACCATAGAGTTCCATACCTATGCCTGTAACATGAGAATGTACATAATGTGCACCACCAATAATACCACACAAACCATAAGTCTCATTATTTGCTTGCGATAAATTACGTTGTAAAGCTATACCTGCATGTTCTATAATCACTGTAGGTTTTTGAAAGTCTATACCTCCATTTATCCTTTTAGGAATTGGCTGTCCCCAAAACAATTGTAGTTCTTGATAATTATTAAATACCTCGTCATCTAAAACAGGTGCATAACCGCCTTGGGCAGTGTAAGCTTGCAGCAAAGCGATTTCTGCTTTTTGTTTCAACTTAGGCGCATTTGTTCGCGTTGCAATATCTAAAGTATACCTATACAAATCTTGTGTATAGTCTTTATTTCGTTTTGAATCGCCATACCTTACAAAACGTCGGTCTGGAAGCCTTAAATTATCAAACAAAAAGTTACCTTCAAAAATATGCCTGTTTGTAGCAGCAATGTTAAGTTCTGGCTTGATACGATCTATAATATTTAAAATCATAGTTACTGGCGGCATAAAACTGTAACTAAGGGATTCTGGCCAGATACCTTGCGTTCCAAATATAGGAAGAATGGTATTTTTAAATGAATTTTGATGCGCTGTTCCTTTTTCCCAAAACACATTAAACAACCGCTCTCTTTCTACATCATCTTCTATACAAAGAATGCCAAACAATGTCCCTGGTGCGGTTAAAATAGGATGGTTAGAAACCACTTTTCCATGCTGATCTTTTCGTCCATATTCCTGCAACATGTCTCCAACCATATTTGCTATCGCTTTTTGAGCTAAACCATTATTAAATGGTACACGTCTGCCTTTTTTAGAATCATAAACGGTTGCTCCAGGCATCTTCAAATAGTTATAACTAAAATCGTAGGTTAATGCCAAAGGCCCATATGTTGTTCTTGGATCATAAAAAGCATTCCCTGCAATACTTGTTTTTTGAGGTGTTCTGGATGCTAAATATGTGAGGTAAGGTTGTATAATATCTGCTGCAAATTGCGCATATTTTACATCCTGCGTTAAATAGTACAGCATCGCTGCACGAGATGCTAAAGCTAAGATTTTATTATGCTTGGCTGTGAAAGGGCTAGCCTGAAATTCTGTGTTTTGCTTACTATGAGTGGCAAATTTAGGAATCGTACTTGTAATTGCGTTCGGATTTTTAAAATGCCGTAATACTTCAACATCTACCTCAGCATGCAATTGTGCGTTAATCGTTTTAGCCCAACTGTAGTTTTCTATAAGATTTAAAAGTCGAGGGCGGTCATTAGCCGTTGTATAAATTATAGGGTGCTGCAAAGTTTGCGCAGATACCACAACCGTAAAAACTAACGCAAGAGTGTATATTATTTTCTTTACCATTCTTAATCTACTGTTAATTCACTCTTCCACCAATTGGTATTTGGCTTGTAATCCTTATCCAGAACTTTTAACCGATCTTCTTCTAAACTTGGCCATTTTTTGTTCTTAATACGTTGCAAACGTCTTGTTGCTTTTTCTTTGTCGTATTCAGAATCCATTTCTGGCATTTTAGCATTCATTTCTTTTAACCAAGACATCAATTTAACTCTTAAACGCCTAGCGGTTTGGGGTTCGTCTTCGATCACATTTGAAGCATCACACTCTTCAGAAGGTAATTTAAACAAGGCTTCTGATCCGTCTTCCCAATAGTATATGTATTTCCAATTATTTTGCCTTATGGTTGACGTTGGACTACCGCCTTGGTTGCCATAATGTGGATAATGCCAAAAGAAAGGTCTGTCTAATTTTATAGGATCGCCTTCTAAAAGCGGTTTTAAACTCACTCCATCCACATGTTGTTCTGGAGTTAGCGGTATCCCCGCTAGATCTAATAAGGTGGGATAAAAATCGGTACTTATAACAGGTAAATTGGATCTGGTACCTTCAACATCTAACCAAGGGACTTTAATAAGGTAGGGGGTTCTAATCCCGCCTTCCCACTGGTACCCTTTGCCACCTCTTAAGGGGAGGTTGCTCGTAGCATAATGATCTCCTGAAGCTACACCGCCATTATCTGATGTGAACACAACTATGGTATTATCTGCAACACCGTTTTCTTTTAAAGCTTTTAAAACAATCCCCACAGCATCATCCATCGTTTCTACAAGTCCTGCATATACTGGATTGTCCTGTACTTGACGTACTGGCAAAACACGTTCCATTTTATACCCCGTAGCGGCAATACCCATCGCTTCAGCTTTATCTCTATACTTTTTCCATTTGGCTTGAGTCGTTTGAATAGGGGCATGTACCGCATAAAAAGATAAGAATGCAAAAAATGTTGAATCCTTATGCTGCGTTATAAAATCTGCAGTTTCATGTGCCAGTCGTAATGTTAAGTTTTCACCTTTCGTTCTACTCTTTAACTTAGGGTTAGACCACGGTGAAAAAAAACCTCCTGCTGGTCCACCACGATGAAATCCTCCCTTATTGATATCAAAACCATGATCTTCGGGATAAGAACCTTCATCTCCTAAATGCCACTTCCCAGCAAAAAAAGTTTTATAGCCTGCATGCTTCATAGCCTCTGCTATTGTAACATCTTCATGTGGCAAGTTTCTAACATAATCTGCTGGCAATAATTTATTATGCCGTTGCCTTGCTCTCCAAGCTGTATCTGCTTTCGCTCCAATCCAGTCTGTAATCCCATGACGAGCTGTAAACTTACCCGTCATAAGACTTGCTCTAGAAGGACTGCAAACTCTACTTGCAGCATAACCTTGCGTGAAAATCATAGCTTGTTTAGACAAACCATCTATATGAGGCGTTTCATAAAACAAACTCCCTGTATACCCTAAGTCATGCAAACCTAAGTCGTCTACTAAAATAAACAACACATTAGGCTTTGTATTTCGTTCTAAAGTTTGGTACTTCTGTACATTACACCCTAGAAGGGCCGTTAGAATAACCAAAATAGCTAATACCTTTCTAAAATTGCTCATTATAAGGTTCTATAATTCATGACAAGTCTTACCAATGCGACTGCGCGTATTATATGTTTTATTCCTATATCTTAGCTGCTTTAGGTCCATCGTAATCATACGTAAACCAATCCACATCAATATAGCCAGCATCTTCTTTCTCATTCCAAGAAAAGAACCCTAAGCGGTCGCCTGTCCATTTTCCAAAAGCAATTGTAAATATGGGGCCAAAGCGCGTGTAAGTTTCACCATCTAAGCTGTATTCATAAAAGGCTTGATTACTTGTATTTGACGTTCTCACGTACAATATGTTAGTCGTTATAGCTGGTCCTTGTGTTTTTTCGGCCATAGGGTTCATATAAAATAAGTGCTTTTTACCAGTCTCATCAACTTCTACACCTAATACGTTAAAAGCACCACCATACCTTACAAAACCTGCTAATTGGTGTGGCTGCATCCCTGAAATGTCAAATTTTGCAGCTGCCGTTCCTGTAGTTATCCCCATAATACGTTGACTAAGCGTATTAGATGCTCTCCAGAAATCTGAATCTGATCCGTCATTATTTGTCCATTGATTGATATTTGGCCCATATCCTTTTGCATGAGGCAATACTTTGCTTGCTTTTAAGCGTAACCAACCTGTGCGTTCTGTAAGTGACCAATGGGTATCTCTTGGGTTATGGTTCCACTCCCATTGCAAACCTAAAGTCGCTTGAGAAAATGTATCGTCTGTACTAGGTGCACTTACGGGATACCCATCTATAGGTTTTTTATGTTGTTTTACAGGTTCTCCAATACCGTCATTGTCTTCATCTACACCTATTATTGGCCAACCGTCAACCCAGTTTACAGGTTCTAAACATTGAGGTCTTCCTTGAAAAGGAATATCATCGTTTTGAATAAGTTGGTGCATATACCACCACGATTTATCTGGTGCTTGTATAAGCGCACCTTGGCTACAACTACGGTTATTAAACGCCGTGCCTTTTTCTAAAACCGTCTTTACGTCGTAAGGGCCATAGATACTTTCTTTAGATCGTAGTACAATTTGCTTTCTATCATTTTTAGGATTCTTAACACCTGGTAACGTAGAATTGTCTCCCATAGTCCACTGCGCTAAAAAGATATACCATGTACCATCTATCTTATAAATTTTTGCAGCTTCTGCTCCCATACCTGTATATACCAATTTACCTTCATCTAAGATTTTTGTACCATCCCAGCTCATTTCGTAAATTCTATTTTCATTACCTTCAATAGTATTGGCTTCACTTTTCTGTTTTCCAGCAGTATTTACAATCACATAAGCCTTGTGGGCTTCTTCATCCCAAAATACAGCTGGATCATCTAGTACCTTTGCTTTTGGCAACATAAATACGGGTGTTGTCCAAGGGCCTTTAATGTCCTTAGCGGTAGTAACCATTAAACCATGTTGGTAATCTATTTGGTAACAATACCAAGTACCATCATGATAGGCCAAATCGCCAGCCCAAACACCAAAAGAGTATCCATTCATACGGTCCCAATTGTATTCTGGTGCCCACGATAATTTATCAAACACATGTCCTACGTTAGTCCAGTTCACCATATCCTTAGAGGCTAGTATGGGCATACCAGGAGACACATGTTGTTTCGATGTAATCATATAATACGTATCTCCTACCTGTTCTATATCAGAATCTGGATAATCGGCATTTAGAATAGGATTCACATAAGTTCCATCACCTTGGTCTCCCCAACTTCCTGTAGTTCCTTGAGTACTTACTGGGGCTTCTGCACTAGTAGACGCTGTTTCTTTTGCTTCTTGCTTACAACTAAAACTTATTAATAGAGCACCAAATACCAAAGGTTTTAGAGTACTTAAATATGATCGCTTCATTTCTAATTTATTTTGAATTTTAAAATGTTAAAAATAGAAGAATTCTTTGGAATTATTGTCCTGATCTGTCATGCAAATTCTTTAAGTTTCTAATAATTCTATCAATATTATCTATGCTACTTTTTTAGATTAAAAAAGACAACATATTCATCTTACAAATTTAAAGTGTATTTCAGAAAAGCAACATAAACGTTCTCCCCTACGTTTAGTATTCGTTGAGAGTTTTCGCTCTATTCAAACATAAATGGTTTAATACCGTTTTCGTTCTAATGTTTCTCCAGTGCTATCATACACTTTCCAAGTACCTATACGCTTATCTTTTTTATAACGCCCTTTAATATGGATACTTCCGTTAGGGTGGTACTTACGATACACACCGTATTTCATACCATTTTTAAGAGGTACGCTTAATTTTAAACTACCATCTTCATAGTATTCTTTATAGACCTTTGCGTTTAGGTCATCTGGTGTGATCGCTTCCACTTTAATAAGTTCCTCTTCTTCAACCATTTTTAACAAAGTACTGTTACGTGTTTCGGGAGTCTCAAAAGCAGTTTTCCACTGTTTTTTATAAGATGTTGAAAAGGGGTTGGGCGATTCCGCAGAGTGTGGTGCGTTTTCAAATGTCTTGGGGTCTCTATATACTGCGGCTAATGTACTTTCAAAACGAGTTCCTGAAGCACTTAATTGCAGTCCTATTTGCGAAAAACATGTAATGTAATCCTTATTGTTTTGCAATTGCTTTTGCGCTTCTGGACTTATCATTGCCATTAAATTTTTATAAAATAAAGGCATGTTTATATAAGCAAACACGTTAGATGTCGCTTCAAAATGTTCTGAAAATTCCTGATAGGTATCAGACATTGCTAATGTTTGTTGAGATTCGTAATCATTTATGATATTTTTAAGCGTTTGCGGATGGTTACTAAAAATAACATAATCGTCTATAATGGTAAAATACGGTTTTTCTAAATCTTTAAAGAAACGTCCTAAAAGCGGTTTAAAAAACCCTTTCATCGCCATAAAATTAATAGCGTAATTCCTATAATTCACCTGCTTAAACTTAACTGGTGTTTTCTTTTTTATTTGTTTTAAAACAAAGTCCAACTGTGTTTTAGCCTCAGTACCGTCCTTTGCTTTTAAGACAACCGCAAATTCATTTTTACGGCCTAAGTTAGAGGGCTGTAATTGCAAAAAAGCGACTTCATCGTCCATCCAGTCAATAAACTGTGTTTTTATGTCTATATTTAAAAAGCGTTCCGTTTTTGCTATAGTAGCATCGTAAGTTCCTAAATCCTTTGCGTTTTGCGCTTTAAGCTCGTGAAAATTATCATAAAAACGCTCATAGTTATCAAAACCTAGGCTTAAATAAAAAGCAGTACGCTGTGGAGCAACCTCAGCAATGCTGCGTTTCCCCAATCCAGATTTATGCAAAGCTTCTATATAGGTTTGGTGTGTATCATTAAAATTGGTATAACCATTAGCTAGCAGTAATTCATCATCTAAATCAAAACTAAACCCCGAATACCACAAATGCGCACTCATATAATTTAATGACGCATTAGGGGCATCCATATAACACATCGCAAAATCTTTTACATATTGTTGCTGTATGTACAAACGTAACATGTCGTCATGGTCTACTTTCTTAAAAATATCAAGATAATTTTCATCCCGCCCAATGGTTGGTGCTGCATATTCGTCTATAGCTGCTTCTGTAAGCGCATTGGTATAAGAGGCTACAAATAGATTATCCAGTATTGTAATGTAGAGTGTTTCTTTGGTTTCTTTATCTAACAGCTCAATAATTTCATGTGTTTGATAAGTCCTTCTACTAAGGCTGTAATTAACGCTCATCACCTTATCCAAATAATCTTTAAGTTGGGTAAATTTTGAAATTTTCTGTAAATCTACGACAAACAAAAAGTCGTAATCTTTGGGTTTATACATGTGGGCAGATACCACTAAAGATCGAGACCCTAAAAGCTTAAATAAACTTTTATTATCTTGAAATAATGTATCTAAAGTATTCGCGTTTTCTGTTAACTCAGAAAAATAGGGGTGCTGTTTAAGATGTGTCCAAATAGTATTGGTACGTATATCTTCCCACGTAGATATTGGTTTTTCCGTTTCAAGAAAAAACACAGCATTTGAGGGAATCACATAAATAGGTCGCAAGTTTTTAGTAGGTGTTACAAACGTATAGTACGCATAGCCCATTAAACCTAGAATCCCCCCTAATATTAGTATTATTTTAGTCTTTTTTGCCATCATTTTTATATTAAAACAGTCTCCCCTACGTGCGTCGTATGACTTGATTTCCCGTCTAAAATACTTTCTTCTTTTACTTTATTCGATAAAAAACACGAAAAATGAAACTAATTTAAACTTTTTTTAGGCAGCCAACAAGGCGCTTCTAACTTATCGAAATCAAAAACACCGCAACTCAAAACAAACAACTAATAATCACATAGTTAAGCTCTTAACACAAACGTATTGCCCTCTCCTGCATTTACATGTTGCTTTAAAACTAAACAAAAAGACTTACAAAAAAAACAAAAAACACCTTACACATTTAAATCCTACCAGATCAGACCATTACAGTTTTGTACAGGATAGCCAAAACGGCTATACCGTGTATATTGCAATCCGTTGAAAATAAAATTTTAACAAATAACTAAACTAAACCATTAAAAATGAGACACAAACTAAATTTAAAATTGTTAAGAAAAGCCAGTTATGTATTTACAGCAGTAGCCCTTTTTTCATGTTCTAATGAAGACCAATTGGAAACCAATTTAGAGCAGCTAGACACCGAACAGATTAACCTTGATTCTAATGCACTATCTGGCAAAAAAATTTCAAACCCAAGTAAAAGTTCTAACTGTAGAGCTGGTAATTTTGGTGCCCAATTTTATAAAGTTAATGATGATGCTAATAAGCTCAATCCATTTAATAAAGACATTAAAGAAATTGATGATAGAACTTGTTACTACAACTATTGGCAACAAACTATTAGTGGTAGAAAAACAGGTATATACCGCTTAAAAGCCAACTCTAATCATATTGATAACATTCAACCTAGAATTGAACGCGCTACAAGACGTGTTAATAATAGTAAGAATGGAAATTCTATATCATTTGAAGGCTACTGTACTATTCAAGATGTAGGCTTCACCGGTAATCATGATGCGAATCTTACAAGTATATCTGACAAGAACGGTACTTATTTTATCCAAGCTAAAGGGACACATGATAATAGAACAATTGGTTCTAAAGATCCTGCTATTCTTTTGTTAATTGCTAAACCTGTATACGAACCTAGAAATGGAAATAAACCTCGTAAATTAAAACACTATCAAATATTAAGTGAACAAATTAAAAAACGTGGTGGTTCTGGGTCAGATAGAAAGCTTGTTAAAATAACAACTGTTAGAAAAGGACAGCGTTTTAAAGTCACTATGAAAAATTATTTCAAAACCAAATTCGACCAGCGTATTGTTGTAAATGTGAATGGTAAACGCTACGAATTTGATGTTCCTAATACCGAAATCAAATCAGGGCCAAACAAAGGCAAGAGACAATTTGGAAATCAAGCTAAAATTCGTTTTGGCGCCTACCGTTGTCAAGGTGGCAAAGCCAGAATAGATTGGGATAACGTAAAACAAACACTAAAGAATTAATCGTTTTACACATAGATTATTTTTAAAAGCTGTCTTCTAAAAAAAGGCAGCTTTTTTCATTTAGACGAATCAAATGACTCACCTTTATATTAGTCTAACCAACACCTCAACGGCACCACTGCGCTCCATCTTACTTTAAGCTTATTACAAACGAACATTACTCCCCATTACACCATTTTTTTGCACAAAAATGGCAAAAGAATACACTTACTACACAAAAAATCTGTTTTCAATAAACACCATTAGTGACTGTAATACCCCCTCTTCCACTATTCTTATTCATAACTATTTCCTTAGTATTATTTCCCCGATATTTAGCACCTTTTCGTTTTATGTGTCACTATGTGCGCTTTAGGTGGTCCTTCTAAAATTAGAATTTTATATAAACCTACTACGCCTCTTTTACAACTAACAACATCTTCTTTATTTGCGCTTCTACATAACACCACGTATCTATAAATATTTGATAATCAATTACTTATAACGCACCATACAGTCCTAACAAACTTAGTGGAAAATACCTTACAAAAACAACCTAAACCCTTCTAGATCAGACCAGCACAGTATTGTAAGGGACGGATTACAAATTTGTTGCTTATATCTTGCAGCCACCAAAATACGGTACTAAGCCGTATTTAAATATTAATAACTAAAACTAAACAAAATGAAAAACAGACTAAATTTAAGAACCTTACAAAAAGTGAGTTACGTGTTTGTAGCAACAGCACTCTTTTCATGTGCTAATGAAGATCAACTAGAAACAAACTTAGACCAGCTGGACGAAAGCCCCATTAGCCTCACTGGAAAGAAAGTTAAAGACGGCAGTGATAAGTGTAGACCAAATAACGGTGGCGCACAATTCAAAAAGTTTAAGGGTGATGTGAATAAAATTGTGTCTAAAACAGACAAAGAAATAGATGATAGAACCTGTTATTACAACTATTCACAACAAAAGGTGGGCTCAAGAACCGTGGGTGTTTACCGCTTAAAATCTGGCACAAATCATATTGATAATTTAGAACCAAGAATAGAACGCGCTACACAGAAAACCGATAATAGTAAAAATGGTAATGGAGTTACTTTTGAAGGCTATTGCACTATTGAAGAAGTTGGTTTTGCAGGTAAATACGATCCTACTATCACTAGTACAAAAGATAAGAATGGCACTTATTTTATACAAGCTAAAGGATCACATGACAATAAGACTATTGGATCTAAAGACCCTGCTATTCTTTTATTAATTGCTAAGCCTGTATTCAAACCTAAACAAAAGAACAAACCTCGTGAGTTAAAACATTTCCAAATCTTAAGTGAGCAAATCAAGGTTCGTGGTGGAAGTGGAGACGATAGAAAACTTGTTAAAATAACCACAGTAAATAAAGGACAACGCTTTAAAGTCACTATGAAAAATTATTTTAAGACTAAAACGGATCAACATGTTCTTGTAAACGTAAATGGTACACCATACGATTTTGACGTACCTAATACAGAAGTAACTATCAAAAAGAAAAAGAAAAGACAATTTGGAAATCAAGCCAAAATTCGTTTCGGTGCTTACCGCTGTAAAGGAGGTAAGGCTAAGATATATTGGGATAATGTAAAACAAACTCCAAAGTTTAAATAATACTATAAAAAAGATAAATTTTCTAAAAGCGGCTTTCCAAAAGAAGGCCGTTTTTTTTGATTTATATCATGTACTCCTAATCTTATCGCCCTATATTTAAATTAGAATTTGAGCTATTTGTAATATTTACATCCGTAACCCTAACACTAACAAGACTTTAAATAAACCACTACAGTTTACAACATGTAGATCACAACTTTTGTCACTCAAAACAGAAGTGTACAGGACACTTAAAAAACAAAAACATCTTATATTTCCCACGACCATGATATATCACCTGATAGATCAAAAAAAATAACTAAATTAATATACAAGATGAAAAAAACAAATGTATTACGTATTGCGAAATTTGGACTCGTTTTAACCTTAGGTATCACACTATCGTGTGCTTCTGAAAATGATGCAGATCCCACACTTGAAGCCATAACTCCAACCTCTATTACAAATCCAACCAACCGCTCTGCTCGAACAAGTTGTAATGAAACCCGATTTCCTAATTTGGGTCCTGGCGCCACTAGAGGTCAAGTAAGCGGGTGTAACGACGCTAATTCTCCTAACAATATTGGTAGGTTAGACTGCAGATCTCCACACACATTTGGAGGCTATGCTAATGTAGGCGGAGGCTTTGGCAGGTATAGAATTACGGGCTCCACACAACGCTTTGATGGCACACGAACTCGGGTTGAACGCTTTTTTAATAGAGTGGATAGAAGTAGAAATGCTTCTTCTACACTCAACTACAATTTTATCATAGATGAAGTAAGTAGTGGATTAACGTGTATTGTGCAAGCACATGCCGAAGGAGAAATCCTAGAAGGAGAAAGAGAAGGTCAAGATGCCCGCAGTGCTGTATTTTTATTATATGTAAGGAAAGCTAACCGAAGGGACAGTCGTGGTAGGGAAATCTATATTGCCGAAACTCATGAATCTACAACTCCATTTACAAACTTAAACAGGGGTGTTAGAACAAGAACATTTTTTAGAAATATCACTCAAGGGGTATCTTATAACTTAGCCTACCAAACAGGTTATGACAACAGCTCTGATATGTTAGCAGAATCTACTATAACCATTTCTGGTGGTGGTAGTACGCAAAGTAAAACATTAGAGCATACCTACACTTCAGAATCTGTTACAACCAGATATGGCGCCTACGAAGCCTGTGATGTCTGTGATGATGACCAATTTCAAATTAGAATACGCAATGTTCAATTTTGTAGAAACAACTAATGCTTATAGCTCTAAAAAAGAGGTGCGCCTTAGATGGCGCACCTCTTAAAAAATCACACTAAATTTTAGTGTAATGAAATATCAAAAATTAAGCAACTATCGCTTTGTCCTGTTTAAAAATACCTACCTCAAACATTTTAAGGCTTCAACTTAAAATATATAAAGCATTAAATAGCTTTAATATAATCGGGGTTTACAGTGTTTGGAATTGGAGCATTTGTAGTTTCGCACCACTGTTTTAAAAGTTTTAACAAGGCTTCTGCCTTTTCTGGGTGTGTTGCTGCAAGGTTATGACGCTCCTCTATATCTTCAGCCAAATTATATAACTCAATCGCATTATCTTCATAATAATAATGCAGCTTCCAATCGCCTTTTCGTACTACAGATCCTGGTCGTGTTCTAAATAACGAATCTCGGTTTTCGTTATCATTAACATTATAAGCTTCTAAATAGATTGGAAAATGCCAATACAATGCACGCTCTATATGCTCTTTTTCTGCTTCAAGGACAGCTTTTAAACTATGGCCATCTAAACCTAATGTAGATGCTTCAATACCTGCATAGTCCAAAAGGGTTGGAAAAATATCAAGATTACTAATTGGAATATCATTTTTAGTATTTGCACCAATCTTATTGGCATACATAAAGAAAAAAGGAACGCGTACTCCCCCTTCATAATAGCTTCCTTTCCCTGCTCTTAGAGGCTTTTGTTTTGTAATACCGTATAGGCCTCCATTATCTGAAGTGAACACGATAAGCGTATTATCAAATAGTCCTTTTTCTTTTAATTTTTTAGTAAGCAACCCAATATTCCTATCTAAGTTATCTACCATAGATGCATATTTCACATTACCTTGTCCCTTCCACGGCGCCTTCTTTTCATATTTAGGTACAATACTATCTACCGCCATTATAGGCACATGCACTGCATAAGGCGAATAATTAAGATAGAATGGTTTTTGAACTGTATCTACAAACTGAATGGCTTTTTCCATTATGGCATCTGTTAAATACTTATCAGAACCACCTTCTATGGTAACATTTTTATAAGGTGGGTAATAACTTTTAGGCAACCCGTTATGCCCTCCTCCAATATTAACATCAAAACCATAAGTTAAAGGGTCGTCACTTAAATGCCATTTGCCCGCATGGCAGGTTCGGTAACCATGTTCCTGTAATACTTTGGGTAGAATTTTATGTTTTGGTGCTAATGTATGGGTGTTTTTTGTAGGGATTAGTTTTCTGGTTTCAGATTTCCCTCGTGTGGAAGGACTTACGGTATACACGCCATGGCGAGGTGTCCATTGCCCCGTCATTAAACAGGCTCTACTCGGTGCACAGTTAGATGCAGAGGCATAGCCATTGGTAAATACCATACCAAGGCCTGCAAGGTAATCGATATTAGGGGTTTCATAATATGCGCTTCCCATAAAACCAACATCTTTCCATCCCATATCATCAACGTTTATAATGATGATATTAGGTATTGTCTGTTTTGGTGCCTCGGTTTTATTACATGCGCCACAGCATAGGATTAAAAATAATAGTGTTAGTAGTCTCGTCATTTTCTAATAAATATCTGTTTGTGAATTATAGTGTATGTACATTTAATACCCGACAAAAATACAGTAACAAATTTTAACTGCTCTTAGATGTAACAACTTCCTCAATAATTCTGTGGTATAAATTGTAAATCTTAATAACAGGAAGTCCTGATTTAATCTAAACCTCTGCATCCATTCTAGTCGCTTTTATCTCTTATAATACAGGCTTTGTCTTTTAGTAAGATTTTTCTATTTACATAAAATTTGAAAATCCCAAATGCGCTCACAATTACAAATACTACGGTTCTATAGCACTCAAAAAACAGGTTTAGATCTGAATAACAACACATTAAAAACCAAAAATTATATCAAAAAAAAACTAGCATCAATATTTACGATCTAACAAATCGAAAAAAAAACAGCAACACCTTTCAAGGCCTCTTAGTCATACTTCTTTTTTACTTCTAAATGAGAGAAGAGTACCCCCTCTTCTACTGTTTAAAGCGTATCGCATCCAGCTTAAAAGTATGCTCTAAAGCACCTTTAAACACCAAATAGATATCGTATGTTCCCCTTGCTATCTCAATATGCATTTGTTGCGATTTAAAGCCATGTGACGTTTTTAATTTTGTTTCACCTATAAGCCTACCATTAGGACTACCAATTCTTAATTCTAAATGTCCATTTTTGCCTTGATACTGTACTTGGGACAGACACATTTTATAAGTCGTATCAAACGTAAGGTTAGCAAATCTTATCCAGCTGCCATTTTTTATGTTTGATAGTACAAAACCTTTCGATCCATCCCCTGTTTTCTTAATACCTTCTGAGACTTCATAATACCACTCTGCTTCAATGGTATCCCACGCGGCATTATACCGGCCCACACCATAAGCATAATGCGCATCTAAAAATTTAGTATCTGTTACAAGGTGTCCCTTATCATCAATATGGCAATACGTTATGATAGAGGTTCTGTACTTAAATCCTTTTTTTACATAAAAGCACCATATATGGTAAAATTGACCTTTCCAATCAAAGAAACTTCCATGCGCAAATTCATTCAAGTGGTGGCCTTCTCCAACAGCGCCAACACAGGTATAAGGACCATATATAGATTGAGAAATGGCATAATCCCTTCCCCAACTTAGGTAATAGATTCCCTTTTTTTTAAACAGGTAATTTTTATCCATCCAATGCGGTGCATTTTGCCATGCTTTGCCTTGAATTTCAATACGTTTTGGAGGTTCTGCCGTAGCAACCATAGTGTCTTTAAGTCGCACAATATGAAACCCATTTCCATTTGCTTTATCCCCATAAATCAAATAAGGCGTTTTAAACGCATCATCATCAATAAAAATTGTAGGATCATGCATTGGCGCTACCAAAGGTTGTTGTAATGGATCTTTAAATGGACCATAAGGTGTATTGGAAGTCATAACACCTATACCACGTTTTCTATCTGAAAAATAAAAATAGTACTTTCCATTTCTACTTGCGGCATCACCTGCCCAGCAATCTTCGCTGGCAGCATTCATGAAATTATCTTTAGGACTAATGGTCTCTCTAAGCCGCCACTGCGTTAAGTTTGTAGATGAAAACACACGCCAATCTTTCATGACCCACGTTTTATCATGAGGAGATGCATCATGTCCACTATAAAGATAAAGCGTATCATTAAACACTCTTATATGAGGGTCTGATACGCCTTTATTCTTAATAATTGGGTTTTGGGAAAAACTGAAACAATAGACCAGCAATGTCCCTATAAAAAAAATATTATTTATAGATCGTACTTCTATATTGCTCTTATTTTTAACAATTAACTTACAGTTATTGAAATGGTTAATTCTTGACGTCCAGATTCAAAAAACACTTCTAAAGGTAGTGCCTCGACCCCTGGTACCATATTAAACGTGCGCTTTCCTCCAATTGCTTTGGTTTTTATAGGTGCATTGGCTTTAATCGTCACCAAACCTTCTGGTTTTTTAATCGTAATTTCATTGGCATTAATGTTTGTCACGACTTCACTAGAAGGCGATACAATTGGCAATACAAAAGCTGTTTGTTCCAGAATATCTTGAGCTGTACGCGCTTTAATTTCTACTTTATCTACTGTACAAGTATAAGCAATATCAAATGCAGAAGCGGTCTCTTTAACCTCTTCTCGATCTCCATTTTTTAATTTTACTTGGGCTCGTAATTCAATAGCTCCATTCGTGTCTTTAGACGCTACCGTTGCGGGTAAATCGTAAAGGTTGGTATGCCAAACGCCTTCCTTATATGTTTCAATACGTGGTGTTAAACACACATCTTTACCGGGCTGTACTTGTTGGTTATTTTTTTCAACCAAATGGTATTCTGCCATACTTGCTGCACATAAAAGTCCAACTTTATTATGGTATAACACACCTAAGGCACCACCGGAAGCTTGTCGAAAATCGTATTTATAATGGTATTCTGCATCGTAAGCACTTACAGTACCTCTCCAGTCGCCTCTCGCAAAAAGGTATACTTCTAGGTCTTTAAAATGCTTTACCCCTTCTGCAGTGGCTCTAGGTAAAGCTGTATTTGCGTTTATTTCTGGTAAATGTTTCCAGTGGTCTAACAATGCTGCTAAAGGTTTTGCATGTGTAAACGTATGATGAATACAAGGCGGGATACCTGCTTCTATAAAACCAGGACCTCCATGAATTAAACCATCTGCAGTACAGCGCTGTAATAACTCTGTATTTTTAACTGCTGCAGTTCCAAAGGCAGGGTTTAAGTGTGCCATCATACCAAATGCGGGTTGGCTGCCATCACAGGTTCTACTGCCCCAATAGCTCCATTTGTACATTCTATTCCCCCAACTGTTATCCCAAGCGCCATCTGGCAACATAAACTCTAAATGGCTATTCAAGGATGTTGTTAAAATTTTCAATAACTCCTCATCGTTTTCTTTGAGCGCGTACATGACTAATCCATTCAGGGTTTCCTCTACATTATAGCCTAAATCTACACCATGCAATCCTTTTGCACTAAGCTTGCTCGAACTCTTTTTACATTCTCCAAATAGCAGTCCTTCATTCGCGGTAAAATACGATTTTACTTGAGATGCTAATGTTTTACTCTTGGTTTTAAAATCTTCTCGTTTTAAAACACCTCCAATTAAATTTAGACCATAAACGGCTGTTCCTGGATAATTAATATTGGTAAAATCTATTGTAAATGTATCGTAAATGTACTGTCCCGCACTTTCTAAGCGCACTGTCCAAGCTTTGCGTGTTGCTGCATCTAAAACATCACCATGGTAGTGCAACGCTTCTGCTAAAGCAATGGCGCCAAAAACAGTAATACCTTTCCACGATTTTGGATTTCTAATCACGGTCCAAGACCCATCGGCTTGAGATACATTATTTTCTGCCCAAGTCATGACTAACTTAGCACCTTCTACGTATTTTTGGTCTCCTGTACTATCAGCCATATATAAAAATGGATACACAGCATCCATACAACGGCCATGGATATGCGAACAGGACGGACACCCTAAGGCGCCATGTTCCTCTAAATTAGACGGATTGTGAATTTGCATTTTAAGCATCCCATCACACCACTCTTTTAAAAGTCCTGAAATTAAATGCTTGAACTCTAACGAGTGTTCTGGATGTTGCGTACACGCGTTAAATAATCCTGCCATTGGGAGAGAAACTCCTAATCCTGCTAGGGTTGATAGTTGTATAAAGTTGCGTCTTTTCATGTTTATATTATCTCTAAAACCATTGCAAAGTATTATACCTTAAGGTTTAATCTTAGCACTAGTTTTAATTATTAGGTATCGTTTTTTAAGTCCTGAAATTATTAAGATATAGCACCAAAACCATCCTGCATTGTCCTGTAAAATACGTCCATTTTTATTAGCGTATAAAAAAGCGACGCCCTAGTACTTCGTAGAACGTCGCTTTAGATATTTAAACTAGTCTTTATTATTTAATTACCAATTTCGAATGGTATACTTTATTTTCTTTACCCGTGGCCTTTATAAGGTAAATACCGCTAGTAAATGTATGATTAGTTGCTACATTCAATGTAGATTGATCGGTTTGCTTCTCGTAAACCTTCTTGCCCAAAACATTATAAATCTCTACCGTTACATCCTTTAATGTTCCTAAAGTTATAGTAAAGTTGGCACTTGCTGGATTAGGATAGACGGCTATTGAAGTTGCACTTAATTCTTGATCAGAGACATTTAAAACCTGACTCGTTGAAATGGCTTCCCATACACTTCGGGTATCTGATTCTGTAGCGATACTGTGTGTCACAGTTCCATCTACTTCTTGATATAAATACCTACCTGCAGTTCTAGATTCAAATCTATAGGTATCTTCTGTGTCGTTATATTCAATTCGCCACGTTTTATCTGCATCACTTGATGGTGCTTCTATTCCTGTATTTACAACACGATAGGCGCCTTGAGAAAAATTAGCACCTGGAGCACGTAATACACCAACAGTTTCGCTATCAATATTAAAAAACGCCCCACTTTCAACAAAAGTCCAGTGTGTGTTTTGAGCCTCTCCAGAATCTGTCATTACAACTGGATTTGCACTTGCCCCTACAGCTGTTAAAAATTGACCTGTAGCTACGTTTCGCAATCTAAAAATTTCGTCTGAAGGCGGTGTACCAGAATTATCTACAACTTCCTCTTTTTCATAGGTTGTATTTGCCCACCTAATTTGTGCTCTTCCTCCTCTTACTCTATATACACCATAGCGAATACCAGATTCTAAACCTCTTTCTGGTTCTGGAATATTATAATTAAAAGCTTCACCACCAATTATAGCATCACAATAATGGATTTTTTTTGTAATGTCGCTTGGGTCTGCTCTAAACCCTACATCTAACACAAAGTCTACTTCTTCATTTTTAGTTACGCGTTTTAGAAAAACAACTTCTCTGCCACTGCCGCCTTCACCGCCACGTTCTAAAATACGTTCAGCATAAATATCAAACGCTACTTGCTTGTCTGCATTAATACCTGTACCATAAACAGGGTGTGCTCTATATAAACAAATAGCTGGATCCTTAGAACCTCCGCCTCCAGAGTGTTTTCCTTTAGCTTGAGCAATATAGGTGCCATCTTGACCAAAATTGCCAGCGTCTCCAACTTCTAAAATTCTAAATGTTCCAGTGAATCTCGCATAACTCCCAACACCGGTTTCTCCCGATCTAGGTAAAGAACGTTCTATACGAGGTTGCAAAGTATTTGGCGCATCCCAGTGGTTTGAGCCATCTGTAATATTATAAATTCCCCAATCTTTCCCATTAACGTTACTTTCTGAATAATCAGAATAACATGTTCTATCATCGGCTGTTCCTACATTAACAGAATTTGACACATCTACATTTCGGGTATTATTGTTTTCAAATTCACCTGAAGAGGGACAACTTAGGTCTGCATTTGTATCTTCATCTGGAGCGACCTCTACTGGTGTCTCTACAAATGGAATGAGTTCCCAATTACTTCTATTATCTGTTGCGGCAACTGCAATATGGGTTACAGTCCCATTAGGGTCATGATACATAAATCTGCCACTATTTCCAGATTGGAATCTATAAGTATCATCCGTTTGGTTATGTTGTAGTGTCCAAATTTTATCAGTATCCGCAGCAGGCGAAGCTTTAGTTGTACTAACCACTACAAAAGCGCCTCCTGGACCACTAGCACCTGGTGTACGTAATATGCCTGAGATCTCACTATCTATATTATAAAATAAGCCGCTCTGCACAAACGTAAAATATGCATTTGCAACATCACCAGAACTTGTCATTGTAACTGCATTTGCAGCTACACCTGTATCTGTTAAGTATAAACCTGTTTCCACATTTCTTAATCTAAAAATGTTATCGGAAGGTGGCGCATCTTGCGCTTTGACACAAAGCGCATAAAATGTTAAAGTTAAAAGTAGTAGTGTTCTAAAAGTATTGTTTTTCATAATTTATAAATGTTTATTGGGGTACTTATTTTCGTTCATTCACTTTAATACTAGCAATCACGAGCTTATTGAATAGTTATCTTACTTCAATACATCTTCAGTTAAGTCTATTAACAAACTTATTTTATAATTAGCTTTGAATGAAAGTCTCTATTGTCGCTAGATGTAGATTTTATTAGATAGATACCTGCTTTAAATTTACTACTGTCTATATCTAAATCATTTGCTTTAGGTGCATGTTGAAAAACAACTTCACCCAAAATATTATAAATCGTTATTGTTTCTACACGTGCCGCATTTTTTAATTTAATAGTAAATTTATCTTCAGCCGGGTTAGGGTATATTGAAATAGAAGTTTCATTTAATTCTTGACTTGATACGCTTAGAACTTGACTTGTGGATATGGCTTGCCATTTGCTTCTCGCGTCTGTTGCTTCTGCCGCAATATTTACAATATTTCCACTTTCATCTTGATACATAAATCTATCATTCTCTTTAGCTTCAAAACGAAATGTCTCATCTATTGCATTGTAATGTACAGCCCATACTTTATCATTATCGGCTGCTGGTGGTGTTTTTGTTGTACTTACCACCAAGTTTGCACCTGCTGAAAAACTTTCTCCAGTAAAACGTAAAATCCCAAAGCTATCGCTATCTATATTATAAAAACCTCCACTTTGCACAAAATTCCAATGTGTATTTTGCGCGTCTCCAGTTGCACTCATTGTAACAGCTGTAGCGCTTGCACCTCCGTCTGTTAAAAATTCTCCCGTTTCTACATTTCGTAGTCTGTACGTATCTTTTGTTAGATCTGCTGGGTCTACTTCCAAAACGTCTATACGATGTACCTGCGATGCTATATTTTGCTCATTATCATCATAAGCAATGGCTTGAATAGTATATGTACCTACAGTTTGAGGTGTCCAGCTTAACGTGTAAGGCGCTGCTGTTAATGCTTCATGCAATACACCATTAATCATAATATCTACTTTAGCAATAGCCCCCATATCTGTTGTGGCTCTAGCAAAAATATCAATAGCTTCCCCTTCGTCATAAACACTTTCATCAGCTGGTGCTAAAAGTGCAACGCCAAATGGTTCTGGTTCTGTACTTACATCTAAATCTATAATTTGCAAATACGTAGGCCTAGTATCATCCTTATCGGTAGCATGATTTTCTAATAAGTAATAATATAATTTCCCTTCAGATATGTGTATTTCGCCTTTTTGAAAACGTCTGCCTTCTGTAGCTTCATAAACTTTCGTAAAAAAATTAGTACCGCCTGGTGCTCGCTCTACAAAAGGGCGTCCAGAACTGTTTAATCCAATAATGAATACATCGTTTCCAGCAGCGTATAATGCTGAAGCACCAGGGAAATCTGTTGTAATTATAAAGTTATTTGCACCTGCTGGTTTATAACTATGTATGTTTTTAGTCACGCCGTTTTCATCATCTCTAACTCTACTAATAATATGTACATCGCCGTTATCTGTTACGGTCCAATCAAAACCACTCACAATATGTACTTGGTTTTGTAATGTTGTCTCTACATAATCTCCGGGTTCATATACCAAAACTTCTTCTGCTTTAACCAAAGGCATAGTCATCGCTACACCTTCATGATTTTTCCAATCTGTTGCTCCTGTTGGATCGTCAGAATAGGCGTAATACACCCCATTCTGAAACCTATACTTATCAGATCCCGTATTCAATCTTCGCTGAAAACCAATTCGTATTTTACCATCTACGTACTTCACATTACCATAGATGCTCCAATTGTTAGTTTCTCCTTTACTACCAGCTCCTAAGGCATTGATACGTTGGAAACGTCCCCACGTAGATGCACTAGCATCATAGCGTATGAACGCTTGCGCACCATCATGAGATGTGCCTTTTCTCATGGTTAAAAACAAATCACCTTCATCATTTAAAAAGAATGTAGGATATGTATATTTAGAGTAATGTTCTGGATCTCTCACGCCATCCATAGTACAATGTTTGTAATCGCCATCTATAGGGTCTGGTACAAATTTATCAAGTGTAAACTCTTCATCTGGTAATTCGGCAGCATCTGCTACCGAATACGAGTAACGGAAATAGTCATTTACAAAAGCACCACTATTCCCGTAGGCGTGCATATCGTAAACCATATGTATTGTTCCGTTTAACGGACTAATTCCTATAGCAATGGTGTTATGCGTTTCTCCAATCCACCATTTTCCAGCTAAGCCTGTGTGTTGGTGCGGAAACTCTATTGTTTTTTTTGCGCCTGTTAAAGTATTATAACGTGTTAACATAACATGGCGATCGTTTTTACCTCCACGATACCAAGTCATAAACACATAATGCTTATACGCTTTAACACAATCACCATGAGGAGACAGCGCATTACCATATCTATAATCGTAGCCTGTGGTTGAATTTGATGCACTGGATCCCACTTGCACGCCATCAAAAAACATAGCTAAATCAGTTATGTGTACTTCTTCTTCTAAAGTAACTTGAGCGCTAAGTGTAACTGTAGTTAAAAGTACCACAAGTAATAGTAATCTTTTAAATCCAAGTCCATCGGTATAAGACTTCAAATTCTTTCTTTTCATAATATTTAGTGTTGGCTGTTTAGAAATAAAAAAGTTATGGCAAAACACTTCTATAGCAAATTAACCACAACCTACACAATATTAACAAAATATTTTGATTAATCTATCCTGACCTATCCCGTATGTTAAAAAAACACCTCCTAATAAACTATCTACCAACACCTCATCTAAACCACATCAAAAAAGCCAATAGCTTTTAAGGGCTATTGGCTTTAACATCATTTCAGTATTTATTTTACCTAAATACACTCTAATTTGGTAGCGTATGCTTTATTCGTATCCCATTGACACCTCTATACATTTTATCGTATTTAAATTCTCAAAACAATAAGAAGCTATTAATACTTTAAATTTTTGCAACTATTTTTTAATTCGGGAAAACAACGTTAATTTTATTTTAACATAATTATTCCTACATTTGTAATTATATAGATACGAAAAGCAGGTGTTATTTATAAGATATTATTTTCCCTAAACTCAATTATGACATTTTAACAACGAAACAATTATGTATACATCAAAATTAAATTATTTTTTTAAAGCTGGTCTTATTATTTTATTAACCACAGGTACATCATGTTCTATTGAAGAGGATATAACCACACTAGAAGAAAACAAAACTAATACAAACGCAGAGGGTTTATTTTCTAAAAGAAAACAAAAACCCGATGCCAATATTTGTACACCAGAAGGCACCAATACATCAAAAATATATACTTTCCCTAATGATGTTAACAAAACTACAGTATGGGCAACTTCGCAAATTGATGACAGAACCTGTGCCTACAATTACACACAAGAAACGTTTAACAGTCATACTTACGGCGTTTACAAACTTAAAACCGATTCAAATCATTTTGATGATCTACAACCAAGAATTGAACGCCGTAGTAGAACTGTAAACACTACAGGTAATGGAAGTTATGTCCTTATATCTGGTTATGTAACTATACGCGAAACAGGGCATGCTACAAACCAATGGCCTTTTGATGATGTTCGAAATACATCAGGCTCTTATTTTATACAGGCAAAAGGAAAGCACACTAATCCAGACATTGGTTCTAATGATCCTGCAATTTGCTTGCTTTTAGCTAAACCAAAGTTTACAGGACAAAATCAAACATCTTTCGATATTTACAGAGAAGAAATCACCAAAAGAGGAGGTTCTGGAACTACAGGCAGGCAATTGGTGTATCTTACTAATATACCAGCAGGTACTCGTACATTTGTAAGTTTAAAAAATGGATTTAATGCCAATAATGAGCAGTATGTACACATAACTATTGGAGATACTGCTTATAACTGGACAGTCCCTAATTCTATAGGTGAAGAAAATGGTCTTAATCAAGTTGGAAAACAAGCTAAAATACGTTTTGGAGCCTACCGCTGTAAAGGTGGCGAAGCTGATATATTATGGGATACTGTAAGCCAGAGTTACAATGAAGTTCAATAGCTTTCACCAATTTAATGGAGATTAGCTCCAAAAATAGAATAAAAGACCAAAAAGTAGTATTACTTTCTGGTCTTTTTACTTATAAATCATGATAGGGATCATAAAACATCATAACCCACTTCTTATTAGTACACCCTGTACTGTAATTAAAACAACTAAACCCGCTCTAATTTTATAGGGTATGCTTTATTCGCATTCCATTGGCACACGTATAAATTTTCATCGTTATCTACACAAACATCATGACAATGGCGAAAAATAGGTTGCTCTTGTACCATACGTTGCAATTTCCCTTTTTTGTATTTAGGTTTCGTTCCTCCTGGATTAGACACCACTTTTCCTTTATGGTCTAAAATGGTCACAAAACCTGATTTAGGATTACTATTAAAAGGATGTGTCGTTTTATCGCCTTCTACATAATCGGTATCTGAGGACCAACAAACGCCTGAATATAAATTTTGATTATGGATGACTGGTCGACACACAAAAGCTCCTGGCAAATCTATTTGCTCTATATATGTTCCATCTAGCGTAAAACGTTTAAAACAATTCGCCGCTCTAGAAGTTATTAATAAGGTAGGTGCGCCTTTACCTCTATAATCGATACACACGCCGTGAACAGTTTGAAATTGATTTTGACCTGTCCCTCTACCTTCTCCTATTTTTCTAATAAATTCACCATCTTTAGTAAATTGAAGAACGTAATTTGCGCCATAGCCATCGGCGATGTAAATATCCCCATTAGGTCCAATAGCACTTTCTGTAGGTCTGAATTTGTCTTTTTTATCGTAAGCGCCGTATTTGGACGGGTGCCCAATAATCATTAATTCTCTACCGTCTGTAGTCGTTTTTATCATGCTCTCCCCTTTAGAATCGCATATAAATAAAAAGTCTTCAGAACCGTCGTTCCACAGTGATAATCCATGCCCTCCTTTGTAACGCACACCCCACGAATCTAAGAGCTTACCGGACTTATCATAGATTAGTATATTATTTTTAGTATTATCTCCTACTACAATTAAACGGCCTTTTGAATCCATGACCATTTCATGACAATTTTTAACAGGTGTTATTGCACGGTCTAAGTCTCCCCATGACTTGTGTACTTTATACTTAAAATCGCCATGCCCAATAGTAGTGTCGTACATTTTAGGTTTCGATTTTAAGATATTAAAATGAGGTACAACGGCTAGGCCCAAACTCGCTTTTGCTGTTGTATTTATAAATGTTCTTCTGTTTATTTTAGACTTTGTCATAATGGCTAAAATTAGTTAAGCATTGTTGTTTTTTGTTGATTTCATTTCTTTCCCAAACAAATCTAATATAGGCTTTCCTTTGCCATCTGGAGTGGTATAAAAAGGTCTGCTTTCTACGTTGTAATGCGTTTGCGAATCGATCCCCAAGGCATGATAAACCGATTGATGTACTTGATCTATAACTACAGGTTTCTCTATAGACACACAAGGCCGTTCATCTGCCGTTTTACCATATACCAATCCTTTTTTAATACCACCACCCCACATTAAAATAGAACCTCCATCTGTAAAATGACGGTGCATGCCGTAATGTCTAATATGTTCAATTTTATCGGGCTGTCTTCTAGCTTGATCTCTTACCTCTTCGCCTGGTCGTCCTTCCATGATGGCATCTCGACTAAACTCACTGGCTAAAATTACTAAAGTTCTGTCTAAATGCCCAGATTCATCTAAATCTTTAATAAGTTGCGCTACGGGCTTATCTATTAAAGCTTTCATTTGCTTCACTCTAGTATGTCCATTGGCATGAGTATCCCACCCTAAAAAGGGTTCGTATTCTGTAGATACACTAATAAAACGTCCGCCACTTTGCGCTAAACGCTTTGCTAGTAGGCATCCCAAACCAAAACGGCCTGTATTATAGGTGTCGTATTTTTCTTTGGGTTCTTGAGACAGGTCAAACACCTTCGCTTCTGGTGAATTTAAAAGGCGGTATGACTGTTCCATAGAACGCATTAGCGATTCGCGTTGGTAATCGCTTGCTTGCGCCATAACTTCACTTTTATTAGAGAGTTCTTTATATAATTTATAGCGTGCTTCAAAACGTTTTAAAGACATGCCTTCTGGAGGGCGCACACTGTCTAATCCTTCTGAAGGGTCTGGGATTAAAAATGGCCCGTATTCACTCCCTAAAAAGCCTGCGGAATGGAACGCTTTTAACTCTTCTGCTTCCCCCATTGTGAAACGTTGTCCTATAGCTATAAATGGTGGTATTACAGGGTTTGCTGGTCCCAATTCTTTTGCGATCCAAGCGCCAATATGTGGGGCTTGTACCGATTGTGGTGGCTCATAACAAGTATGCCAATGGAATTGGTGTCGTGTATGCAAAATAAACCCTAAATCTGCAGCCTTATACGATCTTATAATCGCACCTTTGTCCATCACTCCTCCTATAGACTGTAAACCTTCAGAAAACTCTAAGCCATCTACAGCCGTAGGATGTTTTGGAAACGTACTTAATACGCTATTGGTTTCTAGTCCTTTTTCAAAAGGGGCATATTTTTTAGGATCAAATGTTTCTGTATGTGCCATTCCTCCTGCCATCCATAACAGAATGACACTATCTGCAGAGGCCGCCATTTTTTTTACCTCTGGCGAACACGAACTTAAAAAGCTTGCTACAGGAATGGTAGTCGCAGAAGCTGCAATACTAGCAGCCGTCATTTTTTTTATAAAGTCTCTACGTGAATTTATAGTTTTGTTATTATCCTTCATCACTCAACAGGTATTCGTACTAGTTAATAAATTGAAATTCAGGAGAAATTAAAAGAGACCAAAACACATCCTGAACTTGTGCTGTACTTGGCTCTCGACCTAAAGCGCCTATTAAAATCTTTTGTTCATCAGACGAGGGGTGTCTTCCTAACAATTTTTGATATAATGTATCCACAAGCACTTCGGTATCATGGCCATAGGTATGAAGCCATTGTTCGGCACCTTGTTTTAAAATGCCATTAAAAAAAGCGCCATTGGTTAGTTCTAAAGCTTGTAATAGGGTGGCCTGTTCTTCACGTTTAGAAACTACAATTTCTCTATTTGGTCTTCCTAAGGCTTTTAAAAAGGCGTGCTGTTTGACCAAGCTAGCTCTTGCAAATGTTTTTTCATGGGATTTAAAAGTAAAATCTAATAGTTTCGCCCAATTGCGATTGCCGTAATTTTTAACCTTTTTCCATCTTTTGGTATCGTAATTAAAGCGCATCCAATTGCCTTTTGGTGTATGAGCGGTACTTTTCCAAGTCTCATCAGAATACAAATTCTCTATTTGGCCATCCTTGTGCTGAATTCTCATCGCAAATAAAATACTTGCAGGGTTCCCTATTTTACCTTCATTAGTCCCTTCTACAGCAATGGTATTATTACCTTTTGTTAAAAGCTGTGTGACATCATACTTGCCAACTTCTGTCCAATTATGCCCCTCTCCAACAGGCATTTCATTTATATATAGTTTATAAGAGTCATCCACCGAAATTAAAACAGAAGCGTCTTTTATAGCGTCTTTTTTAAGCTGAAATGTTTTTCTAAAATAACGCTTTCCTGGCAATGGCAAAACGGTATTTGTCAAATCTTTTTGATGGTGCCAAATACGTTTTGCAGGCATTTTTTCTTCATTAGGGTTATAAGCTACTGCTACATAAACAGGGGCTATTACTTGGCTAATTGCATCCGAAAACTGTTCAGCGCTTAAACGTCTTAACACAGGGCCTTTAAAGACATAGTCTTTTTTCAACGCATCTTCCGTTTTATAATTTACCGTAGGCAACTGGTAGGCCTTAGAGGTCATGATACGTTTAATTAAATGTTTCAAATCTGTACCCGAATCTATAAAATCTGCAGCTAACCAATCTAAAACGTCGGCATTCCAAGGCGTATTGTCCATTTCATCTACAGGCTCGATAATACCTCTTCCTATTAAACGTTCCCAAATACGGTTTGCAATCGTTCTGTAAAGACGGCCATTGGCTTTGTTCGTCATAACTTCCGATAATTTTAACAAACGTTCTTTTAGCGTTTCTCCCTCTACACTACCCAATTCTGGATACAAGAAATTAACCTTAGCTATTTTTCCAATAGGCTTATCACATCGATTCAACTCTAAAGGTTCTTTAGCGAAAATTGACGCAAAACCATAAGCTTGGTCTAACGTTAAGTTACTTACAAAGCTATTATGACATGAAGCGCATTTTACGTTAACCCCCATTAAGGATTGCCCAATATTTTGTGCGGCTTGCATTTCTGTACGCTGGCTAGAATTCACAACACCACGCCATTTGATGCCTTTTATAAAACCTTCTGATGCTTTATCGGGGTTCATCAATTGACTTACCATTTGATCGTAACTTTTATTTGACTTTAATGCATTATAGAGCCAACCTGTAATTTGAAATCTTCCTCTTGTTATAAATCCTGTACCACTGTAATCGTTTCGTAATAAATCATTCCAAAAACTCAACCAATGTTGGGTATACCCCTCTTTATCATTCAGTAAATTATCTATTAAAAGACTGCGTTTTTCTGTATTGGTATCTTCTAAAAAAGCATCTATAACCTCAGGACTTGGCAATAACCCCACGATATCCATATAAGCACGCTTAATAAATACCCTATCATTTACTGGTGTTTCCCAAGTTATGGCTTTAGCTCTAAAATAGGTATCTACCAATTTATCTAATGGATGTGTTTCCTTTGGTACTTTTGGCAGTTCTGGTTTTGTTAAAGCTAATGCTGCTTCTGGAAATACTTTAACGGCTTGGTCTGACCAATGTGCGCCTTCTTTAATCCATAATTTTACAAGTGCAATCTCTTGTGCCGTTAGTAATTTACCTTTTGTTGGCATTACTTTTTTATCATTTGCAGGAAGAACGATTCGTTTGTATATTTCACTCTCTTCTGGCTTTCCTGCTACGACAGCAGGTCCCGTTTCACCGCCTTTAAAGACGCCTTCTTTATGCTCTAAAACAAGGCCTCCTTTTTGCTTGTTATCACTATGACATTGATAGCATTTATGTGCAAAAAGCCCCCTAACCTTTAAGCTCAGTTTATCTTGTTGCAATTCTGTTAATTCGGCAGCACCGTTCAGTTCTGTGAGTAACGCCCCTGATTCTTCATCATTGTATTCTACTTTATTCCCAGGCAAGACTGCTGTTAAATAATCTTCGCCATGCGTTAAATTGGCTCCTAAATGGCCTGCAATACTTAGTAATACAACAGTTAGTGTAAGCGTAAATCGGTATAATTTTAAGTTAAGTGTTTCTTTTTTAAGACTGCTTTTTAACATAAGAGCTGTTATAATTGCTAAAACAGCCGTAGCAATACCTGTATATTGGTGGTTATCTACAAGATCGCCAGTATAAGCTTCTTGCGTTTTTAAAAACCACCCAAAAAGTGCCGAAAGTGCCGCTGAAATCGCTCCTATATAAATCATCCAAGTAATGCCCTCTCGCAATCCCGTTTTTTTTCCTTTTAACGTTAAAAGTTCCAAGAAAAAGGCAACAACAAGTAAGCCCACTGGAAAATGCACCAATAAAGGGTGTAAACGTCCTAAAAGTTGTAGTATCCAATTTGTACTTTCCATAAAAAATTAAATGAATCACAAAATTAGTTTTTTCATAGGAAAAACCGACCTGTAGTGTCACGATCTTATAAATGCTAAGATTTTTTTAAAATTAGGTAATAAACGCCTAAAAATACGAATTCGCATACAATAGTAAGTCTTAAATCCAAATTCATTAAAAAACGTATTACGGCTTTCAACTACTGTAAACATTAGCGCTACACTATGTTTTTTAATTTCTGCCTAGTAACACTACGCAGAAATTAATATAATAGCAATTTTTATGGCTTTTGAAACCCTCATAGCGGTGTTTCAGGGCATAACCTGGATTAAACCTTTTAGAACAACATCTAAAACGCTGCTTAAAGTCTACATCTTAAAAAAGGAGTCTTATTAGGACGAAACTAATTCACTTTTCGAAGTTTAATACCACTCAACCTTGTTTTTCCTTTTTTAGCTTTAAACGCTACAGTAATACCATGAGTGTCTGCAACTGTGATTAAAAAGCGTTTAGCCACTCCACGATCACTCCCATACTGCTGTTTCACATTTAAGTTTGCCCAAATGGTCTTACCATTAACCTCAATGTCCATAATGTGCTCTCCTTTTGTTTTTAACTCTGCGAATAAAAGAGATAGTTCATAAGTGCCTTGGGGCACATCCCATTTAAAGGCTTCTATCCCTACCAATTGGGTTTGATATACAGGATCGTTTTCTGTTCCTTTTACACTTACTTCAGACCCTACGGTCTTTCGTCTAGGATGCCTTAATACATCACCTCCAACATGCCCAAAACCGCCTTGCTGATAGGCTTGATCTGGCATCCATAAATAATCTATATTATGGCTTTCTATGAAATAACACGCCGATCCTACATTAATGGCTATTTCTTTAAATGCATTGGTCTTGCTTTTTAGGTTTTTAGGATGTACTGTAAACGCTACTCTCGCAAAATCTTTTATTGTTTTTCCATTTTGAATAGACACAGCCTCTATTAAATTATCTCCTTCTTGAAAAGGCACCTGAAATATCGCTGTCCCGAAATTAAAGCCCTGTTTTCCTAATGAAATTCCATTTACAAACAACTCTACATCCTTAAAATTCCCCACAACGGTTACTGGTTGTGTCGCTACCCCCGCACCTTCTTCGTCTTCAACTCCAGAACGCTTTGTCCATGCTTTAGATGTGATCCCTACAAAAGGCGTTTTATTTAATAAAGCGCGGTATAAATAATACGCATCTTTTTTCTTTCTATCGGCAGAAACTAGTCCTTTGTTATTGATATGTGGTACGGCATCTTTACGATGTTCTACTTGAAAGTCTGCATAATTCCATACGTTCGCCCCAACTATTTCGGGCATATCTAAAATTGTTTTTAAATACGTTTTATGAAGTAAGAATTGATAGTCCACACTAAAATCAAATCTGGAAGGGGCATACGATCTAATTCTAGGATCTGCGCCACCACCATATTCACTTAATATAAAGGGTTTATCAGGGTCTAAAGCTAGAGACCGTTCTACAAGACTCCTTAAATTTTTATCTATATCTTCTAGCTCTTGAATGTACCATCCGTAATATTTATTATAACCAACTAATTGGGTATTACGAATGCCTAATTTATCTTGATAAGCGGGTTCTCTAAAAAAAACAGAATACGAATATCGGCTTGTATCTTCTTCTTTTATGGTACGCGCTAAGACATCATGCGTTGTCACAAAATGTTTGGTATAAGCCTCTCCTAATTTCTCTGGCGCTTTCATCGTGGTTTCATTTCCTAAGTTCCATGCGATAATTGAAGGGTGATTGTAATTAAAACGAATGGCCTCTTTAAGCATGTTCACCGTATTTTGCTTACCAGCTTCGTTAGCAGCGGCTTTATCTACAAATGGAATTTCTAAAGTAGCCACAAAACCATATTTATTACACATTTCTAAAACCGCTGGATCTTGAGGATAATGTGCTATTCTTAAAAAATTAATCCCCATTTCTTTTAACAAGCGCATGTCATTTCTATGAATTTCATCGCTAACGGCATTGGCCTTTTTAAAGAAATCTTGATGACGATTTGTTCCTATAAGTTTAGTCTGCTTTCCGTTTATAAAAAAGCCTTCTTTAGGATCGAAACGAAACCATCTTAGTCCTACAGGGTTTTCTACTCTATCCAGTATATTTCCAGACGTATCTATCAATTCTGAAACCATCGTATACAGATAAGGCTGTTCTGGAGACCATAGTTTAGGATTTGAAATATCTAAAGTACTACTAACATCTTTACCAAATGTTGTTTTCGTTTTAACGGTTTTTACGACTTTATTTTCTACATCAAACAACGTTTGCCTTACGTAAAACGTTCCTTTTTTTGGTCTCACCAACTTAGCTTTAATTGTTATTTTTGCTGCTGTTTTTGAGACTTCTGGAGTCGTTATAAAAATAGCATTCGCACCTAGGTTTGCAACTTCAAAATGCACGGGTTTAGTTATGATGAGTTGAAGATCTCTATATATACCACCATAAAATGAAAAATCGGCTGCCTGTGGTACAATCTCATCATGATGCGCATTATTAACTTTTATAGCAATAACGTTAGCACCTGGACGTAAGGCTTTGGTAATCGCTTTAGAAAATGAAGTATAGCCTCCTATATGAGCTTCTCCTACGGTTTTACCATTAACATAGAGCGTTGTCACTTGGTTTGCAGCCTCAAAATGCAAAAACACCTGTTGGTTTTCATAAATTTGAGGTATCACTACTGTTCTTTTATACCAGCCATCGCCTCTGTAATAGCCCTCTTCATCGTCTAGAATATCTTCTGTATTCCAAGAATGCGGCAGTGTTACGTTTTCCCATGCCACTGTATACGACGCGTTAAAAGGATTGGTAACAGGCCCTTTGTGAAATAGCCACGCATCATTTAAGGTTTCAATATGTCTTATATGTTGAGCATAACCACTAGGCACGATCACCAAAAGTATTATTATTACTATTCTTTTCATCATCCTATAAATTGTTATTCTATTTAACGACAAACACCTCTATTTACTTATTATGAATGGCATGCACCACTTTACTGGCTTTATAACCGATACGATGCGCTTTTACTTGTAATTTAGAGTTTTCAGGCATTTGAAATGCTGCGGTATATACGTTCCACGATGCTGGCACCTTACCCTCTTTAGGTACTATTTTATACCCTAAAGAAGCGCCTTTAGTAGGACAATCTAATGTTATTTCACCCTTTTTATTTATTACAACAGGATCTGCTGTAACGGGTTGTACAGTGCTTTCTGCCCATAACCTAGACACTAAGTCTTTTTCTGTTAAATTAGGATCATCGTCTATAGCTTGCAGCCATCTGTCCATTTCGGCACTAAGTCGCTCTAATGTTGCTTTGTACTCAGGAAGCGCTGCTAAATTATTTAATTCGTAGGGATCTGCCTCGCAATCAAATAATTCTTCTTTAGGTTTATGCGTTCTAAACCATTGCATTTGCGCTTCAGTAAGCTGTCCTTTAGCCTTTAATTTCAGTAATTCTTGCATGGCAGGAATACGCTCTCTATAAGTTATAGGAAGGTAATACCCTTTTTCGGGCTTGTAATTTCTAATGTATTTAAAACGATTGTCTCTAACGGCTCTAATCACATCGCGTTCGGCATCAAACCGATCTGCTGCGGCATGTATAAACTCACGTGCATCCGCTTTGTATTTCCCTAAAAAAGCAGAACCTTGACTATACGCCTTAGGGGTTTCTCCTATTAAAGATAACAACGTAGGTGCAAAATCTACAAAACTTATCATTCGTTTATCTACCGTTCCTGCATGTAACTGCTTTGGAAACCTAATAATCATAGGTGTATTCAATCCAGAATCATAAATTAATCGTTTTTCTCTAGGGAGTGGGCCACCATGATCCCCATAGAAAAATATTATAGTGTTTTCTAACTCTCCATCCGTTTTCAATTGCTCAAGCACTGCGCCTACTTGGCGATCCATCTCAGCAATATTATTATACAATTTCCACATATCCCGCTGCACGGCTGGCGTATCTGGCAAATAAGGTGGAATGTTAAATTTAGTATCTTTTGGGAGATGTATTGGCGTTTCCGCTTCGGTCATTCTATTTTTAGCATGCGAAGCTCCTTTATTCTTCCATTCAAAATTTCGATCTCCTGCATGGTAATGCCGTGTCTCTATTTCTCTAAACCCATAAGGTTCAAACAAGCCAGATTCATGAGTTTCCGTAAAATTAAAAACAGCAAAAAAGGGCTGTTCTTTTTTCTTGTTTCTCCAATGCGCATAAGGACTGCTCTCATCCCACGCTGTAGCGGGGGCTCTAAATTGATAATCTGTTTTATAATTATTTGTACAGTAATATCCGTTTTCACGTAACAATTCACTAATCATTTTTACTTCAGGAGGAGGTACAGCTTCATATTTAGGCAAACCTGTTACTTCTGTATACGAATTGACACGCATATGGTTAGCCCCAATACTTGAGGGATACATGCCTGTAGCTATAGCTGCTCTACTTGGTGCACACACCCCAGATGTTGAATACAAATTAGGATAAACAACGCCCTGTGCAGCTAATTTACTTAAGTTAGGTGTTACCACTGTAGAATCACCAAAAGGAGGAATATAAGCGCCCATATCTTCTGTAACAAGCCACAAAATATTAGGCCGTTTTTGTTGAACGTTCTCTTTTGCTATAGGAGACTTTTTTGTTTTTTTAGATTGGCAACTTATACCTAGTAAGCTCGCAATCATCAAGATGTATAGTATTCTTATTTTCATAATCTTCATAAAAAAAAGGATAGTAATCAAATTAATATCCTTTTTTAATTATATCTGTTACACTTATTTCAACTTTAAAATTTCACTTCCAGCCAATAAAAAAGCACCTGTGCCATAATTTTGCCAGCTGTCATAGGATGCTGGTTCTGGAGAAGCCCCTATATTTTGTACCCAGCCTACACGACCATCCTCATGCTGGCATTTCGCTAGTGCATGCCATGCCCTTTTTACTGCTGGTACATGTTTTGCATCCAGCAAACCATTGTTGATTCCCCAAGCTAAAGCGAACGTATAAAAACCACTACCACTAACCTCGCCATGGTTATAAGCTTCTGGATGTAATAAACTCGTTCTCCACAAACCATCTTTAGGTTGTATCTTTAAGATTTTAGCCGCCATTTCCTTATATAATTTCTCATAAAAAGGACGGTGCTTGTAATCTTTAGGCATGTCATCTAATATCAATGCTAAACCACCGATAACCCATCCATTACCACGGGCCCAAAACACCTTTTTACCATTCTTTTCTTTGATGTCTTTTTTGTTACCTTTCCATACGTAACGCATATCTCTTGCAAATAACTGCTCTTCTTCATCATAAAGTTGATCGTAAGTTTGCTTGTAAAACGCATGCATATCATCCAAATACTTTGGTTGGTTGGTATGTTTTGCATAAAGGTTTATGATTGGAGGTGCCATAAATAAGGCATCGCACCACCACCATAAAATAGTTTTTCCTGAAGCACTTTTATCTTTTCCTTGCTTCCAAATATCGTCTTCGTATAAATGGGCATCTAAAAATTTCTTTGTAGGTTCTAAGTCTACAAAGTTCTTTCTTTTATCATTCATACCTATGTAAATATAGCTGTAAGATATGGCAACATCATCGGCGTGATGTAAACGTGTATACGTTTGCCAATCGTTCCAATATGCTTGGTTTTTTAAGGCCGCCATATACATCATATTTTTTGTCGTTTTATGGGCTCTAGAAACGCCCATATAATAAGCGCCGTTTGTCCAATCTGTAGGTGCTATTGCTATAATAGGATGTGCTTCTTGCCACTCTAAAGCCTTAATCATAGAGGCTTCTATAGATGTCTTGTCTAATCCTTCCTGAGCTACTGTTTGCTGCGCTACCGAACAGCTAAACAGTGTTAGAAGCATTAAAAATTTCAATACCGATTTACTCATCTTTTATTTTTTTAGTTTAAAGGTTGTTTCTAAATACTTTTGAGAAGAGGACCCTACTTTAAGTGTATAATCTCCTGCCTCTAATACTTTTTTCATCGCAATACCTGTAAATTCTAACATTTTTGGTGTGATCGTAAATGTTACTGTTTTACTTTCTCCTGCAGCCAACTCTATCTTTTCAAAACCTTTAAGTTCTTTGTCTGGTCGTGTCACAGAACCTATTTCGTCTTTAATATACATTTGAACAACCTCTTTAGCTTTTATACTACCGTTGTTCGTTACTTTAACACTTACTTCTAAAGTTGTTGTTGGTGTTATTTCAGGGTTTGAAATACTAAGATCTGAATAGTTAAACTCCCCATAGCTTAAACCATGTCCAAAAGGATAAAGAGGGCCTTTACCTAAGAATAGATATTCTTTTTTATAGTTTATCTCTTTCATACTGTAATGGTATGGCAATTGCCCTATAGATCTAGGCACAGTAACAGGTAATTTACCTGAAGGTGATACTTCTCCAAATATAATTCTTGCTGTAGACTCATCTCCAAATTCACTTAAATCCCAAGTGTCTAAAATAGCATCTGCTGCTTCTGAAATGGTGTTGATAGACAATGTACGTCTGTGCTTCAGCACTACAATAACAGGCTTCCCTAAAGCTTTTATTTTTTCTATAAGTTCATCCTGTGGTCCTACAGGATCTATTGTGGCGCGATCCCCTAATGTACTGTTATTAAAATAAGCTTCTTTAGATGTAAATTCATCTCCTCCTAAAAATACGATAGATACATCTGCAGACTTCGCTTTGTTTACCAAACTTGCTATCGCTTTAGGATCTCTATCTAATAATTCTGGTGCACCACCTCTTTCATTCGTTAAATGAAAGCCTTTTTCTGCTATAAACTTTACGTTAGCACCTGCAACAGATTCAAACATAGCTTTAGTATTTTCTTTAACTAAAGGGCCTAATAACGCCACTTTAATTGCTTTTTCCTTCGATAGTGGTAACGTTTTATCCTCATTCTTAAGTAAAATTACAGACTCTAAATCTGATTCTTTTGCTAAAGCTAAAGACGACGCAGCACGTACGCCTGTTTTTACATCTTCTAAATTGATATAAGGGTTATCAAACAGACCTAACACAAATTTTGTTCTTAGCACACGTCTTACAGACCTGTCAATCAATTTTTCCAATTCAGGATTTTTCTTTACCATTTCAGGTAAATAAGCATACGAATCTTCAGCGTATAAATCGATATCAATACCCGCTTCTAGTCCCATTTGCGCTGCAGCCTCAGGAGATTCTGCCACGTTCATAAAATAAAACAATCGCGCAATATCATTAGAATCGGATACGACATAGCCTTCAAATCCCCATTGGTCTCTTAAAACCCCTGTTAACAATTCTGGATTGCCATGACTAGCCACACCGTTTAAATCGCCGTGTGATGCCATTATACCTAATGTTTTAGCTTCTTTTACTGCAGCTTCAAAAGGTGGATATACTTCGTCTATTAAAGTTCTTGGCGATATTTCGATAGCTGCAAAGTTAGAACCACCTAATACCTGTCCGTAGCCTGCAAAATGCTTTGCTACAGCTCCAATATGCGTCCCTTTTCCTAAACCTTCATAATTTCCTTGTACGCCTTTAATAGCACTGGTTACCATTTGCGTTGTTAAATAAGTATCTTCTCCAAAAGCTTCACTCATACGCCCAAAACGCGGATCTCGTACAATATCTGCTTCTGGCGAATGACACATGTGCATCCCTCTTAGTCTGGCTTCTCTACCTACAATATCCCACTGTCTTCTTACCAATTCTGGATTAAATGATGCTGCCGAGGCTATTGGACGTCCAAACTTTGTACAGCCCTCTGCATCTACACCATTATAAGACTCTGTAACAAATAAAGCGGGAATGCCCCATCGGTTATTCTCTATAATATATTTCTGAAGTTCATTATTCAATTTAGCAGCAGCAACAGGGTTGATATGTTCCCCTGGATTTTTTATACCTGCAATACCTAATTTTAATTTTTCAATAACCTTTTTAGAGAGTTTCATATTACCGTCTTCATCAGACTTAGCCCCTATATTAGCATGAAAAATACGCATCTGCGCCACTTTTTCTTCTATAGATAACTTCGGCAATAAGGCTTCTACACGTTCTTCTATAGATAACGTTGCATCTTTGTAGTCTTTTGATGTCGCATCTTTTTGGTCGCAAGACTGAAATAATCCAACGGCTGTGATTAAAACTAAAAATAATAATTTTTTCATTAGAGATATTTAAATATTTATTGATTTAAGAACAACAAACTATCCACAAACAAATTTTCAGACCCCTGTTGCTCTATGGCTACAAAGATATCTGCTTTAGCGTTTAAATAAGATACGTTAATTGTTATATTTTGAAATTGATTTCTTGAATGCAATGTTACTGTTTTTTGTCCTAAAATTTTGTCTCTACGGTTACCATCATAAATTAAAAATGAAAATGTACCTCCTTCTAAAGCCGCGACATTTAATTGCAGTTTAGAGCGTCCCTCTAAATCTTTAACATTAGGATAATTTAAAAAACTTTTAGAAGCGACAGTTTTCATCACAAAATTATTGCCAAACTCTATTTTTTCAAGATTTTTTTTACTGAAAAAATCTTCTGCTTCAATTTTAGATTGTTTTGCACTGTAATTCCCCACGCCTATACCATCGACTCTAAGTGTTGCGATTTCTCCATTGGCTTTGTAATGTACATAACTTATAAAACTATCTCTAAAATACCGATTTCCTGTTTGACTGATGTCACAATACACATAATACCATTGGTCATGCCATTCAAAAAAAGAACCATGCCGCCCTTGTAAAGGCCCATTAGGCCATGTTGGACTACCGTAACCCGCTGCGAAACTTTCTTTCTTTATAATGGTGTCTTTGTAAATATACGGTCCATATAAATGGTCTGACATGGCATAAAAACAGCCCCAAGACAGATAATATTTACCTTTATACTTATGCACGAAGGGTTTATCATCCGTGGGTTTCTTTGTGTTTTTTCCATCTAAATTATAAGGCCCTCTAGGATTAGTAATACTTATCTTTTTAGGCGTCTCGGCTAAACTTATCATATCCTCATTTAGCTTTGCTATATAATAGTCCCATACTCCAAAAATAATATAATGTGATCCATGGTCTTCAAACACAGCCATATCGTATTCGTGGGTTGGCGTGAGGTCTGATGCTAATAAAGGTTGGCCTAAAACATCTTCCCAAGGCCCTACAGGAGATAGACCTTTAACCACTCCTGTTTGCGCATTACCTTCTGAAAAATACCAATAGTAATTGCCATCACGATAAGCCGCATCGGTCGCCCAACATCTTGAATACTCTTTTCCTATGTAAGTATCTTTAGGATGTAATACACTTCGCTTTGTCCAATTCACAAGATCTGGTGAGGACCAAACCCACCAATCTTCCATGATGAATTTAGTATTAGCTATCGATGTATCATGAGAGGCATATACATAAGCTGTATCATTAAATATATGAATATGAGGATCGTTAAGCCCTTTATTAGGAACTATTGGATTTTGAGCACCAGAATCCAAAAACAAACCTAAAAAAATGACTGCAAGATACTTAAGCCTCTTTTTTTTATCCATACTTTAAGCGCAACAGTTAACGTTTTTCCATCGAATATGTTGAAGTGCTAAATATATAACAAGAAAATAGACAAGCCGTCCTGTACTGTATGGTGTTGTTTTAAAATCCCTATTTGAGACCATAATGTAAAACTTCTGTGTATCCCTTAAACAAAAAAACTGCGAAAATACATTCGCAGTTTTAGAAATAGTGTATTAATTCTTAATTTATTGACATGTAATTTCGCTAAAATCTGCGACTTGTGCTTCTGCCAAACTCTTATCTGTTCTAAACAGTACAAATTGATCTATAGCATGACCATTAGACCTCCCAGAAATTTCTACGTTATAGGTTCCAGCTGCATTAAACGTGACGAAAATATTAAACGGATCATTATCATTAGTCGATGATCTCCAAAACCATCTATTTAATGTATTCATGTACGATTTAAACCAACCGTCTCTACTTGCTCCTTCTGGGTTAGGTGTTTTTCCAGTTCCTCTTGGAAAAACACGCTCTCCTGTAGAGGCTTTTTCTCCAAAGAAATCATCACCTTCTATGCGTACCCACGAATCATTATGTTCTGTATTGCTATCACCTATTGTAATTCTAGAGCGCCATACAAATTGATACGTCCCTGGCGTCGTTATGCGAATTGGAAATGTAATTACGCCGCGTCCAGGCACACTAAAATTATCTGAACCTGTCCATAGTAAATACCCTTCGCCTTCAAATCCTGTAATTGTAGTTGCTGTCTCCCAGTCATTAGGAGTCGTACTTGGGTTTTCTAGATCTACGCGTACAATACCCGCTTCTTCTACAAATACCTCAGTTGTTTGACACCCTTCGTCCATAGGTTCTTCTTCCGTCGGAGGTTCTTCCTCTGTTGGTGGTTCTTCTTCCGCTGGAGTTTCTTCTTCTGTTGGTGATTCTTCTTCTGTCGGAGTTTCTTCCTCTGTTGGGGTTTCTTCTGGTGTGTCTTCAGACTCTATACGTTCCACCGATACATCATCATCATTAGAGCATGAAGTAAGCTGTAAATTCAAACAACTTACTACTACGACTAACAAAATTAATTTTATACTTTTTTTCATAATTTTCAAATTTTAAAGCAATTTATGTAAAATACTATAAAGGGTTCTGTATTTTTATATTTTTAACTCTAATTTCCTTCAAAACTACATGACACGTGTTCATATTTCACTTTTCGTCTTAGCCACATTTATATCTTAAGTTTAAACCCATTTTAAACAAAAAACCACTAAGAGTTAGTCTTAAAACTAATTCTTAGTGGTTTTAGTATAATTTAAGACGCTTAAAATTTAGTCTATATCCTTACATGTTTTTCCATTAATCCCAGTAACAATAAACTCACTACGTCTATTCTGTTGGTGTTCTGCCTCAGAACAGCTTGAGTCGTTGGTAGGTTCGCATCCACAATTATTAACCAATCGTGATTCCCCATAGCCTTTTGCTGTAATGCGTTCACCAGAAATACCCTTACTTACCAAATAGCTTCGCGTTGCTTGTGCACGGTTCTCCGATAATCTTGCATTATAATTATAAGTGCCGCGACAATCTGTATGCGATTTTATAGCAATGCGCATGGTCGGGTACTGCTTTAACACCGCTAATACCTTTTGAAGTTCTACTTCAGCATCATAACGAATATCATATTTGTCGTAGTTAAAATAAATAATTGGAATGTCTAATATTTTAGCCAGATCATCACACGGTGCTATAGTTCTCTTGTTTTGTTCTAAGTACAAGACTATTGTTAAATCTTGAGCTGCCGTTGGTGTTACAAAACGCTTCTCATCTGGAATGTATTCAGACTTGCTCCCTCTTACAAGGTACTCCGTATTACACGGCAGTTTAAAACTATAGCTTCCTGTTTGATTTAAAATTTGTCGTTCTAACTCTTTTCCTTCTTTATCAAACACTATAATTTCTGCGCCTTCAACACGTGTTTTATCTACAGCTTCACGAACCTCTATTTTCACAATTTGTTCACAAACATTATCTTTAAAGGTATAAATATCATCGCTACCGCGACCCCCCAAACGGTTAGAGCTAAAAAAAACTTGTCCTGTTGCTAAATTCTCATAGTACGCAAAATCATCTGCTCTACTGTTTACAGGTTTCCCTACATTCTGGGCTTCAGACGCTGTCACCCCCTCTGCTACTTCTACATCGTAGCCTTTAGATACAAATACATCTAATCCTCCTAAACCTGGTAAACCATTAGATGCAAAATACAAATCACCTACAGCATTGATATACGGAAACGTCTCTTGTGCTTCTGTATTGATCGCTGCTCCTAAATTACGTGGCGTTCCTAAAGTTCCATCTTCCATAATTTCTACAACAAATATATCTGAAGCTCCTAAAGTTCCTGGCATGTCAGACGCAAAGTACAAGCGTTTGCCATCTGAACTTACTGTAGGATGCGCCACACTGTAAGCATCACTATTGAAATGTACTGATTGAATTTTTCCCCATTCACCGCCATCGGTTCTTGTCATTCTAAACAACTCCAAACGATTCACCTGTCTTGCCTTACGTTTGGCTTCTCCATAATAAAAATTGTTTCTAGTAAAAAACATGTGCTTTCCATTTGGACTGTAGGCCACACTAGATTCGTGAAAATCTGTGTTCACGCCGTTCTCTAATGGCGTAATGTAACTATAAGTGTTCTCCTTGACTTTCTCGGCTGCATACAAATCTAAAAACGGTTCTTCATTCCATTTATAGGTGTTTCCTCCTCCACGCCCTGAGGCAAAAATAATACGGTTATTAAACTCTGCAATCCCAAAATCTGAATATGCCGTGTTTAGATCTAAATTTATAGGTGAGATATGATCTCTACTTATCTTATCTATAGTCGTCTTATAATCTACTTTGGATGTGAAGGCTTTACCTCTTAAATCATTGGGTTGTAATTCATGAAATTTTTGCATCCAACGGTCTGCCTCTGTATCATTCCCTGTAGATCGTAACGCTATGGCGTATCTAAAATGATATTCAGAATCTTGAGAACTCTCTAGATCGAAAAGCGCTTTGTAAGCATCTGCTGCTTTCGCCATATCATGATTAAAGTAATATGAATTTGCCAATTTCTGTAAAATAGGCGCTGTCGTATACCCATTATCTACCACCTCTTGTAAAATCTCTGTTGTTCTTACATAAGCAAAATTATCATACTCTTTTAAGGCCTTTTTCACCTTAGACTCTTGTGAAAAACCTAATGAGAAGAGCAAACAAAAGGCAAAACTAAATGTTATATGTTGTAATTTCATATCGATAAATTTAAAAGAATCTTGGTGATAATACTTTTCCTATTTGTTGTAATTCGAAACGCAGTAATATTTCATGACTGCCGCTATTGTAATTGCTCAAACCTGTTGTAGTAGCGTCATAGCCATAACCAATAAACAGGCTTGGATTGATTTGAAACCCTAACAAACCACTCACGGCATCATCCCAACGATAAGCTAAGCCTAAAGTGAATTTTTCGTTAAAAAGAGCATTTAGGGATACATCTGCAATAAGGGGCGCGCCTGAAACACCTTTTACCAAGAATGAGGGTTTTAATTGTGTTGTTCTTCCGACATCAAAAACATAGCCTCCTATTAAAAAATAATGCAGACGCTCTGTCGCTATTGACTCTTGAAAGTCATCAAAATGTTCTGTCGTTAAAAAATTAGGAACAGAAAACCCAACATAAGCTTTATCTGAATGTAAATACAAGGCCGCTCCTACTGTAGGCGATATTAAATTGATATTCTCTTGAAATAGAGGGTCTACTTGTCTAAAGCGCCCTTTACTCCAATCGGTATCTAAAATATGCAAGCCTGCTTTAGCTCCAAAGGACAACTCTACATTGCGAATTTCATCTAAAGTTATTGTATAAGACACATTCCCATCAATACTCGTTTCTTCTGCTGGTCCTAAGCGATCACTCACCACATTTAGCCCTAAGCCAATTCGCTCATTCGTTAAAGGCGTATGAATTCCAAAAGTTAACGTTTCGGGAGCCCCATCTAATCCAACCCATTGTGTTCTGTATAATGCCGTAGCACTTAATACATCGCGTTGCCCAGCATAAGCCGCATTAACACTCATCGTATTATAAGTGTAATGCGTGAACTGTGGGTCTTGTTGCGCTTGAATGCCTGCTGACAGTAGTGCTATAAACACTACTAAAATCAAATTGTTTTTGGATAATAATTTATGTATCATCATTTTAATCTTTATTTCGTGTTTATTCTTATCTGTTTATATATAACCATCCTGCTTGTGGCGCTGTTCCATCTCCCTTATCAAACACATAGTAATAGGTGCCTGAAGGTAATTCAGAAGACTCATTTAAAACGGCCCTTCCATTAGAAATTCCATTAAACTCATTGTTATACCCTCGTTTTTTGTAAACGATATTACCCCAGCGGTTATAAATCTCTAAAGTATTATTAGGGAACAAGTCTACATTGGTGATTACAAACGTTTCATTGGCATCTGTACCATCACTGTTGCCTGGAGATATTAGGTTAAAGACTTCTAAATCGCCATCGGCTGTTAACAATGTTACTGTTGGATCATCTTCTGTGTTATCGTCTAAATCGTCACCATCATCACTGACATCTGATACCGATTCTGATCTTCCGTTAATACCGGAACCAGAGGCTATAACTGAGTTAAATACCCCTCCTGCATCTATTGCTGCCTGTGTTATTTCATAGTCAACTAAATACGTAGCTACTTCTCCTGGTAATAACGTGCCTTCTGCACTATTAAGTGATGCTTCATTAAACACTGGGACTAAGACCAATGCTTCGCTCTCCTGATTCCCGTTATCTACAAGGAAACTATTACCTTCTCGGTCTGTAAAGATATCATCTACAGTAACATCTACTAAAGTAACGCTTCCTGTATTTGCTACTAAAATCGTATACCTTATAACATCACCAACAGTAGTGCCTGTGACTTCTGCTGTTTTTGTAGCCTCTATAGAAATGTTACAATTAATAGTCGACGTGACTGCTAAAGTAATGTCTTGCTCTAAGAAATCACATGGATTTAATGGATCTGTATTAGAGCTAACCTCTGTGCTGTTAATCACACCATCGCCATCACAATCAACAACTAACCAGTCTCCTGTAACACTACTGATATCTTGACTCTCAACAGTGTAATCACAAGTATTACGTGGATCTGTTCCATCTCCTATCTCTGTCCCGTTACTTACACCATCACCATCGCAATCTAAAGATTTCCATAAAGTTGATGTTGCCGTCACATCTTGTATAGAACCATCATAATCACATGAATCGTTAGGATCTGTTCCGTTTGCATCTGGAATACCATTGCCGTCTATATCAACTTCTTCTCCATTGGTTACCCCATCGCCATCACAATCGGCAGTGTACCATAAACTGGTTCTGTCTGTTAAATCTACATTTGCTACATCGCCTCCTACACAAGGATTTAATGGTTCTGGATCTAAACTATTTGGTACGCCATCACCATCGCAATCGCCTACTCCTAATAGATTACATTCTTCAAAGGTTAGGGTTACTAATGCTGCGTTACTTCTGTTACCTTCATCATCTGCTACAGTATATCCTATGGCCATTGGATCGCCTTCAAAACCAGTCTCTGGTGTAAAGGTTATTATGCCCGTTGTAGCATCTACCGTCCAAACTCCTTCTCCTGTTACAACTAATGCGTCTCCTGGATTAGCTGTCCCTACAATTTGAACTGTTGTTGGATCTACGATATCTCCTGTAGTATCATTGGTCAATACATCTACACTTACAGCCAATCCTATAGCGTTGTTTGAACGCGTATCGTCTTCTGTCATTGGTGTATAATCTATCGTAATGCTTGCTTCGTTGGAAACATTGCCGTCATTATCGTCTACGGTATAGTTTATAGGACTAGGATCATTGGTAAAGCTAGGTTCTGGACTAAACGTCACATCACCTAATGGATTAACTTCCCAAACTCCTTCACCTGGTACAGTAAGACCTATTATATCCCCTTCTGAATCAAACACGATCATTGTTGCTCCTGTTGGTATGATCAAATTCACACTGGTTGGATCGATAGTCCCATCGGCATCTGTATCATCATTAACAACATTTACAAAAGCTGAACTTTGCGGAAGTGTTGGTAAACTCGTATTAGGTGTTGCCACTGGTGCTACCGTATTGTAATCTAAAGTTACAGTTGCTGGATTACTGGTATTCCCATCGTTATCATCTATAGTATAAGTAATTGGTGTTGGATCGGCTGTAAAGCCTACTTCTGGCGTGAATATAATTTCACCTGCTGGTGTTGTCGTCCATGCCCCTTGTCCTATTACCGTTAAAGTCGTTGAATCACCATCACCATCGGCATCTGTAGGATCAATAACGATACTGGTTAGATCTAATGTACCATCTAAATCTCTGTCTACATTACCACTACCATTGTCGTTTATTACGGCTACTGTAACTGACATTCCTGCCATTAATCCTGTTATAGTATCGTCTTCTGCAATAGGCGCCAACTGTGTGAAGCTTACATCTACTTGACCTTCATCGGTTAAGCCGTCTTCGTCTTCTACGGTGTATACAAAGCT
>CANNGA010000012.1 GCA_947504035.1 uncultured Flavobacteriaceae bacterium
GTAGTTTCAATGTTTTGGTCTACGATCCCTTCAGTGCTAGACACTGTAATACTACCAGTAGCTAAACTAGAGGTTGTGTCAGAAGTAGAAGCCGATGTGCTTTCAGTAGATGTTGATGGCGTTTGAGTCTCTTCGTTAGAAGATGTTTCTTCCGCTACAATTTCTCCATTAGCACCAATTGAAGCTGATGAGTTTCCAGTAGTTTCAATGTTTTGGTCTACGATGCCTTCCGTATCAGATACAGTTATGTTGGCAGCAGAACGACTCGATGTAGTACTAGAGCTAGAGTTAGATGTTGTTATTCTTGTAACTGTGGGTGTGGCATCTTCGTTTGTCGCTATTTCTTCAGCTACAGTTGCGCCGTTAACCTCTGCACTTACAGAAGCGTTTCCTCTGGCATCTGTGTCTAGAGTGGTGATGCCTTCTGTGCTAGAGACTCTAAGTCTACCTCTGGCTCCATTTGAGCTAGAGCGGCGAGAACCTCTTCTCGATCTTGTGCTTTGAGATGAAGTACTGCTTGTTGTTGCTGTAGAGGCATCGTTTTCATTTTCGGATGTGCTTCCAAAAGTAGCTTCAGACGTTTGTAGTAGCTCAGTACGTAATGAGTCTTGTGACGCTGTTGCGAGTGAGCGCTCAATAGTATCAGTTGAGGGAACTGATACGTTTTGAGCAGAACATAATACTCCCGAAAATAAAAGGGGTATAATAAGTGCTTTTTTGTTCATTGTAATGGATTTTAAGTGTTGTTGTTTTAATGTGTTTTGAATAGACCTGAATGTCACACTGTTTTTACACAAACAGAATTGTTACAGGTTTGAATAAATTACGGTTAAACCGTAGCTTAGGGATGTTAAATACAAGCCTTTTATAAATTGTATTTTCTTAAAAGTATTTTAATGTGCTTCTATTTAGTGTCTTAGTGTGTGTGGTTTTAACATTTAGAGAGAAGGAGGGGTGTTTTACTTTTCTTACTTGAATCATCATGCATTTTTAGATGTATTTTTTTGGAGTCAAAAGTACTGTGTTGCATAACTTCTAATAGACGTATTAGGCAAATGGAGGCCTTTTATAGGTGGGGTGTCTCGTTTTTATAGGTGAAGTGCTGTTACAAATAATTGCCTTTAAAATTTTAAGATGCATTTTCTTTATGAATAAGTAGGCGCGCTTACTTTATGTGTGTTTTTAGGGGCAGATTGCTCTAAGTTGAATTAAAGACTTTGGGGGCTATTAATAAAAAAAGTCCTTTGAGTTCCAAAATGGAAATCAAAGGACTTTAATACTATAATGATATGTTTAAAATTAAGTTTTAATTAGTTTTTGAAAAACCTTTCTACTGTTTTACCAGCGTCTGAATAGATGTTTACAAAATACAAACCTTGTTGTAAATCGGATACATTAATGCGTGCTCTTGATAATCTATTAATGTTTTGCGATTTAACAAGTTCACCACTAGTAGATGTGATTTCAACTCTAGAGAGTCTAACACTTGGCGTAAACACGACTAAAGATCTTCTAGCAGGGTTAGGGAACAAGATAACTCTTATCGGTGCTTGTTCTTCAACAGGTGCAGCAACTTCGTTTGTAGATGTTTCTTCTGCAACAGTATCTCCATTAGCTGTAGCTGTTAACGATGCGTTTCCAGAAGTTTCAGTGTCCACGGTTGTTACACCTTCGTCTCCATTCGCTGTAATAGTACCAGTAGCACTACTAGAATTTGTTGGCTCATCAGCAGTATCTGTCGCATTGTTTTGGTTGTTTGCAGCGATACGTGCTAAGATTTCCTCTCTAGAAAACACAGTGATTTCACCATTTCCAGAAATTTGAGAATCTACAGTCATAACACTTTCGGTGCTAGGTGCTGTAGCGTTCTCAGGAGCATCAACAGCGTTTGCCGCTGGTTCTTGTGCTACAAGTTCTCCATTAGCTGTAGCTGTTAACGATGCGTTTCCAGAAGTTTCAGTGTCTACTGTTGTTACACCTTCGTCTCCATTCGCTGTAATAGTACCAGTAGCGAGACTAGATGTCGCTGGTTCATCAGCAGTATCCGTCGCATTGTTTTGGTTGTTTGCAGCGATACGTGCTAAGATTTCCTCTCTAGAAAATACAGTGATTTCACCATTTCCAGAAATTTGCGAATCTACAGTCATAACACTTTCGGTGCTAGGTGCTGTAGTGTTCTCAGGAGCATCAACGGCGTTTGCCGCTGGTTCTTGCGCTACAAGTTCTCCATTAGCCGTAGCTGATAACGTAGCGTTTCCAGAAGTTTCAGTGTCTACTGTTGTTACACCTTCGTCTCCATTCGCTGTAATAGTTCCAGTAGCAATACTAGATGTCGCTGGTTCATCAGCAGTATCTGTCGCATTGTTTTGGTTGTTTGCAGCGATACGTGCTAAGATTTCCTCTCTAGAAAATACAGTGATTTCACCATTTCCAGAAATTTGCGAATCTACAGTCATAACACTTTCGGTGCTAGGTGCTGTAGCGTTCTCAGGAGCATCAACGGCGTTTGCCGCTGGTTCTTGCGCTACAAGCTCTCCATTAGCCATAGCTGATAACGTAGCGTTTCCAGAAGTTTCAGTGTCTACTGTTGTTACACCTTCGTCTCCATTCGCTGTAATAGTACCAGTAGCGAGACTAGATGTCGCTGGTTCATTAGCAGTTGTCGCATTGTTTTGATTGTTTGCAGCGATACGTGCTAAGATTTCCTCTCTAGAAAATACGGTTACAGAACTGTTTTCTGACGTTTCAGAAGTTTCCGCTGTATTGGGAGCGTTCTGGGCTGTTGATACGAGTCCCGCAAATAAAAGCGGGATAATAAATGTTGTTTTTTTCATTTTCAATAAATTTTAATTACTTTTTTTTGGTAATACTAATCGTGTATTCGTACTAATTTTTGTCATTCATAGGCATCGTTTTTTAAGGGTTCATATTCTTTTCATTGATAACTTAGAAAGGCTATAATGGGCCTTTTTAAGTATTATTTTACGGTTGCATTAGGACGTAAGAAGCCACGTTGATTAGTAAGTACTAAAAAACAGTATGGTTAATAATTTAAAATGGGATGCTTCTCCCTACATGTAATGGCTTATCTTAAGAAGCGCTTTTTAGAGTTGTATGTGATAGGTGGCATGAAATCCGAAAAAGAAATTACCGTCTCGTGTATTAAAGTTTCTCGTAGTCTGCGTGATAAAACCATCCTCTGTAAAAATTTGATTGTTAGTCATTTTAAATTGTAATAAGAGGTTTTTTACTTGCCAATTTGTACCTAAAGAAAAGGCGCCAAAGGTTTCTACAGATTCTAAAGGATTGGCGACATAATAATATTCGGAAACTATAGATACATGATTGCTCACCTTGTATCTTCCGCCAAAACCAACAGCAAAATGGTTGTTGTCGTCCAGGCTTGAAATGGAAGAGGTACGATGTACAAATGTAGGTGAAATTTGAAACGAGAAGTTTCTGGAGAATTTTCTAGCGATAAGTAACTGCGTGGTAGAAGCGAGTTTATCAAAGAAATTATCTCTCTGTTCAATGCCTATTATAGATCGGGTTCTATAAGTGCCTGCTTGCAGTATGGTAATGCCAAAGGGAATACCTTTGTCGTTGGCGCGTTGTTGTGCTAATCGGTATTTAATATATCCATCGGCAATACCATTGGGGACGCCAATACCAGCAGCAATAGTGAGTTTGTCTGTAAGCCCATAGTCTAAACCAAAACGTGCGCACATTCTATCGGCTACAAAAGAGTTACTGGTTTCTTGTTCTACATTCCAATACCGGCTCATAAATGAGACTTCTAGTGTGTTTTTTTTACGCGTTTCTATAGAGTGTCCAATAGATATACGCGTTCCCTGAAAGGTACCTAGTACATGTGCAACGGTATCTATAGGTTCTTTTTCAAGTTTGTCAAGAAGGCTTTGCCCTGTGCTGTAAAACGGCAAACTTAATACAAGGATGAGTCTTAGAGTTTTAATTGTCATAAGGCGCATATTTAAAATTAAAAGTAACTTCTATTTTTTTAGAGATGTTAGGCGATAAAAGTGCAGGTACTTTAATACTGTAATCATCAATGAATACGTCTAAGCCCCCCTTAACCGTGTAGCTGTTGTCTGTTTTAGAAATTGTTGCTTTTATTTCGACAGGTTTTGAAATATTTCGAAGTGTAAAAGTACCTTTAATAAGCTTAGTCTGCAAGGATGCATTAGCATTAAAATCTTCAATTTTACCTTCAAAAGTTGCCTTAGGGTAGAGGTCGGATTCAATATAACTTTCATTAAAATGCTCATGCATTAATGACTTTTGAAATACAAAAGCTCGCATTAAAATTTGTACAGCAATCTCTTGTGTATTAGGGTTTAATAAACTGAGCGTTTGTGCATTTTTAGCTTGTATATTTTCCACAGAGGTGTATGAAAAAAATGTAACTTCTCCTTGCCGTTCAATGTATTCTACGTTTTGAGAAAAACTTTTCATACAAATAAATAGAAATAGAAATAGTGTTTTATTCATGAAAAGGGATTTAAATAATGATGCAATTTAATAATATTATATCCAACAAGTGTCCTTTAAGAATGCCTTTTACAAGTATTTTGTCGCCAATCTTAAGGTGCGGTATTTTATGAATTTGGTCTTTTTGCATTTCACAAAGAATATAAGTTTTGTTAGAACCATCACTTATATATAGAGTGTAAATGTTGTTTTTTGAATGTACTTCTTTTAAGGTGCCTTTTACTTCTATGGCCTTTTCAATTAAATGATCTAAGGCAGCATTGTCATACTTTTTTATAAGTTTCTCAGTAGACATGTGTTTATAGGTCGTTAGCTTTTCTGTGTTACTAGAGTGAAGATTACGAGTCGCCATATAAATGACCATAGCAACAACACTGCTTATTAATAGGAGGCGTTTAAGATGTTTGGTGTTGCTTTTCATATTAGTAATCTATTAAACAAGGACTAAGTGTGTTTGTAATGTTTATACTTAGTGATTGAGAGTATAAAAGTATACAATAATTATCAATCCCAGTGTTTATAAGGGGTGTAAACTTATTGAAGTGGAATATAAGAGGCTAAAAAGGAAATTAAGCTCTTAGAAATAAGGTGTTTTTTATACTTATAACGTAATTTAGTACCATTACTAAAAAGTGCTAAAATAGAAAAATGAAAAATTATAAAGTCTACGTTTTAACAACTCTGGTGTTTAGTGTTGTTTACATTAGCCTTGCGTTTATAGCAGTACAGTTTATAGCCAAGCAGAGTGTGATATTGCTTTTGGAGAATGAAATACAATCAGGAAAACAACGCGCGAAACAAATATCTATGATCAGTGCAAATGCTCTGGCGGCTCATGTTGATAAAGCTATTGTTGTTGGAGGTATACAGAAAAGTATTGAAGATATTAATGGTGTTAATATGTTTTTGTCTGTTATCGATTGGTCTGGTAATATTGTGAGTTATCCAGATATTACCAAAGTAGGGACTAAGGATGCAGCTACCAATGCAATGGTTACTAATGTAAAAAAGGATATTACAGCAGAAGATCTTTATACATATATAGACAATTACAGTATGGAGGAGGATGCATTAGAAGCGTCGGAAGTGGTGCGTTTGGATGCGATACCAGATTCAGATTTAATTGTAGTTACGCATATTAATTTAAAGAACGTGATTACTAAGTTTGATAATTTTAAAAATAGGTTTAGTGTGATATTCATTATCCTAGGGTTACTTATTTTAGTCATTTTATTTGGAATCATAAGATATGTTACCAATTACTATTATGAAGCTTTAGAGCAAAAATCAACACGCTTAGAAGACAGCATGCTAAACCTGTCGAAATTAAATGCGTCTTTAGAAAACTACCAAAAAAATATAGCGATAGAAAAGGAACGACAAGCTAAGGAGGAGGAAGAAGCGATACACGAGGGAGGTAATAGTGCCGAAGAAGAAGCGATAAAGGATTTGCCTAAGAAACGTTTGTTAACGTATATAAGAAATGAGCTTATGCCTGTGTCTATAGAAGACATATCCTATATCTATTTAGAAAATACCATAACTTATATTGTTCGAAAAGATGGTAAACGTTTTACAGCAAATGACAGTTTAGATCAGATTTATTCCTCTCTAGATGAGAAGTTGTTTTTTAGAGCGAACCGTCAAATTATAGTGTCTATTTATGCGATAGATAAAATTATAAAATTTGGAAACAATTCACTTAAAATAGAAACGAGACCTACTTCTGAAATTGATATTATCATCGGTAAAAATAAGGCCTCTTCATTTAAACAATGGTTGGATTTGTAGAGTGTTTTTCTCTTTAGTTGTAGATATACACCTCTACCGTTTTGATTGAAATTTAGTGTGTGATATTCGTGAAATGATACTTCGTATGATGTTTTCTAAAATTGAGTTGTAATTATAGAAAATAAATTATATTTACGCAAAAGAATATTACGATTATGTGTCAAAAAGCAAGGTGTATTGTAGCTGTTTTACTTTTGTTTTCATCAATAGTTATAGCGCAGCAAAAAGTGGAATATGGCGTAAGAACTGGTTTGAACATTTCTACCTTTGTAGGGGACTTTTCAAATAACGTCCAAGACCTAAGTGCTAGGGCAAATTTTCATGTAGGGGGTGTTTTAGAGCTGCATCTTTTAGAGCGGCTTTCGCTGCAACCAGAATTGTCATATTCAAGACAAGGTGTTGTTTTCGATCAGTTTCTAACTTTTAATGCAGGGTCAAGTGAAACATCTTCGACGATTAAGTTAGATTATATAAACATACCGCTTTTAGCGAAGTTTTATGTGGTAAAAGATGTGTTGAGTTTAGGGTGTGGGCCGCAATTAGGGATACGTGTTAATGCAGAGCAAGAGGTGAGAGGCGGATCGGTAGTTTTTCCAGAAGCAGATATATCCGATTTTTTTGAGCCTATTGATTTAAGTTTAGATTTCGAATTGGCAGCAAAATTAGAAAGTGGTTTAAATTTTGGACTGCGATTTGGTCTTGGTTTAACCAATATTAATGATGTTGAAACTGTAGATGATAAAAATGCAGTATTTCAACTTTCCGTAGGTTACTTTTTTAAATAGGAGTAGTGCTTTAACGTTTAAGTAAGAATGTTAATCTTTATAAGCTCTTGATTAAAAGATAATCTGTAGGATAGCACAGCAAACAATTCACTTAAAATAGAAACGAGACCTACTTCTGAAATTGATATTATCATCGGTAAAAATAAGGCCTCTTCATTTAAACAATGGTTGGATTTGTAGTTGTACAGGTTTAATGCTATCCTCTTATAATTTGGAGCATCTTTTTAATTAGCTATATTAGCAGCATGTTATCCAAAAAAACAAAGTACGGTCTAAAAGCGTTAACCTTTATAGCGCGAACTGGTGATGATGTTCCTGTGCAAGTAAGTGCTATTGCTAAAAGCGAACAAATTCCGCAGAAATTTCTGGAGGGGATTTTGTTAACGTTAAGAAAAGCAGGCATTTTAGGCTCGAAAAAAGGAAAACACGGTGGTTATTACTTAAGAAGTACGCCTTCCGACATTAAAATGACCGATGTGATGCGTGTTTTAGAGGGGCCTATTGCTATGGTGCCCTGTGTGAGTCTTAATTATTACGAGAAATGCGACGATTGTCCAGATGAACATGCCTGTAGTGTTCATAAACTCATGATAGAAGTACGCGATAGTACCCTTAAAGTATTTAGGAATAAGACTTTGGGGGACCTCTCTCAGGTCTAATTGGACTTAAAAATCCTCAAAATTAAGGGGGTTACAGTTTGATTTTCTTCATTTTATCGTTGAAATACACTAATATTCTAAAAAATAAGCCCTATGGTTTGTAGTATGGAAAAAAGTATTACTTTTGTAATCCCTACTAAATTGATAGGATTAATATAAATAACGACAAATGATAGCGCAAATGTTATTGAAAAGTAAAGAAAAGACCACTTACAAAGAGGATGCTGTTGGTGAAAAGCCTATACGAAGTGTTGCTAAAGCTTTAAGCTGGAGAGTTGTTGGTACTTTAGATACATTGATAGTTTCATATTTATTAACTGGAGAAATGTCAGTTGCTGCATCGATAGCATCTGTAGATTTTTTAACAAAAATGGTATTATACTTTTTCCATGAGCGTATTTGGAACGCTGTGAAATGGGGGAAATAAAATAAATAAAGCGATGTTTACAGAAAATCAAATAGAAGCCTTAAATAAAACGTTTGAAAACGCAACGCCAGCCGAAATTATAGCGAAAGCTTTCGAGTTGAGTAACGAGGCTGTAGTCACAACAAATTTTAGACCTTATGAAGCTGCGATTTTGCATGCCGTAAGTGCAGAAGAAGCTAAGGTGCCTGTGGTATGGTGTGATACAGGCTACAACACGCCGCAAACGTATAAGCATGCAGAGCAGGTTATTAAAGATTTAGATTTAAATGTGTTTTTATACGTGCCTAAACAAACGTCATCGCATCGCGATGTTGTGATGGGGCTTCCAAGTGTAGATGATCCTAAACACGCTTTGTTTACAGAGCAAGTAAAGCTAGAGCCTTTTACCAGAGCAATGGCAGAACACCAGCCTAAAGTATGGTTTACCAACTTAAGGCAAGGGCAAACAGCGTTTAGAAACAGTATTGGTATTTTTAGCCTAAGTAAAGATGGCGTATTAAAAGTAAGTCCGTTTTACTATTGGTCTGATGAGAAATTAGATGCGTATTTAGAAGAGCATAAGTTGCCTAACGAATTTAAATATTTCGATCCAACGAAAGCATTAGCAAACCGAGAGTGTGGTTTACATGCCTAAAGTGTTTCTCTAAGAGAACGCCTTAAAACACAAATTAAAACAATAAATAAACTTGCTTTTTTAAAGCAGGTGCGCCTTTTAAAAGGCAAGTAATATACTATTATGAAAAAAGACACGTCACATATCAACTCGCTAGAAAACGAAGCGATATACATCATGAGAGAAGTGGCAGCACAATTTGAAAAGCCTGTGTTGTTATTTTCTGGAGGAAAAGATTCAATTACGCTAGTAAGATTAGCTGTGAAAGCATTTTACCCAGCAAAAGTACCATTCCCTTTAATGCATATTGATACAGGACATAACTTTCCAGAAACTATAGAGTTTAGAGACCGTTTGGTGAAAGAACTTGGTTTAGAATTAATTGTTAGAAATGTACAAGATTCTATCGATGAAGGTAAGGTAAAAGAAGAGTCTGGGCGTTATGCAAGTAGAAACATGTTGCAAACCACAACACTTTTAGATGCTATTGAAGAGTTTAAATTTGATGCTTGTATTGGTGGGGCACGTCGTGATGAAGAAAAAGCCAGAGCTAAAGAACGTATTTTTTCAGTGCGTGATGATTTTGGACAGTGGGATGAAAAGAACCAACGTCCTGAATTGTTTGACATGCTAAATGGAGACATAGAATTAGGACAAAATGTACGTGTGTTTCCAATTTCGAATTGGACAGAACTAGATGTATGGTCTTATATTGAAAAAGAAAATATTGAAATCCCTTCTATCTATTTTGCACACAAACGTAAAGTATTTTTAAGAGATGGTATGATATGGTCTGCTGAAGACGATGTGGTATACAGAGATGAAGATGAAGAAGTGATAGAAGAAATGGTGCGTTTTAGAACTGTAGGCGATATGAGTTGTACCGCTGCAGTATTGTCTGAGGCCGTATCAATATCTAAAGTTGTAGAAGAGATTAGAGACTCTACAATTTCAGAACGTGGGGCGCGTATCGATGATAAACGTTCTGAGGCAGCAATGGAAAAACGTAAGCAACAAGGGTATTTCTAAATCCCTTTGACCTCCAAAGGGGGAAGTAGCAAGTTTGTGAAAATAAAAGGACAAAGCTGTCCTGCAAGGTCTAAAAGTCTTGTAGGTATGAAAAGTAAAAGAATTAAAACAAATTTTAAAATATACCTGTAAAGAATTCCTTCTCCTTTGGAGAGGGTTGGGGCGAGGAATGGAAGTATTAAAAATAGCAACAGCGGGTAGTGTAGACGACGGGAAAAGCACACTAATAGGGCGTATCCTTTACGATACAAAATCTTTGACTACCGATAAATTAGAAGCCATTGAAAAAACAAGTAAGCAACGTGGATACGATTACTTAGATTTTTCACTAGCAACAGATGGTTTAGTTGCAGAACGCGAGCAAGGCATTACAATTGATGTTGCTCATATTTACTTTTCTACAAAAAAGAAAAGTTACATTATAGCAGACACACCAGGACACGTGGAATATACACGTAACATGGTTACAGGAGCATCAACTTCGCAAGCGTCTATCATTTTAATAGATGCAAGAAAAGGGGTGATAGAGCAAACTAATCGTCACTTTTTTATCAATAACCTATTGCGTATAAAAGACGTTGTCGTTGCGATTAATAAAATGGACTTGGTAGATTATTCAGAAGAAGTTTACAATAAGATAAAAGCAGATTTCTCTGAGTTGATGAGTAAACGTGATTACCAAGATCAAAACATTACATTTATCCCAGTAAGTGCTTTAAAAGGCGATAATGTTGTAAACAAATCAGAAGCCATGTCTTGGTACAAAGGCGCTGCGTTGTTAGAGCATTTAGAGCAATTAGATAAAGCCGATATCTTTAATGCAGGAACACCACGTTTCCCAGTACAGTATGTTGTACGACCTAAAACAGAAGAGTTTCACGATTATAGAGGGTACGCAGGTAAAGTGTATGGTGGTGATTTAAGTGTTGGAGATGATATCATCGTATTACCGTCGAAAACACGTTCAAAAATAAAAGATATTTATTTTTACGATGAAAAGTATGAAACCGCATCGAGACGTTCATCAGTAACCATTACATTAGAGAATGATATCAACGTAAGTCGCGGAGATATGATTGTAAAAGAAGGTGATATCCCAGTTATCGATAAACAATTTACAGCAAATGTATGTTGGATGGATAGCAACCAACTAACAGCTGGAGGGAAATACGTGATACAACATGGCGTTAATAAAGTATTGGCAAAAGTAGATCGTATCAATCATAAAATCAATCCAGACTATTCTGGAATCGATAAAGAAGCAACAGGATTAAACATCAATGATATTGCTTCAGTGACTTTTAAATTGAATAAACCTATTTTTTACGATCAATTTAAAAATCACAGAACTAACGGATCGTTTATTATAATCGATACCCAGTCTAACAATACAGTAGGCGCAGGATTTATTCAGTAGATAAAAAAGATAGAAAGTAAAAGTTAGAAAAACACCTACTTTAAAACTTTCAATATAAAACATAAAGAAGATATGCGAAGCTTTGAAACAGAAATAGAGAATCCAGTTGTAGAGCAAGATATTATAGAATTAGCGAATAAAATTGAGCTATTTCATAATGGTAAAATAGATGAAGAAAAATTTAGAAGTCTTCGTTTAGCTCGTGGTGTTTACGGTCAGCGTCAAGAAGGCGTACAAATGATTCGTATTAAGATACCTTATGGTAAATTAAAGAGCAACCAGTTGCGTAGAATTTCTGAAGTGTCTGACGAGTATTCTAAAGGACGTTTACACATTACAACACGTCAGGATATTCAAATTCACTATGTAGATTTAAATAGAACCCCAGAGCTTTGGGCCGATTTAGAGAAAGACGATGTAACCCTACGTGAAGCTTGTGGAAATGTGGTAAGAAACGTAACCGCTTCTGAAACAGCAGGAATCGATGTTAACGAACCGTTCGATGTGTCTCCATATGCAGATGCTTTGTATAAATTCTTTTTACGTAACCCAATTTGTCAAGAAATGGGACGTAAATTTAAAGTGTCATTTTCTTCTACCGATGAAGATACAGGATTATCATACTTACATGATATCGGGTACATTGCTAAGATAAAAGATGGTGTTCGTGGCTTTAAAGTGATGGTTGCAGGAGGTTTAGGATCGCAGCCACGTCATGCAGATGTGTTGTTCGATTTCGTAGAAACCGATCAAATCATTCCAATTATGGAAGGTGTTTTAAGAGTTTTTGACCGTTATGGAGAGCGTAAAAGCCGTGCCAAAGCGCGTATGAAATTCTTATTAAAAGACATAGGATTAGAGGCGTTTAGAGCATTGATAGCAGAAGAGCAAAAAGCCATCGAGTTTAAAAGTGTAGCCATAGATGCAGATGCCTATGTGGCATCTACACCAATAGCAGTAGAAGCACCTCAGGTTGCTATTAAAGACCAAGAGGCTTTCGATCTTTGGAAATCAACAAACGTTATACCTCAAAAACAAGAGGGCTATGTGGCTATAGGAATTAAAGTGTTATTAGGTGACTTTTATACAGATAAAGCCCGCTTATTAGCAAATCTGGTAGACGCTTATGCCGCAGGAGAAGTACGTTTAACATTACGTCAAAATATCGTAATTCCTTTTGTAAAGGAGGACTTAGTACCGTTCTTTTACCAAGAATTAGAAAAATTAGGCTTCGTAGAAGCAGGATATAACAAAGCAGTAGACATTACAGCATGTCCAGGAACAGATACATGTAATTTAGGTATTGCAAGTAGTACTGGTATTGCTGAAGAGTTAGAGCGTGTCATTAAAGCAGAATACCCACAGTATTTAAAAAACGAAGATCTCGTTATAAAAATTAGTGGCTGTATGAATGCTTGTGGACAGCATAATATGGCAAATATTGGATTCCAAGGGATGACGGTAAGAACGCCAGAGAAATTAGTAGCACCAGCGTTACAGGTGTTGTTAGGTGGCGGTAATCAAGGCGATGGTCATGCTACTTTTGCAGATAAAGTTGTAAAAGTACCAAGTAGAAGAGGCCCAGAAGCCTTACGCAGAATCTTAAACGATTTTGAAGCTCATGGTCAAGGGAAATCTTTTGTTGCTTACTACCAAGAGAAAGGAGAGAAGTATTTCTACGATTTCTTAAACGATTTACAAGATGCTACTAATTTAACACAAGAAGACTTTATCGATTGGGGTGAAGAAGAAAAATACGTTAAGGAAATTGGTATTGGAGAATGTGCAGGCGTTGTGATTGATTTAATAGCGACCTTGTTCTTAGAAAGTGAAGAGAAGATAGAAAATGCAAAGACATCTTTCGAGAATGGTGTGTATTCTGGAGCTATTTATTTAGCCTACCAATCTTTAGTAAATTCAGCAAAAGCAGTATTGCTTTCTGAAAATAAGAAGACCAACACGCATGCGAGTATCATTTCGCAGTTTGATGAGTTGTTCGTAGCATCAGGTAAAATTGATTTAGGGGCTTCATTTTCAGATGTAATTTACCAAATCAATAAAAATGCACCAACTAAAGATTTCGCTTTAAACTATATCACAAGTGCCGATAAGTTTTTAGAAGCAGTAAGAGCCTTTAGAGCTGAAGCGCAAAGTAAACAAAACTAGGTTTTACAGAAGGAAGTAGATAAGAAATGAGTTTGAAAACCCCAATGTTAACTATTGTAGGAGCAGGGCCTGGCGATGAGGAGTTAATTACACTTAAAGCCATTAAAGCCATTGAAGCTGCAGATGTTATTTTGTATGATGCATTGATTAACGAAGCATTACTTAAATATGCCTCTGCGACAGCAGAACTTATTTTTGTAGGGAAACGCAAGGGGTGTTATGCCTTTCAACAGGAACAAATCAATGATTTGATTGTTACAAAGGCTAAGGCAAAAGGACATGTTGTACGTTTAAAAGGTGGCGATCCCTTTATTTTTGGTAGAGGCGCTGAAGAAATTGATTATGTGAGACAATTTGATTTAGAAACATTTGTAGTACCGGGCATTTCATCATCTGTAGCTGTGCCAGCCTATCAGGGAATTCCGTTGACCAAACGTGGTGCCTCCGAAAGTTTTTGGGTCATTACAGGGACAACCAAAAAGCACCAACTGTCTGAAGATGTTGCCTTGGCAGCTAAATCTACAGCAACAGTAGTGATATTAATGGGTATGAGTAAGCTTAGCGAAATCGTCGCTATTTTTTCAAAAGAAAATAAAGACGATATGCCAATAGCAATTATTCAAAATGGAACTAGAGACAATCAAAATGTAGGCATAGGGACAATACAAACGATAGAGACTATTGTTGCCGAAAAACAATTAGCAAACCCTGCTATTATTGTAATAGGTGATGTAGTTAAAGAACGTGCAACATTAAGCGCGGTATATAATAAGGTCGTTAAAAAATAGGGAATGGAAAGAAATAATTTATATCCTATTTTTTTAAAAACGAAAAACCTCAATGTTTTAATTGTAGGTGGTGGTTTTGTGGCAGAAGAGAAGCTAACATTTTTGTTAAAATCTAGTCCAGATGCTAAGGTAACCATGGTATCGCCAATGTTTAGAGCGGGTACAATAGCATTAGCGAAAACAGGCTGTGTAACACTAGTAAAAGATGTGTACCGCAAACGCTATTTACAAGGGCGGCATATGGTTGTAGCGACTACAGATATTCCAGAAATAAATGTAGAAGTTTGGAAAGATTGCAGGGCAGAAGCCAAGTTGGTAAACGTTGCAGATAACCCGCCATATTGCGATTTTTATATGGGAGGTATTGTAACCAAAGGTAATGTGAAAGTGGCTATTTCTACCAATGGAAAGTCGCCAACAACAGCAAAGCGTTTACGTCAATTTTTTGAGCAGGTTATTCCAGAAAATGTAGACGATTTGGTGAAGAATTTAAATGAATATAGAAAAACAATAAAAGGTGATTTCGAAGAAAAAGTAGAAGTGCTTAACGAATTCACAAAAGGATTAATACAAAAAAAAGAGTCATAAGATGATAAAAACAGATATAATTATAATTGGCGCGGGGCCCACTGGATTATTCACTGTATTCGAAGCAGGATTATTAAAATTGAAATGTCATTTAATTGATGCGTTACCGCAAGCAGGAGGACAATGCTCAGAGCTGTATCCTAAAAAGCCGATTTACGATATCCCAGGGTTTCCAGAAATATTAGCAGGCGACTTAACAAAAAATTTATTAGAGCAAGGCAAGCAATTCGAGCCTGGTTTTACACTAGGAGAACGTGCAGAAACTATAGATAAACAAGAAGACGGGACATTTATAGTAACGACAAACAAAGGGACGCAACACCAAGCGCCAATTGTAGCTATAGCTAGTGGATTAGGAAGTTTTGAGCCTAGAAAACCACAATTGGAAAACCTAGCGTTGTACGAAGATAAAGGTGTAGAGTACATGATTAAAGAACCTGAAGTGTACCGTGACAAAGACGTGGTTATTGCAGGAGGCGGTGACTCTGCTTTAGATTGGTCTATCTTTTTAGCCGATGTTGCTAAAAGCGTAACTTTAGTACACAGACGTAACGAGTTTAGAGGGCATTTAGATTCTGTAGAGAAAGTACAAGAATTAAAAAATGAAGGTAAAATTAAGCTTATAACGCCAGCAGAAGTAACCAATATTATTGGTGATGGGAAAGTGGAAGCTATAGAGATTACTAAAAAAGGAGAAGATCCTGTTAATATACCAACCGATCATTTTATTCCTTTATTTGGATTGTCTCCAAAACTAGGACCAATTGCAAATTGGGGCTTAGAAATTGAGAAAAACGCCATTAAAGTTAATAATGCTTTAGATTACCAAACAAACATCCCAGGGATATTTGCAATAGGAGATGGTAACTCGTACCCAGGTAAACTAAAATTAATACTTTGTGGTTTCCATGAAGCGACCATAATGTGTCAAGCAGCGTACAAAATTATCAATCCAGGAAAGAAGTTTGTATTAAAATATACAACGGTGAGCGGTATAGAAGGATTTGATGGAACAAAAAAACAAGCACCAAAAGCGGTAGTACAAGCCATAAATTAAAGTATGGTCATATAAAATTTCAATCCCGCGATGTTACTTTTAATAGTCGCGGGATTTTATGTTTTATGCAGTAGCTATTTCAAAGGATAAGTTTTACTTTTATCAGCATAAAATTAGAGCAATTTATAAGATATTTAAATTGCTGTTAAACGACTAAAAGGTAAAAAAAATGAAGAGTTATAACGTATGTTTAAAGGATACGGTTAATACATTCTCTAAACGCTTATTTTATTCGTTGTTCGATTGTGAACAAGACGAACTACATAGCGATTATTTAGAAAAGACCTTTCTTAAAATATTAGCATCTTTAGAAATTGAAGACGCACAGGACATCTGGAACACATTTAGAACAGAACTCCCTGAAATTAGAAGAAAACTAGATTTAGATGCAATCGCTTTCGAGAAAAACGATCCTGCATCGCATTGTTTACAAGAAATTTATCTCGCATATCCTGGTTTTCATGCCATTTCTATTTACCGCTTAAGCCATGCGCTTTATAAACTAGGGGTTTATATCTTACCAAGAATGATGAGTGAATACATTCATGGTATTACAGGGATAGACATCAACCCAGGAGCCACTATAGGAGAATCGTTTTATATCGATCACGGTACAGGTATCGTTATTGGAGAGAGTGCTATTATAGGTGAACATGTAAAAATATACCAAGGTGTAACTTTGGGAGGTATTCAAGTCTCTAAAGATTTGGCCTCAACAAAAAGACACCCTACCATAGATGATAACGTTACCATTTATGCCAATGCTACCATTTTAGGTGGTGATATTGTTATAGGTGCCAATAGCATCATTGGGGCGAACGTATGGATAACCCAGTCTGTTCCAGAAGACTCTGTAGTCACCTACCAAACAGAAATAAAAATAAGACCGAAGAAAAATGGCATACAAAAATAGTATCATAGGCCAAATAGGAAATACACCCTTAGTAGAGGCCACCCATTTAATTTCAAAAAAAGGCGTACGCTTGTTTTTAAAATTAGAAGGGAATAACCCTGGAGGAAGTGTAAAAGACCGTCCAGCTTTTAATATGATTAATGAAGCCTTAAAACGCGGTGATATTAAAAAAGGCGGTACTTTGGTAGAGGCAACTAGTGGTAATACGGGTATTGCACTCGCATTTATTTCTAAACTATTAGGATTAAACATGGTGTTAATCATGCCAGAGAACTCTACCGAGGAACGCGTAAAAACCATGCGTGCTTATGGCGCTGAGGTTATTTTAACACCCGCCGATGTGGGGATAGAAGGCTCTCGAGATCTCGCTTTTAAACTAAGAGATGAAAAAGGATATACCTTACTCAATCAGTTTGAAAATGACGATAATTGGAAAGCTCACTATAAAACCACGGGGCCTGAAATTTGGAGAGATACCGAAGGTAAAATCACCCATTTTGTAGCCACTATGGGGACTACAGGAACCATTATGGGAACCTCACGTTATTTAAAAGAACAAAACCCTAATATAACCATAGTAGGTGCGCAACCTGCCGATGGCGCTAGAATACCAGGTATCCGAAAATGGTCTCCAGAATATGTACCTAAATTTTTTGACCGCTCTCGCGTAGATACGGTTATTGATGTTTCTGAAGAAGACGCTAAAACAACGACCATAAAAATGGCCAAAGAAGAAGGTGTGTTTGCAGGGATGAGCAGTGGTGGTTCTATGTACTGTGCGTTAAAAACAGCAGAGGCTATCGATGAAGGAATTATTGTAGCCATTGTTTGTGATAGAGGTGATCGGTATTTATCATCATCATTATTTGAATAGAGCGCATCAATACATTTTATAACATAAGCGTAGATACAATAATATAGTTAGTATTTTTGCACGCTAGAGGTATTGAAACATAACTTTTAATTTGGACGCTAAGCTATGAGCATAAAATAGAAGATGTTAAACGCTATCTTGCGTAGCATACGATTAGAATTTTGTGTGGAGATTGGATTGTGAAGGCTTTAGTTTAAATTTAGGAATACAATAAAAAATGGCAAATATATATCAAGCGTTACAAGAACGTATTTTAGTTTTAGATGGAGCAATGGGTACCATGCTACAAGCTTATAAATTTACTGAAGAAGATTTTAGAGGAGAACGTTTTAAAGACTATCCAACTCCATTACAAGGGAATAACGATTTATTGTCAATAACGCAACCTGAAGCGATAAAAACCATTCATGGGAAGTATTTCGAAGCAGGAGCAGATATCATAGAAACGAATACTTTCTCTGGGACTACTATTGCAATGGCAGATTACCAAATGGAAGATTTGGTATACGAACTCAATTACGAATCTGCAAAGATAGCGAAAGAGGTAGCCGATGCATTTACAGCAAAAGAACCGCACAAACCGCGTTTTGTAGCAGGCTCTATAGGCCCTACAAACCGAACAGCAAGCATGTCTCCAGATGTTAATGATCCTGGGTACCGTGCCGTTACGTTTGATGAATTACGTGTTGCTTATAAACAACAAGTAGAAGCACTGCTAGATGGCGGTTCGGATATTCTACTTGTGGAAACTGTATTTGATACCTTAAATGCCAAAGCAGCATTATTTGCTATAGAAGAAGTAAAAGCAGAGCGCCAAATAGACGTTCCTGTAATGTTAAGTGGTACCATTACAGATGCATCTGGTCGTACGTTATCAGGGCAAACAGCAGAAGCCTTCTTAATATCGGTATCGCACATACCATTATTATCGGTAGGTTTTAATTGTGCTTTAGGTGCTAATTTATTACAACCGCATTTAGAAGCGATAGCAAATAAAACAGATTTTGCCATTTCTGCACACCCTAATGCAGGTTTACCAAATGCTTTTGGAGAATATGACGAAACCCCAGAAGAAATGGGAGAGCAAATAGAAGAATACCTTAAAAAGAATTTAATGAATATTATTGGAGGCTGCTGTGGCACTTCTCCAGAACATATTAGAGTGATTGCAAATATAGCCGCAAAGTATAAGCCACGTCAAGTAGAATACCTTACGTTATCATAATATAATGTTGAAAGCTGATAGACTATACTTTGAAAAGACTAAAGAAGAAGATCTAAACAGAATTTTAATTCTAGAAAAGGAAAACCATCAGTTTGTAACACAATGTGCTTTAGAAGAACATAAAGATATAGTTAATACGGAATGCCATATATCTATATTTGATAGTAAGAGTAAAGTTTTTATAGGGTACATAATTTTAGTAGGGACTAAAACAAAAGTTATCGAATTTAGACGAATAGTTATTTTAAAAAAAGGACTAGGTTATGGGAAATTAGCTGTAGAATTAACAAAACAACTATGTTTCAATGTGTTTAAAGCACATAAAATTTGGCTAGATGTTTATGAAGATAATAAAAGCGCAATAAAGTTGTATGAATCCCAAGGCTTTTTAAAGGAAGATTTGGTCTTGCGTAATAATCGTAAATTAAGGATAATGACCATCGTTAATAGTAAGTAGCGATACTACAAAATGTCATTGCTAGAAATATAGTTTTACATGGCTTGAGATTTAGAATTTATAACAACTCTAAATTTGAAAATGTTATTATTACAAATAGAGACCTGTAAAAAAATGATTAATGGTTTTATAAATTATTATAAGAAGTTATAGATGTAAATCAAATATTTAAAGCTTAACAAATATTAAGAATAAGCTAACAACGAGCAACCAACAACATTTACATAGTCAACCGTAAGTCAAATAACGAAGAACTAAAAACAAACAACTATAAACCATCATTATAGTCATGAGTGAGACAATTAACCGAACACCAGTAAAAATAAAGCAATCCAGATATATGAAATTGTCAGGATTAGAACCTCTAGTACTTAATGAGAATAGTAATTTCATTAATGTTGGAGAACGGACTAATGTTGCCGGTTCTAAAAAATTTCTACGACTGGTTAAAGAAGAAAAATTTGATGAAGCTTTAGATATAGCACGTCATCAAGTGGATGGAGGAGCACAAATTGTCGACGTTAATATGGACGACGGTTTGATAGATGGTAAGGAAGCCATGGTGCGTTTCTTAAACCTTATTGCTGCCGAACCAGATATTTGTCGGGTGCCTATTATGATAGATTCCTCAAAATGGGAGATTATTGAAGCAGGGTTGCAAGTAGTGCAAGGCAAATGTGTAGTAAATTCGATCTCATTAAAAGAAGGTGAAGAAAAATTTATTTGGGAAGCCACGCGCATAAAACGCTATGGAGCGGCGGTTATTGTAATGGCGTTTGACGAGGTAGGGCAAGCAGATACCTACGATAGACGTATAGAAATTGCTAAGCGCTCTTACGATGTGCTGGTAAATAAAGTAGGCTTTCCTTCCGAAGACATTATTTTCGATTTAAATATATTTCCTGTAGCCACAGGAATGGATGAGCACCGTAAAAATGCCATCGATTTTATTCGTGCCACACGGTGGGTAAGAGAAAATTTAGAAAACGTAAGTGTAAGTGGAGGGGTAAGTAATGTGTCGTTTTCTTTTAGAGGAAACAATACTGTACGTGAAGCCATGCACTCGGTATTTCTTTATTATGCCATCCAAAATGGTATGAATATGGGTATTGTAAATCCTGCGATGCTCGAGGTTTATGATGACATTCCAAAAGATTTATTAGAGCATATAGAAGACGTTATTTTAGATAGACGTGAAGATGCTACAGAACGCTTGTTAGATTTTGCCGAGACCGTAAAAGGGACTAAAGAAGGTAAAAAAGCGGATTTGTCTTGGCGAGAAAATCCATTGCAAGATAGAATTACCCATGCTTTGGTAAAAGGAATAGATGCGTTTATTATCGAAGATGTAGAACAGGCTCGGATAGAAGCAGACAAGCCGATAGAAGTAATAGAGGGAAACCTTATGGCAGGGATGAATGTCGTTGGAGATCTATTTGGAGCAGGAAAAATGTTTTTACCTCAAGTCGTGAAATCGGCGCGTGTTATGAAAAAAGCAGTGGCCTATTTAAATCCGTTTATAGAAGCCGAAAAATCAGATAAATCAGAACCCGTAGGTAAAATTCTAATGGCTACAGTTAAAGGAGATGTCCACGATATTGGTAAAAATATCGTAAGCGTGGTACTTGCTTGTAACAATTACGAGATTGTAGATTTAGGGGTAATGGTACCACCAGAAAAAATTATTGAAGCCGCTATAGAAGAACGTGTCGATGCCATAGGTTTGTCTGGTTTAATCACGCCATCGTTAGATGAAATGGTATACCTAGCCAAAGAAATGCAACGTCAAAATTTTGAAGTGCCATTACTTATAGGAGGTGCAACAACCTCTAAAGCACATACTGCAGTTAAAATTGACACCCAGTATGAGAACGCTGTAGTACATGTTAATGATGCCTCTAGAGCGGTAACGGTAGTAGGCGATTTATTGAATAAAAAGACCTCCCATGCCTACGTTGCTAAACTTAAAAAGGATTATGATGAATTTAGAACAAAATTCTTAAAACGTGGTAAAGAGAAGTCTTATATTTCCATAGCAACCGCAAGAGCTCGTAAATACAAAATTGATTGGGAGACTTCAGAACTCGTAAAACCTAAAGAATTAGGCGTACAAGTTTTAAAGCAATTAAGCTTAAAAGAGTTGTTGCCTTTTGTAGATTGGAGTCCGTTTTTTAGAAGTTGGGATTTACATGGTAAATACCCCGCGATATTAACAGATAAAGTTGTGGGCGAACAGGCCACGCAGTTGTTTGAAGACGCACAGGATATGGTCAAGCAGATTATAGCCAAACAGTTGTTAAAACCAAAGGCTGTATTTGGTTTATTTGAAGCCAATGCCATCGCTACCGATGATATTCGTGTCAAAAAGAAAAATGGAGAGACCTTTGTTTTTAGAACCCTACGTCAACAATTAAAAAAGCGCGAAGGTATTCCTAATATCGCTTTAGCAGACTTTATAGCGCCAACGGAAACACAGAAAACAGACCATATGGGGGCTTTTTGTGTGGGGATTTTTGGGGCACAAGAATTGGCAGATAGTTATAAAGCTAAAGATGACGATTATAATGCGATAATGGCACAAGCCATAGCCGATCGTTTCGCAGAGGCATTTGCGGAGTATTTACACAAACAAATACGTGTAAAACACTGGGGGTATGCTGCTAATGAGACCCTTACCAACGATGATTTAATTAAAGAATCTTATAAAGGAATTCGTCCTGCACCAGGCTATCCTGCCTGTCCAGATCACTTAGAAAAAGAGACCATTTGGGCGCTTTTAGAAGTCGATAAATTAATAGGCGTTACATTAACCGAAAGTTTAGCCATGTGGCCTGCTGCTGCAGTATCAGGCTACTATTTTGCAAATCCAGAAGCTAAGTATTTTGGTCTTGGTAAAATTACAAACGATCAGTTAGAAGACTATGCGGATAGAAAAGGCATAACTAAGGCTATAGCTAGAAAATGGTTGCACCCTAATTTAGCAGAACAATAAAAGAAAAATTTAATAGTACATTTGCTAACAGCGCTATGCACCGTTAGCAAATGGATTCAATTTAACGCTTAGCGTTTACAGACATGTTAAAATCTAAAATAGAAAATAAAGCATCAGGGATATTACTTTATGGTTTAACACCTCCTAAGTTACATGCCGATACCTCTAAGATAAAAGCCATTGCTGCTAAGCAAATGGAACGTATCAACACCTTAGATATTGATGGTTTGGTATTGTACGATATTCAAGACGAATCGTCTCGAAATAATGCGCCTAGACCATTCCCCTTTGCTCAAACGCTGAGTCCAGATGCTTATAACGATACGTACCTGTCTGACTTAAAAATACCTAAAATTATATACAAGAGTGTTGGTAAATACTCCAATCAAGAACTCAACGCTTGGATCGCTAAAAACGCCAAACAAATAGATTACTCTGTATTTGTAGGGACACCTTCTAACAAGCAAAAAACGGCTTTGTCTCTAAATGATGCCTATCGTATCAATCAAAATGCAAGTCCATCTTTAACTTTGGGAGGCGTAACCATTCCAGAACGGCATTACACCAAAAAGGACGAACACCAACGCTTGTTTAACAAAGTAGACAAGGGCTGTCGCTTCTTTATATCGCAATGTGTGTATAACATTAATAACACCAAAAATTTCCTTTCAGATTATTACTATAATTCTAAGGAAGCCAACAAACCCTTAATGCCTATTATATTTACATTAACCCCATGTGGTTCTTTAAAGACGATGGCATTTATGGAGTGGTTGGGTATTGATATACCACAATGGCTTAAAAACGACCTGAAACATTCAGAAGATATTTTGTCGAAATCTGTAGCTGTATGCAAAACCATTGCAGAAGAACTATTAGTCTACTGTCATGATAAACAGATTCCTATAGGATTTAATATCGAAAGCGTATCTATTCGAAAAGCAGAAATAGAAGCATCAATTACATTGTTAAAAGATGTAAAGGCTTTAATGGAAGCCTATAAAACAACACCAGAACTCGTATAAGAATACACCATACCGCTAATCTAGCATTAATGAAAGTAACAGACCACATTAAAAAAGCCGACGGAAAAACATTGTTTTCATTTGAAGTTATTCCGCCTAAAAAAGGTAAAAATATTCAGGATTTATACACTAATATAGATCCTTTAATGGATTTTAAACCTCCTTTTATAGACGTTACCACCTCTAGAGAAGAGTATGTCTATATGGAAAAAGGAAATGGCCTGTTAGAGAAACGCATCACCCGTATGCGACCAGGTACCGTTGGTATTTGCGCGTCTATTAAACATAAATACAATGTAGATGCCATACCGCATTTATTGTGTGGTGGATTTACCAAAGAAGAAACCGAATATGTATTGGTGGATTGCCAGTATTTAGGGATCGATAATGTTATGGCGTTACGAGGCGACTCTATGCGCGAAGAGCCCTATTTTAAACCTACCGAAGGTGGGAATGCTTATGCAAGCGATTTGGTGGCTCAAATTGCCAAACTCAACCAAGGGGAATATCTACACGATGGGATTACAGCAGAACATAAATCTGATTTCTGTATCGGCGTAGCTGGATATCCCGAAAAACATATGGAAGCCCCGTCTTTACAAACAGACTTGAGGCGTCTTAAAGAAAAAGTAGATGCTGGTGCCGATTATGTAGTGACGCAGATGTTTTTTGACAATACAAAATATTTTGAATTTGTTGAGGCAGCACGAGCTATGGGGATTACCGTACCAATTATTCCTGGTATTAAGCCTATTGCTGTAAAACGCCACCTGCAGTTATTACCACAGGTATTTAAAATTGATTTGCCTCAGGATTTAATCGATGCCGTAGACGGTTGCAAAGATAATAAGGCCGTACGCCAAGTGGGGATCGAATTTGCCATTCAGCAGTCTAAAGAACTGTTGAAATACGGTGTGCCTGTATTGCACTATTATTCTATGGGGAAAAGTGATAACATTCAGGCTGTGGCTGAAGCTTTGTTTTAAATTTAGTAACTATTGCGATACTTTAAGCCTTTTAGCATAACATTGATTATTGTGTTTTTAATATCTTTTTCGAGCACATTAGTACTTGCACAAGACAAAACAAAAGCATCCTCCTTTGATATCAATTATTTTAAAGGGAACATCGCACTCCATAACCCCGATATTTTACATTTAATACAAGGGAGACCCGATGGTGTTATACTAAGTTGGAATAAAAAAACATATGGCTTAAACGCCTGGGAACAGCGTTACAATTATCCCGATTATGGTCTGTCTTTTTCATATCAAGATTTTAAAAGTGAGCCTTTAGGGGAAAATTACTCTCTGTATGGACACTATAATTTTTATTTTCTACAACGGCATTTAATGATGCGTATTGGTTCTGGTGTGGCCTATGTGACCCATCCTTACGATAGGGAAACTAATTTTAGAAATATCGCCTTTGGGTCTCAGTTTTTAGCCAGTATCTACCTCATGCTGAATTTTAAAAAAGAACGTATTTTCGATCGGTTTGGTGTACAAGGCGGTTTGTCTTTATTCCATTATTCCAATGGTAGTACACGAGCTCCTAATACCAGTACGAACTCTATAACCTTAAATTTAGGGCTTACGTACAGCTTAGATGATGAGGCTCCCGAATACCAACATACATTAGCGGCAAACGATAAAAAATTTACCCAACCCATTAAATACAATGTAGCCTTTAGAGGCGGCGTGAACGAAAGTAGTGTGATAGGCAGCGGACAATTTCCTTTTTATATTTTTTCAGTATATGCCGATAAGCGTCTGAATAGAAAAAGTGCCTTTCACTTAGGGACAGAAGTATTCTTTTCGCGATTTTTAAAAGAATTGATCGCGTTTCGAACCATAGCTTTTCCAGAGGATGGTTTAACGGGCGATGAGGATTACAAACGGGTAGGTGTATTTGCAGGGCACGAACTGTTCATTAATAAATTAGCCGTCGTATCTCAGGTGGGGTACTATGTGTACTACCCTTATGATTTTGAAGGGCGCACATATTTTAGAATTGGATTGAAACGGTACTTTAAAAAGAAATGGTTTGCAGCAGTGATGTTAAAATCTCATGCAGCAAAAGCAGAGGCCATAGAATACGGTATAGGCGTACGATTATGAAACACATTTTAGCATATATAATTCTAGTTTGTCTCATGTTTGCCTGTGACAGTGAAAGTGCGGGAGATTGTTTTCAAACCTCAGGGACAATGGTTCAAAACGAACGCGTAGTAGGAGCATTTACTAAAATTTTAGTCCATAGAGATATTGAGCTTATCATAAAAATGGGAGATACAGCAAAGGTGGTGGTAGAAACGGGAGAAAACTTAGTTAATGATGTAACGGCAACCGTTGTTGAGGGGCAGCTGATTTTAACCGACAACAATACCTGTAATTTTGTGCGTGATTTTGGGATTACTAAAGTGTATGTCACTGCACCTAACATTACAGAAATACGAAGTTCTACGCAGTTTGATATCCGTTCAGAAGGCGTGCTAACCTATCCCAGTCTAGCACTATTATCAGAAGACTTTGGTGCGCCAGATAGTTTTACTATTGCAAATTTTAGATTAAATATAGATAATGAAACCCTTAGTGTGGTGTTTAATAATATTTCGAATTGTTTCATTACAGGTAAGACTTCAAATTTAAACATCAATTACGCGTCGGGATCGTCTCGTTTTGAAGGGAGAGACTTAGAAGCGACACGTATTACCGTATTCCATCGCAGTACCAACGATATGATTTTAAATCCGCAAGACTCCATAGATGGTACAATCTCTAGTGTGGGAAATATTATTCTGGTCAATACACCGCCCACAATAGCCGTAGAACAACGCTTTAGAGGACGTCTAATTTTAGAATAGGGCTAAAGCTTATGGTGCAATTTTAAATTTTTTATTCAGGGATTACAGGTACGATTACTTTCAGGTTTTTAGAATAGATTACTTGTAAGCAGGTAATTATGTCGCATAAAAACGAGCTGAATTAATTTTACCCTAGTCAGCACTTGTGAGTTCTCTAAACAAACTTTCTAAACTGGCATTTTTTTGATTGAGTTGTAAAATTTTAAGAGCATTGTCATGCGCAAAATCAAAAACATGAGCGCGCATGTCTTCAGACGTTTGAAACGTAATTTCATAGACAAAGCCATGTGTGTTTTTAACTTGGTCTACTTTTGGAAGTTTCAAAAGAAAAGCGTCTTCAACCCGATAATCAAATTCTACCACAACAACTTGCGTACTATCGTTTTGTAGGGCATCTAATTTTTTATCGGCCACAATTTTACCCTTATTGATAATAATGACCCGGTCGCACATGGCCTCTACCTCTTGCATGATATGTGTTGAAAGAAACACAGTTTTAGTTTGTCCTATGGTTTTTATCAAATGTCTAATTTCTATTAACTGGTTAGGGTCTAATCCCGTAGTCGGTTCGTCTAAAATTAAAACCTCTGGATCGTGCAGTAGAGCTGTAGCGAGGCCCACACGCTGGCGGTACCCCTTAGAGAGCTGCCCTATTTTTTTATGAACCTCTGGAGTTAAGCCCGTAAGTGCAATAACATCATTAATGCGTGCTTTAGATACGTTATAGATACTCGCGTTAAATGCCAAATACTCTTTTATGTACATGTCTAGATACAAAGGGTTGTGTTCTGGCAAGTACCCAATACTGTTTTGGATGCCTTTAGGGTTGGTTTTGTCATGCGTGTTGACTAAAATACCACCAGAAGAAGCCTCTATATATGTTGTTAATATTTTCATCATGGTAGACTTACCGGCACCATTAGGTCCTAAAAACCCAACGATTTCAGGACGCTTTACCGTAAAGGAAATGTTGTCTAAGGCCTTTTGCTTACCGTATAACTTAGAAATTGTATTAACTTTAATAGACATATCGAGGAATTGTTTTGTCAAAAATAATGATTCTCTAACATAATTAGAATTTTACTATAGATTCTTTAAAACTTTTTAGAAACTATAAAAAAAAGGTTTTAATGTGTTTTTATTTCATAAAATAATATTTAATTTAGCGGCGTAATTATGAGAACAACAGCTTTTTATACATATTTTAACTTCTTCTATTTCTTTTTTAGCAATAGATGCGAGACATTATATGTGTAATTTTAACTATAAAATTTAATATAAGTCTCGATGAAAATCGGGACTTTTTTTTATGATACATACGGTAGCCATACAAGGAGCAAGAGGATCTTTCCATCACATTGTATCGCAGGAGTTTTTTGAAACCCCTGTAGATATCATCGAATGTATGACGTTTGATAGAGTGGTAGAGGCCTTGACTAAACAAGAATGCGATGCTGCAATTATGGCATTAGAGAATTCTATAGCAGGATCTATTATACCAAATTATGCACTGATAAACGATCATGCCCTACATATTGTTGGCGAGCATTATTTAGATATCCAACATAATTTAATGGCATTACCAGGCCAAAGTATTGCAGATATAAAAGAAGTGTACTCGCATCCTATGGCATTACTACAGTGTAAAGCGTTTTTTAAAAAACACCCACACATAAAATTAGTAGAAGATAAGGATACGGCTGAGGTGGCAGAACGCATTCAAAAACACCAATTGCCCCATGTAGGCGCTATAGCGAGTGTAATGGCAGCAACTATTTTTGAATTGGATGTTTTGGCGCATAGCATACAAACGATTAAACACAACGAAACACGTTTTGTAATTGTAAAGCGAGCCAATGGCGAAGTACCGCAAACTGCGATAAATAAAGCCTCAATTCGATTTGTAGCAGATCACAAACGCGGAAGTTTGGCGACGTTGTTAAATGTGATGAGCGATTGTAGATTAAATTTAACCAAAATACAATCCTTACCAATTATAGAAACCCCTTGGAAGTATGCGTTTTTTGTAGACGTAACTTTCGATGCTTATGAAGATTTTTCTAAAGCAAAATCAATAATAGAAATCATGGGACAAAGCTTTAATGTTTTGGGAGAATATAAAAATGCAAAGTTATGATTGAAGTTGCAAAACGTTTACATACTGTAGAAGAATACTATTTCTCTAAGAAATTACGAGAAGTAGGATTACTTATAGCAAGTGGCAAGCCTATCATTAACTTAGGTATAGGTAGCCCAGATATGCAACCGCCCCAGAAGGTCATAGAAGCTATCGCAAATAGTTTGTTAGACCCAACCGCGCATAAATATCAAAGCTACCAAGGACTTCCAGAATTGCGAGAGGCTATCGTAGACTTCTACAAAACACATTTTAATGTGCGCTTAAACGCGACCAATGAGGTGTTACCTTTAATGGGGAGTAAAGAGGGCATTATGCACATTTCTATGGCTTACCTTAACGAAGGTGATGAGGTCCTTATCCCTAACCCAGGGTATCCCACATACCAATCGGTAACAAAGTTAGTAGGCGCTAAAGGGGTATTGTATAATTTGGATGCTGCGAACAATTGGATGCCAGATTTGGATGCTTTAGAGCAAACAGATTTAAGTAAGGTGAAATTAATGTGGGTAAATTATCCGCATATGCCTACGGGTGCAAAGCCAACAGAAACGCTATTTAAAGCCTTAGTGGCATTTGCTAAGAAGTACCATATTTTAATTGTAAATGACAATCCATATAGTTTTGTATTGAATGATAGCCCAACAAGCATCTTAGCTGTAGAAGGTGCTAAAGAGGTATGCTTAGAATTAAATTCCCTAAGTAAAACCTTTAATATGGCTGGTTGGCGTGTTGGAATGGTTTTGGGAAGCCATGAGCATATTAGCAATGTTTTAAAAGTAAAAAGTAATATGGATTCTGGAATGTTTTATGGCATACAGAAAGGTGCTATAGAAGCTTTAAAATGTTCTGAAATGTGGTATGTGACACTTAATAGTGTTTATAGAAAGCGCCGTAACTTGGTATGGAAGTTAGCCGAAGCATTAAATTGCACATACGATGAAGAAGCGACAGGCTTGTTTGTTTGGGCCAAATTGCCAGCACATTTAAAGGCTGAAGAATTTATAGATCTCGTTTTAAAAGAGAACCATATATTCATTACACCTGGTACTATTTTTGGGACTCAAGGCGAAGGTTATATTAGATTTTCGCTATGTGCAACAACAGAAGTGCTGGAAGAAGCTATAGCTAGAGTGCAGTAGCTATAAGACGTATTGAAAAAAAGAATAAGATATAAAAAATAGTACTGGCGTTTTGAGAACGGTTAGATAACGACATGAAAAATATATACGCTATAGGAATAGGTTTAATAGGAGGTAGTCTTGCTATTGATATTAAAAAGAATAATCCAGAGATGGTGATTCATGGTATTAGTAGAAAAGAAGCAACCCTTAATAAAGCTTTAGAGTTAGGCTTAATTGATAAAAAAGCAACCTTAGACGATTTAAAACATGCCGATTTAGTGATCGTTTCTATTCCTGTAGATGCTACAGTAAAGCTGTTACCTACCATTTTAGATAAAATACCAGATACAGGTTTGGTGGTCGATGCAGGATCTACAAAAGAAGCCATTTGCGAGGTTGTTGCTAACCACCCTAAGCGCAGAAATTTTTTAGCCATGCACCCTATTGCAGGAACAGAACATTCTGGCCCAACAGCAGCAATAGCAGGCTTGTTTAAAGGCAAGACCAATATTGTTTGTGAGGTAGAAAAAACCACATTCAAGCTGCAAGAAAAAGCGTTAAAACTATTTACAGATATTGGCATGCGCATTCGCTATATGAATCCTGCAGAGCACGATAAGCATATTGCTTATGTATCGCATTTATCACACATAAGTTCATTTATGTTGGGTAAAACAGTTATAGATAAAGAGAAAAACGAGCGCGATATTTTTGATATGGCGGGCAGTGGTTTTGCTTCCACAGTAAGACTCGCTAAAAGTTCACCAGAGATGTGGACGCCTATTTTTAAGCAAAATAAAGCCAATGTCGTAGAAACATTAGAAGAATATATTGCCAATCTCACTCATTTTAAAGAGTTGATGAAAGCAGACGCTTACGATGCTATTTTTGATGAGATGAAAAATGCGAATTATATAAAAGAAATATTAAACGGAATACATTAAACGATTTTACCAATTATTAAATGCCAAATTCCATGGTAAACCTAAAAAAAGTAGACGATAGGGGTTTGGAATTTGATTTTTGAATTTATTATTAAACATTATGGAAAACAACAAAGAAATGAGAACCTGGTTAGATGATTTAAATTTAGATCATCCCTTAGTAATTGCAGGGCCTTGTAGTGCAGAAACAGAAGAGCAAGTATTGAAAATAGCTCATGAGCTTAAGGATACTGATGTAAGTTACTTTAGAGCAGGTATCTGGAAACCAAGAACACGTCCAGGGAACTTTGAAGGTGTTGGTGCATTAGGCTTAAAGTGGTTGCAAAAGGTAAAAGCAGAGACAGGTATGAAAGTATGTACCGAAGTTGCTAATGCAGCACACGTAAAATTGGCTTTAGAGCACGATATTGATATGTTATGGATTGGTGCACGTTCTACGGTATCTCCTTTCATAATGCAAGAAATAGCAGATGCTTTAGACGGTACAGATAAGCCTGTATTGGTTAAAAACCCTGTAAACCCAGATTTATCATTATGGTTAGGGGGTATAGAGCGTATTTACAGTTCTGGTGTTAAAAATATTGGTGCTATCCATAGAGGGTTCTCTACGTACCAAAAAACAAAATACCGTAATATTCCAGAATGGCAAATGGCGATCGAATTTCAAAATAAATACCCAGACATTCCATTAATAAACGATCCTTCACATATTACAGGGAATAGAGAAATGATTTTTGATGTGTCTCAAACCGCATTAGATTTGAACTTTGATGGTTTAATGATAGAAACACATTACGATCCTGAAAATGCATGGAGTGATGCTGCACAGCAAGTCACACCAGCAACTTTAATTCAAATCATGAAAGATTTGAAAATTAGAAAAGAGTCTAATGAAGAGGAAGAATATAACAGTGCCTTAAATAACCTAAGAGCACAGATTGATGTTGTAGATAACCAAATCCTTGGTTTATTAGGACAACGTATGAAAAACTCTGATGCGATTGGAAAACTTAAAAAACAAAAGAACGTTGCCGTATTACAGTCGAAGCGTTGGAATGAAATTTTAGGTAAAATGGTATTAGAAGGAGAGCAGCATGGCTTAAGTGAAGAATTCATCTTAAAAATGTTTAAAGCAGTACACCAAGAATCTATTAATCACCAAGAAAAAGTGATTAACGGATAGGTTAGAGCCCATCTTAGTATCTAAAAAAAGCTTCTCGATCTCGGGAAGCTTTTTTTGTGCTTAAAGGTGTTATGACTAGACGTTTTTTTGAACAAATAGCTACGAAGCGGTTAGGGAGTATTCTTTTTTTGCTTTTCATAGACTTCACTAAGTAGATTAAAGGCCTGTAAGAGATTGCTTAAAACAGATTTAGGATGCTATTAGTTTGTTAGTGAAGAAGGTTAGTTTTTTCTGGCCTCTTAATTGCCTTTGGAATGACATAAGATTAAATCTGCTTGAGAAAGTTCTTCAGATTTATTTGCTAACTTTGAGTATTAATGGAACACTAATCAATAATATACTTTAAAAGTACCTTTAACAATTTAAGAGGGTATAGGTATTCAATATCTTATTAAAGAGAAGGACTAGAAATTATAACGCTAACATTTTTAAAATCATATACTTATGACGAAATCATTTTTAACACTGGCTGCAACAATAAGTTTGTTCCTAACGGGATGCCAAAATAGCAAAAAAGAAAGTGACAAACACCCACAAGACACTACAGAGACCATAGCGCCAAAAGTTGGTGCTATACCTTTTATTGGAATAGAAAACTACTTTGTTAAAAACACGGCAAAACGCATTGGGTTTGTTAAAATAGAAACGGCAGAAGATTTTGAGACCGTATTTGGTATGGCAGGCAGTTCTGGAGCAGGAGGCCAACCTACTAAAATTGATTTCTCTAAGCAGTACGTCATGGCTGTGATTAAACCAACGACAGATTTAAGTACGACTTTAGCGCCTAAAACACTAGAAAGAAATGCCAAAGGACAGCTTGTTTTGACATATATGTATACCACTGGGGAGAAGCAGAATTATAGCACACGTCCTAATTTTGCAATAGGTGTTAATAAATCAGAAACAGGAACGGTTATACTACAGGAAGTACAATAAGCGTGTTTCGTTTTTTATGCGCCACGATTACATGTAGATCAGTGGTTATAAAGAAATACAATTAATAGGATTCTAATAAAGTCAATAATTTGGCTCAAATGGGGTATGGAATGCGATGTATTATAGGGTATCTAAAACACGTTCTAAAGCCATGCCTCTAGAGCCTTTAATTAAAAGCGTACTGTTTTTTAAATGTAGCGCTTCTAATTCTTGCTTTAGATTGGAAATCGTTTTAAGACATATTATTTTCGATGTTAGAGGTTTAATAGCGTTAAAATTGTCACCAATTAAGAATATTGCATCAATAGATAGTTGGGCAGCGAGATCTGCAATGCTTTGGTGTTCGTTAGCTGCAGCATCCCCCAATTCGAACATGTCTCCTAAAATCGCAATTTTAGAGCCCTCTTGTCGCTCTAAGTTATGAAGTGCGGCAGTCATACTAGTAGGATTGGCATTGTAAGCATCTAAGATGATATGGTGTCCAGCTTTATGTATAATTTGTGAACGGTTGTTGGTTGGGATATAGCCTTCTATAGCATCTTTAAGTATTGGAGCTGGAATTTTAAAGTAAGCGCCTATAGCTATGGCTACAGCTATATTGTTAAAGTTATAATCCCCTATTAAGTTGCTTTTAATGGTAAGACCATTATACTTACAATTTACAAAGGGTTGCGCATTCACAAAATCTATACTTACGTCTGTATGTGTTTTAGAGTCGCCAAAACGGTATGTCGTGGCTAATTGTGTGTTTTCGACTTGAATGGGGTCGTTTGCATTAACAAAAATGGTTTTGTTTGCTTGTTTCAAGTAGCTGTACATTTCGCTCTTACCCTTTATAACCCCCTCAACACCTCCAAAGCCTTCTAAATGTGCTTTACCAAAATTGGTGATAAGTCCATAGTCTGGTGCTGCAATACGGCATAAAAACGAAATCTCGTTTTGATGGTTGGCGCCCATTTCAACAATGCCTATTTCTGTAGCGGTGGTCATTTGGAGTAGGGTTAGCGGTACTCCAATATGGTTATTTAAGTTGCCTATCGTGGCTGTGGTTTCAAAACGCTTAGAAAGTACAGCATTAATGAGTTCTTTAGTTGTTGTTTTGCCATTGCTTCCTGTTAGAGCTATAACAGGAATTTTTAGATGCTTACGATGGTAATTAGCCAGTTCTTGAAGCGTTTCAAGAACATCTGTAACAAGAATTGTTTTATTAGGTATTGCGTATGAGGCTTCGTCTATAACCGCAAATTTAGCCCCTTTATTAAGGGCTTGAGCTGCGTAAGCATTCCCATTAAAAGTAGCGCCTTTTAATGCAAAAAATAAATCTCCTTCTTGTAGTTTTCTGGTATCCGTATTAATAGAGTTACACTCTAAAAATAGCTGATGTAATGCATCTATATTCATGAAATAAAAATAAAAAAAAGTCCTGATTTAACATCAGGACTTTTGTATTATCGATAAGGTTTTTTTATTAGCCTTTTGTTTTATTTTTTACTTTAGATTTAGAGCCTAACCTAGACATTGCACATCTAAACCCGATATAATCTGTTGCCATATCTTGTGGGAAGTAACGTCTTTGTGCTGGATCTAACCAGTACTCTCTATCTTTCCAAGAGCCACCTTTATATACTCTAACTTCATCGTTTATAAGAGAGGTTCTCGTGTTAGACTTATCGAACTCACGAATGATGTTTCCTAAAGAATCCCTTCTAATAGAGTGTTTAGGTGAATTGTACATTTTACGTGTTTCCTTGTCTTGAATATCTCCTTCTTCGTTTAAATCGTCGTCTCCAAAGCTTTCAAAATTGCGAGAAGATCGTTTGTCTCCATCTCTAAAGTTGATGTTATTAGCTCTGTCGAAATTAGGTCTTAAGTATGTTTCATTTTCATCTACGTTAACCTTTACAATTTCTCCTGGTAAGTTTCTAGCAATTACTTTTCCGTTAGACAATGTATCGTAAAGAATCTCGTCAGAAGTAACAACCTTAATCGTGCCATCTTCATTAATAGCATTCTTTGTATAGACATTACCTCGGTAATAATTGAAATCATTAAATTCATCGTCAACTATAGGTCTGTAAACATCAGCTACCCATTCGGCTACGTTTCCAGCCATATCATATAAGCCATAATCATTAGGCTCGTAAGATTTAACGGCATTAGTTATATCTGCACCATCATCACTCCATCCTGCTATTCCACCGTAATCTCCTTTTCCTTGCTTAAAGTTGGCAAGTTGGTCACCGCGGTATTTACGCGATCCAGAACGTGTGTACTGGCCATCCCATGGGTATTTTTTACGACCTCTGTATAAATTATAGCTTCTTAATTCACTTAAACCTAATGCTGCATATTCCCATTCTGTTTCAGTTGGAAGTCTGTATTTAGGCCCTATAACACCAGTTTCCATAGAAGCGTAAATACCACTTTCATTACCTTCAGCATCTACTCTTACATTTCTATTTCTTCTGTTGTCTTCACCATTATCATAAGCACTTGGATCTACTTTATAACGGTCTGTGTTAAAAATAGTTTCAGGATCTTGTTCTGCTAAATTAATGTCTCTAAAGCCATTTCGGTCTAGATTTAATTCGTTAACGCGATCTGTACGCCAGTTTGAATATTCCACAGCTTGAATCCAGCTTACACCAACAACAGGATATTCTGCATAGGCAGGGTGCCTCAGGTAATTCTCTGTCATTACTTCGTTAAAACCTAAACGGTTTCTCCAAACTAAAGTGTCAGGAACTATACCATGGTATATGTTTTTGTAAAGCTCATCTTCTGGCGGATATAATTTCTTTATATAATCTAAATATTCAACGTACATAAGGTTGGTAACCTCTGTTTCATCCATATAAAAAGACTGTACATGTTGTTGTGATGGGGTGTTGTTCCAATCATGCATGACATCATCTTGAACACGTCCCTTTGTGAAAGTACCCCCTTCTATAAATACCAGACCAGGTGAGGTTTCCTGTTCTCTAAAATTAGTATTGTATTGAAAACCACCTTCGCGACTATTTATTTGCCATCCTGTGGCCCTCGAGCTATTTCTTGAACTAGAAGATTTTTTACAACTAAATGTTGTAACAGATACGACCATAATCAACAGTGCCCTGAATATTGTTACATTTTTCATATTCATACTTTTAAGTAAGCTAAATTTTGTTTTGGTGCTGCAATATAAGAATTTAAGCTTATACAACAAGCTATTTTTTGCATTTTGCCGAAAAAAATACGTATTTCATCCTATTTTTGATGTATTACACCGATGATTTTGACACTTTTCTCAAGCCTTGTGCATACAATAAACGCTGTTTTTCATGAAATATTATTGTATTTTTGACATTAAGAAAAAAAATGTTATTTGTTAGAGATACTATCAGCTATTTATTGACGTTATTTAAATTTATGAGAGGGAAATTTTTTATTTTATGTTTTTTGACGACTGCTTTAGCCTTCTGTCAAAGTAAAAACTTTAGTTTAGATTGGAATGGTAAAAGAACACTAAGTGTCACAAATGCATCTATAGATTTACCAGCATTTAATGAAAAATTCTATAGTTTCGATGCAGATGCTGGACTTCAATTTATAGCGCAATGGGAGATTACAGGTGTTATAGATGTTAATGCAACACAATTAGCAAACGTTGTTTATGCGCCTATGACGAGGAGAGAGCTTTTAGATTTAGGAGAGAATACCATAACTGAAGGATTGAATTTTTCTTTAAAAACATCTAAAGCAAGGAATAAGAACTATGCATTTTTACAGCTTTCTCCAATTATTAGAGATGCCAATGGGGGTTTTAAAAAACTCATGTCTTTTAGATTAAATTACAAATTGTCTTCACGTACTACTTCATTACAACCATTCTCAGCTAAAAATGCAAGGCGCAAGGTTCTCGGAAATTCGGTGTTGAACTCAGGACAATGGTTCCGTTTTTTTATTGATACAACAGGGGTGTTTCGTTTATCTAAAGGCTTTTTAGAAAGTTTAGGGGTCCCAACAAATAGTATAGATCCAAGAACAATTAGAATTTATGGGAATGGAGGTGAAATGATACCTTATAGCAATGCTGAAGAACAGTTTTTCGATGTTCAGGAAAATGCTATTAAAGTAGTTGGTGAAGGAGACGGTGTTTTTAACAATGAAGATTATATTCTTTTTTATGGTATTGGACCGAGGGCTTTTAATGCAGAAAGTAATACCAATATAAATATTTACACAGATAGAACTTACTATTATGTAAATATTGGAATAGGTCCTGGAAAACGTATACAAACCATGCCACAGCCTTCGGGATCGGCAAACACTCAAATAACTACATTTCGAGATTATCAATTTGTAGAAGAAGATATACACAATATAGGTACTATTGGAAGACGGTGGTTTGGTAAGCGTTTTAATATTGAAAGCCAACAAACCTTTACTTTTAATTTCCCTAATTTGGTAACCGACGAACCTATCCTTTTTAGTGTCTGTGCGGCGTCAGAGTCATCTACAACTGCAAGGATGGCTGTTAGTGTTAATTCTAACTTGGTACGAACATTAAGATTTGCAAGAGCAAGCGGCACCATAATTGGCGCTAGTTCGTTTTATAGTGATGAGTTAGATGTTTCGAGTTCTAATATATCAGTTCAGTTAAATTATGATAATGAAGGAAATCCTAGTGCGATTGGTTATTTAGATTACATTTCAATTGAAGCGACTAGGGCATTAACCTATGAGAACAGACAATTTCAGTTTTTTAATCCTAGTGTTGCTTCAAATTCAGGTATAGCAGAATACACAATATCTAACGCAAGACGATTAGCAGAAGTATGGGATGTTACAGATACATTTAATGCAACTAGTTTTATCAATACTTTAGAGACAGATAGATTTCGTTTTAAGGCCAATATGGGCGAACAACGCACCTATGTTGCGTTTTCAATTACTGATGTTTTCGAACCACAAAGAGATAGAAATGTAGTTGTTGATAATCAAAATATAAAAGGAACCATTTTTAGAAATAAAGAGGGGCAATTTGCCGATGTAGATTACATAATAGTGGCGCCTAGTAATATGCTAAATCAAGCAGAACGTCTTGCTCAAATCAATAGAAATCAATACAATCTTAATGTTAAAGTTGTGGGGCTTCCTGAAATATACAATGAATTCAGTACAGGGAATCAAGATATAGGTGCCATTCGAAACTTAGTAAAATATGTTTATGATAATGCCAGTGCCCCAGAGCGAAGGTTAAAATACCTTTGTTTATTTGGTGATGGATCTTACGACTATAAAGATAGAATACCAAATAACACGAATATAGTACCGTCTTGGCACGCCTTGTCCAGTTTTAGTTTAACGAATTCGTTTGTGTCTGATGATTTTTATGGAATGATGGATGAAGATGAAGGTACTATGGCTAATAGTGATCGCTTAGATATAGCAGTTGGCCGTATATTGGCAGATACGCCTCAAAGAGCACAAGAGTTAGTGGATAAGATAGAGACGTATTACAGTCAGGAAGCATTTGGGAGTTGGCGGAATAATTATCTTGTTGTTTCCGATGATGTAGACCAAGATTGGGAAGGTATTATACAAGGGACTACAGATGCCGTTGGTGATGAGGTTGGGGAAAATCGGGCTTCCATTAATGTATTAAAAATACATTCAGATGCATTTGAACAAGAATCCTCGTCTGCCGGAGATATTTATCCGCAGGTTGTCAATGAGTTTACGAATAGAATAAATACAGGTGCCTTGGTTGTAAACTATTTTGGACACGGTGGAGAAGAAGGTTTAGCACAAGAGCGGATATTAAATATCCCTAGTATAGATAACTTTCAAAATTTTAATAAACTCAATTGCTTTGTTACGGTAACCTGTGAGTTTACAAAGTTTGACAACCCATTTCGACAAACAGCAGGGGAGTTTACATATTGGAATAAAGAAGCAGGCGCGGTGAGCTTGATTACTACAACGCGACAGGTATTTGTAACGTTTGGAACAGATTTTAATACCACTCTAGGAAAATATCTGTTTGCTTTTGATGCAGATAATGGAACCTTAAGTAATGAATTAACATCAACAGCAGAAGCGTTGCGATTAACGAAAATAGATCCTAGTATTTCGCTTTCAAGACAACGCCGATTGGTTTTCTATATAGGAGATCCTGCCATGAAATTGGCACTCCCTAAATCTAATATAAGGCTAACTAGAATTAATGATGTGCCAGTAGGTCAAGCCACAGATACTTTAAAGGCTCTAAGTAGAGTGAAATTAGCAGGGGAAGTTACAGATGTAAATGGCAATGTTTTGAATAATTACAAAGGCGTCCTTTCTACAACTATATATGATAAAACGGTTAGTAGACAAACTTTAGCAAATGATAATACAAGATTAAATGGAGAGTTAATTAGATTAGATTTCGAAACTTTGGGATCTATCCTTTTTAGGGGGCAGGCTTCGGTGACTAATGGTCAATTTGAGTTTGAATTTGTTGTGCCCAAGGATATTAGGGTGCCTGTTGGTGTTGGTCGTATTAGTTTCTATGCTAGAAATTCCCAAGTTTTGGAAGATCAAACAGGAGCAGATATTTCGAATGTGAGTATAGGTGGTGTTAATGAAAATGCAGAAGAAGATAATATCGGTCCCGTGATCTCTATTTTTATGAATGATGAAAGTTTTGTATCTGGAGGTATAACGAATGAATCTCCAACCTTACTTGCTAAATTAGAAGACCCTAATGGAATTAATACTATTGGGGGGATAGGGCATGACATCATCGGTATTTTAGACGATGACGAGACCAATCCTATCGTTTTAAACGATTTTTATGAAACCGAAATAGATGATTTTACAAGGGGACGCGTTACGTTTCCTTTTAGAGATCTGGACCCAGGATTGCATACACTTAAAGTAAATGCATGGGATGTTTTTAATAATTCTTCTACAGCAGAAATTCAATTTATAGTTTTTGATGAAGATCAGGAATTAGTGATTAATAATGTCTTGAATTATCCTAATCCCTTTGTAAATTATACAGAATTTTGGTTTAATCACAATAGTTCAGATGTTTTAGACGTTTCAGTACAGATATTCACTGTTTCTGGAAAGTTAGTACGAACTTTAAATGGACAAACCACAGCAGGAGGGGCAACTACGAGTACACTTTCTAGAGATATTGTATGGGATGGAAGAGATGATTTTGGAGATAAAATAGGAAAAGGGGTTTATGTTTATAAATTAACCGTAAAGTCCAATCGCTTAAATAAAACAGTAGAGAAAATAGAGAAACTTGTAATACTCTAATAATAAATTATATTTGCTAAATTAAACTTGATATATGAAAAATAAAATAATAGCGTTGATCACCTTTTTGTTGACATTAAATCTAAGCGCTCAAAATAGCATTGTAAGTCCAAATGATTCTCGTGTAATTACTACAGGAGTCCCTTTTGTTCTTATTGCACCAGATGCAAGAGCAGCAGGTATGGGAGATATTGGAGTGGCAACTTCTGTAGATGCATTTTCGCAACAGTGGAATTCTTCTAAATATGTGTTTTCTGAAACGAAGTCTGGTATAGCACTAAGCTACACACCTTATTTGAGTAACTTGGTAAATGATATCTTTTTAGGAAGTGCAACTTACTTTAATAGAATAGATGATCGTAGTTCTTTTGCAGCCAGTTTAAGGTTTTTCTCTTTAGGAGATATCGAATTTCGTCAAGATGAGTTTCAAACACCTTTAACACAACGGCCTAATGAGTTAACTCTAGATGCATCATATGCACTACGCTTGTCGGATAATTTTGCAATGTCTGTAGCGATGCGTTACTTGCGATCGGATTTGAGACTTAATTTAGGGAATAATGATACATCTTCAGCAAATACATTTGGTGTAGATATTTCTGGATTTTATCAAGGCGAAGAAGAAGCTTATGATAATTTTAATGGAAGATGGCGTGGTGGTTTTGCCATTCAAAACTTAGGACCTAAATTTAGATATGATGATGGTGGTACAGAAAACTTTCAGCCTACAACATTACGATTAGGAGGTGGTTTTGATTTTATATTTGATGATTATAACAAATTAGCGGTTACTGCAGAAGTGACTAAATTATTAGTGCCAACTCCTCCACAATTAGGATTTGTAGATACCAATGGAGATGGCATTCAACAAACCACAGATGACCCATCGACAGAAGAAAATGAAATAGAACCAACTACAATAGTTGCAGGACAAGATGATGATGTAAGTTTTTTATCAGGTGTTTTTCAGTCTTTTGGAGATGCACCTAATGGATTTAGTGAAGAAATACAAGAATTTACCTGGGCTTTAGGAGCAGAGTACTTGTATCAGGATTCCTTTGCATTTAGAGCAGGGTATTTCAATGAAAGTGAAGAAAAAGGAGCTAGAAAATTTTTCTCAATAGGCGCAGGTTTTAAATACAATGTTGTAAATATTGATTTATCATACTTATTTTCAGCCTCTCAAGTTAGAAGCCCTTTAGAGAATACATTACGTTTCTCTTTAACGTTTAACATAGGCGCAGAGACGTATCAAGAATATTAAGACAGAACGCTGTTTGTATTATAAAACTATCACCTAAACGTGATAGTTTTTTTGTTTATAGAAGCGTCTTCTCTAATAAGTGTACATAATGAAGGAAATAACGATAGAAACTAAAATAGGTGTTTTTGAGAGTATGGCATTAGTGCCAGAACCCGTAAAGAAGCTTTTGGAAGCGGCTAAAGTTGCAAGGGGTAAAGCGTATGCGCCTTACTCTAATTTTGCGGTAGGCGCAGCGCTCCTTTTGGATAATGGTGAAGTTATCACTGGGAATAATCAAGAAAATGCATCTTATCCTTCGGGATTATGTGCAGAGCGTACAGCACTATACTATGCAGGTGCAACTTACCCTAAAGCTAAAATTGTAAGACTAGCTATAGTAGGAGGTACTATGCATGGTGAAACATCGACACCTGTAGCACCATGTGGTGCCTGTAGGCAAGCCATTGCTGAATATGAAATAAAGCAAGAAACACCTATCGAAATATACTTTACAGGTGTTATAGGTAAAGTGATAAAATCCAATTCCCTAAGCAATTTACTGCCCTTGATATTTGATAAATCTCAACTCTAAAACACTTTATTTTTAAAAACTTAAAGAGATTCTTCTGATTAGCAGCAAATCATTGAAAAATGAGAAGTAATTCTGGTTTTTTCATATTTTTTGTACTTTCATGGTTAAGGGTTTTTTCAAAACCAATCAAAGTGTTACTTTTGTGTTTCGCATAATTACAATATAAAATTCGTCGATGCAAAAAATCACAAAAGAGGTTTACCTCAAATGGTACGAAGACATGTTATTCTGGAGAAAATTTGAAGACAAATTAGCTGCAGTATATATCCAACAAAAAGTAAGAGGATTTCTTCACTTATATAATGGTCAAGAGGCTGTTTTAGCAGGAGCTTTACATGCAATGGATTTAACTAAAGATAAGATGATTACCGCTTATCGAAATCACGTTCAGCCTATAGGTATGGGGGTAGATCCAAAACGTGTTATGGCAGAATTGTTCGGAAAAGTAACAGGAACGTCTAAAGGTATGGGCGGTTCTATGCACATATTTTCAAAAGAGCACAGGTTTTATGGAGGGCATGGTATTGTTGGAGGACAAATTCCTTTAGGTGCAGGTATTGCATTTGGTGATAAATACCATGATAGTGATGCTGTTACTTTATGTTGTTTTGGTGACGGAGCAGCAAGACAAGGGTCTTTACATGAGACATTTAACTTAGCAATGCTTTGGAATTTACCAGTAGTCTTTGTTTGTGAAAATAACGGTTATGCCATGGGAACATCGGTAGAACGTACAGCAAATCACGAAGATATCTGGAAACTAGGATTAGGGTATGAAATGCCTTGTGGTCCTGTAGACGGGATGAATCCTGTAAAAGTAGCTGAAGCATTCGATGAAGCGATACAACGTGCAAGAAAAGGAGGAGGCCCTACATTCTTAGAATTAAAGACCTACCGTTATAGAGGACACTCTATGTCTGATGCACAGCATTACAGAACAAAAGACGAAGTGGCAGAATACAAGAAAATAGATCCTATTACACAAGTAAAAGATATTATTCTTGAGAAAGGCTATAGTACAGAAGAAGAGATAAAGGCTATTGATAAAAGTGTGAAAGAGCGCGTTGCAGAATGTGAAAAATTTGCAGACGAGTCGCCATACCCAGATAAGCAACAGCTTTATGATATGGTTTACGAACAAGAAGATTACCCATTTATTCAACACAAAATATAAACTATGGCAATAGTAGTAAACATGCCGCGCTTAAGTGATACCATGGAAGAAGGTACAGTTGCGGCTTGGTTAAAACAAGTAGGTGATAAAATAGAAGAAGGCGATATTTTAGCTGAAATTGAAACAGATAAAGCCACTATGGAGTTTGAGTCTTTCAATGAAGGGACTTTACTTCATATAGGTGTTCAAGAAGGTGAAACGACTAAAGTAGATGAACTTTTAGCCATTATAGGTGATGAAGGAGAAGATATTTCAGGACTTTTATCTGGCGGTAGTGCTAGTACAGCAGCGCCAAGTGTTGAAAACACTGCATCTGAAACAGCCGCACCAGCAGAAATACCAAGTGCAGCAGCTCCAGCAGCAGCATTACCAGAAGGTGTTATTGTTGTGACTATGCCACGATTAAGTGATACCATGGAAGAAGGTACAGTAGCAACGTGGTTAAAAAACGTTGGAGATACTGTAGAAGAAGGTGATATCTTAGCAGAAATAGAAACCGATAAGGCCACTATGGAGTTTGAATCCTTCCAATCGGGGACATTACTAGAAATAGGTTTAAAAGAAGGCGAATCTGCAAAAGTAGATGAACTTTTGGCCATTATAGGCCCTGCAGGAACAGATGTTTCTGGAGTTTCGGCAAACTTTTCATCTGGAGCGCCAGCGAAAGCAGAAGCCGCTCCTAAAACAGAAGCAAAAAAAGAAGCGCCAAAGGCTACAGCCGCAGCAGCCTCTAAAGCCACAAAAGCACCAGCGCCTACACCAGTAACAGAAAATGGCCGTGTATATGTGTCTCCTTTAGCTAAAAAATTAGCAGAAGAGAAAGGCATTAACTTGGTTAAAGTACAAGGCTCTGGAGAGAATGGTCGTATTATAAAACGCGATATAGAGAATTACGAACCAGCAGGTGGTGCAGCTGCCGTTGGTAAGTTTGTACCAGCAGGACAAGAAGATTTCGAAGAGTTGCCAAACTCACAAATGCGTAAAGCAATTGCGAAGTCGTTAACAAAATCTAAGTTCTCTGCGCCACATTATTATCTAGCAGTAGAGTTTAATATGGACAATGCTATTGCATTCCGTCAGCAGTTTAACTCTATACCAGATACTAAAATATCATTTAATGATATGGTAGTTAAAGCTTGTGCTTTAGCATTAAAACAACACCCTCAAGTTAATTCACAATGGTTTGACGATAAAATGCGTTTAAATAATCATGTGCATGTTGGTGTAGCAGTAGCAGTTCCAGATGGTTTAGTAGTACCTGTAGTGCGTTTTGCAAATGAGCAGTCTTTACCACAAATTGGTGCAGATGTAAAATCATTAGCAGGAAAAGCTAGAAATAAAAAGTTAACGCCAGCAGAAATGTCGGGAAGTACTTTTACCGTATCTAACTTAGGTATGTTTGGTATCGATTATTTTACATCGATTATTAACCAACCTAATTCTGCAATTCTATCAGTAGGTGCTATTGTTCAAAAACCAATAGTTAAAAATGGAGAAATTGTAGTAGGCAATACTATGAAATTAACATTAGCTTGCGACCATAGAACTGTAGATGGTGCAACTGGAGCACAATTCCTTCAAACATTAAAAGGATATATTGAAAATCCAGTAACTATGGTGGTGTAATAAGTAACACAAGAATGCTAGTCGATAAGGACTATCTTCTCAATCATATTAAAAAGTCTGTTTCTTTTAGAAGCAGACTTTTTTGTTTTATGGAACCTAAGAAGCATAGTTAAAGAACTACTCTTTTTAGCGTTCTTAGTAATGCGTCAAGATAAGCCATTCCTAGATTCGCTTTTCTTTGCATTATAGGCTTTTCCTAGGCATACTTGTAATTTGTGCTGTAGTATGGCTACCGCATTCAAACTGGTGCGAACCTTAAAATAGTAGTACAAACGATGAGTAGTAATGTTTTGAGGAATGTTTAATTTGTACGCACTTGCGTTTAGAGCTGCGAACCCTGTATGAACAAGACTTATACTGTTGAAAAGGAAATGTTTTTTTATGAAATAAAAAAACCTGTCTAGTGTTCTAGACAGGCTTTAAATGGTTTATCAAAATAACAATGTTTTCATAAGAATTACATTTTAAACCATAGTATAATTCTAAATATTAACCTCTACTGCGTCTTCTTAATCTTGAAAAGCGTGAAATTCTTCTTGCAGGCGTAGATTCTGCAGTTGCTTGATTTATAGCAGACGATGCCGAAGGTTCAGTAGGACTACTAGGTGCGACAACTGAAGGTGCTGGACTACTGCTGCTACCTGCAATATTACATCTTACACCAAAACGTGCATTTCCAAACTCTACCGTATCTAAAATTTCTCCAGTTCTACGATTTACTACATTTACGGCATTAGCGCCCTCTATGTTCACAATTCTTGCTAATCCATCAAAAGTACGTGTCTCAGAAACGCCGTCGGTTGTAAATGTACATGCTGTTTGTTGCGCGCTAGCTACAGATGAGATTGCTAAAGCAGCAACCATGGTCATTAAAATTTTCATAGTTATGTTTTTTATCTCCTACTCTATTTAGGCTTTTCGGATACCGCCATTTTTATAAATAAGTATCAGCTTATCTTACAACATCAATACTAACTTCGATTAAGTTATAACCACCTCTTGGGTCTCTGTGTTGCGTTACGCCAGCAGGAGAAGCAATAACGCCTTTGCCAAACTGTACATCATTCAATTCACTTACACGTCTTACAGAAGTGTTCGCATCGTCAGCAACAGTTACATTTCCAAGCATAGGCTGTCCGTCACCTAAACCAACAATTTGGTCTACTTCTGTACCAGAATCGTATAAGTAGTTTTTACTAATATCAAAATCAGCTTTAGGGCTACCGTCTTCATTAAATAATTCGATACCAGCTTGGTTGTTAGAGATAAACCAATCGTTAGTAGCGATAACCATAGAGGCAAAGTTTAATCTATATCCAGGCATTGCATCAATCTCAAAAGTAATAGATTCGCCAGGTCTAGCAGGTGCCATGTTTCTAACAGCTGTTACACCTTCTAAAGTATTTAGGTAGTTGAAAGCTACAGTAGGATCGCCATCTTCAGCCAATTCTTCTAATCCATTTGCAGATGAAATAGCTTCTCCATTGGTAAAGAAAGGTGATTGCTCGCCTTGGTGTACATAAGCCACACCAGCTGATAATACAGACCAAGATGACGATAAACGTAATGGTGCTCCTGTTGTTCCTTCTTCGTTAAACCACTCGTAAATAGCCTGTGGTGATCCGTCTTCGGCTAAACCTTCAAAACCGTTGTTTCTTAAAGGAGCGCCTACTTCGTATAGAGCATTATCTTGTGTATGTACTACCAATATACCAGGTGTGATAAAGCCAGGATTATGTAAGGCTTCTCTATCTGCTTTTACAATTTTTAATGTGAAATTTTTAGAGCTGGCATCATAAGATAAATACGCCGATAAATAATTTAAAATGTTTCTGCCCGTATCTCTTACCAGATTGTTGCTGTCTGCTGGGCCAGAATTTGGTGCCGCTTGTCTAGGTGCAGTATAAATGGTATTAGGGAAATCTGTTAAGAAAGCTTCGTCTTGTTCACTTCCTGCATCGTAGACTTTAATATAACTAGAGATGTCTCCTGTTTTTGGAGTATCACCATCCCAAAGTTTTATACCTTGACTGCTTGTACCAAAAAACCAGTCGTTACTTTGTGCAAACATATTGGCGAAACTTAAATAAGTCCCTCTCGTAGCTTTAAAGTCAACTTCGAAAGTAGATCCCGTTGTTGTTAAAGGCCCATCTCCAATTTTCTTTACATTTAAATAGTTAATGGCATTTCTTAATGTGAGTCTAAAAGTTGTAGGTTGTACCTCTTGAGTTTCTTCAACAGGAGCTTCGATACTGTCTTCTGAACATGATGTGAATCCGAATGCAGCTAGTAGCGCTAGCGATAAAAATGTCTTTTTCATTGTAATATGTTTTTAATTATAATTTTGAATGCTATGATGAAAATATCATGATGCAAATAGACGAATGATTTTAAGGTTTCGAACAGCTAACTTTAGCGAGAAGGAAAAATGAGCCTTAAAACGGAATGTCTAATAGTATGGTTTTTAGCAAGTCCTAAAAAGAAGGTTTCTTTCAAAATGTTGGTAGTGCTAAACATGAAATACGAACACTAAAAGGGAAGTGTTTGCTTGAATTCATGCTTTTTTTAGTATTTCAATTAAAACAGCAAACTATTTTAAAGCGTTTTAATACTTTTGGTTTTTTATAAACTTTAAAATCTTGGAACGATAATGAAAAAGATGTTTTTAATTATAGGTGTTTGTAGTATGTTTTCATGTAAAACGTTTACACAAGATGTAAAAGAAGAAGACACAAAACCCACCTATACTGTAGCATTAAAAACAGTTAAAGCACATTTAAGCTATTTAGCGGCAGATGACTTAGAAGGGCGAGCTACAGGAAGTATTGGTATAGAAAAGGCGGCTGTTTTTATTGAAGATATCTTTAAAGCGAATGGTATAGTGCCTTATTTTAAGACGTATCGAGACACGTTCGCTGTAGAGTCGACTGTAGGTTATAATATAGTAGGCTATTTAGAAGGGAATGATCCCCATTTAAAACATCAGTTTGTAATATTGGGAGCGCATTATGATCATATTGGTACTGCTAAGACCATTGAAGGAGATTCTATTGCCAATGGCGCCAATGATGATGCTTCTGGAACTGTTGCTGTTTTAGAGTGGGCCAAATATTTTGCTAAAACGAAAACTAATAAGCGAAGTATTTTGTTTACACTGTATGCTGCTGAAGAATTAGGGTTGAAAGGCTCTAGTCATCTTGCAAAACGACTTAAGGGGGAGGCTATAGACCTTTACACCATGATTAATTTTGAAATGATTGGAGTGCCAAGAGCGGCTAATGCCGTTCCAGCTTATGTAACAGGTTATGATAAATCTAATATGGCGAAACAGCTTAATCATTATATAGGACATGAAATTTTGGGGGCTTTACCAGAAGCTAAAGCCTATCAATTATTTCAGCGTTCGGATAATTATCCGTTTTATAACGCATTTAAAGTCCCTGCGCATGCCATTTCTACATTCGATTTTAGTAATTTTGAGTATTACCATCATGTGGATGATGAAGTGGATAAAATTGACTTTAATCATATGACGGGTTTTATAACAAAAATGATTCCGGCTTTAGAAATGATGGTAAATACAACAGAAAAAGAGATACGACTTCATAATGAGTAAACATATTATAATAACAGGAACGAGCCGAGGTATCGGGTTCGAATTGGTACAATTATTTGCAAAGGCCGGACACAAAGTATTGGCGTTGTCAAGAAATGAAAACCCTATAAAGACTCTAAATTTAGATGGTGTAACTAGTTTTTCTTTTGATTTAAATGATGCTAATGCCTATAAAAAGGTTGAAGATTTTATTACCAACGAATGGCAACATGTAGATATTTTGCTTAATAATGCAGGCGCACTTTTAAATAAACCTTTCGCCGAAACGCATATTTCAGATTTTGAACATGTGTATAAAACTAATGTATATGGTGTAGCAGAACTTACCAGAATCGTATTGCCATTCATGACAACAGGCAGTCATGTGATAACCATAAGTTCTATGGGAGGTGTACAAGGAAGCATGAAGTTCCCAGGATTAGCAGCCTATAGTTCTAGTAAAGCAGCGGTAATTACTTTAACAGAATTGTTAGCGGAAGAGTATAAAGCAACAGGTATTGCTTTTAATGTATTAGCATTAGGCGCAGTGCAAACCGAAATGCTTGAAGAGGCATTTCCTGGATATGAAGCACCTACAACAGCATTAGAAATGGCATCTTATATTTTTGAGTTCTCTTTGACGGGACAGAAGTATTATAATGGAAAGTTATTACAAGTTTCTAACTCTACCCCTTAATAGATGTCTAAGTATAGCTGTGTTATTTTTGATTGCGATGGTGTATTGGTAGATAGTGAAGCTATTGCCATTGGTGTTTTAGTGGAAATGGCCAACGTTTTAGGAGCAAAAATGGATATTGAAGTAGCATTGCAAGATTTAAAAGGTAAGGCTATGCACCATTGTAAAGCCCTAATTTCAGAACGTATTGGAGCAGCCTTACCCGAAAGTTTTGAAAGTGATTATCGAAATCAAACTTTTGCAGCCTTTAGGTCAAAACTAAAACCCATTCAGGGCATTCAAGATGTGTTAGAGCATTTAAAGTTACCTTATGCAGTGGCTTCTAGTGGCCCCGAACATAAAATACGTTTAAATTTAGAACTTACGGGACTTTTGCCTTTTTTTGAAGGTCGTATTTTTAGTTGTTATACCCTTCAAAAATGGAAACCAGAACCCGATGTGTATTTGTGGGCAGCTAAGACTATGGGGTTTCAACCTTCAGAATGTATTGTAATTGAAGATAGTGTGTCTGGTGTAAAAGCAGCGAAAGCAGGTGGTTTCGATGTGTTTGGTTATACAGCGCATGATACTAATCATGTCTTAGCAGATATGGCTACAGCTACTTTTAATACTATGGATGTCCTTTTAGATATGCTTTAAAATAAAATTTCAAAGAAATGGTTGTTTTTTCTTACTTTAAAGCAAGCGTGTTACCAATAAAACTATTATTTTAGTACGAATGCAAGACAGACTTCAAAATTACATACCGCAACAAGCAATTTCTAAGTTGCATACACTTTTGGAGCATGACAATCTCATCATTAAAGTTAAAAATGAACGTAAGACAAAGCACGGAGATTATAGACCATTACCCGACGGGAAACATCAAATAACTATTAATGCCAATTTAAATCCATATCGTTTTTTAATAACGCTTATACATGAAATTGCGCATTTTGAAGCCTTTAAAACATATGGGCATGCTATAAAACCTCATGGTATAGAGTGGAAGCGTACCTTTCAATATTTAATGTTACCCTTTTTGAATCCCGATATTTTCCCTAATAATTTATTACCCTTGCTGGCGCTTCATTTTAAAAATCCAAAAGCGAGTAGTGATACAGATATTAAATTGGCATTAGCATTAAAACAATATGATGCTCCTAATGATAAAACTTATGTTTTTGAGGTTCCTATGGGACTAACATTTAAATTATACAATGGTAAGGTTTTTAAAATGGGACGTAAGCGTGTAAAGCGTTTTGAGTGTGTTGAATTAAGTACTGGCAGGATTTATTTATTTAATCCTAACGCAGAAGTAGAACTGATAAAATAAGACTAATGAAGAACAATTATTACGCAATATTAATGGCAGGTGGTGTAGGCTCACGATTTTGGCCTGTAAGTACAGAAGCTTACCCTAAACAGTTTCACGATATGTTGGGAACGGGAGATACACTTATACAAAAAACGTTTCACCGTTTAGCAGCATTTATACCTAAAGAAAACATTTTAATTTTAACGAATGAGCGTTATAACGATTTGGTCTTAGAGCAATTGCCAGATGTTACGCAAGAACAAGTTGTTTTAGAACCTGCTATGCGTAATACAGCACCTTGTATTTTATATGCAGCGTTAAAAATTCAAAAGGAAAACCCAGATGCCGTTATGATTGTAGCACCTAGTGACCATTGGATTGAAGATGAAACTACATTTTCCAAAAATGTTAAAGACGCCTTCGATTTTTGTGAACGCAATGATGCTTTAATGACTTTAGGGATACAGCCAACATTCCCTAATACAGGTTATGGCTATATCGAATATGATAAAACATCTAAAACTACGGTAAAACCAGTACATCAATTTAGAGAGAAACCTGATTACCAAACAGCAAAAGGATTCATTGCGCAAGGTAATTTTTTATGGAATGCAGGTATTTTTATGTGGCACGTTAAAAGTGCCATACAAGCTTTTAAAGCGAACCAACCAGAATTATTTGCATTGTTTGAACAGGGGATACCTACCTACAATACGCCTGAAGAAAGCAATTTTATAGCAGAGCATTACCCTAAAGCCGAAAATATTTCTGTCGATTATGCCATTATGGAAACGTCAACCAATGTAAGTGTTATTGCTGCGGAATTTGATTGGAATGATTTAGGGACCTGGGGAAGTTTATATGACAAGTTGGATAAAAATGATGCAGATAATGCTGTTGTTAATGCTAGAACATTAACAGAGGATGCATCAGGTAATATGATACGTACCGCTAAAGACAAGGTTGTTGTTGTAGACAGTTTAAATGATTTTATTATTGTGGATAAAGAAGACGTTTTATTGATATATCCTAAAGCCAAAGAGCAAGACATAAAAAAAACCCTGCAAAAGGTAAAGGACACTTTTGGCCCACAGTACGGTTAATACACCAATTTAAATTAGGATGGTGTGGGGATTCTTTAGGAATAGAGGGAGGCTTAAAGAGGCCGAACTCGTATTTTGTAGATTACACCATCAAATAAGATGAAATTTTTAGCCTGTGTGTTGCAATTTAAGTCCTTGGTCTTTAGTAGATTTTGTCTTTTTTATAGGAAGGCTTAAGGGCTTATAATTAAAAATTTCGGATGCTAGGCGTAAAATATTTATATTCGTAACATAGGATAGAAGTAAACCAGAGCATCATGGAAGAAAATAAATTTAACTTTTCAGAGGAAAAAGAAGCAACAAATAAGGAGCAAACTGTTGCTCAATCTAAAGAAGACGTCAAAAAGGATGCACAAGGTTTGTTTGCGAGTATTTCTAAGTTTTTAAATGAACTTTTAGATTTTAGAGATGATACCGACAGGGATGCTACCGTAGAAGCCATTAAAAACGATATCCCCTTTAAAGGGGCTACAGCGTGGATTTTAGTCTGTTCTATATTTATCGCCTCCATAGGTTTAAATGCCGATTCTACGGCCGTTGTTATTGGTGCGATGTTAATTTCCCCACTTATGGGACCTATTTTAGGAATAGGATTATCTATTGCTATAAATGATATTGATACTCTAAAAAAATCTTTAATAAACTTAATCACCATGATTGTTTTAAGTTTATTAACCGCCTTTTTATTCTTTAAGTTTTTCCCTACGGCAGACTTAATGACCAATGAACTATTTGGGCGTACAAAACCAGATGTACGCGATGTTTTAATCGCATTTTTTGGTGGTGCTGCTTTAATAATTGCCCGTACTAAAAAGGGCACTATAGCCTCTGTAATATTTGGTGTGGCGATCGCTACAGCTTTAATGCCACCTCTTTGTACTGCGGGGTATGGATTGGCCCATAACATAGATCATTTTTGGGGCGCTATGTATTTGTTTACAATCAATACTATTTTTATTGCTCTGGCGACATTTGTGGTTTTAAAAATATTACGTTTCCCAATGTTAAAATACGCCAATTCGCAAAAGCGAAAGCGTATTGCACGATTGGCTTCTTTCATAGCCCTATTGGTTATGGCGCCTGCTATATGGACTTTTGTACAGTTTATACAGCAAAGTGGCCTAGAGGGCGATTATAATAATTTTATAAAACAAGAGATCGAAGATAACCACGAGTTGTGGCTACAAAAAGGAATTCCTTCGTGGACCGAGAAAAAAATAACGCTCTATTTTAATGGTGAGATTTCAGATGCCACTGTAGCAGATTTAAATAATGAACTTAAGAATTATGATAAGATCAAAACATTTAATCTAGAAATTAAAGGTAACAAGAATAGAAGTATAGATAAAATAGCCGATGCTTATGATAGGGCGATAAAGAATTTAGATCAAAAAGATCAAATCATTGCAGGACTTCAAAAGCAAATAGTAGCCTTACAAGACAACATTACAAATTTGAATCAGCAGGTAGAATCTAAAAGTACTAAAGGCGGTGTCTCCTTTACAAACTTATCAAGGGATGCCAAAGTACGGTATAAGGATTTGGAATATTTTGGATATTCTAAAATGTTAGCCTCTAAGGATTTTATAAATATAGATACGCTTAATGTTTTAAAATTACAATGGAATAAAAACCTACCCGATAGTTTAAAGCAAAAAAGTGAGGGTGCTTTAAAAACGTGGTTGCTTAAAGAATTAAAAGAAAAAGACATTTTAATTTTAAAATAACTACAACACTTTCAAAATGCAAAGCTTATTATTTTAAAATGATAAGCTTTTAGCGCTGAGGTCGCACTGAAGAAAAAACGGCTCTTATTCGTTTTCTTCAATATACATACGGCGTACTTTTTTAAACAAGTTCGACGAGTACACAAAGTCTGTAACCGCTTCATTATCGGTTTTAAAAATGGTTTTATTAGAGCCTTCCCATTCTTTTAACCCGTTCTTTAGAAATACGATTTTTTCACCAATTTCCATAACAGAGTTCATATCATGAGAATTGATGACTGTCGTCATTTGATATTCGTCTGTGATCTCTTGAATTAAATTGTCTATAACTATAGACGTTTTAGGGTCGAGGCCAGAATTAGGTTCATCACAAAATAAATACTTCGGATTGTTGACGATAGCACGTGCTATAGCAACACGCTTTTGCATCCCACCAGAAGCTTCACTTGGCATTTTATGGTGGGCATCGATCAAATTAACACGGTTAAGTGCAGCGTCTACACGATCATTCATTTCGCTTTTACTCTGTTTGGTAAACATCTTTAAAGGAAACATCACATTTTCTGCAATAGTCATAGAATCAAAAAGCGCACTGCCTTGAAATACCATGCCTATTTGTGCTCTTATATTACGTTTTTCATCTTCAGAAAGTTGTGCAAAAACCTGACCATCGTAAGCAATAGCCCCTTTTTCATAATTGAACAACCCTAATAAGCATTTTAAAAAAACGGTTTTACCAGAACCACTTTGCCCAATAATTAAGTTGGTCTTTCCTTTTTCAAAAGTGGTATTAATGCCTTTTAAAATGGTAGTATCTCCGAAAGATTTATGTAAATTATCAACAACAATCATTAGCTTAATAACATTTGGGTTAGGAAATAATTTATAACAATAATGACCACACTTGTCCATACAAAAGAGGTCGTACTGGCTTTACCTACTTCTAAGGCGCCTCCTTTCATGTAATAGCCATGAAACGAGGGCACTGTTGCCAATATAAAGGCAAATACTAGAGTTTTGATAAATGCATATACCACATGAAATACTACAAAATCGTCTTGTATACCGTAAATGTAAGATTCTAGGGTGCTAAAACCACCATAAACACAGGCCGCCATACCACCAAGAATACCTAAAAACATCGCTATGGAGATTACAAAAGGATAGAGGAGTAAGGCTGCAAACTTAGGAAACACCAAATAGTTTAGAGAATTGATGCCCATAACCTCTAAAGCATCAATTTGTTCGGTAACACGCATGGTACCAATACTAGATGTGATAAAAGAACCGACCTTACCAGCCATAATGATAGACATAAAAGTGGGTGCAAATTCTAATATAATGGATTGTCTAGTGGCATAACCTACTAAATAATCAGGGATTAAGGGATTATCGATATTAAGAGCAGTTTGAATGGTAATTACACCACCAACAAAAAATGAAATAAAAGCGGCAATCCCAAGAGAGCCAATAATTAAATCGTCAATGTCTTTAAGGACGAGTTGTTTCATAACAGACCACTTTGTGGGTTTACGAAACATTTCGATCGTCATTAAAAAATAAGCGCCTATATTGTGTAGGTAAGTCATAAGTATCTTTATCTCTGCTAAATTAAAAAAAACTAAGAGACGGTTTTTAAATATATGCTTAGAATTTTGAATAAGCGCAAAGTATTCTAAAAAGTGTACGCTACAGGTGTCTTATGTGTTGGTCTATTTGAGAATTAGGTTTCAATGATAAGGGTATAGTCTTGTTTTAGAAAAGGAATTTACTAAAACACGATTTGAGTTTAACCCTAATTTTAAATAGAGCTGCTGTAATATGCGTATTTTTGAGTTTTATTACATGTATTTAATAGGAAAGCACCATGAAACACGTTACCACTTTTTTATGTTTTATAATATTTACGGCAACGCTTCTAGCACAGCAAGATCGGCCTAAACTGGTCGTAGGTATTGTTGTAGATCAAATGCGTTACGATTACCTCACACGGTTTTACACCAAATATGGCGAAGGTGGTTTTAAGCGCATGATGCGGGAGGGGTTTAATTGTAAAAACAATCATTTTAATTATATCCCAACGTATACGGGACCAGGACACGCTTCAATATATACAGGAACGACGCCTAAATACCACGGTATTATTGGTAACAATTGGTATGATAAAAGATTAAAGCAAATGGTGTATTGTGCTGCTGATCCCTCTGTAGTGGCTGTGGGGACGCCATCTAATGCCGAGCGTATGTCACCACACCGCATGCAAACCACAACCTTTGCCGATGAAAATAGAATGTTTACACAGCAAAAAGGGAAGAGCATAGGGATTTCAATTAAAGATAGGGGGGCGGTTTTACCAGCAGGACATGCCGCTAATGCCGCCTATTGGTTTAGAGGGAAAGCAGAAGGCCATTTTGTGTCGAGTACATATTATATGGAGACTTTACCAGAATGGGTGATCGCATTTAACAGCTCGAAACGTGTAGAAGGGTATTTAAAAGCATGGCATACGTTGTATGATATTTCAAGTTATACCGAGAGTGGTGCCGATTTAAATGCTTTTGAAAATGGTTATAGAGGAAAAAAAACAGCTACATTTCCCTATGATCTCAAGGCATTAGCTAAAACAAATGGAGGGTTTGATATTCTAAAAGAGAGCCCTTTCGGTAATAGTATCGTTACCGATTTTGCCATAGAAGCTTTAAAAGCTGAAGATTTGGGGAAAGATGATATTACAGATGTACTCGCAGTTAGTTTTTCAAGTACAGATTATGTCGGTCATAATTTTGGTGTAAATTCAAAAGAAATTCAAGATACCTATCTGCGTTTAGATAAGGACTTGGAGCGCTTCTTTAAAGCTTTAGATAGCGTAGTGGGACAAGGAATGTACACCGTATTTTTGACTGCCGATCATGGGGCTATCCATGTGCCAGCATATTTAAAAAAACATAAAATCCCTGCGGGTTATTTGGATACAGAAACTCGAAAAGAAAAATTTCAAGACTTTTTAAAAAGAACTTACGGGACTACAGCGCTTGTTGAAAACATAAGTAATCATCAGATTTTTTTAAATCGAAAGAAGGTGGCAGCTTTAGGGTTAAACATGATAGAGGTGCAAAATGCAATTTTAAATGAACAACTTAGTTATGCACAAGTATCGAAGGCATATACGGCTACAACAATGGCATCTGTTGCCTTTAATGAAGGTATAGAGGCGCTTTTGCAAAAGGGCTACCATCAAAAACGATCAGGAGATGTGCTTTTAGTAAATACACCTGCATATATAAGTTACCCTAAAAAAGGGTCTACGCATGGTAGTGGCTTGAATTATGATACGCATGTTCCTTTGTTATTTTTTGGAAAAGGCATCTCTAAAGGTAGTACCTATAAAAAAACGGAAATTACAGATATTGCACCTACAATTTCAGCGCTATTGGGCATAAGTTTCCCGAACTTTGCTACAGGGCAACCTCTAGAATTTATTTTGAAGCATGACTAAACAGCGTATATTTTCAATCTTAGCAGTACTTATAATGGTTGGTGTTTATACCTATGAGTATATTTTAGAAAACAAAGAAGCCTCTGAGCTTGTATTAGATGGTAAAACCGAAAAGGACACGACAAACTCCTTTTTTATGCCCACGAGTACAACAGGGCAAATTGTACATCATAAAGGGTACTCGTTATCGTACAGTGAACCTCATGAACAAGCAGAGTGGGTGGCTTATGAACTTAAAAAAGATCACCTTTCTCAAACCCATCATAAACGGCCTTATTTCGAAATTGATAAGGCGGTAAAAACAGGAGCCGCAAGCTGGCGTAATTATAAGAAATCTGGGTACGACAAGGGGCATCTTTGTCCAGCAGGCGATAGACGTTTTACCAAAGCAGCGCATGACGAAACGTTTTTAACGAGTAATATTAGTCCGCAAGAGCATAAATTTAATGCGGGAATTTGGAATACTTTAGAGCAAAAGATACGCTACTGGGCGCGAAAGTACGATGGTGTTTATGTTGTGACAGGAGGTGTTTTAAAAGGAGATATGAGAACCATAGGCACAGAGCAGGTTTCGGTGCCTAATGCATTTTATAAAGTGATTATTGATATGAATTCTGGAAGCCCTAAGATGTTAGGGTTTTTAATGCCGCATGAGAATTCTAATAAACCATTATACAGCTTTGTAGTTCCTGTAGATCGTATTGAGGCCTTAACAGGAATTGATTTCTTTCCTCAATTAGAGGATGCTCTTGAGACAAAGCTAGAAGCATCAAGCGCTTATAAGGACTGGAGTTTCTAACAGTACTAGTTATAGTTTTAAAGTTTGAGTTTATGGCGCATCCCTTTCCAACGTAAATCTCTAATAAATTGCCCTTCTTTTGCAGATACTAAAAAATCAGTTTTTGATCTTGCAGCTTTTAAATAGCCCATCATATAGTCTTTAAATAGCTTTATGTTTCGTTTTTTATAAGCCAATTTTCCGGCAGATATTAAAGTAATGGTAAAACCATAACGCATTTTATACATCGCAGCACCTTGCATATATTTAGAAGCTTTATTATAACTGATGCCTGTTGGTTTTAAGTGTTTAATATGAAGTGTAGCGTCCGTTAAAACATCCCATTGGTAATATTTAGCTAATAGTTCGTCTACAGTATCCCAACCCATAGCACGTTTCAATTGTCCTATTTGCTCAAAACAGTCTTTACGATAAGCTTTTAATGCACCGCGAATATGGTCTTTGTTCGTAAGGTTTTCTAAAACCCAGGTGTTGTTTTTTTCGATGTAACAGAACCCTGCTGCCATGCCTAATTTCGGATTGGCATTGAAATGAAGGGCCAGTGTTTCTAGGTAGTTATGCGGAAAGATGAGGTCTGCATCGAACTTGCAAATGATATCGTAATTTTTATCTAAAGTGTTATAGCCTTTATAAAACGCATTTATAATTTTGGCGCCTGGTAGATGTGCTTCAGAGGATGTTGTATGAATACAGGTTATAAATGGATATTGCGCTGCAAAACGCTCTGCAATAGCTGCTGTATGGTCTGTAGAGTTGTCATTTACAACCACAACTTGTGTTGGTAATACGGTTTGTTGCACTATACTTTGCAATGTGCGTTCTATCACATCAGCTTCATTGTGCGCGGGTATAACGATATAGAATTTCAAGAGTTAAATTCTTTCAGCATAAATGATATAGTACCTTGGTGTAAACCATCTTAAAATAGGACGAATTCCTATCTTTTTGGTTGGATTGGTCCATTTGGCTCTTGCTTTAATTTGCCATCCCGCTTTTTCTAATAACCAATCGAATTGCCAATCTTCAAATTCATGATAATGACGGTCTAGCATGTCTGTTTTACTGCGATAGGCAGAAGAAAACCAAAGTTTTAAAGGCACACTAGCGACCAGTTTATTGGTGTTAATAGCCTTTAAAACCGTAAAAGGAGACAGTAAATGTTCAAAAATTTCAAAAGCAGTTACAACATCAGCTTTTGAGTTGTCTATGGTTGTCGTGTTCAAATCTAAGTCTTCTCCTTTAGTATTTTGAACCGTATATCCTTTGTCTTGCATGATTGCGGTTAAAGGGTTGGTAACTCCAAGATCTAGGATCGTTTCAGAAGTAGCAATATGCGTTTCAAGAAAGGCTATGGTATTTTTAAACCGTTTGTTAGGATAGCTGTGTTCGTACATATTAATACTTATAAACAATAGCGTTAATATGCATGCCTGCACCTACACTTGCAAAAATAACCACATCGCCTTTATGTAATTCTTGATGTTCAAGTTTATTGTTTTTTACCAAATCGAAAAGCGTAGGCACGGTGGCTACAGAACTGTTTCCTAAGGTTTGAATACTCATAGGCATAACATGTTCTGGAATCTCTGTGCGGTACAATCTATAAAAGCGTTTTAAGATGGCTTCATCCATTTTTTCATTAGCTTGATGGATAAATATTTTTTTCACATCTGTAATTGCCATTCCACTTTTATCTAAACAAGATTTCATAGCATTAGGGACATTTAGCAAAGCGAACTCGTAAATTTTTCGCCCTTCCATTTTCATAAAACGGGTATCTTGAGAAATGGATTGGTTGTTAGACCTTCCAAAATGTAAATAATAAGCTTCGTCGTAAGTATAACTTGCAGATTCATGAGATAAGATACCGCCTTCGTCGTCACTAGCTTCAATAATAGTAGCGCCAGCCCCATCAGAAAAAATCATGGCATCTCTGTCGTATTTATCAATGACTCTGGACAGGGTTTCTGTACCAATAACCAAACAACGTTTTGCGATACCTGCGTTGATAAAAGCTTTGGCCTGTATCATGCCTTCTACCCAACCTGGGCATCCAAATAATAAGTCGTAAGCAATACATTTGGGGTTTTTAATACGTAGACTGTGTTTTATTCTAGCAGCGAGAGAGGGCAGCATATCACTTTGTACGGTGTTGTGTTTGATATCCCCAAAGTTATGTGCAACAATAATATAATCTAAAGTCTCAGGATCTATTTTAGCGTCTTCAATGGCTTTTTCAGCGGCAAAAAAACCTAAATCGGATGAATTTAAATGGTTTTTAGCATAGCGGCGTTCAGAAATACCTGTTATAGATTTAAATTTTTCTACAATAACTTCATTGGGGGCGTTAATCGCAGAACCATCAGCATTTAAAAATTCGTGATTATGAAAGTTTTCATTTTTTTCAACTTTCGTAGGTATATAGCTTCCCGTACCAATAATTTTGATATTCATAACTGTAAAACGACTTTAGATTAATAATCCCTCACTGCGCAAGATAATGTGTTTTAAAACATACCAGAGGCAGTTTTGGTTTCATTTACGATGTTCAAACGGTGTTTTTTAAGCTTCAGCATAGGCTTCTATAGGAGTGCAGGTACACATTAAATTTCTATCGCCAAAGGCATCATCGACACGTCTTACACTAGGCCAAAACTTATTAGCACGTATGTAGTCTAGAGGAAAAGCGGCTTTCTCTCGAGAATATGGGAAATACCATTCGTCTCTTGTAAGCATTTCTAAAGTATGCGGTGCATTTTTTAGAACATTGTTAGGGTCTTCTTTAGATACAGTATCTATTTCATGTTTAATGGCTATCATCGCATCGCAAAAGCGATCAATTTCTGCTTTACTTTCACTTTCTGTAGGTTCTATCATCATTGTGCCAGCAACAGGGAATGAGACCGTAGGTGCATGAAAACCGTAATCCATTAAGCGTTTTGCAATGTCTGTAACTTCAATACCATTGGCTTTAAAAGGGCGGCAGTCGATAATCATTTCGTGTGCAGCGCGTCCTCTTTCTCCAGAATATAAAGTGTCATAATACCCTTCTAAGCGGTATTTGATATAATTGGCATTTAGTATGGCTATTTTAGTCGATTCTGTTAGGCCTTCAGCACCTAACATTTTAATATAACCATAAGAGATTAAACAGGCTAATGCAGATCCAAATGGAGCAGCAGATATGGCACTTATGGCTGAAGTTCCTCCTGTTTTAATAACGGGATTACCAGGTAAAAATGGCACCAACTGTTCGGCAACGCAAATAGGACCTACTCCAGGGCCACCACCACCATGTGGTATGGCAAATGTTTTATGTAAATTAAGGTGGCATACATCTGCACCAATGCGGCCAGGGTTGGTAAGTCCAACTTGTGCATTCATGTTAGCGCCATCCATATAAACTTGTCCGCCGTTATCATGAATAATTTTTGTGATGTCTTTTATTGCAGATTCGTAAACACCATGTGTTGATGGATACGTCACCATTAGCGCTGAGAGTTCATTCTTGTGCAGTTCTGCTTTTTCGCGAAGATCGTCTACATCTATATTTCCTTCAGCGGTAGATTTTGTGACAACAACTTTCATTCCAGCCATAACAGCACTGGCAGGGTTTGTACCGTGTGCCGAAGAAGGGATAAGACAGATGTTTCTATGATGATCGCCACGAGATTCATGGTAGGCTTTAATAACCATAAGTCCAGCAAACTCACCTTGAGCACCAGAATTAGGTTGTAAAGATGTAGCCGCAAATCCAGTAATTTCTGTTAATTGGTCTTCCAAAGCCTTTAATACGCTAAGGTAACCAGCAGCTTGTTTTTTAGGAACAAAAGGGTGAATATTAGCCCATTTATAAATGCTTAATGGAAGCATCTCTGAAGCTGCATTAAGTTTCATGGTACAAGAGCCTAATGATATCATAGAGTGATTTAACGCTAAATCTTTACGCTCTAAGGTTTTAATATAACGCATCAATTCTGTTTCAGAATGGTAGCTATTAAAAACAGCTTGTGTTAAGAAAGGCGATGTTCTTTTTAATGGCGATGCCATAGGCGGTGCAGGCGTGATGTTTTCAATGACAACCGGCTTTTTGTCTGCCGCTTCAGCAAAAATAGAGATGAGGTAATTGATATCTCTTATAGAGGTTGTTTCATTAATAGCTATCGTTACGGTGTTTTTATCAGGATACCATAGATTGACTTTTTTGGCCTTTGCAATAGCTTTTATGCGTTTTGCTTTTGTTTTTATTTGCAGGGTATCAAAGAAAGCGGTGTTGGTTTGCTTGTAGCCTAAACGTTCTAAAGCATTTGCGAGCGTTGTGGCTTTGTTGTGTATTTTATTTGCTATAAAGCTTAAGCCTTTAGGGCCGTGATATACAGCATACATTCCGGCCATTACCGCTAAGAGTACCTGTGCAGTACAAATGTTAGATGTGGCCTTGTCTCTTTTTATATGTTGTTCACGTGTTTGTAGTGCCATACGTAAAGCGCGTCCGCCATCAACATCTTTGGTAACACCGATAATACGACCAGGAATATCACGTTTATAGGTCTTTTTAGTCGCAAAGTAAGCCGCGTGAGGCCCACCATAACCCATTGGGATGCCAAAACGCTGTGTGGTCCCCACCACCACATCGGCTCCAAATGTACCAGGAGCTTCTAGTTTTATTAAACTTAAAAGGTCTGCAGCTACAGCGACTTTAATGCCAGCAGTATTTGCCGATGCTATAAAAGATTTTATATCTGTGATTTGTCCGTCTTTCCCTGGGTATTGTAACATGGCTCCAAAAAAGTCTTCTGAAGCATCGAAATCAGATGCCTTACCAATAACCAGTTCTATGCCTATAGGAGTGGCTCGGGTTTCTAGTAATGCCAATGTTTGAGGAAGCATTAGGTCTGACACAAAAAACTTAGAGATGCCTTCTTTTTTTTGAGCTCTGCTTCTCACTGCAAACAATAGGTTCATAGCTTCTGCCGCCGCTGTACTTTCGTCTAAAAGCGAAGCATTAGCGATTTCCATACCAGTTAAGTCTGTAACCATGGTTTGGAAATTTAAAAGGGCTTCCAGTCGTCCTTGAGCGATTTCAGCTTGATAAGGGGTGTATGCCGTATACCAACCTGGGTTTTCTAAAATATTTCTTTGAATTACAGCAGGCATGATGGTAGGATGATACCCTAAACCAATATAGGTTTTACGTGCTTTATTAGCTTTAGATAATTCATGAATATGTAATAAATAGTCATGTTCGGTCATAGGAGCTTCAAGCCTAAGATCTTTTTTTAACCGAATACCATCAGGAATCGTTTCATAAATTAAATCATCTAAATGGTTTAAACCTAAAGCGTCTAACATGAGTTTTTGTTCTTCCTCACGAGGGCCTATGTGACGTAGAGCGAAAGCATTTGTATTCATCAAGTTGTAATTTGAAATATAATTTGCAAAAATACGTAATAAAAGAGCGGGCTTTCTATTGTAAAAGGAAAGTTTTTAACCGTTTAGAACTCTTATTAACAGTTTTGTATTTTTACCGAATGAAGATGGTGAAGCAACTTTTAAATTTTTATATAAATAGCAGTATTCATGTGGGCTTAGCGGTTTATGCTTTTGGGTATATCACCTTGATAGAGTATAATTTAGCTTATAATGAAAGTGTGCTTTATTTTTTGTTCTATGGTACCATAACGGGGTATAATTTTGTAAAATATTTTGGGTTGGCCAAGTTCCATCACAGACGTTTGGCTAAATGGCTACGTGTTATTCAGGTATTTTCTTTGGTAAGTTTTGTAATGATGTGTTATTACATGATACAGTTGCCTTTACAAGTACTCTATGGTATTGCAGGTTTTGGAATTGTGACTTTTTTTTATGCGATTCCTTTCATGCCTAAAGCTATTTTTATAGATCAGCATCATAATTTAAGAAGTATAAGTGGTCTTAAAGTCTATATTATAGCGTTTGTATGGGCTGGTGTTACGGTAGGTTTGCCTTTGTTAGCAGCAAAGGTAACGATCGATACTGATGTGGTATTGCTAGGCGTGCAGCGCTTCTGTTTCGTGATCGCTCTAATGCTTCCTTTCGAGATTCGTGATTTGAAATTTGATAGCTTACGTTTGTCTACAATACCTCAAAAAATAGGGGTTAAACAAACAAAGACAATAGGTATAGTCTTGGCTATACTTATTGTCTTTTTAGATTTTTTTAAAAATACGACTACTATTACAGGCATGCTGGCATTGCAGGCGACTATTGTAATGTACGCATTACTTTTGGTTTTTGCGAGAGTGAAGCAAAATAAATATTACAGTTCTTTTTGGGTAGAGGGAATACCTATTGTTTGGTTGTTGCTATTAATCTATTTACTTTAATCTTTATGCTCTCTCAAAGCCTTTTCAAAGTCACTCTTAAATGCGTTTTTAATATCGTCATCTAAGCTAAATGCTGTATTGTCACTAACACCAACTGTTTTAGATGAATTCATCATCTTAGTTAACTTACCGTTGTTAGCACTGTAAGTCCTACAGGCTTTACAGTATAATAAGTGTACATTTAATTTTACCATCTCCCATAAGGAGGCTTCTTTATATTGTGACTTATCACAAACGTGATTAGCCTCGTCACATGCTATAAAGATTTTGTTTTTGTCTTTCATAATTAAAACCAATTTTCTTTAAGGCAATCAGCCATTGCGGTTCTCGCTCTATGGATAATAACCCATAGGTTAGACGCTGTAATGGCTAATTCATTACAAATAACTTCAGTTTCATAGTCTAAAATTGTTTTCATCCTAAAAACTTCAGCTTGTTTCTCGGGCAATTTACCTAAACAATTTTGAATAGCATCGCCTAACTCGTTATTTTGTAAGCTGTCTTCAGCAGTTTTATCGAAAGGATCTGCTACGCGTTCCTCTAGCCAATCGCCTTCGCTTTCACTATCATTATAATTAATTCGAACTTCGGCTTTACCTTTGTTTGAATTAATTTTACGGTAATGGTCTATAATTTTACGTTTTAGTATAGAGATTAACCATGTGCGTTCGCTGGCTTCACCTTTAAAGTTTTTCATGGATTTTAAACCTGCTAAAAACGTTTCTTGAACTAAATCTTGTGCTATTTCACGATCGCTTACGCGCGTGATCGTGTAGTTGAACAAATAATCGGAATAAAGATCGATCCATTTGTTGGGATTAATTTGGTGGTTGGGCATTAGTGCATCTCAATATTTATGTAAGCTTCAAAAATAATGAAAAAAAAAGAATTTCTTAATAGTTTTGTTTATCGATTTTAAGGTAAAGCGATATAGAAATGAAGTTTTTGAATATCAAAATTGTTAGTTGTATGGCGAATATGACAAGTATTAAATGTTTGTCTTTGAGGTGTTTTTGTTTTTTTAAAGCTATTTTGATATGAGAAAAAGGGAATTTATGTCTGTTTTTTTGAAAAAACAAATACTTAAACAAAATGAGCGTTTTTTAAATAACTTTAACACATTGCATTTACGCCATATGCTGTTTTGTGGTTAAAATTATATGTAATATTTTAATATCAAGAATTTACGTGTTAAGGGTTTGTAGGAGGTGTAAAACAGGAACATACGTCTTAAATTAGTACTTCTACATTAAGACGTATATTCCTGTTTGTGATGAAAAGGGGGTTATTTTAATAATCCCGCACGTTTTAATAGTGCATCTGGTTGTGGAGCTTGACCTCTAAAACGTTTGTATAACGTCATAGGATTTTCGGTACCTCCTTGGCTAAGCACATGTGTTTTAAATTTATGAGCTACAGTAGGATTAAAAATGCCTTCTGTCTTAAAATATTCGAATGCATCGGCATCTAAGACCTCTGCCCATTTGTAACTGTAGTACCCCGAAGAGTAGCCGCCTTGAAAAATATGGGAAAAGGCGGTGCTCATGCAGTTTTCAGCAACATCAGGATATAGTTTTGTGTTTTTAAACGCTTTTGCTTCATGTGTTTTTACAGAAGTGATTTTATCTGGTGCAGCCTCGCCATGCCAACTCATGTCTAACAACCCAAAACTGATCTGTCTTAAGGTTTGCATGCCCTCATGAAAAGTAGCAGAGGCTTTTATTTTTTCTACAAGATCCATAGGAATCACTTCTCCAGTTTCATAATGCGTGGCAAATACCTCTAAAGCTTCTTTCTCATAACACCAATTTTCTAAAATTTGACTCGGTAATTCAACAAAATCCCAGTACACATTAGTGCCCGATAAGCTAGGGTAGGTCGTATTAGCGAGCATACCATGTAGGGCATGTCCAAATTCATGAAATAATGTGGTCACTTCATTAAAGGTTAATAAAGAGGGTTTTGTTTTTGTGGGTTTTGTGAAATTACAAACGATAGAAATATGGGGTCTGCTATTAGTGCCGTCCTTTATGTATTGTGGTTTGTATACCGTCATCCATGCGCCATTTCTTTTGCCTGGTCTTGGAAAAAAATCGGCATAAAATATAGAGACATAATTTCCCGCGTCGTCTGTAACTTTATAAGTGCGTACATCGTCATGGTACTTGTCTATGGTGGTAATGGCTTCAAAATTTAATCCAAATAATTTATGAGCTATAGTGAAAGCGCCGTCTATAACATTTTCTAGCTTAAAATAGGGTTTTAAACGCTCATCGTCTAAATCAAAACGTTTCTGTTTTAATTTTTCAGCATAATAAGCACCGTCCCATTTTTGTAGCGTTGTGATGCCGTCTAAGTCTTTTGCAAACGCTTCTAAATTTTTAAATTCATCTTCGGCAGCAGGTTTTGCTTTTTCAAGAAGTTCATTCAAAAATTGATGTACTTTATCTGGAGTTTCGGCCATACGTTCTTCTAATACAAAGTGTGCATGGGTTTTATAGCCTAGTAAATTGGCGCGTTGGTGCCTAAGTTTTACAATGTTTAAAACATGGTCTTGATTGTCTAAAGCGTCACCTTTAAATCCTTTTGTACCAGCGGCAATTGCGATTTTCTTTCGCAATTCACGATCATCAGCATAAGTGATAAAAGGAATGTAACTAGGGTAATCTAATGTAAATAACCAGCCGTCTTTACCTTTAGACTCCGCAAGTTGCTTAGCAGCTTCAATGGCACCTTCAGGGAGTCCCGATAATGTTTTGGGATCGGTAAGTAACATTTCAAACGCGTTGGTTTCAGCCAAAATGTTTTCGCCAAACTTTAAACTGAGTTGACTTAATTGCTTATCGATCGCCCTAAGTTGTTCTTTTTTTGCATCGGATAAATTAGCGCCGTTTCTAGAAAATCCTTTGTATTTTTTATCCAATAAGGTGGCTTGTTCTACGGTAAGTTGAAGCGTTTCCTTTTGATCGTATACGGTTTTAACACGTTCAAATAGGGCTTCATTTAATGTGATGTCGTTACTAAATTCAGATAATAGAGGGGATACCTCTTGGGCAATCTTCTGAATGGTTTCATTAGTCTCTGCCGAGTTCAAGTTAAAGAAAATGCTAGAGATGCGGTTTAAATGCGCTCCAGAAAAATCTAAAGCCTCTATTGTGTTTTCAAAAGTGGCTTTTGCTGTGTTTAATGTAATGGCATCTATTTCAGCTTTTGCAGCTTTAATGCCTTCTTGAAAGGCAGGAAGAAAATCTTCATCCTTAATTTTTGAAAAAGGTGCTACGTTAAAAGGTGTATTAAAATCGTTTAACAGAATATTAGTGTCCATTATGCTTTAGAAGTGTTAAAGTTTAGAGATATTATTAGATCGAGACTGAATTTATTTGTAATTTCGACCTGATTTTTCAGAAGAGTTACTTAACTCGTAAGAATTATTGTTAATAGCTAATGAAACCTCGACCTTGGTCGGGGTTTCTTTAGTTTAGACCCTTTGCAGAATCGTAAACCTTTGCTTTTAATCCTTCTTTATAAGCTATAATTTTAGCTAAAACAGCAGGGTCTTGCGCGCCTATAATTTGTGCAGCTAGTATACCAGCGTTTTTAGCGCCATTTAAAGCAACTGTAGCTACAGGGACGCCTCCTGGCATTTGTAAAATGGAGAGTACAGAATCCCAGCCATCTATCGAATTGCTGCTTTTTACAGGAACTCCAATTACAGGTAAAGGCGATAATGATGCGACCATACCTGGTAAATGGGCTGCGCCGCCAGCTCCAGCAACGATTACTGTAAACCCTTTAGTGTGTGCTTTAGAACCGTAATCGAATAGTTTTTCTGGCGTGCGGTGTGCTGATACAATATCAACTTCTACCTCAATATTAAATTCTTTTAAGATGTCTATAGCATCTTGCATAACAGGAAGATCACTTTTACTTCCCATAATTACACCTACTTTACTCATAATATTATTTTTTTAAGGAATTAAATCCCAAATGTCAATTTTAAATTTTTCTTTTATTGCTCTTAAATAAGCAATTTGTTTAATGTCTGACTTAATCAAAATTTCAAAAAAAACTTGAGGACTGCACCCAAATTTTTCTATTTCCTCTTTTTTACGTTTTAAATATCGTTTTCGCTCATCTGCTAGAATAAGATCATCTAATTTCAATAATTTAATTAAGTTTTTTGCTTCTCTATCTTTAGGATTGGAAGCAATATAGTCACCTTGGTCAAAACTAATTCTATTTTCAAAGGATGGATCTGTAGGGTGTAAAACAGGTTGGAAGTTTTTCCATTTAGAAGATTTCTCTTTGTTCCATTGATGTTTAACTAAAAACCAATTGTTGTAATTATCTTTATTTGTGTTTTTTAGAGTTGGATTAAAGTGTTCAATATCTTTAGCGTCTGTTCTTGCTATGTATTCATCTGTATATGCACAGAATCCTTTTTGTTCTGCATACAGTATTTTAGATAACTTGGAATTATCCCCTTGACTAAATTTTAGACCCTCCTTTATGATTTTAGAAGTTTTTATTTTGATTGCTTTACGCATTAGAAATTATATGTATTACCCAATTTGACCATTTCTAACATTAAGCTTTTTTTCTTTTCTGAATCGGTTTCATTCAGAACTTTTTCTTTAAGTTCTACATAAGATTCATAGGCTTTTTTACCGTATTTATTGTAATAATTGATTTTAAAGTCATTTTTGAGTAAATCATTAGGGTCATCCCCAATAGGGGAAGTTCCTTTTTTTATTTTTACATTTCCAGTGTCATCAAAATATAAAATGAAACGTTCTTCAGGTTCGAAAGACGCTGCAACAAAAGGAGAATGTGTAGCTACAATCATTTGAGCGTCTCTAGCCAGATTATAGTAATGTTCCATTAAATCCATTTGCATGTCTGGATAGAGTGAACGTTCTGGCTCGTCTATTAATACGATACCGTCCTTAGTATCTAATTTAAATAGAGGTAAAAATGATAATAAAAGCCCTTTCGTTCCTGTACTGGCACTTTGAATAGGAATGATTTCTCCTGTGTGTTTATTGTTTAGAGGGATGGCATATTCTGTATTAACTAAATCAACCTCCACATTTAATTTCTTTAGTAAAGGATTGAATTTTTCAGCAAAAGCTTTTAGTGCATTCGGGTTGTCTTTTTGCCATTTGCTAAATTCATTATTAAGTTTGTTTTGATCTGCAATTAAACCTTTATGTATAAGTTCAGACATTTTTTGAGTAAACTTTTTTCTGTAGTTTAAAATTTCTTCTAAAAGAAATTTCCACGTAGAAGTGTCTACATCATCATCAAATAAATAGGTGTGTTTTTCTTCTTTTTCATGAAGAACATCAAACTTATTCTCGTCACTATTTAAACTTTCAATTAAATCTATAGGGTTTTTTGCAAAAAGTTCTATGTTTTTTCTGGAAATTAAATCAGCTTGGAAATAAATAATGTTTTTTTTAAGGTTTGTAGGGATTAACGATTCTACCACTCCTCCAGAAGTTGAGCCGTTGAATTTCCTGTTATTATAAGTTATAGCCCCTTTATTGAGAGTGTAAAATTTATCGTTAAAAGAAAATTCAATCAAACCATTAATATAATTTAAACCTTTGAAGCCTATAATACTATCTTGACCTATAACCTCAAGTTTAAGAGAATTCATTCCTAGAGAATAAATTAATTCAAGTAGTCCTGTTTTGCCAGTCGCGCTTTGTCCAATAAAACAAATTTTATCTAAAGGTTTTCCAGCTTTGCTTTTATCTTTATAATCTTTAGGGTAAGTAAAATCAAACTCTAAATCTTTTAGGTGTCTAAATTCCTTAATGTTCAATTTTGAAATTTTCATGATTTTGAGTTTTTTACAAATTTAAGATTTTATACGCTAATAACTTTAATGCTTTTTTTCACAGCTTCAGCAATGCGTCGTGCTTCGTTTAAATCTTCGTTAACGATGGTAACATGTCCCATTTTTCGAAAAGGACGTGTTTCTTTTTTACCATAAATATGTGGGGTTACACCATCCATAGTCATAATATTTTCTATGTTTTCATAAATAACACGCCCAGAATAGCCTTCTGCGCCTACCAAATTAACCATAACACCGCCAACTTTACTATCGGTTCGTCCCAAAGGCAGATCGAGAATGGCTCTTAAGTGCTGTTCAAACTGGGAGGTGTAACTGGCTTCTATAGTTTGATGCCCAGAGTTATGCGGTCTTGGAGCGACTTCATTTATCAAAATGGTATCGTCTTCGGTTTGAAACATCTCTACCGCCAATACGCCTACGTGGTTAAATGCTTCAGAGACTTTTAAAGCGACCTCAGTAGCACGTTGTGCTACAGTGTCTGAAACCCTAGCAGGACAGATCACGTACTCTACTTGGTTAGCCTCTGGATGGAATTCCATTTCAACCACAGGAAATGCCTTGGTAGCTCCAGAAGCATTTCGAGTTACAATTACGGCAAGTTCGTTTTTAAATGGGACTAGACGTTCTGCAATACATTCGCCTTTTGGTAAGTCCTTTAAATCAGACAGCTGTTTTACAATTTTCACACCATTCCCATCGTAGCCAAATTGAGCTGCTTTCCATACAAAAGGAAATTCTAGCCCCCCGTTAATGATGGCGTCTTCAATTTCAGAACGATAAGCGAATCGCGAAAAAGGCGCAGTAGGAAGGTTGTTGTCTTGGTAGAATAACTTCTGCGTGGCTTTATTTTGGATCGTTCGTAGTGTTTTAGAACTAGGATATACCGTTTTACCTTCTTTTTCAAGAGCTTCTAAAGCATCAACATTAACATTCTCTATTTCAATGGTGAGTACATCTACACCCTTCCCAAAATTATAAACAGCATCATAATCCATCAAGTCCCCTAAATGGAACTCGTCGCAGGCAATTTTAGAAGGCGCTTCGTTACTACTGTCTAGAATACAAGTGTAAATGTCAAACTTGCGGGTATTGTACAATAGCATTTTACCTAATTGTCCACCCCCTAGGATACCTAATTTAAAATTGGAAGAGAAATAATTCATGAGTTGCTTTTAAAGTCTACACGTTTTAAAGAGTACAAAAATACATTTAAATATGAAATTTGATTCTAAAACCTAAATCAAAAAATGCGGAATACTTAATCTATTGATTATCTTTGTGCCTTTCAAAGCTAAAAAAGTGATAAAACTTCACGATACATATTTTAAACCATTTATAACTGCGCAGCAAATTGAAGCTGCAATAGATACATTGGTGTCTCAAATCCTTGCCGATTTAGGCGATGAAATCCCTGTATTTGTAGGCGTGCTTAATGGGTCGTTTATGTTTGTAAGCGATTTTGTAAAGAAGTACCCGAAACCCTGTGAGGTGACTTTTATTAAATTGGCCTCTTACGAAGGTGTAAAATCTAGTGAAGATATTCAACGTCTAATAGGTTTAACACAAGATTTAACAGGCCGTACTGTTGTTATTTTAGAAGATATTATCGATACGGGGAATACTTTAGGAGAGATACACCGCATTTTTAAGAATGAAGCTGTAAAAGCACTTCGAATTGCAACATTATTTCATAAGCCAGAGGCTTATAAAAAAGATTTTAAATTACACTATATAGGTATAAAGATTCCAAATAGATTTATTGTAGGCTATGGCTTAGACTATAATAATTTAGGACGTAATTTACCAGAAGTATATCAAATTAAAGACACACAACACATGACGAATTTAGTATTATTTGGCCCTCCAGGTGCAGGAAAAGGGACTCAAGCTGATTTTTTAAAAGAAAAATATAACCTTGTTCATATCTCTACAGGAGACGTTTTTAGGTACAATATTAAAAATGAAACAGCTTTAGGAGTACTGGCTAAATCTTATATTGATAAAGGAGCCTTAGTTCCAGACGAAGTAACCATAGATATGTTGAATGCTGAAGTTGAAAAAAATGCTGATGCTAATGGTTTTATTTTCGATGGTTTTCCACGTACAAATGCACAAGCTAAAGCTCTAGATGCATTAATGGATGAGAAGGATTCTCAAATTAATGCTATGATTGCTTTAGAAGTTGAAGATGAAGTATTGGTACAACGTTTACTAGAGCGTGGTAAGACAAGCGGTAGAGCAGATGATGCTGATGAAACTGTGATTAGAAATAGGATTAAAGTATACTATGATGAAACGGCTATATTAAAAGACTATTTCTCTGCGCAAGATAAATACCACGGTGTTGATGGTGTGGGATCTATAGAAACTATTACTGCGCGTTTAAGTACTGTGATAGATAGCCTTTAGGCCTTACAATTTTTAGGTTTGGTTGGTAAATGCATAGCGTTTAAGCTGTTGAGCAAAACATAATAGTTAAAAAAAGCAATTAAAACACGGTGTTTTAGTGCTACAATAAATTGAAGTAATGACTGAAGGAAATTTTGTGGATTACGTAAAGATGTATGTGGCTTCTGGTAAGGGTGGACAAGGGTCTACGCACTTACATAGGGAAAAATACATTACTAAAGGTGGTCCAGATGGTGGCGACGGTGGTCGCGGTGGTCATATTATTGTTCGTGGCAATTCAAACCTATGGACATTATTTCATTTAAAATTTAAAAAACACTTTCGCGCGGGCCATGGCTCTAATGGGAGTAAAAGTAGAAGTACGGGTGCCGATGGTGAAGATGTTTATGTAGATGTGCCATTAGGTACTGTAATACGTGATACTGAAACCAATGCGATCCTCTTTGAAATCACTACAGAAGGTGAAGAGCAAATTATAGCGCAAGGTGGAAAAGGAGGCTTAGGAAACTGGCATTTTAAGTCATCGACCAATCAAACACCACGTTACGCGCAGCCTGGGTTGCCTATGGAGGAGCGCTATATTACCATGGAACTTAAAGTACTGGCAGATGTTGGTTTGGTAGGCTTTCCTAATGCAGGTAAATCGACATTGCTGTCTGTGATTACTTCGGCAAAACCTAAGATTGCCGATTACGAGTTTACCACCCTAAAACCAAATTTGGGGATTGTAGAGTATCGCGATTACCAAACGTTTGTCATGGCAGATATTCCTGGTATTATAGAAGGTGCTGCAGAAGGTAAAGGTCTTGGACATTATTTTTTAAGACATATAGAGCGTAATTCGATACTTTTATTTTTAATTCCAGCCGATGCAGAGGATATTAAGAAGCAGTACGATATTCTTTTAGATGAATTGCGTCGTTACAACCCTGAAATGTTGGATAAAGAACGTTTTATAGCCATTTCTAAGTGTGATATGTTAGATGACGAGCTTAAAGCCGAATTGAAAATTGAATTGGACAACGAACTGCCTATTCCTTATGTTTTTATTTCATCGGTAGCGCAACAGGGTATTATGCCACTTAAGGATAAACTTTGGGGCATGTTAAACCCTTAGGGTTTAATGGTATTGAATATACTTTATACTGTTTTGTTAGCGTCATATTATGGCACTATACGTTCAAAAACGCACTTTAATATAGTTTTGAAATGCTCTAAAGATTTTGATTTTCAGAGGTATAACTTAAAGGTGCTTTAGGGTGTTGTGGGGTATTGCTTTATGATGCTAAAAAACAGCTAAGCGCTGAGTGTTTTACAGTATTTACGTTTGAGAAATTATAGTGGAATAATTTTTGACTAAATTTATCCTAAAAACGGAATATCATGAAACCAATACTGTTAGTAATTCTCGTTAGTATAACAATGTCTTGTGCACCTATATATGTGAGTTACGATTACGATCAAACTGTAGATTTTTCAAAATACAGGACTTACCAATATTTTGGTGATATGGAAACAGGCTTAAATACATTAGATACAAAACGCCTTTTAGATGCTATAGATTCTACATTGTATGCTAGGGGCTTTCGTATTTCTGATACACCAGCTATTTTAATTGATGTAAAGAGCAGTACTCACAAAAATTTACAGCGCGAAACTATAGGTGTGGGCGTTGGTGGTACAGGTGGTAATTTGGGGAGTGGTATTACTATAGGATTGCCTATCGGACAACAAAAAACGACACAACACCTCACTTTTGAATTTCTAGACGCGAAGAACAACCAATTATTTTGGCAGGCAAAAAGCGAATCTGGCCTTAACCCTAAGGCAACGCCAGAACAGAAAGAGGCGCGTTTAAATGCAATAGTAAAAAAAGTGTTTAAAAAGTATCCTGCTTTGTTTTAGTAGATTTTTTAAATATTGCTTCGAGTCATAAAGCTCTTTTTTTTAGTTATAAGATACGTTTTTGTAGGTTTATGTCTCATACTTGAAGGTGCTTTTAATTTGTTTTGTAAGGGCTTGTTTTTTGCGGTGTATAAATTAATATATTAGTATTAGTAACCCCATTGTTTACCCAAACAGAAACTAAAAACGACTACTATGAAAGCGATAATTGATAGAAACAATATAACGATAAGAGGTGTCGGTAACGAGACCATCATGTTTGTGCATGGGTATGGTTGTGATAAAAGTATGTGGCGATTTGTAGTGCCATCTTTTGAAAAGAAATACAAAATTATTCTAATCGATTTGGTAGGTTCTGGGAAGTCTGATGAAAGTGCATATTCTTACGACAAGTATAGTTCTCTAGAGGGCTATGCGAATGATATATTAGAAATTTGCGACGTTTTAAAATTAGAGGCTATTAATTTTGTTGGACATTCCGTAAGTGCTATGATAGGAGTGCTTGCAGGGATAAAACAACCGTCATTATTTAAAAAAATGGTGTTAATAGGACCATCACCATGCTATATCAATAAGGAGGAGTATGTTGGTGGCTTTTCAAGTGAGGCTATAAAAGAATTATTAGACACTTTAGATTCTAATTATTTGGGTTGGTCTAGCGTAATGGCGCCAATTATAATGGATCATCCAGATCGGCCAGAGTTGGCAGAAGAATTGGAAGCTAGTTTTTGCCAAAATAATCCGGATATCGCCAAACATTTTGCGAGAGTCACATTTTCTAGTGATAATAGAGAAGATTTAAAACGTTTGAACGTAAATACATTAGTCGTGCAGAGTGGAGAAGATGCTATTGCGGGAGTTGAGGTTGGTAAGTATGTGCATCAAAATATTAAAGGAAGCAAATTTGTTATCCTAGATACGATTGGGCATTGTCCGCATTTAAGTGCTCCAAAAGAAACGATTACTGCCTTACAAGATTATATGGAAGAAGATTTGGTGTTTTAAATGAGTTTAAAAAAGTTAAAAGAAGAACTATTATACAATAGGTTAGATTATAAAGAACTTTATAATTTATCGCCTTGTGGCTATTTTATAGCAACTCCTAAAGGGGTTATTATAGAGGCCAATCAGCGATTTATAGATTTTACGGGGTATGAGGAAACTGAAGTGATGGGCGAAAAACGCTTAATTGATTTCCTGTCTTTAGGCAATAAAATGTATTATGAAACGCATTTTTTACCTCAGTTGTATTACAAAGGGGAAGTTTCTGAAATAAATTTTGAAATTGTCAAGAAGAATAACGACAAGATTCCTGTACTCGTAAACGCTGTTATCGTAAATGATAAGGACGGAGAAGCGAAGTTTATGCAGGCAACTGTATTCAATATTTCTCAACGTAAGAGTTACGAAAAAGAACTCTTGTTGGCGAAGCAAAAGGCAGATGATTTATCAAAAGAATTATTGTCCAAAAATAAAGCCCTAAAATCGCATACGGCGCTTATTTTAAGTCAGAAAAAAGAATTAGAAATTTTAAATAGGCATTTAGAAACTAAAAATAAACAGCTTTCAGATTTTGCGCATATTGTATCGCATAACCTAAGATCTCCCGTTTTTAATTTACAAACATTATTAGACTTTTATAATGAAAGTGTAAACGCAGAGGATAAACAGGAGGTTGTAACAAACATACGGGAAGTTGCGAACGAAATGCACATTACTTTAAATGAATTGGTGGATGCGCTTAAGATACAGGAAGAATTCCGTAAGACTGAAGACGTTTTATCATTTGAGGCTATTTTGAAAACCATAATTGTTATGGTGAGTGGAACTGTAAAAGCAACTCAGGCAAAAATCACATCAAACTTCTCCAATGCGCCTCAAATTACATATTCAAGTGTTTATTTAAAAAGTGCAATGTTAAACTTGTTAACTAATGCGCTTAAGTATAGAGCGCTAGAACGTACTCCTGAAGTGCATTTTAGCACAGTAATTAAAGATGGATGTATCGTACTTTCTGTTCGTGATAATGGCATGGGAATAGACATGAAAAAACACCGTAATGCACTTTTTGGGTTTAATAAAACATTCCATGAACATCCAGATTCAAAAGGGCTAGGCTTGTATATGACACGTTTGCAAATTGAAGCACTGGGTGGTAAAATTTCGGCAGAAAGTGAAGTTGGCTTAGGGTCAACATTTAGTATTAGATTTAAAGCGGCTTTGTAATTCCTTGTTTAGATTTTAAGCTACGATCAAATTTAAGAGGCGATATCATGCAAACATTTTGCGTTAGGTCTTTTAGGAACCTATGACTCCTATTTTTGATACGCTTAAACAGGTTATGTCTCTTACATTTTGTAGATTTACTACAAACAAAAACAGATGCAAACAATTGAAACAAAAGTAGCCCTTATTACAGGAGGTTCTAAAGGTATAGGTTATGGTGTTGCTCAAGCTTTATTAGAAAAAGGAGTACATGTAGCGCTAACTAGTCGCAATAAAGCTTCAGCTCTAGCTGCGGCAGATAAATTAAATGCAAATACAACTACAGCGGCAAAAGCGATAGGTATTGTGGCAGACGTAAGAGATTATGAAAGTCAGCAAGAGGCTGTAGCCAAGGTAATTGCTGATTTTGGGCAATTGGATATTATTATCGCAAATGCAGGGCTTGGTAAATTTGGAAGCATCGAAAATTTAGAAGTAGAAGACTGGCATGCGGTGATTGATACCAATCTAACGGGTGTGTTTTATACTATAAAAGCAGGTCTCGACGCTTTAAAACAGAGTAAAGGTTATTTTATTACGATCTCTAGCTTAGCAGGGACTAATTTTTTTGCTGGAGGCGCAGCTTATAATGCGAGTAAATTTGGACTTACAGGATTTACACAGGCTGTAATGTTAGATTTAAGACAGCATGGTGTAAAAGTAAGTACCATTATGCCCGGATCTGTGTCTACACATTTTAACGATAACACGCCAGACGCGGGTGATGCTTGGAAAATTCAAATAGAAGATGTGGGCAAATTAGTAGTAGATCTTTTAGAAATGCATCCTAGAACCTTGCCAAGTAAGATAGAGGTGCGTCCTACGATGCCACCTTCAAAATAAAAGGGCCTTAATTTTTAATAAATTTTCTGCTTGCCAGTAATGTTACGCCATCATAAAAGCTAATGTTATAGAGGCCTGTTGCCAATTTACTAATGTTAATAACTTTACTTTTTAAGTTAGAAAGTGTGGTTTTTTGCACTAATTTACCATCAATAGAAGAGATTTTTACGCTAAGTGTTGGGGTGCGCTTACTTTCAAACTTCAAATTTAAGCGATCAGTTGAAGGGTTGGGAAATAATGAAATGTTGTAGGTATTCGATTCTGAGTCGATACTATTAATACGTAATGTAGAGTTTGTGATACGCCACGAAACCGTGTTGATATGTATCGTGGCATGATCGTCTATTCGCAGCATGGCGGTTTCGTCGGTTACTATAGCTGTAAGTGTATTTTCGCCTTCTTCAATACTAGTATCTGTTAGTGTTACAGAAGGTGTGTCGGTTGCGAAATCGGTGCCATTGAGTGTCCAGACCGTAGTTAGAGTATTGGGTATGGGTAATACTAAAGAAAGGTTGAACGCTACAGGGAGCACAGGATTGTTTAGTGTGAGTGTATTAGGGGAATAGTCTTCAATTGCAGGAACCAAATCGTGTATTTTTTCAATCATTCCTTCTTTACAAACGCTACAAAAAGGCCGCTCTAAGTACCTCATTTTACAATTTTGGTGAGGTCTGTACCAAGTTGCTGCTTCACCAGAAGTTCCATAAGGATACACCCCTACATTATTAGTATTTAGCCAATTTTTCCATTTTACAACATCGGGTGCATGCTCTTGAGTTGCATTTATAGATTCATTTAACCTAAGATCGCCAGGGTAATATTCATCTTTAAGATCGAAGAGCGAATGTCCTAACTCATGAAGTGCGATTTCGTTGGCACTAGGCGCTAAAGAAGAAATAGCAAATGTACCACCACTACCTCCATAAACATCACTGTTAACAAGAATAAGCGCTTGGTCGTAGGTGGGAAAATTATCTGCTAAGACTGCGTTTATTTTTAAAAGATTTTGGCTAGCACTATGGCCGTCTATGCCATAGAAGAGTAACCTGTGGAAATTAAAACCGTCGAATGTTGTATTAAAATAAGTATCAACTTCTGTTACAGGAGAATCAGGTTCTAAGACATCTAAGGCAGACCCAGGATGATCTGCGCCACTTTCATTAGAGGGCACTTTTATGGCGTAGACATTAAAATAGTTACTGTACTCTGCAAAGGGCGATTGGCTAAACATTTCGTTGCTAAAATTTGTGGCGTCTGTAACAAATTTGTCTAATTCACTGCTTTGATATCCGTCCCCTAGAATGACAAGATTGATGCGTTTAGAATCATCTCCAGCATATTTAATAGTTGCAACGTCGAAAACTTGAGCAACACTGTTGGAACTGCATATTAAAACAATAAAAAAGTAAAAGCAATATCTCATTATAAGTCCGTAATTTTGATAGAAGCCAAAGGCTGTTGTATCATTTTATGATCTATGGTAATGTGCGTTGTTTTAGGGTGTAATTGTAGGCGTACCGAAAAATTACTACTGTCTAATGCAATAAGGGCTCTCTTAAACGCTTTGGTTTCATCCAGGTATTCTATACGTTGTTCTAAGGGGTTGTCTATAAATTGGTGTGTTATTATGTTTTTGTGTTTATCGCGCTGGGTGCAGATAAGGTCTTCTGGAGTATTGGGGGCTTCTGTATTTTTAAAGCCTTGCTTTAATGAGCCTTTTACTGTTTTCGAACTTAAAAAAGTAACATGTTTCTTTCCATTATGTGCTTTTTTTATCGCATAATTTAGAAACATAATTTTAGGTGTACTATCTGTAATTTTTAATGTATGACGAGCGTTAGTATTGGATGTGATGTTTGTATTTCCACTTCTACAAGCGCTGCATATTAAAACACTGCATGCAAATAGCATGACATTTAAAAATGTATAGATTTTATGGCGATTATAATCCAAAATGTTCAAAGTCAGATGGGTTTGTACTAACTGTAAAGATACTAAAAAGAGACTAAAAGCCTCTTTTTAAATTTTTTACTAAGCTAATAGTGCTTTGTATGTATCGCGGTAGCTATAAAGTACACTAATGTTCAAGGTTAAAAGTACTAATGCACCAGGAATACTAGCGGGGTCAAGTATAATGTGAAATAGTACAGCATTTACAGAAACACTCATTAAAATTAGGGCTAATAAAGCACCAAATTTATTGGTAATAAAAGCAATACCTGCAAGGATTTCTACAATGCCTACAAGCACAAAGGTTTTAGACGTTGTTAACGCACTAAAATAGGCATTGCCTTCTGCCGAAAGTTCAAATGCAGGCATGAAATTTAGAAATTTATTAAGTCCGAAAACAATAATAAATACGCCGAGGATTAATCTTAAAATTTTGAAAATTTTTGATTTCATAATACTGTGATTTTAATCACAAAGGAAAAGAACTATTTTCTTTGTTAAGGTTTTAGTCGTTAATTCACAGTATAGCTAACACAGGCTTAGTTTACCACAACGCGAACCCCTTCACTATGACTGCTAAATTCTGGTGCATACATGCTTTGTATCGTCGTGATACCATTACTCATACGACCTGCATTATTAACCCGTAAATCGTATTCAAAAATAAAGATGCCTTTAGGTAAATTGTCAAAGAAAAAATGGGTAGCAGCATCTTTTGTACTTTCATAATAACCTAAGCCATCTTGCCATTTGTAGCGTGAGTGTACATTTACAGGTTCTAATCCTGCAGCTCTCATGTCTTTCATGTGTACAAACTCCATAGGTCTATCGTTTCGTAGTTCTATACGTACCCGAACAAGATCGCCGATATGTAAAGGTGTTGTTTTTGTAATTTCGGAAAGCACTTCACCATAATCTGAATTCTTTTTTAGAAAGAGTTTTTTCTTTAATTGTAAAGGGGTTTTGGCGCTGCCTATATGGTCTAAGTTCTCAAAGTACTGCCAGTAGAGGCTGCCCCAAGCAATGCCTTTCCCTGTTTTAGAAAGTTGTACCGTTCCCATTTCAGGCGTTATTTCAGAGGCTTTCCAACTGGTTTTGTAATAGCCTGTTCCGGCTTCAACTTTAACGGCGTTCTGTCGTTCAGGGCTTAGGGCTTTACCTCCAATAGAGACTGCGACAGTTTCGTTTAGGTCCAACCAATCACTGCCTTGAAGTAGTAAAGCATAAATGGCTTCACTGGTGGCTTTAGTGGTCTTCCAGCGGTTGGTCTGTTTGTGCTTTAACAACCAAATTTTAAGATTATCGATGCTAGCGTTATTTTGAATTTCACTTTGAATGGTTGTGCCTGCTTCCGCAAAGGCTTCTATCAATAAAGCTTGAGTTTCTATAGGTGCTTGGTGCCAGTACCATGAATTGGTGTTGCTTTTCCAGTACATGCCTAATTCTTCAGATGTGATGCTGGTTTCTTTTAAAGAGTTTAAGATTTTAGATGCTGTGTTTTGGTCTTTAGCACGATGCGCTATAAGCGCCATCATACCTTTAGCATATAAACTACGCTTTAGCCAGTACTTTTGTATTTGTGTTTGGTAATAAGTAGTGATTTCCTCAACTTGTTTGGAGCGTTTTACATTAGGGAAAAAACTTCGCGTATAAAGATAATGCCATTGTATATAGCTTAGGTGGTCTTTATTAAGATCTACATTGGCATTGTATTTTGTTAAAGCTTTATAGGTTTTTATAAACTCTTGGTCGAGGTAATATAGCGCCTTTTTAATGAGGCGTTGCGAAACGTTTTCATTTGCATTGGAAATGCCTAATTGTTTTAAATGACCGAAGCCGGCTATAATGTGCTGTGTGATATAGCGGTTATCACGACCGCCTTTAAACCAAGACCATGCTCCAGAAGGCATTTGGTTGCTCTCTAATTTGCGAAGTGCCGTTTGTGCTTCGTATCTCATTTTATTCAAATCGAATAATAAGGCAATTCGTTTCTTTTGTTCGGTTTCATGTTGTGCATCACGCAGCCATGGGGTTTCTTCAATAAGTATAGATTTAAGTTCTGGATTTTTTTCGAGTTGTGCTATTAACGCATCCGAGGAGCGCCATTGTTGAAAAACCGCTTTTATTTTAGGATTGGTATTGGCCACATGTTGTGCTAGGGCATTGGCATAAAATTTAGAAAAGGTCTGTTCGTTACAGTCGTAAGGATACTCCATTAAATAGGGCAATGCTTGTATGGCGTACCATGCGGGGTTAGAAGTGACTTCTAAGGTTAATTTATGATGTTTTAAAGTGGTTGAACTGTTTGTTTTTAAGGAGTTTAAAGTAAACGTTTTAGTGCTATTATTATTTACCCACATGGGTAAGGTTTCTGTAACCAACATGCGATTGGTGAGTACAGGAAGTGTGTTTTGTTCTCCATCACTATAAGCGCCAGATTGTGCTACAATTTTATACTGCACGGCTTGTAAATCTTCAGGGATATACAACTGCCACGAAACTTGTGTATTGCCAATAGGGGTTACAGTAAATGCTGTTGTCGATGGGGTTGTATGCATCCTTTCTGGCGTAATTGCTTTCCCAGAAATGGCATCAGTTAATATTAATTTGGCGTGCCCATTTAGAGTTTTATCTGTAAGATTTACAATTTTGGTGCTTATGCTAATGGTATCTCCTGCTCGTAGAAATCGAGGGGCATTGGGGATTACCATTACCTCTTTTTGCGTTACAGTGGTTAGACGACTTGTGGTACTTTCTAAAGTTTTTGTATGTGCTAACATTTGGAGTTTCCATTGGGTAAGTGCTTCTGGGGTTTTAAAACTAAAGCTAACATGGCCATTTGCATCGGTATTTAAATGCGGAAAGAAAAAAGCGGTTTCTTTTAGGTTGGTACGCGTTTGTATGGTGCTGAGGTTTGGTTCGGCTAAGGCGTCTTTTTGAGAAAGCTTAGGAAGCGTTGTGGGGACATCTTTAGGCGAAGCGCTAGCAATACCAAGGGGTGCTAATTCAGATGCTCCAATAGCGCTATCTTCTAGACTTTCTGCTAAAACTTGTGGTGCTTGTCTTTTTGAACGACGGTTGGCTATACCAACTCCAGATAGTTTTCTGCTTAGACTATTAACGAAATGCGAGGTATTAGAATGTAAGCCAAACCAATTGAATTGGTCGTAGTAGCGTTGCGGGTAATTGACATAATCTTTGCGGTAAAAGCGTGTGAAATTAGTCGTGCCAAAACTGCGATGTGCTGTGGTAGAACTGTAGGTGTTATAGTTGGGTTTATAGCGTGGAGAAAAGGCCCATTGCTGCGGTTTAAATTGGTCTAAGGACGCATCATACATACTGGCTAATAGTTCTGCACTTACTTTATCGCCATAAGGCCCTTTAATTTTGAATGTCCACGTTTCGTCTGTTCCAGGTTGTAATTTGTCTCTAAATGTTAGCGTTTCAATGTGTAGGTTCGATTTAGGGTAAGGTACAGCGATAGGTATGGTGCCCGATTGGAAACTGTTAAAGGCAACAAAACTATAATGCACCGTAAATCCACCTAAATCGGCTTTAGTTACTGGAACTGTAATGGTTTTTTTAGTGTTGTTTAAAGTTATAATTTGTTTTGAAATGACTGTTTTGTCTTTTTCAACAGTAAGGGTTACTGCTAGGGGAGTCGCGGCAGAAGCGATGGTAATTTTAGCATTATCTCCTGTTTTGTAGGATGTTTTATCTGTAGTGCTATGAAACAGTTGTTGATCTGCAAGTGTGTTGTCTTTAGGACTAAAGAGTATTGTTTTAATTTCATCCTTAACCCATTGACCAAATGCATCTTTGGCGTCTAAGGTGATGATGTAATAGCCCGAGGCCCATTTCTTTAGTTTGTTTAGCTTTAGTGTTTTCGTTGTTTCAGTATTGAATGGAACGTCTAGCATTAAAGTACCTTTTTTCCAATGGTCTGGTGTGTCTTCGTTGGTATAGGCATCGTGCGGAAATAAGGTTTTAAATTGTGCTTTAGAAAACGTTTGGTAGTCTGGTGCAGGCCAAGGACGCTTACGTAAAACAGTTTGAGGTGCTTGTAGCTTGTATATTTTAAGGCGTCCTTTGGCTGCCGTAAATTCGCCATTTAAATTTGTTGTTTGTATAGAGAGCGTATGGTCTTTTTTCGTTTTATCTAAACGAGGGGCAATGTTTAATGCTGCCGTTATACTATGATAGCCTACATTAATGTGTTGGGTACTGCTTCGGGTTTCGCCATTAAGGTCGGTAACATCTGCTGTAACTTCATATTTAAATATAGGAAGACCTGTTTTGTCTACATTTTTAGCTGGTAAGGCTTTAAAATTTATAGCGAAGTTTCCCTGAGCGTCTGTAGTGGTACTGCCATGGGTGATGTCTTGTGTTGATTCCTGATTGAAATAAGGGCGGTACCAAAAATACCAATGTGGATACTGTACTTTTCGATGTACACGGTATGCCACTTTAGCATTGGTGATAGGGCTTCCTGCATAGGCTAAGGCATAGCCTTTGGTAGTTATTGTATCGTTAACCCTATAGGTGCTTGTAACGGGTTTGAATTTGGTCTCAAACTTTGGACGTTTATAATCTTCAACAGAGATGTAATGATTGTTCCTTAAATTTAGGGTGTTAGCGGCAACTGTAATGTGGTATTGCCCATTTAAACCGCTAAGGGGAATTGTAAATGTTCCAGATACAGCGCCGTAGGTGTTTGTTTTTAAGTTTAAAGTTTCAACTGTTTCTCCGTTAGTATTGTGTAAGGTGGCGACAACGGTGCGTTGGTCTAGAGGTAGAGAAGAGGTCTCGTTCTTTTCAATCGCTATAGCCTTAAAATGTAATGTTTGTCCAGGTCTGTATAGGCTTCTATCTGTAAATATAAAAGCCGTGTAATTTGTTTTTTGAGGTGTTTTATTATAACGTTGATTGAGGTAATACGCTCCAAAATAGGAAATGGTGTTGTTGTGCGTTATTTTTAAATTGATAGTATTTTTACGGCTTTTAGGTGTTTTTTTTAATTGAATATCTCCTAGTTGGTTTGTCGTTATATTTTTGTATGTGGGCTGTTTTGAGTTCCATTTGGTATAAGACAGCTCTACTTTAGCATCACTAATTGGACTGCCATCATTTCGGCTCACACATTGAAATGTTTTGTAAGTAGGGCTGTCGTGCTCTAAGACGGCAATGTCACTTATTTGAACATGTGCAAAAGCAAAATTAGAGGCGTTGGGCGCTGTTGAGGTGGCTACTATAATATAACGACCATTGTTAAGCTTAGGCAGTATAACTTCTGTAGAATGCGTTTGATAATCGGCTTCATTCTTTAATACTGTTTTCCAAGAACGTACCGCGTTAAGTTTTTGAATATAGGCCCATTTTTCTTCATTGCGGTATGTTATTTGAAACTTTTTAAATTGCGAATGGGAAAGCTTGTAAGCTTTAAAAGTAAGGCTGTCTCTATTTTTATAGCGTACCAAAAGACGTGCTTCTTGTTGTATAGGCAGTGTAGATTCTGTCGTTATTTCAAGAGTTTTAGATGTGATTTCAGAAGAGAGAAGCGTGCAGTGCTTAGCAGCAGTGCTTTTAGGATGTTTAGCAATTACGGCTTTACAGAGGTCTAAAGCCTCTTTGGCTTTCCAACGTGAGGTTTCATTTTGTAAAGGGATGTAGTGCTTGCTTTGGTTGTAATAGATGCGCGCTATTTCAAAATCGTATAAAGCACCAGCTGCAGTATGAGGATGTTGTTTTTTTTCGGTTTTTAAACTGTTTAAAAACAAGGTGTCTTTAGCGCTAAATGTAGCATGTGTTTTCACAAATTTTAAACGCTGAATGTTGATGTCAACCAGAGCAGAAGGGGTGCTGTCTTTTAAATGGAAATGAATAAGGTTTTTGTAAATTTTTAAGGCGTGTAACTGTAACGCTATTGTGTCTTTAGAGGTGATGTTTAATTTGGAAAATGTTGCAGCTGGCGCTATAAAATTAGGCTGGTCTATTTCAAACGTATAGGCAGGTTTTGTGATATGTGTCTCTGTTGTTTTATAAAACTCTAAGGCGTTGTGATTTAAGAAGTCGTATAAGGTGGGACGGTAACGTTTAGAGTTTTGTTGGGTCTGTAATAAGCTATCGTATTTTTCTAGAGGTTCTAGTTGTAAGAGCAGACCATTCTGTAATGCGTTTTGATGGTGCAGGTGTATTTCGTAGAATAAGGTTTGTAGATCCCAAGTTCTAAAATCTTCGGCATCTGCTTTTATTTCGGTTTTTGTGCGGTTGTAGAATTTCCACTTGTTTTGTTTGAAATACTGCCAATAGAGGTTAGCAAGAAGGCTTTCTAATATGTTTTTACTAGGAAATTCACGTTGTGCGATTTCTAATTTAAAATCGTTTATAATTTTAAGTTGCGCGTCTTCTTCTAATGTTAGTGTGTATTTACTTTTAAATAAAAGTGATTTGATGTATTGAGAATCATCTTTAGCCTTTAGAGCTTTTGTTGTAATACGTTCTACAACTTTTAAAGCTGATTGTGGCAATCCTTCTTTTTCTAGAGACGTCACAGACTTCCATAAGCTATCGTAAGTGTTATTTTGTGCGTTTAGTAAAGAAGAGAATAATAGAATCATAAGCGGTAAAAATAATGGTCTTAATAGTGCTGGATTCATTTTGAAGATTTTTTGTTTCAACGCATTTACTTTCAAAAGGTGTTCCAAAAAAGAATAAATGTGTCGATAGGTTCGTTTAATGAGTGAAGTTACTTATTTTACAAGAAAGTGTGTTCTTCAGCACTATAAAAATCTTAAGATTATCTTAATCAGAAAACAAAACACATTAAAAATTTTATTTTTGAATACACTTTATGATTTTGGCGTTTAAAAGTAAGACGCCTATATGAGAAGTGAAACGCCTTAAATTTATGAGATACCTGATGTTTTTATTAGCTTGTCCGTTGTTGTGTTGGTCACAAGCGCGTTTAGACGAAGTTCCATTGTTATTTAAACAAAAGCAATTTGAAGATGCTAAAATCATTTTAAAAGAGGCACTTAAAACCTCTCCAGATAACTTGCAGGCTATAGAATTAATGGGGGATGCTTTGGGACATGAAAAGAAATGGGATGAGGCCTTAACGTATTATGAGAAATTGGTTGCGCTAAAGCCTAATGTTGCAGATTATCATTATAAACAAGGGGGCGTATTGGGAATGAAAGCCTTAGAGAATAAATTGAAAGCCATTGGCCTTATTGGTGGTATTAAGACCGCATTTACAAAAGCGGCAACTTTAGATAAAACACATATTCCTGCGCGTTGGGCATTAGTAGAATTTTATATGCAATTACCAGGGATTTTGGGAGGCAGTCAATCTAAATCTATGGCCTATGCCGAAGAGTTGGAGCGTCTTTCTAAAGTGGACGGTTATTTAGCCAAAGGTTATATTTATGAATATGATGATGAACCAGAGTTAGCAGAGACTTATTATAAGAAAGCGATTCAAGAAGGCGGATCTTTAACTTGCTTTTCAAAATTAACAACACTTTATATTAACGAAAAGGAACCCGAAAAAGCGATTCAGAATATAGAGCAAACGCAGCAAAAGCATAAACGGAATGCATTACATTACCAAATAGGTAAGGTGGCGGCAGAGTATAATATTGAGCTTCAAAAGGGGGAACGGTGTTTAATGACGTATCTCGATAATTATTCGGCAGAAGATGGTGTGCCTAAAGCCTGGGCGCATTATAGATTAGCACAAATATATGCCCACCAAAGCCGTAAAGCAGAAGCTTTGAAATATATTGATATTGCCATCACAGCACTCCCAAAACGAAAGCCTTTTAGAACTTTAAAAGCGAAAATTTTAGAGCTTTAATAGAAATGCTATCGTTGAGGTCTGCCCTATCTTTTGAATGCTTTAAAGATAAAAAATCAAGATATAATCTCTTTTGTGTTTTGAACTTTAACTTGATAAGTTGATATTTGTTTTATGAACGTACATTTTATAGCTATAGGCGGTGCTGCAATGCACAATTTGGCATTGGCATTACACGAAAAAGGATATCAAGTTACAGGAAGTGATGATACTATTTTTGATCCTTCGAAATCGCGATTGGCCTTAAAAGGGTTATTGCCCGAAGCTTTTGGGTGGTACCCTGAAAAGATTACAACAGATTTAGATGCTATTGTTTTAGGAATGCATGCCAAGGCAGATAATCCAGAGTTGTTAAAAGCACAAGAGTTAGGGCTTAAGATATACAGCTATCCTGAATTTTTATTTGAACAGGCCAAGCATAAAACACGGGTTGTTATTGGTGGTAGTCATGGAAAAACCACAATTACTTCAATGATTTTACATGTTATGCATTACCATGATAGAGATGTCGATTACATGGTGGGCGCCCAATTAGAAGGGTTTGATATTATGGTGAAGTTGACTGAGGATAATGATTTTATAGTTTTAGAAGGTGATGAATATTTAAGTTCTCCGATAGATAGAAGACCTAAATTTCATTTGTATAAGCCTAATATAGCCTTGTTAAGTGGTATCGCTTGGGATCATATTAATGTATTTCCTACTTATGAAAACTATGTAGAGCAGTTCCGTATTTTTGTAAATTCTATTGTGTCTGGTGGTAGTATTAATTACAATAGTGAAGATCCAGAAGTGCAGCGTGTTGTAGAAGCGAGTACGAATACCATACGAAAATTACCTTATGAAACGCCTGTTTATAAGGTAGAGTATGGCCAAACGCTGTTAGAAACACCTGAAGGCGATTTGCCGATTGAAATTTTTGGAAAGCACAATCTTAATAATTTGGCAGGTGCAAAATGGATTTGCCAACATATGGGGATTGATGAAGACGATTTTTACGAGGCTATAGCGACATTTAAAGGTGCTAGTAAACGTTTAGAAAAAATAGCTGAAGGTAAAACGAGTGTTGCGTATAAAGACTTTGCCCATTCGCCTAGTAAAGTAGAAGCAACGACCAAAGCTGTGAAAGCACAATACCAAAATAAGACATTGGTGGCTTGTTTAGAGTTGCATACTTATAGCAGTTTAAATGCAGCATTTTTAAAAGAGTACAAAGGCGCTCTTAATGCCGCAGATATAGCTGTAGTGTTTTATTCGCCCGATGCTGTAGAGATAAAGAAATTGAAAGCGGTTAGCCATGAACAAATTGCGAATGCTTTTCAACGTGATGACTTAATTATTTATACAGATCCAGAAGATTTTAAGGCGTTTTTAAAGCGTCAAAATTTTGAAAACAAGGCGTTGTTATTAATGAGTTCTGGAAATTACGGCGGTTTAGATTTTGATACGGTTTCGCAGTTTATCGTATAATGAAGGAACATCTTTAAAAACGGGATCGTTTTTTGCTACTTTGGTAACCTAGTGTTTAACGAAATAAGCCATCGCATTGTAAATAACATGGTTTAGATGGTGCTTTTAAACTGCTCTGATAGAACAGGGCAATTAAGGGCTATATCTAACCATTCAGGATTTTTTTCTTTAGAAAAGAAGAGCTCAAAAAGTTGCTTTACACTTAAGCTTTTATCCAACCGATCTACAAGAATAACGTTCGTGTTGGTGGTCACAAAACCTTCTTCTAAAATTTTAACATAGGTCCCCGAAAAGCCGTGTTGTATGAATTGCTTTAAAACATTTTGAGAGCCAAATTTAACCCCAAATTTAAAACAAGGTTCTCTGGGTTGCGTGACTTGTACTAAGGCTTCACCTATTTTATAAATATCCCCTACTTTAATCTGTAATTCATTCATGCCATTTACGGTTAAGTTTTCACCAAACATACCCCAATTCCATTCCAGTTGTGGATATAATTGTTTCCAATAAGGGTAATGGTCTGTAGAAAACAAGTAACAGGCTTTATGTACACCACCATGAACTGTTTTATCTGCAATGTGATCTCCCTTAATGCCTTCTTTTCCTAGATAAATAGGCTTTGGTGTTGGTGTTTTGTAAATACCAGTAGTGATCTTTTTTTCTAACCAAGTGAAGGTTTTCGGTGTTGCAATGTTGGTAGATTGAATGTGCATCTCTATAATTAAATTGGGTGTACTAAAAGTAATGAATTTTTTAAACGGGCCTGATACAATTGCTGTAAATTAGAGCGTATTTCGTTGTAAAATTAGAATTGTCATGCATGTGTACTACTATTAAGGTTTTTTGTGTTGGTTTTGAGTGGGTTAGGGATGCTTTGTCTTTTTGTACTGATAAGCTTGTGGTGTCAATGAGCGGCTGTGAATAAATATACTATTTAAAATGGGATAATTATATATGTAATAATTATCTTTATTTTATGAAAGAAAAAACAATGTCTTTTCCGATAAAAGATTGGAACCAAGATGACCAGCCAAGAGAAAAATTACTTTATAAAGGCAGGTCGATGTTAAGCGATTCTGAGTTGATCGCTATTTTAATAGGATCTGGTAATAGGGATGAGAGTGCTGTAGCCTTAAGCAAACGCATTTTGAATAGTGTCGATAATAATTTGAGCGCACTAGGAAAGCTTTCTATAAAACAATTAATGCTATTTAAAGGAATAGGAGAGGCCAAAGCAATTACCATTGCGGCAGCATTAGAATTAGGACGTAGACGTCGAGGTGAAGATGCTTTGCGGCAAAAGAAAATTATATCAAGTTGTTCTGTTTATGAATTAATGCAGCCCATTATTGGTGAATTAGATCATGAAGAGTTTTGGATTGTTTACTTAAATAACTCGAACAAAGTAATTCATAAAAGCCAACTTAGTAAAGGTGGTATTACAGGAACTTTAGTAGATGTACGTTTGGTGCTTAAAAATGCGCTAGAGGTAAGTGCAACAGGCTTGATATTAGTTCATAACCATCCTTCAGGGGCTTTAAAACCGAGTGAAGCCGATAAGAAAATCACAAAAAAATTAGAGGTTGCAGCAATTAGTTTAGATATTAAAGTCTTAGATCATGTTATAATTACCGAAAAAGCCTATTTTAGTTTTGCAGATGAAGCGCTGTTGTAAAAGCCGTAAAATACGTTCTTGTGTTTTAAGGGTTTTAAACTTAGAATTTGTAAAACCATGTTACTCGTATACACCCATAAAATAACACCAAGACTTAAGTATGTGTTTAAACATATATGCACGCGAGTTTTAGGATTAAAAGTAGATTTTACCACAAAAATAGAAGTTTTTATAGCTCACGACAGTATAAAAATGTCTTATACGAAACAGCAGCTTGGTAGTGAATTTTTTATAAAGAGCACTACACTATTATTTGAACAAGGGCTTTCCGATTTAGAAATTAATGTCCAAACGTGGGAACATACCAAATGTTTTTTTTACAATGGCGATAAAAGTGCCATACCTTTTGATATTTTTGCTGCCTCCTTCTACATGTTATCACGTTACGAAGAATACTTACCGCAAGTAAAAGACGAATTTGGCAGGTGTATCGCTACAGAAAGTCTAGCTTTTAAAGAGGGGTTTTTGCATCAGCCTGTTGTAGATATTTGGGCTTACAAGTTTAAGAAGGCCTTAGAGTTGCAATTTCCAGAATTTGAATTTCAAAGCAGAAGCTATACTATACAACCTATAATAGATATCCCTTCGCCTTATAATTATAGGTTAAAAGGAGTAATTCGTTCTCTAGGAGGAACGCTTAAAGATTTATTGCGATTTCGATTTAAAGGCTTATATACAAGGTATATTGTACTCTTTGGTTTAAAACATGATCCTTATGACACGTTTAAATATATTATTAATAAACAAAAGCAAACGCGATCTAAATTTTTAGTTTTCTTCTTAACGGGATCTTATTCTACTTTTGATAAAAGCATTACGATCAACAAACGTAAATATGTGGCGCTTATAAAACACCTGGCAGATTATTGTAAGATTGGATTAAAAGCATCTTATTTTTCAGTTAAAGACATAGACGTTCTAAAAAAGGAAAAACTAAAGATGGAAGACGTCATCAATACGGCTTTGCGGATGTCTCGATTTTCATTTTCTAAAGTTAATTTACCAGTGTCCTACCGTAACCTTGTACAACTAGAGATTTATGAAGATTATACTATGGGCTATTCTGACCATGTTGGTTTTAGAGCGGGTTCTTGTACTCCTTTTTTATTTTATGATCTAGATTATGAGGTACAGACGCCTCTAAAAATTTGTCCATACCATATGATGGATGCGAGTCTACTTAAAACGACATCGCTATTAGATAAAAAAGCAGTCTTAAAAGCGTTAATACATCAGGTGAAAATGGTAGATGGTATTTTTGTTCCTGTGTTTCACAATTATACTTTTTCAAATGAGGAAAAGTGGAAAGGATTTAAGGACCTTTTCAATATTATATTAAAATCTACGGATGCGAAAACAGTTTAGGCATCTAAGGGCCTACATTAGCTTTCAATACCTAATAAAGGAACTCGCCAGTCGGTTACAGGTGTTCTTTGTTCCTTAATAGTTTTTAGGTTTTATAGATGGCTTTATGCTTTGAATAGCAATGGGTTATCTGGTTCGTTTTTATGATTTCAAAACACTTATATTATAGGTTAATTCTTTCATTGCGGTGTATTTTATCGATTATATATGGTGTATGTCGATTATTTAATTACTTTTGACTATCTATTTAAATATGTATCATGTTTTTTGAGTCTCTATAAGATGTGTTTTAAAGCATTTAATAGAGGCATAACTTTAAAGTATGACCGTGTTATATATGTTTTTAAATGGCTTAAAAACAAGTTGCATTCAATGCAATGCCCTTTGAAACTAATAATTAGAAACAATAGAAAAGTCGAAAACCCCGTTTTAATAGTATGATAAAACTGAAATATACCATAATTGCATATTTAAGTGGTATTGCAATGCTATGTTACAATTGTACCGAACCCGTAGATTTTTCTCAAAGTGAAGATTTAGAACTTTTTCCAGTTGTAGAGACTAGTTTGGTTTTTTTTGAAGCACCTGCACCAGAATTCATAACCCAAAATAATGAGGATTTTTCCGTTAGTGATTTTATTGAAATCTCTTTTTTTAATGATGAATTTGTAGAAGAAAGTCTTATAAAGGCCGATTTTGTTTTTGATATTGAAAATTCTATAAACAGGGCGTTTCGTCTTGATATTACTTTTGTGGATGAAGAAGGCACGGCTTTAGAGGTATTTATCGTTGAGGTTCCAGCATCCCCAAATAACCAAAATAGGATTACAAATTTTGTGCAAACCTATGAAGACGAAGCTTTAGAACGGGTAAAACAGTCCACAAGTTTAGAGTTTGATCTCATGCTGTTAGGAGGCGAAACTATAGAAGAAGATGCTCCAGGACGTATTGATGTGAAATCTTCAGCTATTTTTTCATTAATGATAGATACCAACTAATGCAAAGACTATTTTTATATACGATGTTATTGCTTGTCAGTGTTTGTTTTTCTCAAAACAAACAGTTATTGTATGGTTTTACAGAAATCCCCCAAGCGTTATTGGCTAACCCAGGTGCAAAAGTAAGTCATAAAGGGTATTTTGGTATACCATTTTTATCGCATTTACATGTAAATGCAGGCGCATCGGGAGTATCTGCTTTTGATCTTTTTGCAGATGATGGTAACGATTTTAATGTGAAATTAAGAAATGTGGTTGACAACTTAAAACCTAAAGATTTTTTTACTGCAACGCAGCAACTAGAATTATTTTCAGGTGGTTTTGCATTTGGTCCAGAATACAACAAAAACCAATATATTAGTTTTGGACTTTACCAAGAGACAGACGTTATTAGTTACTTTCCTAGGGACCTCGCATTGTTGGGGCTAGAAGGTAATGCCCCTAATATAAATAGGCCATTTCGATTAAATCAAGTTAACTTTAGTGCAGAAGTACTCTCTGTGTTTCATGTAGGCTATAACAAACGGCATAATGATAAAATAACGTATGGTATTAGAGGGAAATTATATTCTAGTATTGCTAATATAAATTCAACACGAAACGATGGGCAATTTATCACTGAAAATGGCGACACCAACATTCTAAGACAAACGTTTAATTTGGACTTAGAAGTGCAATCGTCTGGTATCGCAAATTTATCGGAAGAAGATGTGGCAAATACGCTTCGCAAACGTGTATTGTTAGGTGGTAATTTAGGATTAGGTGTCGATTTAGGATTTACATATCAAATAGATTCGCAGTGGTACGTTGATGCTAGTTTGTTGGACTTTGGATTTATCTCACATACTAAAGATGTAGAAAATTATGAAGTTAAAGGTGATTTTGTTTTCGAAGGCGTAGATCCTTTTTTTATAGGCGAAACAAATCCGCAGTCTGCCGATCAATTTTGGAGTAATATCGAAGAGGAATTTGAGGATCTTTTTGAAGTGGATACGACCCAAACAAAATATACGAAATTAAGACCTGTGAAACTAAATACCTCATTAAACTATGCTTTTGGAAAGCAAAAATTAGAAGATTGTAACTGTACGTCAGAAGATGGGGGGTATTTAAATAGAATAGGCGGGCAATTATATGCTATAGCGAGGTCTAGAGGGCCACAACTGGCCTTAACGGCGTATTACTATAGACGACTCCTTAGCAGTTTAAGCATGAAAGCCACGTATACAGTAGATTCGTATTCGTTTAGCAATATAGGATTGGGAGTATCTGCCAACTTAGGAGGTTTTAACATGTACCTTTTAACCGATAATTTATTACAATATAGAAACATATATGATTCCCAAAGTGTATCTTTACAATTAGGATTCAATTACGTTTTTAGAAATGATAAATAAGTTAGTAGTTTTCTTTTTTGGACTGTTTGTAATCGCAAATACCTATGCGCAGCAGAATTTAAATGCCTACAAATATATTATAGTACCTAAGAAATTTGATTTTTTAAAGACAGAAAATCAATACCGCTTAAATGAGTTAGGGCAATTTTTATTTAATAAACATGGGTTCACAACGCTAATGGAAGGTGCGGAATACCCTTTAGATCTTAAATTGAATAGGTGTTTGGCATTGCGATCTAATGTGTTTAAGGATAAAAATTTATTTAACACTAAGCTTACTTTAAAACTAAAAGATTGTAATGATAAAGTAGTGTATACATCTAAAGTGGGAGAGAGTAGAGAAAAAGAATATAAGACTGCTTATAACCTAGCTTTAAGGGACGCCTTTTCTTCATTAAAAACGATAGCTTACACCTATAAGCCAGCTAAGGAAGACGCTGTTTTAGAGAAAACTACAGATGTGTTAGCGTCTAAAGATGAAGAACTTGAAAAGTTAAAACAAGAACTTGTGACGCTAAAACAGAACGTAAATACTACTGTTACAGATGTAAAAACAGATGTTAACGAGGGCTCAGCTCAAGGAAAGGATGTGCTTTATGCACAAGCTATAACAAATGGGTTTCAATTGGTAGATAGCAGCCCTAAAGTTGTTTATAGAATAAAGAAAACACATTTGAACGCTGTTTTTGTAGTAGAAGGAAAATCGGCTATTGTTTATAAAAACGGAGCGGTCTGGGTCATCGAATATTACAGTGGAGATGTTTTAAAACAAGATGTATTAAACGTGAAGTTTTAGAGCGTGTTTAATTTTAATAGTCGTACTTGTGCTTCCAACGTGTTTGCAAAAAGCGACGTTGTTCGTCTTCTCTAGAATTGTTTCCAGGGTCATATAACTTAGTGCCTTCAATGGTTTTTGGTAAAAATTCTTGGTTGGCGAAGTTGTTTGTATAATTATGGGCATATTTATAATTGTCGCCATAACCCAATTCTTTCATTAATTTAGTAGGTGCATTTCGTAATTCTAATGGCACTGGTAGATCACCAGTTTGCTTGACCAATTGCTGGGCTTCTCCAATAGCTTTATAAGCGGCGTTGCTCTTAGGAGAACAAGCCAAATAAGTAGCACATTGGCTTAGCGTAATTCTAGCCTCGGGATATCCAATGGTGGTAACCGCTTGAAATGTATTATTAGCGATTACTAAGGCAGTAGGGTTGGCATTTCCTATATCTTCGCTGGCAGAAATTAAAAGTCTACGTGCAATAAACTTCACATCTTCTCCGCCTTCAATCATTCTAGCGAGCCAGTAGACCGCACCATTAGGATCGCTACCTCTAATAGATTTTATGAAAGCTGAAATAATATCATAGTGTTGTTCTCCTGTTTTATCGTATCTAACCGTGTTGTTTTGGATCTTATTTAAAACAAATTCATCTGTAATTTCGAGATGTTCTTCAACACTGGAGTTTATAATGAGTTCAAAAATATTTAGAAGTTTCCTAGCATCACCACCAGATAGGCGTAATAGCGCATTGGTTTCTTTTAAGACGATGTTCTTTTTAGATAAAATGCTATCTTGAGTTAGCGCTCTCTCGAGAAGTTGTTCTAAGTCTGTTTTAGAAAATGCATTTAAAATATATACTTGACAGCGGGATAGTAGTGCTGGAATAACTTCGAAGCTAGGGTTTTCAGTCGTAGCACCAATTAAAGTAATCCAGCCTTTTTCTACAGCTTGTAGTAATGAGTCTTGTTGTGATTTGCTAAAACGATGAATTTCATCTATAAACAGAATAGGGTTTTTAGTGGTAAACAAACCGCCGCTTTGTTTGGCCTTATCGATAACCTCTCGAATAGCTGCAACTCCAGAATTAATGGCACTTAACGTGTAAAAAGGGCGTCCTGATGTTGCTGAAATGATATGTGCTAGGGTTGTTTTTCCTGTGCCTGGAGGCCCCCAAAATATCATGGATGCTATAAGCCCATGTTTTAACTGTTGGGTTAGCGCTCCATCTGCTCCAACCAAATGTGTTTGACTAACGTAGTCTTTTAGGTCTTTAGGTCTTAAACGTTCTGCAAGTGGCTGATTGGTATTCATGCTTGTAAAATTAAGTGAATTTCTTTAAGATAGACGCTGTCTAAGAAAAAAAACATTAATGTGTTTTCTGGCATTATGTCTTACGACTAAATAGAGAAATAGGCGATCAATAGATTTAACCTGACAATGTATCACAGGTTAAGCCATTGGCTAAGTAATTGTTATCTTTAATAGTATGAGACAGAAACGACATTTCGAATACAGTACAGGAGTTATCGCTTATCCTGTATTATTTGTTTTAATCATTTGGATTGTGTTTTGGTTTGAAGTGCGTTTTGGTTTTAAATTATCAAAATTCGGTATTTATCCGCAATCGTTAAGCGGTTTGAAAGGTGTGCTATTTAGTCCGTTTTTGCATGGTGATTTACAGCATTTGTATCATAATAGCCTGCCTTTGCTTGTATTATCAGCAGCGTTATTTTATTTCTATAAACCTATTGCCTGGAAAGTATTGTTTTGGGGGGTATTGACTTCTGGATTTTTAACATGGTGTATTGGTAGGCACTCTTATCATATAGGGGCAAGTGGTTTGATCTATGTTTTGGTTAGTTTTACTTTTTTTAAAGGTGTTCTAGCAAAGCACTATCGGCTTATTGCACTCTCACTTTTGGTCGTGTTTTTATATGGTAGTATGATTTGGTACACGCTACCCATACAAGAAGGGGTGTCTTGGGAAGGCCATCTGTCGGGGTTAATTACGGGATTGGTATTTGCATTACTATTTAGACAACATATCGCAAAACCTAAAAAGTATGTTTGGGAGCAAGATAATTACAATGAAGAGGATGATCCGTTTTTAAAACATTTTGATGAAGATGGAAATTTTATTGAAACCTTGCCGGATGATCAATATGACGTGTTTTTAGAAGACGAGCACTACAGAGTTAATTATATTTATAAAAAAGAAAACGAAATAAAATAAACACTTTTGTAGTAAGAATTAAAGTCATGTGTGTTAATTTCATATTTTTTTATTGAAAACAAAAGTTAGTATTAAAGTTGTTTTTTCGTAAATTTTAGAGAGGGTAAAATGCAAATAAATAGAGGTATTGTCTTGTATTGCATAGGATTAAACTTTCTTTTTAAAACTGTTATTTTTGTTAAGTGCTTATAATTAGGTGTATAGAGATTGGTGGTTGAATAAAATGAGATCATGCTGTACAGCATAGAACAGGATTGTTTTCAGGACGTAGTATTTTATCTTTAGAACTCAACTAAACTAAATATTATTATGAAAACAAATGTAAAACTATCAATTTTAAAAACATCGGTGATATGCCTTGCTATTCCTATTAGTGTTTTTTCATGTTCTAAAGATGAAACTCCTGAAAATGACTTAGAGGGAGCGCATACAATTGAAATTGTACAGGGCACCCTTACAGAGAAAACTACAACTGAAGGTAAGGGAAAATTAGATGATAGAAGTAAAAATACTAATGAGACCTCTAGTGGTAGCTATAAAGTCTACAAAATTACAGGTGGACAGTCAACAGATAAGAACTCGGTGCGTATTGAACGTGAGTATAAGTTGATGAATAAGGGGAAGAATAGAAAATCTACGTTTCAAGCTACCTATAATATTGAAAGTGTAAGTCCAGGAGGGACGTATATTGCTCAAGCGCATTCAAAAACGAATGGGGTTAAGAATCATTTTGGACCAATTTACTTAGTAAAAGCATATTCAGTGGGTAAAGAAGTTCATATTTACAGGGAAGATGTTAATTGTCCGCAATGTAAACCTTCTGATCCTGGAGGGCGTAGCGAAAAGTTGTTGGGTAAAGCGAATAGAAATTCGGATTTTACCTTAAAAATTATTACAGGATGGAACTCTAAATCTAAAGCCTTTAATAGAATCTATTTTAACGGTGTGGATAAAGGTGCTAAAACACACTCTCGTACAGACCAAACGATGCGTGTTCGTTATGGAGCTTATAGAGCAAACAACAAAAAAACAACGAAACTCAAAATTAAAAATGTGAGTTATTCAAGAAATTTTTAAAGTGCAATTGTTTCTTAAAAAGTTGAGATATCGCTATATCTCAACTTTTAAGAAATAAAATGATTTTAATTTTATTTAAGACGTTGTCTTACGGCTTCATACAGGAAAGCACCACAGGCTACAGATACGTTTAAAGATTCAATCGACCCTAAAAGGGGAAGTTTAGCTTTGTCATCGACAACTTTTAAAGTAGAAGGGTTGATGCCTCTTCCTTCAGATCCCATAATGATAGCGCAAGGATCTGTAAAAGAGACGTTAAATAAAGTGTTGTTCGTTTTTTCTGTGGCAGCAATAACTTTTATGCCTGAAGCTTGCATGTAGAACACAGCATCTTTTATGTGGTCTACTTTACAAATAGGAACTTTAAATACTGCACCAGCACTGGTTTTTATGGTATCGCCATTTATAGGAGCGCCGCCTTTTTTTTGTATAATGATGGCATCGACACCTGTACATTCTGCAGTTCTAATAATTGCACCAAAGTTTCTAACATCACTTAATTGGTCTAATAATAAGAATAGGGGTGGTTTTTCAGAAGCAATAGCGTCTAAAACTACAGTTTCCATATCGTGAAACGCCACTGGTGATATTTGAGCAACGGCACCTTGATGGTTCTTTGACGTTAGCCTGTTTAACTTTTCAACAGGAACGTAAGAAGAATTGATCGCTTTTTTTCTAAGCACAGTTTCCAATTCTGTAAAAAGATCGCCTTTAAGGCCTTTTTGCAAAAAAACTTTATCTATGGTTTCTCCTGCATGTATCGCTTCTATTATGGCTCTAATGCCGAATATTTGTGTTTGATTCTCCATGGCGTAAAGGTATAAAAAAACCAGATCTTGCAGGGAGCTCTAACTAGATCTTTAAAAGTATTTATACAGAAACGGTGTTGCTAAGCGTGTTGGTTTCAATTAGCCAAAGGTTATAAATAATAGAAAAAATAGAAATGAACCACGACTAGTTAATGGCAAAAGGCGCGTTAAGTTTGAATGCAGGAATGTTTACGTGAAATTTTTCGGTAGTGGTGAAGTTTACCATATAATAGAAGCCTTTCATAGCACCAAACGGAGACGTAAGAATACAACCTGAACTGTAAGTATGCTGTTCCCCTGGTTTTAAAACAGGCTTTTTACCCACAACGCCTTCACCAGAAACGGTTTCTGTTTTGTTAAGGGCATCTAATATTTCCCAATGTCTGGCATAGAGTTGCACAGCATCTTTACTTTGGTTTTCTATGGTAATGGTATAACCAAAGGCGTATTGTATTTTGTAATTTCTGAAAAACGCACCTTCAAAGTTCGTCTCTACAGAAATTTTAATACCTTTTGTAACTTGTTGCACCATTTCGATATGCGAATGTATGATAGGGTTATTCTACAAATTTAATAAAATTTAAAAAATAGACTTTGTAAAAAAGTATTAAAAGCATGTTAATTCGTAATATTTGTAGAAGAAACTTCATTGAAACCAACAATTCTATCGAATCTAGCTCCCAAATCTCTGTAATAGACCAACACTTTATAATTGTTTTCAGTTTGCCAAAAATTACCACTTATACGTCCTTCATCTAGAGTGTAGTCTGCATTTAAAACAACATATTTATAGTTGTAAAAACCTTGTTTGAGGCTAAAGTTCGTTTCGTAGATGCCACGCTCAGCATTATAGTTTAATTTATTGTAAGGCGCTAAAGCATAGTTGTTAAAATTGCCATAAATATACATCTGTTCTCCGTTAGAAAGTTCTGGATGTTGTAATGCAAAATGTACTTGAACATAATCGGCTTCAATAGTAACATCGTCCCTGTCGATGGCTGTGATTTTGAATTGCCCGTTAATATCGGGGTTATAGGTATAAGGCAAATGACGTCTTGTGCCATCGGTAAAAAGGTAACTATGGTATATGTCTTCGAGTGTGATCGATTGAACGCCATTGGTTGCAGCTCTTACGTCTTTAGTTTCAAAAAACAAATATTCATTACCTCCATAAAAGGCAGTTTCATTGACGTAGCGGTATATAAGTTTATTGCCAATGGTATATTGCGGTTTTATATTTGATAATGCCGTATTGAGGTTTCTGTTTTGAATGATAAGGGCTTTTATGGTTTGTTGCGGATTGTTAATTTGAGAGTTTGTAGCAATCTCAATATCTACAGTTTGCATTTCATTGATGGTTTTAACGTCTCTAGAACGTCTTATAGCAATACCGGGTACAAGAATGTCTTCATAAATCATTAATTTTCTTGAAAAGACAAGGGTGTCGTCGTCGTCAAATACCGAAATGATATAATTTCCAGAGACTGTTAAACCTCGGGTTTGTTCATTAGGTATCGCCAGTTTATAATGCGAATACATTTGAAAGGTATTGAAGGAATTGCGGTAGTCTTGAATTCTAAAATTATCGACACCCAGTAAGAATTCTGTTCTTACCAGAGCAGATTCGGTCCAGTCGTAATTGTAATGTTCTATTTTGTAGTAGAAGTCTGGTTCATCATCCACAAGCGCATCAAATTCTAGGTAAAAGGTTTCTCCTAATTTTAAAATAGGCAGTTCACCTAAGGCACTGCTGACGCTTCTAAAAGTGATGGTTTTTATGTAGTCGGGAGGGTTTACTTCTTCCACTTGAGCTTGAAGTTGTATACCTGTAAAACATAAGACTATAAATAAATAGCAAAAGCGCATAAGGGTTCTTTTTTTGTAAATATAATCAAAATCTATGCCTCAGCGCGTCGTGTTATTTAGAACCTGTATAAATAAAATGCTCGCTGTTTATTTCAAGAACGGATTTATTATTTAATTCGTATTTTTGCACCGATTTTTAGACAACATAATTCTAAATAAAGACAAAAAATATGTCAAACGACATTCGCATTAAAAAAGGTCTAGACATTAATCTTAAGGGTGAAGCAGAACAAACCACTGAAAAGGCAGTTTTGAGTAACTTTTATGTGTTAAGACCGGAAGATTTCCACGGCGTTATTCCTAAATTAATTCTTAAAGCTGGCGCTAAAGTAAAAGCAGGTGAAGCTGTTTTTCACGATAAGTCCAATGAAGATTTAAAATTTGTTTCTCCTGTTTCAGGAGAGATTGTAGAAATTAATCGTGGTGCAAAACGTAAAATCTTAGAACTCAAAATTCAAGCAGAGAAAACACAGGTTTACCAAGAACATGGTAAGTTTAATGTAGATGGTGCCGATGCAAATAGCATTAAAGCTCATTTACTAGCCTCTGGATGCTGGCCTTTTGTAAAGCAAAGACCTTACGATGTTATTGCAAATCCAGACCAAGAGCCTAAGGGTATTTTTATCTCTGGTTATGCCAGTGCACCGTTAGCTGCCGATCTAGATTTTACATTACAAGGAAAAGAAGCCGAGCTTCAAGCCGCAGTATCTGCTTTAGGTAAATTAACAGATGGCAACGTGCATGTGTCTGTTGGTAAAAATGCAAACTCTTCGTTAGCAGGATTATCAGGGATTACCTTGCATAAGGTTTCTGGACCACACCCTTCAGGAAATGTTGGAACACTTATTAATAAGGTAGACCCCGTAAATAAGGGTGAAGTTGTTTGGACGGTAAATGCTCAAGATTTAGTGATTATTGGAGAACTTCTTTTAACAGGACGTTTTAATGCAGAGCGTATTGTAGCTTTAGTAGGCTCTCAGGTAAAAGCACCTCGTTATTTTGTTACAAAATTAGGAAGCGAATTGGCTACTATGATTTATGACAAAGGCATAGAGAAAGGAAGTAACGCTCGTGTCATATCAGGTAATGTTTTGTCTGGTAAGGAGGTGAAACCAGACGGATTCTTAGATTATTACAGCAATGTCATTTCTGTGATTCCAGAAGGAGACGATTACGAATTTTTTGGATGGAACAAACCTATATTTAATAAGGTATCTACCTCTAGAGCTTTAACATTCTCATGGTTAACCCCTAAGAAGAAGTTTGATCTTAATACAAACACTAATGGAGAGCATCGTGCTTTTGTAATTACGGGAACGTATGAGGAAGTATTTCCATTAGATATCTTTCCAATGCAGATTTTAAAGGCTTGTATGTATAAAGATTTAGACGAAATGGAAGCGCTTGGTATGTATGAAGTAGCGCCAGAAGATTTCGCATTGACAGAATTTGTATGTGTTTCTAAACAACCACATCAAAAAATTATAAGAGAAGGTTTAGACTTAATGCTTAAAGAAATAGGATAATCATTCATTTTTGAAAATGAAACGTTTATAAGTTATTCATTGAAAAACGAAATGAAAAATATTACAAGATGGGTTTAAAAGAAAAATTACATGATATAAAAAAGAAGTATGAAGGTAAAAAAATGGCACCAGCCTTTAACGCCTTACATACCTTCTTATACTTGCCTAACGAGACCACACATGGTGGGACGCACATTAAGGCAGCAGACGATTTAAAACGTACCATGAATACGGTAATTATGGCGCTTGTGCCATGTCTTATTTTTGGAATGTTTAATGCAGGTTATCAGCATTATTTAGCACTAGGTGAAATAGCTTCAGCTAATGGGTTTTTAGGCGCTTCGTTTTGGACGCTAGATAACTTTATAGTAGGATTAGGACAAGTATTACCGTTGGTCATCGTGTCTTATGGCGTAGGTTTAGCTGTAGAGTTTTTATTCGCAGTTATTAAAGGACACGAAGTTGAAGAGGGGTATTTGGTAACAGGGATGTTAGTGCCTCTTATTGTACCAGTAGATATTCCTTTATGGATGTTGTCTGTAGCTGTTATATTTGGTGTCGTTATAGGTAAAGAAGTTTTTGGAGGTACAGGAATGAATATTCTTAATCCTGCTTTAACGATAAGAGCTTTTTTATTCTTTGCATATCCAACATGGATGTCTGGAGATAAAGTTTGGGTACACGGTGCTGTAGCAAGAGATAAAGCTATTGCAGCAGGGCAAAATTTAGATGCAATTTCTGGAGAAACGATTTTAGGATCTTATGCGCAGAACAATACTGTAGCTTACGATTATTGGGATATGTTTTGGGGTTTAATACCAGGTTCTGTTGGTGAAACTTCAAAGTTTTTAATCATCATTGGCGCATTGTTTTTGATTTTTACTAAAGTAGGCAGTTGGAGAATTATTCTTTCTACGTTACTAGGTGCTTTGGTTATGGGCTTAATTTTTAATGGTGTTGTAGATGCAGGTTGGATAGGAAGTTCAAGTAAATTTTACGGTTTAATGAGTGTACCTTTCTGGCAACATTTAATTATTGGTAGTATCTTATTTGGTGCTGTTTATATGGCAACCGATCCCGTTACGGCTTCACAGACCAATAAAGGGAAATGGATTTACGGTTTCTTAATAGGATTTATCTCTATAATGATTCGCGTATTTAACCCTGCTTATCCAGAAGGGGTGTTTTTAGCCATTTTATTAATGAATGTGTTTGCACCTACTATAGACCACTACGTGGTACAAGGTAATGTAAAGAAAAGAATGAAACGTTTAAAAGTTAAAACAGCATAATTATGGCAGTTAATACAGATAAAAACTCGTACACAATTATTTTCGCGGTAGCGATGGTATTAGTTGTAGGATCGTTATTAGCGTTTACAGCCTCTTCTTTAAAACCAAATATTGAAGAGAATGAGCGTAAGGAAAAGCAGCAAAATATTTTGTATGCCATGGGCGTAAATAATAATGAAGGCTCTGGCGATATCGCTTTTATACCAGCTAACGAAGTTGCAGGTGTATTTTCAAAATATATCAAGAAACAAATCGTTATAGAAAATGGCGTTGCTAAAGAAGATAAAGAAGCTTACCTTATAGACGTTAAAAAAGAACAAGCTAAAGCTAAAAATGGAGGAACGAGACGTTTGCCGCTATTTATTGGTGAAAAAGATGGTAAAACATTTTATATAGCACCAATTAGAGGAAAAGGTTTATGGGATGCTATTTGGGGGTATGTGGCTTTAGATAAGGATATGATTGTACAAGGTGCTTATTTTGACCATAAAGGGGAAACTCCAGGATTGGGCGCTAATATCAAGCAGCGTTATTTTATGGATGATTTTTATGGCGAACGCTTATTAACTGAAGCAGGAGCATTTAAGGGTATTACTGTTGCAAAAGGTAATGCGGATCCTAAAAATGAAATTAAAGATGATTATGAAGTGGATGCCTTAGCAGGAGCAACAATAACAGGAGATGGTGTCACTGCTATGATCAAGAAAGATTTAAAATTGTATTTACCTTATTTTAAAACATTATAACAACATGGGATTACTTTCAAAAAAAGACGTAAAGTTAATTACTGACCCGTTAGCAGATAATAACCCAATTACAATACAAGTATTAGGGATCTGTTCTGCTTTAGCAATCACGGCAGAATTAAAAGCTTCTCTAGTTATGGGAATCGCGGTGCTATTTGTTTTAGGAATAGGTAATGTTGTCATCTCTTTAATGCGTAACATTATACCTTCTAAAATTAGAATTATAGTGCAGTTAATCGTAGTAGCAGCCTTAGTAATTATTGTAGATCAAGTGCTTAAAGCTTTTCAGTATGAGTTAAGTAAAACATTATCTGTATTTGTTGGACTTATCATTACAAACTGTATCATTATGGGACGTTTTGAGGCCTTTGCCTTAGGAAATGGGCCATGGCGTTCTTTCTTAGACGGTATTGGAAATGCAGTAGGCTATGCTGTGATTTTACTAATAGTAGGTTTCTTTAGAGAGTTATTAGGATCGGGAACATTATTTGGTATCCCAGTACTTGGAGATCCTATTGAGAAAACAGGATTATATGCTATAGGTTATGAAAATAATGGTTTTATGTTGATGCCTCCAATGGCCTTAATAGTTGTAGGTTTAATTATCTGGGTACAGCGTAGTAGAAACAAAGCATTAATCGAAGATTAAACAAAATAGTTATACAGTTTATAGCCTTAATTAAAAACAAGGCTTCAACTAAAACTTAAACATATGGAACATTTAGAATTATTTTTTAAATCAATCTTTATAGATAACATGGTATTTGCAGTATTCTTAGGAATGTGCTCTTACTTAGCTGTATCTAAAAAAGTGGCCACAGCTGTCGGCTTAGGAGCAGCTGTTATATTTGTATTAGCCATTACAGTACCATTAAACTGGTTATTAGATCAGTATTTATTACAACCAGGCGCATTGTCTTGGTTGGGTGAAGGGTATGAAGACTACGATTTGAGTTTCCTTTCATTTATCATGTTTATTGCTACCATAGCAACTATGGTACAATTGGTAGAAATAGTAGTAGAGAAATTTTCACCATCATTATACAATTCCTTGGGTATATTTTTACCGCTTATCGCTGTAAACTGTGCCATCTTAGGAGGATCTTTATTCATGCAATCTAGAGAAATCGAAACTTTAGGACTGGCATTTAATTATGGTATTGGTTCAGGTATTGGTTGGTTTTTAGCAATTTTAGCGATTGCTGCTATACGTGAAAAAATTAGATATAGTAATGTGCCAGCGCCTTTAAGAGGTTTAGGGATTACGTTTATCATTACAGGGCTTATGGGTATAGGATTCTTAAGTTTTGGAGGTATGTTAACTGGTGGAGAAGAAGAAAAGAAACCAGCAAAAGAAACCGCTATAGAGGTTGAGAGTATTGAAACTGAAGCTGCTAAAGAATTAGCAGATAACACTAAAATAGTAGAATAATATGATTTTAGCAGCAGGAACAACAGGGATCGTTATAACTACAGTAGTAGCGTTTTTACTTATTACGTTACTACTTGTGAGTCTATTGCTTTTTGTAAAACAAAAATTATCACCATCAGGCCCCGTAAAAATTACGATTAATGGTGAAAGAGAAATTGAAGTCGCTTCAGGAGGTAGTTTATTATCGACTTTAGGTGCTCAGAAAATATTTTTACCATCAGCTTGTGGTGGAGGTGGAACATGTATTCAATGTGAGTGTCATGTTTTATCAGGTGGTGGTGAAGCTTTACCAACAGAAACACCACACTTTTCTAGGAAAGAATTACAACATGGCGCACGTTTGTCTTGTCAGGTAAAAGTAAAACAAGACATGGATATCACTATTCCAGAAGAGGTATTTGGTATTAAAAAATGGGAAGCTACTGTAGTTCGTAATTACAATGTAGCGTCTTTTATCAAAGAATTTGTAGTTGAGATTCCAGAAGATATGGGCTATAAAGCAGGAGGGTATATTCAAATTGAAATTCCTGAATGTGAGATTAAATATGCAGATATAGACATCACAGCACATCCTGAAGAGCATGAAACACCAGATAAATTTCAAGCAGAGTGGGATAAATTTGGACTTTGGCCTTTAGTGATGAAAAATTCTGAAACGGTAGAGCGTGCGTATTCAATGGCATCTTACCCTGCAGAAGGTCGTGAGATCATGTTAAATGTACGTATTGCAACGCCACCTTGGGACCGTTCTAAGAATGGTTGGATGGATGTAAATCCAGGTGTAGCATCGTCATATATTTTTGCACAAAAACCAGGTGATAAAGTTACCATATCAGGTCCTTATGGTGAATTTTTTATCAATGAATCTGATAGTGAGATGCTTTATGTAGGTGGAGGTGCAGGTATGGCACCAATGCGTTCGCATTTATACCATTTATTTAAAACATTAGAAACTGGACGTAAAGTGACTTATTGGTACGGAGGACGTTCTAAACGTGAGTTGTTCTATTTAGATCATTTTTACCAGTTAGAGAAAAACTTCCCTAATTTTAAATTTTTCTTAGCTTTATCTGAACCATTACCAGAAGATAACTGGAAGGTAAAAGAAGATATAGAGGCACCAGGAGATGGATTTGTTGGGTTTATTCATAATTGTGTTATCGACAATTACTTAAGCAAGCACGATGCACCAGAAGATATAGAATTGTATTTCTGTGGACCACCATTAATGAATAAAGCGGTTCAAAAGATGGGAGAAGATTTCGGTATTCCAGATGAGCATATACGCTTTGATGATTTTGGAGGGTAATAGATTCAAAATTAAATATAAAAAAACGCCAATTCTAAATTTAGAATTGGCGTTTTTTTATGCAAACCTAGAAGCTATTTGTTTTTATGAGTTGCAAATTATATTTGCCGGTTGGTGTATATGTTTTTTAAATACAATTATTTGATTTTTAGATTAGTAAGTTCTTGTTGGTTTTACATATTTAGTTGTGCCCGCATCCAAATGCAGTTTGTTAACGTATATAAATAGGATTATGATGTGCTTGTTTCATACTGAAATAGCAATTAAAGCTATTTTGATGCTTAGCAAGTGTCTTCTAATATTCGACAATTTATAAATATTTAACTAAACAACTAAACAATGAAAACTAATCCATTATTTCGCGGCACTCAAATTTTAATGCTGTGCCTAATTTTTATTATGCATTCTTGTGATACTGAAGGCATAGACCAAGACCCTACCGCCGCAGAACAACCTGCAACGCCTAAAATCGTTAAAAAATACTTTGGAGTACAAACTGTCTATGGCGTCTTAGATGGTGATGGTAATTTGATCTCTGATGATATGGTATTTGATAAAAGTCAATTGTCTGATACACCACAAGTTTCATTACTAAACCAACCACCAAATACAACTTTAGGGGGGAAATTATCGTTGTCCAGCCAGGCTTCCAAATGGCCTAATGGCGTCGTTGTGTATAAGCTTGGCGCTATGAACAGTCGTTTGCGTGAAGAGTTGCAGAAAGCAATGGATGAATGGTCTTCCAAAACGAATGTGTCTTTTAAAGCACATACAAACGAGTCGTACTATGTGACCATATTAGAATCTACAGATGTATGTAGCACTTGTGGTAGTGCTTCTATTGGCGTTGTTGGGACTAGAGGCACCTGTAAATTTGGAGCGAATTCTTCTGCGAGCCTTATAGCGCATGAATTAGGGCATACTTTAGGGTATTTACACGAACAATCGCGAGCAGACAGGGATCAATATGTCACGATATTATTTGATAATATCCAACCAGGTAAAGAACGTAATTTTGAAATTAGAACTAGTGCATTGCTCACGACTAAAGCTTTTGATATCAATTCTATAATGATGTACCATCCGTATGCCTTTACCATACAACGTGGAGTTCCTACTATTGTAGATGTAAATACGGGACAGCCTTATCAAGGGGCGCAACAAAAGGTATCGGCATTAGATATTGAAGGTACCAACAGTGTTTATCCGAAGACAGGAGATGATACAACACCTGATACAAATGATATTTGTGATGGAGTAGACGCATATGTGTCAGGGCGCCAATACCGCGTAGGGGATAGGGTGACTTTTAGAGGGTATTTGTATGAAGCAGATTTTTCTAGATGGAATCAGATTGGTACCTGTGGTGCTGTTGAACAATCTGTGGATAAATGCAGTGGCGTAGCAGCATATAATGGAGGTGTTAGCTATAGTGCAGGTGATCAGGTCACTTATAATGGAAGCCTGTACACCTTAACAGCAGCATTACAATGGCGAAACGATGGCCAATGTGGTAGTTAGTTTTAATGACTACTATTTTAAAAGCAGCTGTCTCTTAAGAAATAGCTGCTTTTGTTTTTGAGCTAATCATTAGCGGGGACCTTTGCGTAGCTCGATAGAAAGACCTAGTTTCGCTTGTAAAATGTAAACAGTCACTTTATAAACTATTACTAATGTCTTTTAAAAAGTTAAAACCAGAATTGTTAGACGCACTTTCACAGCACGCTATTGATGCGCCAAATGCGTTTCAAAAAGCGGTATTACCTAAAATTAGAAGTGGGGCACATCTTTTCTGTATAGGAGACCAAGGCTGTGGCAAAACCATGGCAATTATTATTGCGACTTTACATAAATTAGAATATAAACCTTTAGGTGATGCTCCTAGAGCCTTAATTATTGTCGAGACTAAAGCGCAAGCAATGGCTTTGAAATCTGAATTTGAACGTTTCACAAAGCGTGCAGACTTACGTATCTATGCCGCTTACGATGAGCAGACTTTAGACCAACAGCGCGAAGAGGTGTATTACGGGCAAGACATACTTATCGCAACACCTAAGCGTTTAAATAAGTTGTACTTAATGAATAGTTTAGATCTAAGTCAATTAAAACTTTATGTTTTAGAAGATGCAGAATTTGCTGAAAATGGAAAGTATATTGCCGAAATTAACCGCATACCAGAAAGTATTTCTAAATGTCAGTATTTGGTATTTGCAAAAACGTTATCCCCTCGATTACAACGTTTAGAAGCTTCTTTTATGGATAGAAGTCATGTTGTTAAGGCATAGAATAGCTTTAAAAAAGTAGTTTTATTAAAATAAACGTATAAGGTGCTTTAATTTTTGGGCTAGAGTTAGTAGAGAGCAAAATCTATTTTTTATCTTCGCAGCCCTTACAATAATAAATAGTATGAGTTTACAACAAGATATTATGGCGGCTTTAAAAGATGCCATGAAAGCAAAAGACCAAACAGCACTTACGGCTTTAAGAGCTATTAAATCTGCAATTTTATTGGTAAAAACAGAAACCAGTGGTGATGCGGAATTAAGTGAAGCACAAGAACTCAAAATATTACAAAAGCAAGTTAAGCAACGTAAGGACAGTGCTGCGCTATATTTAGAGCAAGATCGAGAAGACTTGGCCGCTCCAGAATTGGCAGAAGCAGAAATTATAGCACAATTTTTACCAGAAGCTTTAACAGAGGAAGAGATAGAGAAAGTCGTGGTAGCAACTATAGCAGATATTGGCGCTCAAGGAATGAAAGATATGGGAAAGGTTATGGGAATTGTGAATAAGGCATTAGCAGGACAGGCTGATGGAAAAACGATTTCTAATATTGTAAAAGCAAAATTAGTATAATACATATTAGGAGTTGTGTATAACAACTCCTGTAATGGCTGCGTAGTTCAACTGGATAGAATATCAGATTTCGGCTCTGAGGGTTGGGGGTTCGAATCCCTTCGCGGTCACTAAAGCGGAGATTTTATCAAAATTGATAAAATTTCCGCTTTTTTTATTTCCTATATTACCTATCATTTCTGGGATTAGCGAGAAAAACGAATTTACTCTAGTGGTTCGAACTTGGTCTAATTCGTGATTATAGAAGATTCCGTCTGGAAATAGCATTTGCTGAAAAACCTTTTTATTCTCTAAAGTGGAAGATTCCCACAACGGCAACACATTGGTGGATGTTTTGGCAACAAAATTGATTACTTTTTTGAGGTTCGAACTGTATCCGCTTGTTTTTTCAACTTCCTGCTCAATTTCGAAATATTCATTTTTGTATTTAGAACTGTACTTATCATAAAGTGGTCTATCTATTTCACCAACAACGAATCGCTCTTCTATATTTTCTAATTTCTTCTTTAAAGCTTTTAGATTTGACTTTAAAATCTTTTCATTCTCTGTTTTCGATTTAAAGAATACTCCCATTTGTTCTTCTAGTTGCACTTTGATAACTTCTAATTCTTCTTTTTCAATTTTAAAAGAATCCAATGCTTTATTAAACAATTGGTGCATTGCTTTGGCGCTACGATTTACTTTGCAGCCTTTTGTGCGGCATTTGTAGTAATAAAGATTTTTCTTTTTTACTAAATAACCTGTCATTCCTTTTCCACATTTTTCACACTTTGTGAAAATTTTTAAAGGCAGATTATCATTGTCTTTATTATGAACAAATCCGTGTATGCGTTTTTCTTTTCTAATATTATGTACTTGTAAAAAAAGCTCTTTTGAAATCATAGCTTCATGATTTCCTTCAATTACTTGGTCTGGAATCATTTTGCTTGTGATTAACCCACAATAGAAAGGATTTGAAAATAAATCGTTTAAACGCTTTTCTGATAAATCAATCCCCATCTTTTTTAAACGCCTTACAATTTCTACGTTTGGTAATTGACTATACGCTTTCCACTCAAAAGCCTTTTTTAGCAGTTTCCCTTCTTCATTAACCACCAACTTACGCTGAGTAGCTTTTCCTTTATTTAAGTCCTCATATCCTCTAGGAACAGCCCAAACCCAATATCCTTTTAAGAGTAACTCTTTCATTCCCGTAACGGTCTTATCTCTTCTTAATTCATTATCCATTTGTCCGAAGAGGAAAAATATTTTTTGCTGAAAAGAACCAGACGGAGTAGTTGGATCAAGTTCTTGTGTAATGGCTAATGTAATCACACCATATTTTTTAAGTAGTTCTTCTGCGATGGATGCTCCATTAATTCCTGAACGAGAAAAACGTTCGTAAGAATACACAATGATATAGTTGATGTTTTTAGAGCGTTTTACAAACTTTAGTAATTGATTAAACTCTTTTCTATCATCTGTTTTTGCAGATTCGTATGTACCGCCAAAATATCCAACAACATTTAGATTTCGTCTTTGCGCATATAAATCACAATGCTTTTTTTGAGAGGCTAAACTAGTATTATCCTCTTGATCGCTGGAAGAAACCCGAGTATAAATAACAGCATTATTACCTTCTTGAAATTTTTTGGGAGCTTTGGGAGCGAATTGTTTGAAAAGAGTTAAGTTATCCATGGTTTTAAGTGTTGAATATCAATAACAAAGATATATGTATTGGTAAGTTTTGTGTAAAAATCAATGTTAAATAATATTTTGATCTTGTACATTGATAGCTTCTAATATGAGTAAAGAAAAGGTTTCAGCGTTTTTAACAAGCTGATTATATGCTTTGGGAGATATGTTTTTATACTTAGGAATTTGACGTATTTTTTCAATAGGTAATCGTTTCTTGACCCTCTTTGTAGCTTGTTCTATATCTTCCTTATTAATGTGTTGCATTGGTTTGTAAATAGAAGCACGTTTTTTTACTTCTTTTTATAAACTTATAGCCTTTGACACTATGTAATTTATGGAGGTTTTAATTCGTCTTTATTTGTCGTTACTTGTCTGATTTTATTATCATTATTTAAAATAGAACTCGATTTTTACAACTAGATTTTTAAATTTTAAGGGATTTGTAATACATGAAGCTTTTATCATTTTTCGGGGCAACGAAAAACGAGCAAGATATAAGTAGTTCTAATTTGAAAGTTGTTGCTTTTTTCGCTTAACTATCGGTACGCTCAAACACAAAAACTTTCAAAAGAACTGCTACATATCCTTATGTAACTTGTAAAGACTATACAAGTTTTAGAAAATAATAAGGTATCTACTTCCTTGAAAATACGAGTATTTTACTACGTTGCAAACACACCTAATTATTCCCTAAAAGTCTTGACAAATTCCACTTCACTTATTTTGCTATGAATGGAAAGTCAAACCAATACCCCTTAAAATTATTTAAAAATAGATGACTTCTTTTTTATTTATGAATGCTATTATTTTTGATTAACTAACTAGTTGTATTGCTATATGGCTAGCTGTACTTATTTCTGCTTGTACGATTGACTAGCTGAAAAAATAGCTAGCTAGTTAATTAGCTAGTAGTACAATCAGCTATAGGTATTTTTGTCCAGCCAGTCATACAGGTATTTGGATGGTTGACTAGCTAACTGTGCAATTATAAAGTTAGTTGACTAAACGGTTAAGCGTATAGCCGTTTAGCTGGCTATACGGCTGTACGGCGATACACCAAGAAAAAATGCACTTTTTTTTGAAATTTCCTTTTGCAGTACCTAAAGGCTTTAGGTGTCTTGTTTTGTCTATGATAATCATGGTACTATTATTATTCATTCGTTTTTAATTTGTAATGAACAGTTCTAAGAATGGTGATATTACATCACCACATAAAAATCCATTAGAAAACTGTTCAGCGGAACAGAGCAAGTTGTGTAATGAGTGCCTCAAAAATGCTTTTGTGCCTCTCATTACAAACTTGTCCTACGGAGTTTAAAATCCCTCCAAAGTCGAGGATTTTTTAAAAAGACGAATTGGAAGTTGTATTACTAACGAATTAGAATGATGAAAAAGCATTCATTTAATTCAAAAAAACAAAAATAATGATCGCAAAAATAGGGAGAGGAAGTCACTTAAAAGGAGTGTTATTATACAATTATGAGAAGGTTGAAAAAAACCAAGGAAATATTATTCATTGTCATAGAATGATACATTCTTTAACTGGAGAATTTACCATTCCGTTACTAGAGCGTTCTTTTGAACCTTATTTGATTGCTAATAATCGTACCGAAAAACCTATACTTCATATTTCCTTAAATCCAAATCCTAAGGATGCAGTTTCAGATGAAATCTTTAGCTCATTAGCTGAAAATTATATGCAAGAAATGGGTTATGGTAAGCAACCCTATGTGGTGTTTAAACATACCGACATCGAGCGTGCGCATATCCATATTGTTTCGGTTTGTGTAGATGAATATGGCAAACGTATTTCTGATAGTTTTGAAAAAGTACGTTCTATGAAGGTTTGCCGAAAATTGGAGAAACAATTTAAACTTACCTCAGCAATTGGTAAGACGGAAAAGAAGGACATTCCAATACAAAAAGTAAATGCAAAGCAAGATAATTTAAAACAACAAATTACCTCAGCACTTTCATTTGTTAATGAAAATTATCAATATCAAACACTTGGTGAATACAATGCGTTATTGTCTTTTTTTAATATAACCGCACAAGAAGTTCGAGGGATTGTTAATGGAAAGGAAAAACGAGGGTTAGTTTATTTTGCTACGGATAGCTTGGGTAAAAAAGTAAGTAATCCTTTTAAATCTTTTCGTTTTTCACCACCTATTGGTTTAACAGATTTACATCGAAAGTTTAAAAAATCAAAAGCTTTTATTGACACTCATAAACCTCAAAAACGAGTTCGTGAATTGGTACGTGATGCAATGCAAAAGCATCAGACCGAAGGTGATTTTAAAAAGTATTTACAGGATAATAAAATATCAACCTTTGTTAGAGAAAATAAAGAAGGTAGAATTTACGGTATTAGTTTTATAGACCACACTTCTAAAACAGTATTTAATGGCTCTCGTTTAGGTAAAGATGTATCTGCAAATGTATTTCAGCGTCTTTGGAACGAAGAAAAATCACCAATCTCAACTTCCGTTAATCAAAACTCAGTAGAACACTCTACAGAAGACATAGAAAACGAACCAATAGTAGAAACTCAAAACTTTTCTAATGTAAATATTATGGAAGCTTTGAGTAGTTTGTTACCAACTGAGATTCCTGAAGAAATGGACAACGATACTGTAAAGAAAAAGCGTAAAAAGAAAAGGAGTGTAAAACGAAGATGATATTAGATATTCTATTTGAAAATAGTATTCTGCTAGAAATAGAAGTAATCTTAGTTTACAAAAAATAATCCTTTAGTTTATTAGACAAAGATTAGAATATCTTATTTTTGTTTTTATGGATATTGAATTAACTCAAGAAGAGAGAATAAAAATCTTAAACTCAGACGATATTTACGGAATCATGCAAAAGATTTTACTTCGTGAAAGTAAAATTGATCAAAACCGTGAACACTTTTGGGTGATTGGTTTAGAAAATAATAATCGTATTCTTTTTATTGAATTAATAAGCCTAGGCACAGTAAACCAAACTCTTGCTGAACCTATGGAAGTATATAGTTTAGCGTTACAAAAGCGAGCGGTTAAAATTATACTATGCCATAATCACCCTAGTGGCGAACTTACTCCTTCTGATGCAGACAAAGATATAACGGACAAGTTAATACAAGTTGGACTTATTGTAAATACTCCTGTAACCGACCATTTAATTATTACTCTAAATAGCTATCTTAGTTTTAAAAATATTGGTTTACTAGAAGAACTGGAACAAAGCACTAAATACGTGCCTAAATATGAGCTAGAAAGGCGAATTAAAAAAGAAGCTTCCGAAATTGCTAAACGTAAAGAAAAAATAGAAATAGCTAAACAGTTTAAAAGGCAAGGAATTGATAACGAAACTATTGCTGTGGGTACTGGTTTAACTGTTGAGGAAGTGGAGAAATTAAAGGTTAGGAAGTTGTAGTGTTTTTTAATTACCTAATAATCAAGCAACAAAAAATTATGCCAAATAAAAAGGAAATTAAAAAATTGAACAGATACATTGGTATCGAATAACTTTATTTAAACTTTATTTCTCCTCGATTATATTTAATGAATTAGTTTCACATAATAGAATATTTTCACTCTCTATTGACTTCTTGTATCAATTACTTTCTGTTTCAGAAAATAAAACATACTTCATATTTCAGTAATATTATGTATCACAAATAAAATTATTGTCCCAAATATTTACTAAATTTGGGACAATAATAAATATGCAATGACTAAATCAGTTCAAACTAGAATTGAAAACGAGATAAAATCAATGAAAAGAGGGAGTATTCTATTCCCATCTAACTTTGATGATATCGGAAATGTTGAAGTGGTAAAAAAATCATTATTAAGACTTGAAAACAAAAAATTCTTAATAAGGTTAGCTCATGGAATATATTTATATCCAAAACAAGACAAACTTTTAGGAGCTTTATATCCTACAATAGAAGAAATAGCCATTGCAATTGCTAACCGTGACAAAGCACGAATTATCCCAACAGGTACAACAGCTCTTAATAAATTGGGGTTGTCAACTCAAATTCCAATGAATATTGTTTTTTTAACTGACGGAGCTCCAAGAAGTATAGTTGTAGGTAAAAGAACTATAAAATTCAAGCGAACATCCCCAAAAAACTTGGCTGTAAGAGGAGAAATTACAAGTTTAATTATTCAAGCACTTAAGGAAATTGGAAAAGACAATACAACAGCAGCCCAATTAGAAAAAATTAAGATGCACCTTGAAAAAGAAAAACAAGAAATTATAGAACATGATGCTAAACTAGCTCCTGTTTGGATTTCAAAAATTATAAAGAATTAAATATGAAAGCGTTTATACAACTTAATAATAAAGATAAACTAAACATATTCAATCAAGTGAGTGAAAAAACGGGGTTTCTATCTTCTGCAGTTGAAAAAGATTGGTGGGTAACTTTATCACTGAATATTATATTCTCTTTACCTTATTCTAAACATATAGTTTTCAAAGGAGGAACATCTTTGAGTAAAGCATGGAACTTAATAGAGCGTTTTTCAGAAGATATTGACTTAGTAATTGATAGAAAGCATTTAGGTTTTGAAGGACAATTAAGTAAAACTCAGGTTAAGAAATTGCGAAAAGTATCTTGTTCCTTTATTGGAAATGAATTTTATAAAGATATTAATGATGCTTTAATTAAATTAGGTGTTTCAGATTATGAATTAGTTGTTCAAGAAACAAAAGATACAGATACCGACCCTTTAGTTATTGAATTACGATATAAATCTTTAACAGAAACATCCACCTATTTAAGACCAAGAGTATTAATAGAAGTTGGCGCACGTTCTTTAATGGAGCCTGTAGAAAATAAATCTATTATTTCTATGGTTTCTAAGGAATTTAAAAAACTGCCTTTCGCCGAAACAGAAATAACAATACCTGTTGTTTCTCCTAAACGAACCTTTTTAGAAAAGATATTTTTATTGCATGAAGAATTTCAAAAAGAGACTAAGTTTATAAGAGTAGAACGAATGAGTCGTCATTTGTATGATTTAGAAAAATTAATGAATACTGCTCATGGAATAGATGCTTTAAAAGATGTTGTTCTTTACGATACAATTGTTGATCACAGAAAGAACTTTAATGCCATTAGAGGGATTGACTATGCAAACCATACTCCTAAATCGATTAACATTGTTCCGCCAGAAGAAACAATTAAAGATTGGGAAAAAGATTATAAAACTATGCAAGAAAGTATGTTTTATGGAACTACTTTATCTTTTAGCAAATTAATGGAAAGCATAGCTAAATTAAACGCTAGAATTAAAACAATGTAATGATGGAAGAAAAACAAATTAGGGAGGAATTAGAAAGAACCTTAGCGAATGATTCTAGTAATTACAGTAAAATTTTAGAATTATCGACTAAACTTGCGAGTTTTGACACAGATAATGTTCGTTTTAGTGTGGATGCTGGGGTTATTGACAGATTAGGAACAGAATTAGTTGCTCGACAGGAAACTGCAGTTTCGGAGTTAGTTAAAAATTCATATGATGCCGATGCCATAAAAGTTACTTTAAAGTTTGAAAATTCAGACACCATTGGAGGAACACTTTACATTGAAGATGATGGACTTGGAATGACCAAAGAGCAGTTAGTTAATGGCTTTATGAGGATCTCTTCTACAGATAAATTACGTAATCCACTTTCTGAAAGATATAATCGAAAACGAGCAGGTCAAAAAGGTATAGGAAGATTTGCTGTACAGCGTTTAGGAGAAAAATTAACTATAACAACTCAAACATTAGAAGATGATTTTGCTCTTGTTTTAACTATTGATTGGAATAAGTATCAAGGCGATATAGATTTAGTGAATATTACAAATAAAATTATTATTGTTCCTAAAAGGAAAGAAGAAGGAACAACTTTAAAAATCGAAGGATTAAAAGATAAATGGACGCAGGCTGCGGTAAAACGAATTTACAGATATGTTAGTGCAATTATCCAGCCTTTCCCATTGTCAGAACAAGAAGAAACTAATAATGATATAGAAATTATAGATCCTGGTTTTAAAACTGTTTTTAAAAAATTAGATAATAATAAATCAATCGTTATTGCTGATGAGTCAAGTATGATTTATGACCATGCATTAGCTGAAATAGATGGTTGGATTGATGATAATGGTCTTGGAATATATTCAATAATTAGTAAACAATTAGATATTGATGAGTATGGTGAAATTGGAAGTGATCCTGATAATATGTCTGTTCCTTTTTCTGAATTAAAAAAGGTAAGGTTTAAAGCTTATTATTATATATATAATGCAGGGCTTATACCTAAAATGCAAGAATCTAGTATAAAAAAATTATCAAGAAAATCTGGTGGAATTAGACTTTATAGAAATGGTTTTAGAGTCCTTCCATATGGAGAAATAGGTAATGATTGGGTAAGTTTAGATGAATCCGTAAAGAAAAGATCTATTTTACCAGTTCATGGTAATCTGAACTTTTTTGGCTTTGTTGAGTTAACAGATACAGAAAAGGTCTTTAATGAAACTTCTAGTAGGGAAGGCTTAATGGAAAATGAGGCATTGATACAATTACAAAACTTTATATATAGAACATTAATTACTGGTGTAATAAAAGTTGCTGAAGTCAGAAACGTGAAAATTGCTTCTGGTCAGAAAAAAGAAGGTAAAGTTTGGGAAAAGATTGAGGTACGAATAAAAGACATTGCTCACACGCTAGAGGCTTTGGATCAAGAATTAGAAAAAGAAGAGGGAAATATACAGGTTAAAAGAAAGAGAAAAAAGAAAATTGAAAAACTAAAAAAAGATATAGAACAAGTAGCAGAATTACAAAAAGAAGAAACTAGTAAAATGTTAAAAGAAAAATCTATGCTACGTGTTTTAAGTAGTGTAGGTATCACCATTGGACAATTTATTCATGAAGTAAGAGATTACTTAATTAATATGCAATCAGATGTTAATTTCTTATTAGAAAAATTAAGATCTGATACTGTACTTCTAGAAAGAGTAGTTATTTTAGAACAAAATATTGCTACTTTTAGAAGTTATACTTCCTATTTTGATAATATAATTTCACAAAACGTAGTTAGAGAATTAAAACCTATTGAAATACAAAATATTGCAGAGAAATTTTGGACATCAATACATAATGATGCTATAAAAAGTAATATTAAATTTGATGAACCTGTTAGAAATGGATTCTATTTATACACATTGCCAATGCATCCATCCGAATGGTCTTCTATTTTATTTAACTTTTATACGAATGCAAAAAAAGCAATAAAGAGGACAAAAAAAGATGGCGAAATAAAAATAGAATGTGGTGAAACTGATAAATTTATTTATCTAGAATTTTCAGATACAGGGGATGGTATTTCTGAAGAAAACGAAGAAAAAATATTTGAAGAGTTTTTTACCACTACATCTCAAAAAGCATTAGATGTAATTGATGAAAGTAATGAAATTACTGGGACAGGATTAGGTTTGAAAATTGTAAAAGACATAGTATCCAGCTATCGAGGGAAAATTCAAGTAGTGTCTCCAAAACAAGGATTTAACACTTGTTTAAGAATAGAAATACCTAAAGCAACAGATAAAGAATTAGATAGTCATGACATATAAGATATTATATATAGATGATCAAGATACAAGTAGTAGGCAAAAAGATCTTGAGAATATTGGTTTTGAAGTAATAACACATAAACCAACAAATAATTTTAAAGAAATAGAAGTTAAAGTTAGAAATGGGATTAATGCATTAATTTTAGATTATAAATTAACCGAAGGAAAGGGTGAACAAGCTTGTTTTGACGCCCCAACTGTAGCACAATTTGTAAGAACTTTGCATGTGAAAGATGCTCTAGATATACCAATTGTATTAATGTCTAATCAGGCTGTCTTTACTAATAGTTACAAAAAGGACTTCACAAGTCAAGATTTATTTGATTTTACAATTACCAAACAAGAATTTACTGCTAATAACGAAGTATTTGGTACTAAACTTGAATCATTTATTAATGCATATTACAAAATAAAAACTGATAAAAATTTATTACTCTCATTAGGTTTAAAAAAAGACACTATACTACACTCTAGGGTAGCATTATCTATTGGTAAAGTGCAAAAGAATATATATAAAGTTAGTACATTAATATATGAAGATATAATATCATCAATTGGATTAGTTATAGGGGAGGAAGTTTTAGCTGCTAGATTAGGTATTACTATCAATACCTCAGGATGGGATATTGTATTGGAAAGTTTAAAAAAGAGCAAATACATAGGTGTTTTTTCTGACATTAAAAATCGCTGGTGGATGGATAAAGTAAATACTTGGTGGAAAGAAAAAATTTCTGATGATATACCTATTAGAAGGTTAAATGCAGAAGAACGAGTTGAATTAATTAAATCAAAATTAAAGATAAAGGACTTAATTGTTGCTAAAAAAACAGAACAATCAAAAAGCACAAGCTTTTGGACAATTTGTAAATTTTCAAAAGAACCAATAGATCCTTTTGATGGTGTTGAATTATTAAAAGATTATTTGCCTTGGCAAGAAAAAGAATATCTTTCTATAGACTCAGCCTTATTAAATCATGATGAATACAAAAATCAAATAAGTAAAATTGATAAAAAAGCTATTCGTGATTTAGCAAAAAAACTAAATAAAGATGGATAGTTGGGATTTAAGAAACTTTAGAAATGATTTATCCATTTTCATAGAATTAATTAAAAGAAATGGAGTTACAGGTGATTTTTCTGATTTAGATACACTATTAGATGAAATAAATAATAAAGAGTTAATTGAATACAATCTTGAGAACATCATGTTTTACATAAACAAAAATACTCCTGTTGTAAAGCCACTTAATTTAAACTATTGTGAGATTCATTTAAATCATATGTTAATGTGTTCTGATAATTTAGATGCTGAATTAGACCCACTTTATAGGTATGTTTTTGATATAAGTATTTCTTCCTTTAAAAGTGCTACATCTACGGATGATAAAATCTATTTTAGTAGTTGGCATCATGATAGACATTTAAACACTGAAAATGTAAGATACACACATCCTACATATCATTTTCAGTTTGGTGGAAAAAAAATGGAATTAATAGATGATAAAATGGGGGTTTTGTCTTGTCCTAGAATACCACATCCACCAATGGATATATTTTTAGGTTTTCATTTTATCCTATCTAATTACTATAATAACAGAAAATTTAGTTTTGTGAGCGCATTATTAGAGGATACAGCATATCAAAATATTATTAAAAGAGCGCAAAAAAGATTATGGACTCCATATTTTAAAGCCTTTGATTCAAATAATACACATCAAGATTTTACAATGAGTAACCTTTTTCCATTGTATATAAATTAATATGAATCAAAACATACTTAAATATTTAAAAAACTACTCTTATGATACAAAAGATGTTAATCGTCTTTTAGTGTCTTCATTTTTGCTTATAAATAACATTGAACATGTAGAAAATAAGTTTATAAAGGAATTAATAATATTAGAAGAAAAAGAACATGAACAAGTAAACGATTTTATTAATCTATTTGATAAAAGAGTCTTTGATATTGAAGAATTAATTGAACTTTTTGAATTTGTTATTTCACCACAAGATAAAGAAGTAAATGGAGCTGTTTTTACGCCTGAATATATTCGAAAACATATTGTACAACAAACGATTGAAAAATATAGTACGAAAGCTTTATCGTATTTAAAATTTGGAGATATAGCCTGTGGCTGTGGTGGTTTTTTTAAAACTATTACAGAGATCTTAGTTAATGAAACTGATAAGACTTATTTTGAAATTTATAGAGATAATATTTATGGTTTAGATATTCAAGAATATAGTATTAAGAGAACTAAAATTCTACTTTCATTACTTGCTATAATAAATAAAGAAGATTGTAAAGAGTTTGAATTCAATTTATATTGTGGCAATGCATTAAGTTTTGATTGGAAAACAGTTGAAACTTTAAATGAAAATAATGGTTTTGATATTATTGTAGGAAATCCTCCTTATGTTGGTTCATCTAAAATGGATGAAGAAACAAAAGATTTATTAAAAAACTGGAGTGTTTCATCTACAGGAAAACCAGATTTATATATTCCTTTCTTTGAAATAGGAATGGAAAATTTAAATAAAAATGGTGTTTTAGGATACATAACAGTCAACACTTTTTATAAAAGCTTAAATGGGAGGTCTGTTAGAAATTATTTTTCAAAAAATCAATTTGATTTATCTATAATAGACTTTGGTGGGGAACAATTATTTAAGAAAAGATCTACTTATACTTGTATTTGTATTATTGGTAAAATTGAAAGTTCTTCTGTTAAATATGTGAAGAGTTTAAGTAGTAAGATTCAAAAAATTAAGTCCTCAAATTACATAACTATTCCCTATGCTAATCTCGATGACTTTAATGGTTGGTATTTAATTAATAAGAAAATTCAAAAAAATATCTCAAAGATTGAGAGCTGCGGAACTCCGTTAGGTGAAAAATTTGAAATACGAAATGGGTTCGCTACTTTAAAGAACAATATTTATGTTTTTAAACCAATTAAAGAAGATAATGAGTTTTATTACCTTTTAAAAGATGGTATTGAGTATAAAGTCGAAAAAAGTATTTGTAGAAATGCAATAAAGCCAAATACTTTAAAATCTGAAGATGAACTTATAGAAAAATCTGAAAAATTAATTTTTCCATATCAATTTGAAATAACTAAAACAGGTTTATTTGATAAAGAAGAAAAAATCCTTAAAACAATTACAGAACTTGAATTTAAAATAAACTATCCATTTACTTTCAAATACTTATTAACTAACAAAAAAACACTAGCATTAAGGGATAAAGGAAAAAGGCAATACGACCAATGGTTTGCATTTGGTAGAAATCAAGCTTTGACTTTAAGTGGCTATAAATTACTTTTTCCTTACATTACCAATAAGCCTTGTTTTGTGATTACTGAGGATACAGACTTGTTATTTTATAATGGTTATGCCATATTATCAAGATCTGTTGAAGAGCTTCTTCTTTTACAAAAAATATTGATGTCAAGAGTTTTTTGGTATTATATTGAACACACAAGTAAACCATATGCAGGGAATTATTTTTCTGTAGCCAAAAATTACATAAAAAGCTTTGGTATTTGTGATTTGTCAGCAGATGAAACCGAAATACTATCTAATTTAATAGAGCAAGATGAAATAGATGTTTTTTTGATGGATAAATATAATATTAAGCTGAAATAAATATCAGTGTATTTAAAGGTTATCTTACTGTGAATTCCTTAGCTTTTACTGCTTAATTCCACTACTCATAAAATTCAGTATAATATCAAAATCTTCAAGAAGAAAGTTCGATACTTTTTCCGTTGGGCTCACAATTTTAATTAAATCGCTTTAAACGAGATGTTTGAAGCGATTTTTTTGTTTTACCTTGATTTATAGTTTTTGTTGTAATGGGCATGTTATGAGTGGGGTAGTGGTTTGAACTGTTTTAGCCACCTCTAAGTATTTTACAGGAAAATGGCACCAATTTGAGACAGATACAAATTTTATTAGGACATAATAGCTCGAAAACTACAGAAATATACACACATGTAGTTATTAGTAGTTTTGAATCTGTAAAAAATCCTTTAGATTTGTGAAACACATACATGAGATATATGTGCAATTGACATATATCTATGTTAGCTTTCATTTGACTAAAATTATGGAAATCGAATTATTAAATAAACTGAAAAAAGAAAGTGAAAGCGGAATTCAAAAAGTTTTTGATGAATTAGAAAATATGTCTGTCGAATTTGGAATAGATGAATTCAATGGAAATAAAAGAGATGAATTAATAATAAAATTTGACCGATTTGAAATTGACCTAAACGAAAATGGAGAAAAAGAAATGTTACGTGTCAAATTGGGAATTTATTTAGAAGACAAGAACGATATTTGGGTTAATTCACTTCAACCAATTGGTGATTATCAAACATTGTACGGTTTGCAAGGAGAATTTATTGACGAATTTATAAGCCTAAACAAAAAAGAAATTGGATTTGATATAAATTTTTGGATTGAGATTTTTGACAAAATTATTCCAAAACGTTATTTTAGAAGAAATATACCTGAATATACTTTAGTAACTTATATAAATCATTCGATTGTCCTCTTTCAAGCAAGTGATTTTGATGGAGTTTTAATCTTCCTAAAAAGGTGTTTTGATTATTTAGCAATTTCAGAAAATAAAGACAGAATTGACTCTGAATATTTAGATAAAGTAAATTCTTATCTTAAATCTATTTTTTACTATTTGAAAAATAATCAATTGATTGATTTAGAGAAAATTGAAAAATACGATATTGAAAAACGAATAAAAACGAAAAGCTAATAGCTAAGCATATGGCGTGCCGATAGGCCAACGCTATATGCGGTGTTGTCTTTATCCACTTAAATAAAAGACGATTTTCAAAGCGTACTTATACTCTCAAAACAGCATGAGATCTTGAGAGTATTTGTAAGATATCATGCTTCAAAAAATTCGAACGCTGACCCTTTTAGGTCACAATTTTAATTAAATCGCTTTAAACGAGATGTTTGAAGCGATTTTTTTATTCTACCTTGATTTGTGTTTTTGTTGTAATTGAGATGGTTTTGAGTGGAGTAGGGGGGCTTTTACCATACTATAAATAATTGTTATTCTATATACGAGAGTTTTTAGGTCATAGCTCTAGTAAAACACATAAAATTACATGTATGTAACAGTAAATCATTTGAAGATTATAAAAAATGCATTAGCTTTATAGTGTAAATAACATGTACTAATGCATGTTATTCAATTGTTACCAGTAATTATGAAAAACATTCTGCTAATACTAATAATCCTTTTTTCAAATCAATCTTTTAGTCAAGAAAAGTTAGACGAAGAAATTGATAAAGGAATAGATTTATATCAAGACAGAAAAGAAAATAAAGCACTGAAAATCTGGAAAAATATTGAAAAAAAAGCAGATAATCCTTCATCAACTTATGGAACGACTTTAGGAAATATATTATACTATTATATAGAAAAGGATGATGAAAAAAATATACTGATTTACTATCAAAAAATAATTGATTCCGATTTAGACGATAAAGATTTAAATAACGAAATTGGAAAACCTTATAAGAATTATCGTTACCACGCAACTATGCGATTAGCGAGCTACTTTGGTAAAAAAGGAGAACTCAAAAAAGGTTTAAATTATGTTGAAATAGCTGATAATGAAATTGCGTTTGAGACAACTTCATTAACCGCTTTCATTTTTCAAAAGGTAGATTTAGCCTTTTGGAAATATCGTTTTTTAAATGATTTAGGAGAAAAAGATAAAGCTATTTCAAAATTAATTGAGCGAGCATTTGAATACGATTACAAATCAATGTACCCGAATTGGGCAACAGTTTCTGCAAGTAATGACGAAACCGAATTAGCGGAAACGATATGTTCTGAATTTAAAGACTTGAAATTGCTGAAATCTCAAATTGACAATGGAATTGAAAATCTGACTTTTGACAAACAAAAGAAACTAATTACAACAACTATAAACAATATTGAATACGAGATAAACTACTTTACGAAATTGACTGATGTTGAGAAATGTAAGTTATATCTTAAAAACTCATTCTTTTATAAATATTTGATCGAAAAAACAGAAAATTAACTGGTGTTACTAATAAGCATATGGCGTGCCGATAGGCCAACGCTATATGCGGTGTTGTCTTTTTCACTTAAATAAAAAACACTTATTAAAGCGTATCTATAAGCTTAAAACAGCATGAGATTTTGAGAGTATTAGGAAGATATCATACTTTAAAAAGTTCGAACTCTGTCCCTTTGAGGTCACAATTTTAATTAAATCGCTTTAAACGAGATGTTTGAAGCGATTTTTTTGTTTTACCTTGATTTGTATTTCTTTGTGTAAAGGTTATGTTTGAGTAGGGTAATGGTTTGAACTGTTTTAAATATGGAAATTGCTCTTCTTCCGTGTTTATTTATCTCTTGCGTCAGTTTCTTTAAACTACTCTATGATTTCTTATATTAACTAACGTTGGCAACAATTATGACCCGTCCTAAAAAAATATTTTAAAATTCTCATGTAATTAAATTATGAGGATAGTCTATACCTCGATTTTGAAACCTAAGAATCATATCTTTTACAACAATCCCTTTATCTAAATTGATAGCATTAATTATTGTTTTACTTTTTTTCCAACACCCTCTTCCTCCTATAACCGAAGGTAGATGGGGTATTAATGCAGCCGATATAGATCTTGAAGCACTTTCCCAAAAATAACTAGGTGTATGGTCTACGGCATAGTAATCAATATTATCTATCGCTATGATTGGATCTTTAAATGTTGTTGGTTTAGCAAAATAAAACCCCATTCCTTCATCACAACTAACATCAATAATAAGTGCACCTTTTTTAAACATCTCTTTTTCTTCTTCTATTACATAATCAATAGGACTATCTGTATTTTGATATGTTCCATTGATTATGATTTCAGATTCTTTTATTAGCTCCAATAAAGGGCGTTCTGAGCCATCGTGTTCTACTAGAATTAGCCTATCCTCATTCTTATTACCTTTTCTAATCCTAGTGTAATGTACATCTAGCACCTCCTCTCTAACCTCTTCATCTAGTCTTTGTACACAGATAGTAATATCTCTATACCCATGAGCTTTTAAAGCATAAATAGCCCCTCTACTTACAGCTCCAAAACTGAAAATTAAAACTTTCCGTTGATTTCCATAATGTCCATCTATTCCTTTTAATTGGAGAGCGTGGATAACGGCACTATATCCAGCCATTTCATTATTTTTATAAAATGTATGTCTTCCTTTTTGTTTGTTAGAATGCCACATATACATATCTTCGAAAGCAATCAAAGTCAACTTTTTATCGATAGCAATTTGAGTGATTTCTTTTTGTTGAGCACAATGAGGGTACCCCCAAATTATGCCACCTTTTTTGATTTCTTTTAAATCTGCTAAAACAGGTTTTGCAATAATAACATCTCCAATGTCTGATAAAATTTCGCTTCGTGTAGCTATTCCTCCTGACAAACCACAAATTTCTTTATCTGAAATATGAAAAGGAGTTCCATACCCTTTTTCAAAAATCAATTGTTTGCGTATGTTTTCTGGAAGTCTTTCTAAATGTTCTGGATGGATTGGTAAACGTCTCTCGTCTTCTTTTTTTGAAGTCCCGATAACGCCCATTTTTAAAAAAGTCATATTTTCTGAATTGAAACAAGTTGCAAACTAAAGTTATTTGCAAAGCGTAAGATTAAAATTAAATAGTTATTTACTAGCAACCAGATATTAAATAGGGCACTAGAGTTGATGAAGAAAAATAAGACAAGGACTTTAAATAGGTCTTAGCAATTCGCTAGAGTTATACGAAAGAATAAATTAATATCAACAAAAAAATAATACCTTGACAAAGGTACCTTTAAATAAACTCTTATCACTATTTTATCGAAAAACATCTTAAGTCAAAACTTTATACTTTAAGCTTAAAACAGCATGAGATTTTGAGAGTATTAGGAAGATATCATGCTTCAAAAAGTTCGAACTCTGTCCCTCGGAGTTGAGATCACAATTTTAATTAAATCGCTTTAAACGAGATGTTTGAAGCGATTTTTTTGTTGTAGCGGGCATGTTATGAGTGGATTGATGGTTTGAAATTTTAATTTATTTACAATTGATTGTTATTTTTCATGCAAGCGTTTTTGGTAATAGCTCTAGTAAAATATAGAAATTTATAAGTATGTAGCTGTTTATCTTTTAAAATACAGCTATAAATTAAAAAAACTAAGAACAGAATCATTTTTTTATTAAGTTTGTAATATAATGAGTTCATAAAACTTAGGACGCATTGCCATATTTGAAATGAAAAGTTTTTTCATATTCGGGCTTAGAAGGATAAGGACGTCTACTTCAAAAGCTGCTCTAGGGATAGAGAACCGAATTATTAGGCTGACTTCCGAAACCTATATTATATTTCTTTTGTTGAAGCAAAACAGCTTCGACCCTTCTACTGTTTTTATTTTTCGTATCTGATGTTTTAGATAAGTAGTCCGTTGTTCTTTAGAACAAATTACATTTCTAATTTTTCACATATACACTATGAAAACAAAATATATTGATCTTATAGATCAAACTTTTGATTTTCCACAGGAAGAATTCACCCTAAATGTAAATGAATTAAACTTCCATGGAATTGACTTAATGGGATTGGCAAAAACCTATGGTGCTCCTTTAAAATTCACCTATTTACCTAAAATATCAGAGAATATCAATCGTGCTAAAACGTGGTTTGCAGAAGCCCTAAAAAGCAATGGCTATGCAGGTAATTATAAGTATTGCTATTGTACCAAAAGTGCTCATTTTAAGCATGTCCTTGATGAGGCTTTAAAAAATGATATTCATATAGAAACCTCTTCCGCTTTCGATGTGGATATTGTTGAAAACCTTAAAGCAGAAGGGAAAATAACAGATAGTACCTATGTAATTAGTAATGGTTTTAAACGCGATCAGTACGTCAAAAACTTGGCCAATCTTATAAATCAAGGTCATGAAAACTGCATCGTAGTTTTAGACAATTACGAAGAAATCAACCTGTTTAATCAAGTGGTTGAAGGCCATTACAATGTAGGGATACGTATTGCTTCAGAGGAAGAGCCTAAATTCGAATTTTACACATCGCGCTTAGGCATAGGTTATAAAAATATAGTCCCCTTTTACAATCGGGAGATAAAGAACAATCCTAAGGTTACTTTAAAAATGTTACATTTTTTCATCAACACAGGCATACGTGATAATGCCTATTATTGGAATGAACTTTTAAAATGTATGAACGTTTACGTAAAACTAAAAAAAGAGTGCCCAAGTTTAGACAGCCTTAATATTGGAGGGGGCTTCCCAATTAAAACCTCTTTGGCGTATGATTACGATTACGCGTATATGGTCAATGAAATTGTTCGTCAAATTAAACAGGTTTGCGATGAAAACAATGTTCCTGTACCTCATATTTTTACAGAATTTGGAAGCTTTACTGTTGGCGAAAGTGGGGGTGCGATTTATGAAGTACTGTACCAAAAGCAACAAAATGATAGGGAAAAATGGAACATGATTAATTCTTCGTTTATTACAACCCTTCCAGATACTTGGGCGATTAATAAGCGTTTTATAATGTTACCTCTTAACCGCTGGGATTCAGAATACGAGCGTGTGCTCTTAGGTGGTTTAACCTGCGATAGTGATGATTATTACAATAGCGAACAGCATATGAATGCCATTTACCTTCCTAAATACAAGCAAGACAAACCACTGTATATTGGTTTTTTTAATACGGGAGCCTATCAAGAAACCATAGGAGGCTTTGGAGGATTACAGCACTGTTTAATTCCATCCCCCAAACACATCCTTATAGATCGTGATGCCAATGGAACACTAAAAACTTCGGTATTTACAGAACAGCAAACCTCAGAACAGCTGCTTTCTATTTTAGGTTATAAGTGCAGCATTAATACTGCTTTTTCTAAAGACAATATAGAAAACGCTGGAGATTTAGACACCATAGCATTATCATACTAAAGTAAATATTTTAAATAAAATGACAACCAATACCTATGCAGGAATTCCAAAAGAATTAGGCAAATTAGAAAACGCAAAAATTGTATTAATCCCAGTACCTTATGATGGCACGAGTACTTGGCAAAAAGGTGCCGATCAAGGGCCTAAAGCCTTCTTAGAAGCATCTGAAAACATGGAGTTGTACGATATCGAAACCGATACCGAAGTGTACAAAAAAGGCATTCATTTGGCAGACCCCATTACCGAAAACAGCTCTCCAGAAGCTATGGTAGATACTGTACATGCTGTAACAAAACGTTTTATAAAGAAAAACAAATTTGTAACCCTCTTTGGGGGCGAACACTCTATTTCTATAGGCACTATTAAGGCTTTTAACGAATCTTTTAAAAACCTAACCGTATTGCAATTAGATGCCCATGCAGATCTAAGAAAAACCTATGAAGGCTCGTCTTGCAATCATGCCTGTGCCTTGTACAATGCCAGTCAAACAACAAACTTAATTCAAGTAGGCATCCGTTCTATGGATATATCTGAAACCCCTATTATGGACGAAGAGAAAACCTATTTTGCCCATGACATGCTAACAGACGATGTTTGGATGGATTCTGCAATCCACCAAATGACCGAAAATGTATTTATAACGATAGATCTTGATGTGTTTGACCCTTCCATATTACCAAGTACAGGAACCCCAGAACCAGGAGGTTTACTTTGGTATGAAACCTTAGCATTCTTAAAACAAGTATTTCTAGAAAAAAACGTTGTTGGGTTTGATATTGTAGAATTATGTCCCAATACCCATGCAAAATCATCAGATTTTTTAGCCGCGAAGCTCTATTATAAACTGTTGAGTTATAAATTTCAAGATGACTGGTTAGAAGACGATTTTGATGCCAATTATACCGAAAAAACAAAACCTACATTTACAAAATATAACGAAGACGATGCATACTAAAGGCCCTATTTCTCAATTTATAGAAACCCATTATTTACATTTTAATGCTGCGGCGCTTGTCGACGCCGCAAAAGGTTATGAAGCACAGCTCGCATCTGGAGCAAAAATGCTAGTAAGTCTTGCAGGTGCCATGAGTACCGCAGAGTTAGGTAAAAGTTTTGCCGAAATGATACGCCAAGATAAGGTGCATATAATATCCTGTACTGGAGCTAACTTAGAAGAAGATATTATGAATTTGGTAGCACATTCCCATTACAAGCGCGTGCCGAATTATCGAGATCTTACACCACAAGACGAATGGAATTTGCTTGAAAAAGGCTTAAATCGCGTAACAGATACCTGTATTCCAGAAGAAGAAGCTTTTAGACGCCTGCAAAAACACATTGTTAAACTTTGGAAAGCAGCAGAAGCTAGTGGCAAACGCTTTTTACCTCATGAGTATATGTATAAAATGTTATTGTCTGGTGTCCTAGAGGATTATTATGAAATTGATTTGAAAGATTCTTGGATGTATGCCGCTGCCGAAAAAAACATCCCTATAGTTTGTCCTGGCTGGGAAGACAGTACAATGGGGAATATTTTTGCAAGTTATGTCCTTAAAGGAGAATTGAACGCCAGTACGGTGAAGTCTGGTATTGAATATATGACCTTTCTTGCAGATTGGTATACAAAGCACTCAGAAAAAGGTATTGGTTTTTTTCAAATAGGAGGCGGTATTGCAGGAGATTTCCCTATATGTGTTGTGCCCATGTTGTATCAAGATATGGAACAGACAGATACACCCTTTTGGAGTTATTTCTGCCAAATTAGTGATTCTACTACAAGCTATGGGTCTTATAGTGGCGCTGTACCCAACGAAAAAATCACTTGGGGTAAGCTAGATATAAATACCCCTAAATTTATTGTTGAAAGTGATGCGACTATTGTCGTACCTTTAATTTTTGCTTACCTGCTAAATATGTAATTATGGATACTAGAAAACGCATTATCATAGACTTTAAAAAGCTTACACCAGAACTTTTAGCACTTTTGGTTGCAACCTACCCAGACGGGTATGACGACCATCATATTATAAAATTTAAAAATGCACATAACGAATGGATAGAAGCTGTACAATTAGAAACCGAAGAGGCGAGATATTTGGTGAAAGTAAGTATCAAGTTAGCCCTAACGATGGAAAATTATGATGAGGAGGATTATGCAGGCTATCAAGCCAACGATCCCGATGCGATTCAGGATCCAGAGTTCTAATCACAGCGTAATGAAAATTATAAATAAAACGCGATTACTAGCCATTAGAAAAACTAAGATATTAGTCTTAGAAAACATAAAAAAACCAATAAGACTCACGCTAGCGGGAGGTGTTGTTAAAAAAAAAGAAACCTTAGAAGAGAGTCTTATTAGAGAAACTATTGAAGAAATCGATTTAAAAATACAACGAAGTGTTTTGAGTTTTTTCTATGCGCTATCAAAGCCAACGGCTCACAAAATAATTGTAAAACATTATTACACCTGTTTTAAGGTAGATAATAGTTTTAAAATTAAAGAGACAGAAAAATTTAAAGACGTCTATTGGTTAGAATGGAAAGAAGCTATAAAGCATATGGATAAACTAGACAAAATAGCCGTAAAAAGATATTTTGAAAACACAACTACAACTTCACTAAAGCGCATTTTATGAAAGCACAATTTCACCTAGCATTACCTTGCGAGACTATAGAAGCAACGAAAGCATTTTATATTAATGTTTTAGGCGCTACTCAAGGCCGAGCAACAGATCAATGGATTGATATAAATTTATACAACAATCAACTTACTTTCACAGCATCGGGAACCTTTGATTTTAAATTTAAAAGTTATAAACTCGATGACACTGTCTTACCATCCTTTCATTTTGGTGTTATTGTAAGCATAGACGTTTGGGGCGCTTTGTATAAAAAGCTATTACAATCCCATCAAGAGGTAACCACAGAATTTACCTTTATGGAAAATAAAGTCGGCGAACATGTCTCTTTCTTTATCAAAGATCCTAATGGATATATGATAGAATTCAAGAGTTTTAAAAGTAAAAATGAGGTTTTTTCATCTTAAATATGACTAAAACAGCCTTTGCTTTTCAAATCGCCGAACACATAGACCTTAAACGTCTTAAAATGGTATTTAAAGAACGTCCACTTGTTTCAGATAGTGATGAATTATTTTATCAGTTTGAAGGCCATAAGTATTTATATGCCTTTAAATATGGTATTATTTGCGTGTTCGATTATAGCTCAAATGAATTAGAGCACTTAAAAAAGAAAATGTTACCAGTGCTAAAGGGTAAAAAAACAATAGGTTCATTAGTGTCTGAAACCTTAGAGATTAATACTAAGGGAGATAGATTTTCGACAGATTTTGAAACTGTAACTCTTAAAGAACTTAATGCCGAAAATTTGCGCTTAGTTCTGTTAAATTTATCACAGTCTGTTGCATTAGATCATTATGCCAATATTACAGAGCAATTATTAGAAGACACTAGGCAACATACAAACTATTTAGAACATCACGGAAAGCTGGATATCGGTGGAAAAAAGTTAAAACGCTACATTGGTAAAGTTTTAAATGTTAAAAACAAAATATCTGAAAATCTCTACATATTCGATTCACCAGATGTAGCACTAGACGACGAAGTACTCAATGGATTTAATCTAGAATTAAAAATTAAATTCGATTTAAAGGATCGTTACCAAATTATAAGCCAGCAAGTAGACATTATAAAAGAAAACTTAGACTTATTTAGACATTATGTTTCATAAAGAGAGTAGTAAACTCGAATGGATTATTATTGTTTTGATAGTTATAGAAGTCATAGATTTATTCATACTAAAAATCATAACATAAACATTGAAAAACTTAACTATTGTAGGAAGGGAAGAGTGGTGTGCCTTCGAAACATTTGGAATTCCAGCCATTAAGGCACGTGTAGATTCTGGGGCAAAAACCTCGTCCATACAAGCAAATAACATAAAATTATTCTATAAAGACACAGAAGAGTGGGTACGTTTTAAAGTGAACCCGCTTCAAGACAACAGAAGCGTTAGCATGAGTTGTGAAGCCAAAATTCATGCCAAAAGAACTGTAAAAAGTTCTATGGGCATTACAGAAGAACGTCTTGTTATAAAAGCACCTGTAACCCTAGGCGCAGTGACTTTCGACATTGAATTAACTTTGGCCAATCGCGATTCTATGGAGTTTAGAATGTTACTTGGACGGGAAGCTTTGTCTGATCGCTATTTAGTAAACGCCTCAGAAACTTGTCTTTTAAATGCGTATACACAAGAAGATCTGGATGAAAAGTACGCTGCTTTTCGAAAAAAGAAAACAGGCCTAAAAATAGCACTTTTAGCCAGTAACCCAGACCTGTATAGCAACAAGCGCCTTGTAGAGGCAGGACAAGCACGCGGTCATGATATGGTATTTCTCAATGTGCAACAGGCTTACATGAAGTTTGATGCTACAGAACCACAAATACGCTATAGAGGAGGGAATGTTATAGACGAATTCGATGCCATTATACCTCGTATAAAACCCTCGGTAACCTTTTATGCCTGTGCGTTAATACGACAGTTCGATGCCATGAATACCTATTGTCTTAATTCTGCCGATGCTATTACCAAGTCTAGAGATAAATTGCTCGCTACGCAGTTATTTGCAAAACACGATATCCATATTCCAATCACTGGTTTTGCCAATTCACCGTTAGATACCAAAGACCTTATTAAAATGGTAAACGGAGCCCCTCTTATTATAAAACTATTAGAAAGCACACAAGGCAAAGGTGTGGTTTTGGCAGAAACGACTAAAGCTGCCGAAAGTGTAATTAATGCTTTTAAAAGTATTAAAACAAACATACTCGTACAGGAATTTATTAAAGAAGCCAATGGTCAGGATATTCGTTGTTTTGTCGTAAATGGTAAGGTGGTCGCAGCTATACAGCGTCAAGCAGAAAAAGGCGAATTTAGAGCCAACATTCATCAAGGAGGTAGTGCTTCAAAAATAAAGATAACCACAGCAGAAAAAAAGCTTGCTATAAAAGCTGCTAAGATTTTAGATTTGCCTGTGGCAGGTGTAGACATTATCCGCTCTAATAAAGGGCCCTTACTATTAGAGGTAAATTCATCGCCTGGACTAGAAGGCATCGAAGCAGCAACAGGCCTAGATATTGCAAATATTATGATTGAAGCCATAGAAAAGAAACTTAAATTCAAAATATAAGTGAGTTAGCAACACAATTACAAATCAACATTCCTCTTAATATCTCTAAAAGTACATGCTAAACGTACAGATTTGATATGTTGAACCTTTGTAGTTTATAAAATAATGACCTTAGTGGTAATTGGTTTTTTTTAATAACATTTATGAGCTCAAGATAGCATGAGATTTTGATAGGATTAGAGAAATATCATGCTTCAAAAAGTTCGAACTTTGTCCCTCGGGGTTGAGGTTACAATTTTAATTAAATCGCTTTAAATGAGATGTTTGAAGCGATTTTTTTGTTTTACCTTGATTTGTAGTTTTTGTGTAAAGGTCATGTTGTGAGTGAGGTAGTGGTTTGAACTGTTTTAGCCACCTCTTAGTCTTTTAGGGGAAAATGGCACCAATTTGAGACAGATACAAATTCTATTAGTAGTTTTTAATCTGTAAAAAATCCTTTAGATTTGTGAAACACATACATGAGATATATGTGCAATTGCACATATATCTATGTTGTGTAGCATTTGAAGAACAGTATGAAATATCTTGAAAATTTTGAACCGATAAAGAAAATTATACTCGATTTAGAAAACGAAAAAATCGACGTTAAGTCCGCTATAATTCAAATCAAAAAGATTTCTAACAAAGAGATTACCGAATATGAATTGGCGAACTATTGGAGAAGTGATGGACTAAATGAATTTGTTCGGAATACAGCAATGCCTGAATTGGAGAGCTGGAATGAAATAGACGATAAAAGAGCATTACAACTGATAAAAGAAATGATTGAAAAAATTAACGACACAGCTTTAATTCTTCGGAATGCAACTGCGCTGGAAAAAAGGTTTAGAAAATCATCTGGAACAGTAATGGAATTAGTTTTTCAAAAAGGAATTGAATCTGAAAACAAAATATTGACTGAATTAAAAAAAGATACGGTAATTAAATTATAAAAACGCTACACAACACCGGTAACCGTTGCACAAGTCCATAATTTCCTAAAAAAATGGTTTAAATAAGGCACTCTAAGCGCATTTCTAGCTTTATGTCCTTATCTAAAATATAGATTTTAGAAGGCTTAAACTTGATACTAGAGGCTTAGAATTCCCCTTTTGTAGAACACATACAAAAACAATTGTCCTGCATCACTTTTCACCCTATTTTGAGTGAACTTCAGGTATTTTTTAAGGTTATAAGCTATAGCAGAGAGCAGCATGACTGTATTGGCCTGTCTCATCCCTATAGCATTTATTTTTCGTAAGCCCATAAACTGAGTAAGCGTTCCAAAAACAGGTTCTACGGTACTTTGCCGTTTGGCTTTCATTACTCTGCCTTTAGGGGATTGTAGTCTTGCATTATTTCGTTCATATTCATCTCTATAGTAAGTAACACTAAATTTCTTTTCTTTGACGGTTTTCCCCAAGCATCTACTGGCTAATGGGCATTGTTTACAAAGCTTGCTAGAGATGCGGTATTCCTTTTTTAAGGTAATCTCTAAACACCTTTTTAAAAGGTACTATGTGTTGATTAGGGCAAATGTAATGATCTTGTGCTTTGATATAATTAAAACCATCGGGACCACCTTTGTAAGTACCATGAGGTGGGATATAACTTTTTATCCCTTTTTGCTCTAAGTAGGCATAATTCTCTCCACTGCTATACCCTGTATCAGCCAGTAGGTGTTCAAATTTAAACCCAAAACGCCAAAGGCGCTTATCTAATCTATCTACAATATCTTCTAAATATTGGTTGTCTTTACCATCGGCATGATAAGCCTTTATGTCTGTTATAACATGATGTGCCGTATCTACACTTAGTTGACTGCTGTAGTTTAATTTTCTGACCTTTCCAGGCTTTACAGATATTCTGGCGTCAGGATCTGTGGGGCTGTAATGGGTTTTATTACTGGTATATCTAGACCCTTTGTTGGCAGCACCAGGCCTATGGTTTTGTTGTGAACTCCAGTTCTTGTTTCTCGCGGTAATATTATTGAGCTCTTGTGTATTGGCTGTAATGGTTTGCTGGGTTTTAGACGCTTTATTCTGTTTAGCTGTTCTAAAGGTATCTTTATCACGATTACTGATATGGCGAATATCTGCCAAGTGGGCGTCTAATTCTTGAGTAGGTACTTTTAACTCTAAAGTATCCATACTTGCATTGGCTTTTACAGGGGCAGAATCTACGGCTTGCGTGCTGCCTTTTACCATGCCTTTATTAACGCACATTTGTAAAACATGAAATGTAAGTCTCTCTGTTATTACTGTAAGCACAAAAAATCTCTAGTGGCACATTAGAGTGATTCGTAATTGTAAAACATTACTTATCTTAAATATAAAAACCAAAATTAGTAGATATAGCAAAGCTCAATGTTGATTTTTTCTAAATCTAAATCTAAATCTAAATCTAAATCTAAATCTAAATCTAAATCTAAATATGTGATGTGTGATAAAACGTATTAATTTCTCTCATTCTAGAAAAATTTAAATTTACCAGTAGATGTACTATATTTAATTTGAATTTAAAAATTTCTTTATTTCTTCATAAAACATATTTCCATTAGAGCCATCATCCATATGTTTTACTTTATTGTTACTGTCTAAAAAAAACATGATTGGAAGATATGATGTATTAAGGCTAGAAAATTCTGCGCTTTCCAATGTTAAAATGGGATAGTTGAATTTTTTATTTTTTAAAAAATCGTTGGTCTCTTCAACAGTATAATCCATTTGTAATACGCTTAAATCACATTCAGGGTGTTTTATAGCCACCGTATCTAAAACAAACAAAAAGTCCGAGAGGTACTCACTACTTAAAGCTGTAATAACTACCAATTTGGTGGTTTTTCGATTTGCAGGAATATATACTGTCTTATTTTCTGCATTTAAAACTTTAATTGTTTTGAATTTATCACCTTTTACAAATTTAGGTGTTGTGTCCACTTTTAAAATAGCTTCATAAGGTTCCTCATTATCATAATAGTCTTCAGAATTCCCAGAAATCTTCTTAACATCAATTATCGTATCAGCAGATTGTAAGGTATTAATATTGTTTTCTATATTATTTCTTTTAGCACTTTCGCTTAGTATTATATTACCTTCTTTATCATGCGTATGTTCCTCATCATCATGTATATGCGAATGGTTATGATTTTCTTGAGATAACTCATTATTCTTAATAGAAGACTTTTTATTATTACAACTTAATCCAAAAACCATTAAAAAAATAAAAACACATAAATAGACATGTTTTTGCTTATCAAATTTTAATTTCATCAGTATTAATTTTGTTTAGTTTTTCTTCAAGTTATTTGATAATTCTTCCAAATATACAGGAGTGTCTATTATTGCTTTTACGGTATTGTCGCTATTTAGAACAAAAGTTGTTGGTGTATACATGATGTTTAATTTATCAAATATAATGTCTTCAACAGTTAGCATTTTAAACGCAAAATTATTAGATTTTAAAAAAGCCAAATTGAGTTCTGGAGAGGTGTCTGACTGTACGACATTCAAACTTATATTAGGGTTTTGTCTAGCCAGCGAATCCAAAGTTGGATAATAGTCTTCACAAAAAGAACAGTTTCCGCTTGAAAAAATTAAAACTTTATTCTCTGTAGTTAAAGATGGTTGTTGGGTTAAGTGCCCTTCTGAATCTAGGCCCACTATTGTACTGAAAACATCACCAATTTTATATACTGGTTTTTCTTCTAGTTCTGCATTGTAAGAATCTGTATTAGCACTCTTCTTTTCGAGTTTTAATAACTTATTTTCTAATTGTAGATTCAAATTCTTCTTATAAATGAATAATACGATTAATAGCAAGATACAACTGATAACGAAGAATATATTATCTTTTTTTAGCATTGACGAAATGGTATTTGTTTTATTAAATTAAAAGCACAATTCATAAACATAAAGGTTATGGTTATGAACTATGCTTTTATAAAAAATGTTTTAAACCTATCTTATGCTGAAGGAATATTATTTGTACAAGGTCTAACTTTTCCACCCTTTTTACAGTGTCCAACACCTCTAGAGCGTTTAGGGAAAGCACAACGTGGACAAGGCGGCATACAACTAGGTCTATGACAGCCATGCATAACTTCGGTTGGTGTAGAAGGTATTTCTGCAATACTTGTTGATAAATTTGCAGCATACACAATAGAACCAACTACTAGTAAAAAAAATAAAATTAGTTTTTTCATGATTTAATGTTTTTAATTTTCTACAATTTAACTTTTTTTTAAAAATTTCTAACAACATCAGTTGTCTTTTAACATTAAAAAAGATACTCCACTTTCATTTAACAAGTAAAAAACTACTTTTTAAGATTAAAAAAAATAATAATCAGATAATTACGATTCATAAATACTTATCTAATTTGCTTTATTTGAAATGTATTTTGCTTTCAAAAGTAAAGTCTTACAAGCTCAATTTTGAGAATTATACTAACTTTTTATTATTTGTTTTTCAGATATTTAAGTCGCTCACATAAAAGAAAAAACGATTTTCAAAGCGTACTTATAAACTCAAGATAGCATGAGATTTTGAGAGTATTAGGAAGATATCATGCTTTAAAAAGTTCGAACTCTGTCCCGCGGAGTTGAGGTCACAATTTTAATTAAATCGCTTTAAACGAGATGTTTGAAGCGTTTTTTTTGTTTTACCTTGATTTGTAGTTTTTGTGTAAAGGTCATGTTGTGAGTGAGGTAGTGGTTTGAACTGTCTTAGCCACCTCTAAGTATTTTACAGGAAAATGGCACCAATTTGAGACAGATACAAATTTTATTAGGACATAGACATAATAGCTCGAAAACTACAGAAGTATACACACATGTAGCTATTAGTAGTTTTGAATCTGTAAAAAATCCTTTAGATTTGTGAAACACATACATGAGATATATGTGCAATTGCACATATATCTATGTTGTGGTGCATTTAAAAAAAACATTGTGAATAAATGAAAAACAAAAAAGTCCTTTTAATAATTGATATGCAAAAAGGTTCTTTCACACCGAAAACGCCTCGATTTGATACAGTAGGAGTTGTTAAGCGAATGAATGAACTTTCTGAATTATTTCGTAAAGCGGAATTACCTGTGATTTATATACAGCACGATGGAACTGGAACTGGAGAATTTGAGAAAAATACATCGGAATGGGAATTATTGGACTCTCTAAATGTTGAACCAACTGATATTCTGATTGACAAATATGCAAATGACGTGTTCTATAATTCAAAGCTTCAATCAAAATTGACAGAACTAAATGCTACTGAATTGTTAATAACAGGATGTGCTACCGATTTTTGTGTGGAATCTACTGTTCAGTCAGCATTGACAAAGGATTATAATATTACCGTTGTTTCTGACGGACACACAACTGGAGAAAGACCTCATTTGAAAGCTGAAAAAGTAATTGAACATCACAATTGGGTTTGGCAAAATATGATTCCGACAAAAGGGGAAATAAAAGTAAAAACTCTTAACGAAATAAGAAACGACACCACAACAACACCTATGCGATAATGCGGAGTTTTGGTTTAATTCAAAAGCTATTGTTTATTTGGTTTGTCGCCAAAGTATTAAATTTAGTATTTTAGAAAAGATAAAAACAAAACATAAACTTTGGCTCAGTGCTGAATCGAAAGCCAGTGATTTTCTGCTCCCGCACTACGCATAGCTAAACGTTACCTGCAAGCAAAAAAAAATTATGCAAAAAAAGATACTACTCATTTTCTCTTTCTTCTTAATAGTTTTTACAAATGGTTATTCTCAAGAAATAGAAACTTTAAGACAGAAGATCGATAGTATTATAAATACAAAAAAAGCAATGGTTGGAGTTGCAATCAATGGGATTAATACTAATGACACACTAAGTATTAATAATGAAAGACATTATCCAATGCAGAGTGTTTTCAAATTTCCAATTGCAGTAACAATTTTATCTGAAATTGATAAGGGCAATTTTTCACTTGACCAAAAAATTGAGATTAAGAAAAATGAACTACTACCTGGACTATGGAGTCCAATAAGAAAAAAATATCCCGAAGGGGTTACACTTACTATTGCAGAAATTATTGAGTACACCGTCGCTTTGAGCGACAATGTTGGCTGTGATGTTTTGTTAAAATTACTCGGAAAACCACAAGTGGTTGAGAATTATTTTTCAAGTCTCGGTTTTAAAAATTTTGCTGTAAAAATAAATGAGGAAACAATGCAAAATAATTGGGATTTGCAATTTTTAAATTGGACAACACCAAAAGAAGCTAATAAGATTTTAGCAACATTTTATGAAAACAAAAATGGCTTACTTTCCAAAGAGAGCTATGATTTTATTTGGAAAATAATGAAAGGAACCAAAACTGGCAAAAACAGATTAAGAGGACAATTACCAGAAGAAACAATTGTAGCACACAAAACAGGTTGGTCAGGAAAACACAAAGAAACAGGCATAACTGCAGCAGTAAACAATATTGGAATTGTGTTTTTGCCAAATGGAGGACACTTCACAATAAGTGTTTTTGTGACTGAATCTAAAGAAGATATCAAAACCAACGAAAAAATGATATCCGACATCTCTAAAGTGGCTTGGGATTATTTTATAAACGAGTAACAGATAGTTCTAATATCGAAAAGCCAGCAGGTAAATAACTAAGAGCTGTGTTAAAAACAAACTAATAAAGCACTAATTTTTAACTAAAGTACTTCTGTAGTTTTCATCGTAAATTATTCCTTATTTGGCTACTGCAAAGGCCTGTTTTAGTAACTTATTACAAACTGCTATTAGAGCTAATTTTTTACTTTCCTCTATAGCAATTATTCTGTTATAAATTTCTCTACATGCTTTGTTGTGTTTGCTAGCGGAAAAACTGCGTATAAATAGGGCTTGCTGATTTTCTACTTATATTTTTACACCCCTAATGTTTACAATACTTTGTGTGTTTTTTGTTAGACAA
>CANNGA010000013.1 GCA_947504035.1 uncultured Flavobacteriaceae bacterium
TAACTTTATTTTTAGTAGTTGTAAAAACCTAGTTGACTTATTTAAGCGCTTAATAAATAGCTGGTTATATCCTATAAAGATAAGCGTATAATTTAAACCTAGGATATTACGACATCTAGCCCTATTTTTCGATATGTTTTTTAGCTATATTTACTATCAAAATCCTAAGATTTGAAATTCGAATACCTCAATCTACTTTTAAATAAGTTAGATATCAATACCAAGATAAAAGGTGTTTTTTAAGTTTAAGCCATCTATAATGGGGCGTAGTATGTTGAAAATAATTTGAAAAACTAAAAACTACTCAGCATCCTACAACCTTTAAATTACATCTTTAAAAAAAAATGTTCTCTAAATTGTCATATTTTTCAAACTGCAGTAACTAAAGTAGTAAAGAGAAGTATCAAAGATGAAAAAACAAGAAATCATATTTCTTTCTGCTCTAAAGGTAAATCAGGATAAGCTTTATAGAATTTGCTCTATTTATTCGGATAATGATGAAGATTCGAAAGACTTATTCCAGGAGGTTTTAGTTCATATTTGGAAATCAATAAATGGATTTAGAGGTAATTCATCTATTGACACTTGGATGTTTAGGATAGCCTTAAACATTTGTCTTCGTTTCAAATCAAAATACACGAAAAACCAAAATCGATTTATAAGATTAGATAGTTTGACTATTTCAAATTTAGGCTATAAAGAAGGTATTAGAGAGGATAATGAAAAACTAAAGGCATTAAGAGCGTGTGTTAAAAAATTGAATGAAATTGAGAAGGCAATAGTTGCTTTGTACTTGGAGGAATTAGCATATCGAGAAATTTCAGCCATACTGGGGTTATCTGAAAATCACATAGCTGTAAAAATCAAACGGATAAAATCAAAATTGTTTAATTGTATAAATGAAATATTATGATTGAAGATGAATTAATTAAAATCTGGAAAGCGTCCAGTAATCAAGAGCGTATAAAATTTGAGAAATCAAAATTAATGATAGAATTGCAATCGAGTTTAAAGCGTTTAAACAGATGGTGGAACTATATAGAACTTTCAGAAACGGTTTTATCTGTATTTGGAGTTTTATTATCTACTTTTTTGTTATTCAAAATTCCATTTATTCTAATAAAAATAGCATTGGCTTTAATAGTTATTTGTGCAGTTTATTTACTAATAAAATATAGAGGTGTCAAAAAGTTTAAGCCTAGTGACTTGGAAAATAATTATCTCAATTATCTCAAAAAAAATAGAGAATATCTTCAAGCACAAAAGAAATTTCTTAAAACATACGTCTATTGGGGAATATTGCCAGTTTACCCAATAATGCTATTATTTACAATCAGTGTTTGGGAAAAAGTTTCAGTATCTATGATTGTCCTTATTATTTTGGCTACAATCGGAATAGGTGTTTATGGGTATTTCTTAAATGAAAAAAGAGTAAAAAGAGAAATAGTCCCAAGAATATCTGGAATTAATGAATTAATAAATCAATTGGAACAATAGCGTATGAAATCCAAATATCGACCCTCGAAAGTTTCAGCAAGTTTTTTAGAGCAATTGTCAAAAATTTTGCAATTTTCAGCATCAAAAACAAGAAGAGAAATAATTAAACAAAAGAGAAGTCAAAATGGAAATAAAAAGTACTAATAGCAATAATTAAGAAACGTATAGCGCTGGCTCGTAGGCTCGTTATACGCTTCTTAGTTATTGTATGATCCAGCTGTGAAAAATAATTTTAAACCGTATTTACAAGCTTAAAATAGTATGAGATTTTGAGAGTATTTGTAAGATGTCGCTTTTCAAAAAGCTCGAATGCTGTCTCTTTGAGGTCTCAATTTTAATTAAAGCGCTTTAAACGAGATATTTGAAGCGTTTTTTTGTTTTACCATGATTTGTGTTTTTTGTTGTAGCGGGCATGTTATGAGTGGATTGATGGTTTTGAACTTTTTATCTGCTTTACAATTGATTGTTATTCTACATACACGGGTGTATATTTCATTAGACAAGTTATTCCCGAAAAATAGTGATATTGTAATGGTCAAATTGAGCAACTGTCCCTATATTTATTGTTAATTTTAATAGCAATAAAAAATTAAAATAAAACAGCACATAACACGCTGTATGGTTAATGCAACCCTACGGGCAGAACTAAACATACAGCTATCATTGGCGGTAATACGAGACAGATGAAAAACAACATATTTTTAATATTGACTTTGATTCTTTTAACATCCTGTAAAGGACAGACTTCTAAGAAAGAAAATAATAATGTTGAAATTGAAAAAGAAAAAATTACTGAAGTTCCAAAAGTTCTAAATACTGACTTCGATTCTGAAACTAATACAATCCATATTATAGTTGCGCTCTGTGACAATAAATATCAAGGAATTGTTCCTGTACCAAAAACTATAGGAAATGGACAAGACCCAAAGAACAATCTTTATTGGGGAACAGCTTATGGTATTAAGACTTATTTCAAACGAAGTTCTGAATAGACTTTAATAAGTCAAACAGAAATTGATTCCACTATATTGGAACGATTAATTTTCAGGCATAACAGAAAAAAATATTTCATTGTAGCAGATGCTTACAATGGAAAAAAAATTAAAGATGCAACAGAAACTTTTCTAAGAAGTAGTGCTGGGATAGTAAAGAACACTCTAAAAATAAATGGCGCAACTATTGGAATATTAGGCAACTCAAAACTTGTCGCTTATATAGGACACGATGGACTTATGGATTTTAGACTTAAGGAAAAGTTTGTAAATATTGATAATAAAGAAAGAGATGTAATAATTCTTGCTTGTTATAGTAAAAGCTATTTTAAACCACACTTAGAAAAATCAAAAGTAAATCCTTTAGTATGGACAACTGGACTTATGGCACCTGAAGCATATACAATTCACGATGCTTTAACCGGATATATTAACGATGAGACAAACCAAGAAATAAGAATTCGAGCAGCAAAAGCTTATCATAAATATCAAAAATGCGGACTGAATGCAGCAAAGAATTTATTAGTAACGAAATAAAATACTACCGCTAATAGCTAAGTATATGGCGTGCCGATAGGCCAACTTTATATGCGGTGTGTGTGCCCAGCATGGGCATCTTTTGTTTACCGAAGGTAAATAATTAATTTATAGGGTGCAAGTCCCTTATGGGCGAGGGTAGTGGACAACAGTAGTAAACACAAACTATGATTTGGTGAACCGCCGTATACGAGACCCGTATGTACGGTGGTGTGAGAGGCGCAGTGGCGACCGTTAGGTTGTCACCCGTCTACTCGATTGTCTTTTATTCTGCTTAAGTAAAAAACGATTATCAAAGTGTACTTATAAGCTTAAAATAGCATGAGATTTTGAGAGTATTTGTAAGATGTCGCTTTTCAAAAAGCTCGAACGCTGTCCCTTTAAGGCTACAATTTTAATTAAAGCGCTTTAAACGAGGTGTTTGAAATGGTTTTTTTTGTTTTACCATGATTTGTGTTTTTAGTTGTAATGAGCATGTTTTGAGAGGACTAGTGGTTTGTACTGTTTAGTTTTTTAACTATTAATCTTGCAAAAAATTAAAAACCCTTTCAAGGACTTGTCCAAATAAAGTATATTTGAATGGTAAATGAATGCCCTAAAATGCGTTTATAGAATAGTTACCTGCAATTACTGAAATATGAATTTTGACTTGAAAAAATCAATTGAATTATTAGAAAGGAGTCCAAAGACATATGAAACACTTTTTTCTAATTTGAATTATGACTGGAATAGCATAAACGAAGGTCAAAATACGTGGAGTGCCTATAATATAATTGGACATTTAATTCATGGTGAAAAGACTGATTGGATTCCGAGAGCTAAAATTATATTAAATCAAGGTAACAAAAATTTTGAACCTTATGATAGGTTTGCTCAAGAAAAACTTTATTCTACTCAGACATTTGAAGAACTCATAATTGAATTTAAAACATTAAGAATTAATAATGTTGAGATATTAGAATCTTGGAACTTAACTGAACAGGATTTGAGTAAAGAAGGGATACACCCTGATTTAGGAATTGTAAATCTTAAACAATTAATTTCTACATGGACAATTCACGATATGATTCATTTAAATCAAATATCACGAGTAATTGTAAAACACTATGAAGAAGATATTGGACCATGGAAAAAATATGTTCGATTATTGAATGAATAAAAAAGTAGATAATAACTAAGAACTGTGTTAAAAAGCAACTAATAAAGCACTATTTTTAATTAAAGTACTTCTGTAATTTTCATCATAAATCATACCTGATTTTGCTACAGTGCAGCCTTCCCTAAAACGCTATATGCGGTGTTGTCTGATTCAGTTCAAAAAAAAGACGATTTTCAAACTGTATTTACAAGCTTAAAATAGCATGAGATTTTAAGAGTGAAATAACAGTTTCCTAACTTATCTTATCATTGGGAGTTGGGATTTGTAAATTGATGTAGTATATTAGATTAGTATAACAAGAGCCGTATGATGGGAGACTGTCACCTACGTTCTATAGAAGGCTTGAGGTGAGTTCTCCTTGACTACCAAACGTTAAGTACAATACCCGAAAAAAACGAAAAATTGAACAACCAACCAACTAAAGAAAAGAAACGTATTGACTTACTGGATATTTATCGTGGGTTTGCAATTCTCGGAATATTTGTAGTGAATATTGTAATAATGAATTCAACGTTTCTTAATCAAGACGAATTTGCAAAACAATGGACATCTAATATAGACCAAATCACGGAGAAAGTTCTTCTGCTGTTTTTTTATACTAAATTCTTTCCAATATTTTCACTGCTTTTTGGATTGGGCATTTCAATGCAAGCTTTAAAAATGTTTGATGACAATAGACTTTCATTTTCTTTTTTTGGAAGGCGAATGTTAATATTGTTCTTTTTCGGAATTTTCCATATTGTATTTTTATGGTCAGGAGATGTTTTAAACCTTTATGCAATTCTTGGATTATTTACTACGCTTATGATAAAACGGTCGAATAAATTAATTTTGATGTTATCTGCTCTTTTTATTTTCTTCCCTTTTTACGATCATTTTTTTGAGTTTCTATTCAATCTTCTAAATTTTCAACCAGAAATCTATTTGAAAAATTATACAGGAGAAACAGTAAATCAAATAATAAAGAATGGCACCTATTTAGAAGGCATAAAATTGAGGTTGTTAGAGTATCTTTCTAATATCCCAATACTTTTCGGATTTTTAGCACCAATTGCAATTTCAATGTTTCTTTTGGGACTTTATCTTGGTAAAAACAAAATTTATAATTCTCTAGAAATTTTTATCAAACGAATAAAAAAAGCAGTATTGCTGATAACAATAATCACAACTATTTACAGAATAACATTTCTGTTTATATTGGTAAATTATGAAATTTTTAAATTAGAAAATTATAGAGAGATTTTTATCAAAATAATGGTGCTTTCAGACGTTGTAATGGGAGTATTCTATCTCTGGGGTATCGGTTGGATGTATTACAATACTAAATGGAAAAATCTGTTATTACCATTTAAATATGTTGGCAGAATGGCTTTAACTAATTATCTAATGCAAAGCTTTATTGGGTTATTATTATTTTCATCAATTGGATTTAAACGTTACGAAACTTTAAGTCCATCGGGAGCATTTATAACAGCAATTTTAGTATTTATCTTTCAAGTAGTCTTTAGTAAATTTTGGTTAAAATATTTTAGATTTGGACCATTGGAATGGATTTGGAGATGTTTGACATATAAAGCATTATTACCGATTAGAATAAAAAATACGCGGCCTAACTAAGAAGTATATGGTGAGGCGATAAGCAGAACTATATGCCGAGTTGTCTGATTTGCCTTAGTAAAAAAGGATTTTAAAACCGTATGAAGGATTATTTTATAGGAGTTAAACAACAGTATGATAGATGTAAAACGAAAAAACAGCAATCAATCTGTAGAAATGTTGATAGTTTGGTAACATTTTGAAGCGCTGTGACACATATATATAACAATATGTTTTGCTCATGTAAGCGTATTTGAAATATCATAATTGTTAACTGGGTAAATAACGGTTTCAAAGAAAGCGGGCTAAAATCTTGTTTATGGACACCTTTCGATTTTGTGTTGTTAAATAAATACAAATAAACGCATAAACAACTCTAAAAAGAGTAACAAAAATTAACCATTAAAATGAATAAGACTGAGAATAAGGCACTCTACTCTGAAATGAAGACACCAATACGATATACGAGTTATAAAACAAAACTTATAATTAATGATAGTATAGCTTTTCTTGAAAGTACAAAACCCTAAGAAGTACCTTTACTAATCATTTATTTATATTGAGCTTATAATTAATTATAGTGTTTGTTAAAACCTGTAGTTTTATCTTAAAAAATGCGTTACAAGTATTGTGAAAAGAAATATGCTTCACTATCCATTTAAATTGCTATTACAGCAATGGGATTAGTAACTTCACATGGTCTATTTTAACTGTATGCGGAGGAATAATTTTCAGTCTATAAAAAATCCACTAGATTTGGGGAAAATATATGGAAAATATGTGTACCAGTACACATGTTCAATTGTTAGCATTAATTAGGAAACAATGACAGAAAAAATAAAAAGCATATCTAATCCATTAACAATTATTGCAATTTTCGCAGCGCTTGCAGAAATAAATGCAACAGTATCAATTGGATTAGTAGATAAAGAATTACAAAGTATATTTATATGGTTTGTAATCTTGTTTCCTACTTTATTGATTTCATTATTTTTTTTGACTCTAAATTTTAATACTAAAGTAATTTACGCTCCAAGTGATTACAAAGACGACCAGAGTTTTCATAAAATGCTTATTGGTGAACAAAAGCCAGATAGAGAAATAAATGTTGACAAAAATATTATTCGTAAAACACTTGATGAATTAGGAATCAAACAAAATAAAAATACAGAATTTCATTTTGAAGTATCTGAGAATGTTAATTATCTATTTACTGTTAGATACTCTATGGAAAAAGAAATAAGACGTTTAAGTTCAAGATACCTTGATGATGAAAGACCTAGACCAATAATGTCTATGTTACCAAGACTTGTGGAAGAAGGAATATTGACTCCTACTCAGCATAAAGTAATTAGAAATTTATATTCAATCTCTTCTCCTGCAATTCACGGAGATGACCATAAATTAACAATGGCAGAAATTGATTTTGTAAAACAAATTGCTCCAGGTCTGATGGACGAATTGAAAAAAATAGAATAACTAATGCTAACACGGTATAAAAAACATAGGGCGTTTGTGCTAAACCGAAAGTTCTGTGCTTATTAACAAAGTCCGCTAAATATAAAATTTGGCGTTTATAGATAAAAAGATAAAAGCAAAATATTTATATTTAGCTCAGTAATAATCCGAAACGATAGTGCTTATCACCTGCCCTACGTTTCTTATACTGAACGTTGGCAATAATTAAGAAATGAAATCAAGTATAGAATTGATTAGACTAATTGCAGTTATATTAATTGTATTTACGCATACTAGGAATGAATTAGAATACGGTATCGCCTATTTTATTGTAGAAAGAATCCCTACTTTTGGCACTGCTATTCTTTCAATAATTTCTGGGTATTTATATTTTGAAATATCTAGACATAGGCAGAATTTATTTTTTAGAAAAATTAAAAGCTTAGCCATTCCCTATCTAATAGCTAATATTAGTGTTTTAATCTTAGTCTTAATTGCTTATTACGTATTTGGATTTGACACTCTAAATAGATTAAGTTTTGATTGCTCTTTAATAACAGAAGGAATATTTTCATTTAACTCTCCTCCTATAAATCCTCCTACATATTTTATAAGAGATATTTTTATAATTTTTTCAATTATTGCATTAATCACCCAAAAGGAATTTAAAACCTTATTTGTTATAATCCCATTCTTATTGCTTGGTGCTTTAGTTTTAAGATTAGATGTAGCCTTTTTATTTTTAATTGGTATTTTATACTCAAAATATAAAAATAATATTGACAAAAAAATCTTAATCATCACAGCGTTAGTTGTAAGTATTGTTCTAGGTGTTTTTTATAATGATTTTCTGAAATTCCCTTTCTCCTTTTTAGCTTTCATTTTACTAATAAACATACAATTGCCCTTTTTAAATACAGGAAGGTTTTCATATTTATTGCATTTATACCATTCTCCAATTATTGTGATTTCATACCCTATTTTATCATCTTTCATTGAAAATCCAATACTAAAAATAGTTGCTCAAATTCTTATTGCTATATTTTTTGTGTATTTACTTTTCTTAATTACAAAAAAGTACACCTTTCTTAAAATACTTAGTGGAGGGAGGTAATAATTATTGACAATAGCTAAGCATATGTTGTGGATAGGCTAACGCTATAAGCGGTGCTGTAGATCTGCTCAAGTCAGAAAACAATTTTAAAACCGCATTTATACGCTCAAAATAGTATGAGATTTTTATAGTATTAGGCATGTTTTGAGTTGGGGTAGTGGTTTCTACCTGTTAATGTGGCAATTTATCTTTCAATAGCCCATACAATAAAGTTCCAACCATAGAGCCTGCTATTACAATTAAAATAGGCAGGTAACCAACTCCTATTAGAGTAAACATTGGTCCAGGGCAGGCGCCTACTAAAGCCCAACCTAACCCAAAAATAATTCCGCCAAACATATAACGGCTAAAACTTTTAGCTTTGGGATTAAAGTTTATTTTTTCTCCGTAGAAAGACTTGATATTGAATTTTTTAATGCTTTGCGTTATAATGATACCAATAACTAGCGCAGAACCTATAATTCCATACATATGAAAGGATTCAAATTTAAACATTTCATAAATGCGAAACCAAGAGGCTGCTTCCGATTTAAACATGGTGATTCCAAAAAGGATCCCGATAAATAAATATATAAGTGATCTCATCTTTTAAAATATTAAAGGGAAAATAAAGTGAATCATTACCAAACCTCCAATAAAAAAGCCTATAATAGCAATTAAAGAGGGTAATTGTAAGTCGCTTAATCCTGATATTGCATGCCCAGAGGTACAGCCTCCTGCATAACGCGTTCCAAAACCAACCAAAACACCACCTATGGCTAAAATTAAAATTGTTTTTAAGTTTAGCAAGGAATTCGTTTCAAATAGTTCTGTTGGCAAATAGGATGCGCCCGCGCTGTTAAAACCAAGTTCATTCAAATCATTGACGACAGCAGGAGTGATAGCTACAGCCATATCTGTTGTTAGAAAATGAGAGCCAATATATCCTCCTATTACTGCTCCAAGAACAACTATTAAATTCCACTTTTGTGATTTCCAGTCGAATTTGAAAAAGTCAACTTTTTTATCGGCTCCACAAATAGTACATATAGTGCGCAAATTTGCAGACATTCCAAAATTCTTACCTACCATTAGGAGTAAGAACATTATAAAAGCTATCATTGGGCCTGATACATACCAAGGCCACGGGGTATAAATCCAATTCATCTTATCTGTTTTTTGACAAAGAACTGTGAAAAATCAGATGTAGTCAGTAACTAATGTTACATTGGTTCAAGTTAGTTGTAAAATAAAAATAGAGCTGTACTTCATTTGAAATTTTTAGAATATGCCAAGTATGTTCTGAGTTTGTGTCGTTACTTTAGTACAGGGTACTTTTATCTGGTTTTAATTATTTTTTATTTTACACGTATGTAATCCTACGATAGAATACAAAGGACAAAAGCTTATAAGACTTGTTAAGAGAAAAATTCCCGCAACAGCAAACAATACGTATGCTAGTGTGCCTTCAATACTACCTTGCCAATATAATATTGTTATAACTACTGCAACTATAATTCTAATTATACGGTCTGTTCTGCCCATATTCTTTTTCATAATTTTATTATTTAGATTATTTTATTAAGAGGTAAAGTCCAGTAAAGAATCCTGCACAAATTATACAGACCAATAGGAGCTTTAAACCTTTTTTCATTTTTCCTTTTTAAGTTAATTCAAAAATAGGATATTATAGACCTAATTCTTGTGACCGATGTTACAAGTCAAAATAAATAAAATGAACCTTAAAGAAACACAAGCCGTTCTAGGGCAAGTAGATATTTATGTTATAGACCAAATCTTAAAAAATAGATATGCACCAGAAAATTCGATTTTAGATGCGGGATGTGCAGAGGGAAGAAATCTAAAATGGTTTTACGCCAATAACTATTCTGTATACGGTGTAGATACAGATAAAGAACGCTTAGAAAGTGCTAAATTAAATTATCCAAATGCGGCATCAAATTTTCAAGTGGCTAACTTAAATGATTTGCCTTATGGTGAAAATGAGTTTCATCATATTCTTTGTTCTGCGGTATTACATTTTGCCGAGAGTGAAGAACACTTTTTTAAGATGTTTTCAGAACTAATACGAGTATTAAAACCCAATGGGACTCTCTTAATACGAATGGCTTCAAATATTGGTTTAGATGGAAATACCCCTTATTTGAAAGAAAACAAGACGAACAGAATGGGCACCTTTTATTTAACAAGACGCCATATTAAAAAGATAGCTCAAGATAATAAGGTTGAATTTATAGAACCTATAAAAACGACTAATGTTGAAGATAAAAGAGCAATGACAACTTTAGTATTGACCAAGCTGTAACCTATGTTATAGCTTTCAATAACATAGAGGTTTAACATCGTTGTTCTCACTCAAAACAAAACATTAAGAATGTATGACCTTGCTTTTTAGTGAATTATTTTTTTCTGATGTATAATTTTAATGAAGGCGATAACTATTAATAATAAATATAAGAAATTGTTAGTTAATGTGTTAGGTGTTATTGCGACAGTAATAAATTTTTGATAGGCTTAATAGATTCAAACACTTAGGGTTTTAAAGAGCGCAAAAATGACTAAAGTAGTGTAATGCTTCCTTGGGCTAACTTTACTACGCCTTCAGTTTCTAACTTTTTTAGTAATCTTGAAATGACCTCTCGAGAAGACCCTAAATCATCTGCGATGTGTTGGTGAGTCGTTGCTAATGTATCAGTTCTTTTTAGTTGGGCTTCTTTCTTTATATATTCAAGTAATCGGGTGTCTTTATTTGAAAAGGTTAAAATTTCGATAACCTTGAGCAGTTCTTCAAACTTTAAGTTGAACAAGTCATAGATGAACTCATTCCACTTGGGGTGTTTTTTTGCAATACGCATAGCTTTGTCTGCAGGAATTAGCACTACTTCTGCCGTTTCTTCTACAATTGCCTTTACTTGACTTGTAGTATTATGAAGTAGTGTTGTCATTGACATTACACAACTCTCACCAGGTTTTATATAATAAAGTAATACCTCATTACCATTTTCTGGTTCTTCTTTAAAGACTTTGGCTAAACCTGAAACCATTAGCGGAATAGCTTTTACATAGTCACCTTGTTTTAAAATAACAGTGCCAACTTCAAAGGTGTTTACGCGACTTATCGCAATTAATTCGTCTTTGAGTTCTGGTATTTTTGCTAATTTTGGAAAATAGTTGTCTAATGCTGCTGCTATCAAATGAGTTGATTTTTTATAGTTAGGATTATAACTAATTTTCTTTCTACTTTAGAACTAATAAAATGGGTGAAACGTCTATAGTATGGAATAATGTGAAGGCCTTTTAATAATGCGGCAATAGAACAAAAGCAGTCTGAACCATAGTTGAGACAAACATCGTTTTTTTGATTTAATCTTCTCATCATATTTTATCCTTAGAGTGTTGAAGGGCAAACAAATTCTGAAATAGAAATACCTGCCTCTTGTATAGCTTTAAAACCACCTTTTACATCTATTAAGTTGTGAATGCCACGACTCTTTAAAATAGAGGCCGCAATCATACTTCTATAACCTCCAGCACAATGTATATAGAAAGGTTTGTTTTTAGGAAATTCAGAAAGATGATTATTTAAGGCATCTAATGGTGTACTATTAGCATCTAATACGTGCTCAGAAAGATACTCACGCTCTTTACGAACGTCAAATACAGACTGTTGTTTTTCTTTAAGAACTTTTTTGAATCGTTCTGCCGTAATTGAACTCACCACATCATATTCTTTTGAAGCTTTTTTCCAAGCTTCAAATCCGCCTTTCAAGTAGCCTAAAGTGTTATCGAAACCAACTCTAGAAAGTCTAGTTACAGCTTCTTCTTCACGTCCCGCATCTGTAACTAAAAGAAGTGGTTGTTTCACATCTGCAATTAACGCACCAACCCAAGGCGCAAAAGCACCATCTAAACCTATAAATATAGACCTTGGGATATGTCCGTTAGCAAAATCGTCTTGATGTCTAACATCTAAAACAACTGCTCCAGTTGCGTTTGCAGCAGCTTCGAACGCATTTGGTAAAAACTCTTTTGTTCCTCTGCTAAGTACCACCTCAATATCATCGTACCCTTCCTTATTCAATTTAACATTAGCAGGGAAGTATTGAGGAGGAGGCAATAAACCATCTATCACTTCAGCAATAAATTCTTCTTTAGTCATAGTTGCACGCAGCGCATAATTCATTTGCTTTTGGTTCCCTAAGGTATCCACAGTTTCTTTCATTATATTCTTTCCGCAGGCCGAACCTGCACCATGCCCTGGATATACTGTTACGTCATCAGCAAGAGGGATTATCTTTTCACGCAAGCTATCATATAAGAACCCCGCTAAGTCTTTATCGGTTAAAACACCCATTTTTTGAGCTAAATCTGGCCGCCCCACATCTCCTAAAAAAAGAGTGTCCCCACTAAAAATAGCGTGGTCCCTACCATTTTCATCTCTTAATAAATACGTAGTGCTTTCCATGGTGTGGCCGGGGGTATGTAATGCTACAATGGTTACATTGCCTAATTTAAACTCCTGTCGATCTGTTGCAATTATAGCATCGAATGTAGGACTGGCGTTAGGTCCAAAAATAATAGGAGCCCCCGTTTGCTTTGCGAGTGTTACATGCCCACTTACAAAATCGGCATGGAAGTGTGTTTCAAAAATATATTTAATTTTTGCATTGTCGAGTTTAGCCCTATTCAAATAGGGGGTTACCTCTCTTAGCGGATCGATAATCGCTGCCTCACCATTACTTTCGATGTAATAAGCACCTTGTGCTAGGCACCCCGTATAAATTTGTTCAATAGTCATCGTATTTGTTTTTTAATTAATGAACTCATCTTGACGTTCTGTTTTTAACCGAAAATGAGTTGAAATTTAACCCGATGAGGCACTTTTTGAAGCTCATAGTAGCGCTACGGACAAAAAAAGTAACGAAATAGGGGTGAATTTCAGCCATTTTTTAGGAAATAGAAAAAGTCAAAATAAGTTCAATGTGAAATTATAAAGATATAGTAATATTTACAGTAACTTATGTTACATATAGTCTGGATGTAATAAAAAGGATCGATATTACATGTTTAAAATAATTAATTGACCTCTTTAGTTTTTTAACGAGTTGAAGTTTTTGTTTTGTAATGTGATTATCTCTTGTTCTTTTGTTTTATTCGTTGGTTTAAGGCTATAGTCGTAAGCTTCTTTTGTCGTCACAAAAAGGTGCTCTTTTTTAATACTGTTTGTTAGATCACTATTGAATAAAATATCCCGCACGGGACCTATTGCTCCAGAAAAAAGGAATTGAATTCCTTTATTTTCTAAATCTGCCAATACTTGTTTGAGCATATATACAGCACTACTATCAATATAGTTAATAGATTCCGCATTGAGGATTATCGTTTTTAAGGCGGCCCCTTTTCGTAAGATATTTTTGTAGAGTTCTTTTTTGAAAAAATCTTTATTTGCAAAAAATAATTGTGCATCAAAACGGATAATTAAGATGCTGTCATTAACTTCGGTATGCGTAGAAAATCGTTCTGTGTTTTTGAAATAATGAGTGTCTTTTATTCTGCCTAATATTGCTATATGGGGTAGTGCCGTTCTGTAAACTAATATTAACAAAGACATTAAAACGCCCAATAGAATCCCTTCTTTAATTCCTACAAAAAGGGTTATTAAAAAAGTAGCTACGAGTAAAAAAAACTCATCTTTTCTGTTTCTAAATAATTGAAGCGGGTAGTTAAAATCAATCAATCCCAAAACAGCAACCATAATAATGGCGCCAAGGACAGCATTAGGTAAATAGTAAAATAATGGTGTTAAAAATAATAATACAACCCCAACTATAACAGCACTAATAAGAGATGAAACCCCCGTTTTAGCACCTGCTTGGTCGTTTACAGCTGTTCTTGAAAAACCACCTGTAGTTGGGTAGGATTGAAATAAAGCACCTACCATATTAGACATTCCCAATGCGATGAGTTCTTGATTAGCATCAACTTCATAATCATTGTGTTTTTCTTCTACAGCTTTAGCTATAGAAATAGCTTCCATAAAGGCAATAAGTGCTAGGGTTAATGCCATGGGAATTAGTTCCGCTATTTTGGAATAGTCTATTGATGGAATTGCAAAATCAGGCAGACCTTCAGGAACTGCTCCAACTATCTTTACTCCAAAAGTGTTTAATTTAGTAAGCTGGATTAATAAAATACCCAAAACAATGGCGATCAAAGCTGCCGGAATTTGTTTGTTTATTTTTTTTATTCCTTTAATTACTACTATTGTAGTAATACCTATTGCAATGGTATACCAATTTACTTGATTGATAGATTGGAGAATATTTTGCAAAAAAATGTGAATTTGATGACTGTTTTTAATAGCAACACCCAATACATGTTTAAGTTGACTTAAACCAATACTAATTGCTGCTGCGGAAGTAAATCCGCTTATTACAGGTTTAGATAAAAAATTGACTAGGAATCCCATTCTAAATAAACCCAGAAAAAATTGAAAACTTCCCATTAATAATGCTAAAAAAATAGCCATAGCACTATATTCTTCAATACTAGATAAGGAAAGTGCCCCCAATCCAGAAGCTACAAGTAAAGAATCCATTGCAACGGGGCCTACGGCTAATTGCCTCGAAGTTCCCATAATAGCATATACCACTTGAGGTATTAATGCAGCGTATAACCCAAAAACGGGAGGTAATCCCGCTATCATAGCATATGCCATCCCTTGAGGTATAAGCATAATGCCTACAGTAATGCCTGCCGAAAGGTCTCCAGAGATATAAGTTTTTTTGTAATCTTCAAACCAAGAAAATATTGGAAAGTACTTTTTTAACATAGATGGACTAGTTGCTATAAAGAGACTTGTATGCTTCTATTTAAATAAACGTTACATACCCTAACATTATAAATTTAGGATTTCAATGTAATTTCTATGAAGTTTAATGCGCCCCATATTTTCTAGTTTTTTAAGCAATCTAGAAATGACCACCCTAGAACTATGTAACTCGTATGCTATTTCTTGATGTGTATTCCGAATGGTTTTATCCTTGTTAATACGAACTTTTTCTTTTAAATAATTAAGAAGCCGTTCATCCATATTATCAAAGGCTATGCTATCCATAGTATGAAGCATTTCATTTAACCTGTTGTGGTAACTTTCGAAAACAAAATTTCTCCAAGACTTGTATTTAGATGTCCATAATTCCATTTTTTGTATTGGAACCATAATGAGTTTGGTATCTGTTTCGGCTATAGCTCTAATTTCACTTTTGGTTTGGCCCATACAACAGGACATTGTCATAGAACAGGTGTCTCCTTTTTCTAAGTAATATAAGAGCAACTCGTCTCCATTTTTATCTTCTCGAAGTATCTTGATAGCACCAGAAACGAGTAGAGGCATGCCTTTAATATAAGCGCCTATTTCTATCATTTTGTCCCCAGCAGAGACCTCTTTGTAAGTGCCAACTTGTATAATGTCGTTAATTAGTGCATCTTCAAAAAGATGCCCATAACTATTCTTTAGTTCTTGAACCATCCTGTAGGTGTAATTTGTATGTGTTAATAGCCTCCTTTTTATATGGTATAAACATAATTGTCCAGATTATTTAAGATAATGTGTAGATTATTGGTAATACTAAAACAAGAATAATCACGAATACTACTATACCATTTGAGGTATGGAGTGATAGTTTCTCCAAAATATAATTTAAAATAACTACAGCTACAAACAAAGTCTCTACTATACTATAAGAAAAAGGGGGGTATTTTGTTTTTTTAAACATCAACAATAGTAATTTACAGTAAAAATAGAAGATTTTACAATTAGCGTTGGTAACATAAGTTACACTCGTCGAATATTTGCTATTTAGAAGCGTAGTTAATTGTTTTTAAATTGATTGTGGTTGGGTCTTGATTTGAAAAATAGAATACTTTTTTAGAACTAAAGATGATAGGGAAAAAAATTGTTGTAATTCGTAACGAATCTGCTCCTTTTGAAGGTAATATTAATAATTGAAGATTTTGTAAATAACCATCACATTAAAATTTGTTTTTCAATATCTACTTTAATTCGGGATATTAATAGGGCTTTTGATATGCTATTATAAGCTCAAAATAGCATGAGATTTTGAGAGTATTTGGAAGATATCGTTCTTCAAAAAGTTCGAATTCTGTCCCTTCGCGGTCACAATTTTAATTAAATCGCTTTAAACGAGATGTTTGAAGCGGTTTTTTTGTTTTACCTTGACTTGTGCTTTTTGTTGTAGTGGGCATGTTATGAGTGGATTGATGGTTTGAAATTTTCATCTATTCACAATTGATTGTTATTTTTCATGTAAGCGTTTTTAGGTCATAGCTCTAATAAAACACATAAAATTACATGTATGTTATTATAAATCATTTGAAGATTATAAAAAATGGATTAGCTTTATAGTGTAAATAACATGCACTAATGCATGTTATTCAATTGTTGTAGCTAATGCAAAAAATGAATCACAAGATTAAACAGAAGTCGGAATATTTTTCAGCGTTGATTAAAAAGAACTATAATCAGCTTAAAGATTTCTATTCTCATTCATTTATGGAATTTTGTGAGTTAAATAAACTCAAAGTTGAGATTTTAAATTGCCAACTTTTTGAACTTTATCAATCAAGTATATTTAGTACTAATCATTTTATGGAAAGAATGATTAAACTAGCATTGATAAAACTACATACTATTAACTATGACTATTCTGACCTCGAAAATTATAAAGAAAAGTTGAAGGAAAGCGAATCGGAATTTGATGGGTTGACATTGTATAATTCATTAAAAAAAGCATTGGAAAAGGAATTAATCACGACTGAACAGCACGATTATCTAATGAATGTGAAAAATGAGTTTAGGAATCCTTACTCGCACGCTGAAGTTTCTAAAGTGATTAAGAACGACAATGACTTTACTGGTTTTATGTTTAACATAAGTGACGTTCAAAACAAATTGAAAGAAGGAAAACCTTTGGATATTCCTAACCCGACAATTATTCCAAAGTTTTCGCCAGCCATTGCTCAAATGTTACAAGAAAATAACTCAAAAGAAAAGGCTTTTGAATATTTTGAAAATGTTTTCGGAATATTGAAAGAATTAGAAAATAAAATAACGAAATTGAAAAACAAAAAGCACTAGCTACAACAACAGTAACCGTTGCACAACGCCATAATTTCCCTAAAAATGGCTTTAAATAGAGTGTTCTAAGGGATCTTTTAGCTTTATTTCCTTATCTAACATCTATATTTAAGGAGGCTTAGAATTTGCCCTCTGTAGCGTGCATACAAAAACAGGCATCTTGCACTGCTTTTCACCTTTTTTTGAGTGAATTTCAGGTGTTTTTTAAGATTGTAAGCTATTGCTGAGAACTGCATGACTTCTGTAGTTTTTATCATAAAATCAGTTTAAAATAGCATGAAATTTTGATAGTGTAAGAAAGGTATCCCCTTTTATAAAGTTCGAAGGCTATCCCTTTTGAGGGCGGTCACAATTTTAAGTAGAAACCATCACAGATTAGATTATTTGTTATTGAACTATCTAATGTAATCAACAAAATTACTTCAATATTGCCTTATCACTAAAAAAGGCATCACGACGATTAAGTATATAAAAACAGACCAGAATAAAAGCAGAAACTTCTGCAAAAGTACGTGAGAGCCATATCCATTCCTTGTCATCACCTAAATAATCAGGGATTAAAAATAAAGGTATAAGTATTAAGATACATCCTTTAAGTAAGTTTAAGATAATTGATGGAATCAATTTACCAATACTTTGAAGATAAGCACCAAGAATATAATTAGGGCCTGCTACTATAAAAAAAAGGAAAAATAAGCCTAATGAGGCTGAGGCCATTTTTTTAAACGCTTCCGATTCTGAACCCGAAAATAGTGTAACAAGAAACTCGGGGATTAGAAAGCCTAAAGACACAACTGCAATGCCAAGAACGAAAGTAAACAAAAGAGAAAACTTTAAAACACCCAGGACTCTATTTGGTAATTTTGCGCCTATATTAAAAGACATAATAGGTAATGTAGAAATCATAGCTGCTGTAAATAGTCTCAGAAAAATGAAACTCAAATAATTAACGATACCGAAAACAGAAACAAAAACAGCTCCAAATTGAGCCAACCTCATATTAATCAATAGTAAACCAATGGAAAAAGAGATTTCAGAGACAAACGATGGAACCCCATAATTAAGTAATTCTTTCCATTCCTTTAATTTAAGTGTAAATTTATAATTTCGAATTCTTAGATGTCCTTTCTCCTTATTGATATAAAAAACCAGATAAGATGCTGATAATAAAACAGAAACACCAGTAGCCATTGAAGCGCCTTCTGTACCAAATGGAAATACAATAATTAGTAATATGTCTAATATGATATTTACGACTACTCCAAAAATAGAAGCATTCCTAGTTACCTTTGGCGCACCATCATGACTAATCGCATTTCCTAAAATCATTCGCAAAAGAAAAATGGGTGTCCACATGAATCCCCAGAACATATAATCTAAGGTTTTGTCGAATAATTCACTTTCAGAATTACCAACTAAAAAAGAAACGATATAACTTACTGTAAAAGGAGTTAATAATAGTATTATAAGACCAAATACTATAGCAAGAGTAGTCGTAAATTGAAAAACCCCTTGGGCTTTCGTATAATTACCAGCACCAATATTTTTTCCAATTAAAATCCCTCCTCCTATAACCAATGTTAGACCAAATGCAATAAAGACTGTAATTATCGTCCCAAACATTCCAACGGCTGCTACTCCTTCTTTCCCTACGTAATTTGCAAGAATAGCACCATCTATCACTTGATAGAGAGTAATTGACAATAAACTTGTTAGGGTAGGAATATAATATTTAAAAAACAATGGTCGTATTGAATCCTTATCGAGCTGAATCTTATTTTCCATAGTTTATTTTTTCGGGGGGGCAATATACACCATTCTAAATGAATGAAAAAAATATAACTCGATTAAAATAAACGTTTTATAACAACTAAAAGTATGGCGTGCCGATAGGACAGTAGCAATAGTTTATGTTGACAGATTCACCACTTTACCTAAAGGAAAGGCGACTTTTAAAAACTCAAACAAAATAAATAGGTCTTGTATGGGGTAGAGTCGTTTTCAGGCTAAAAACCCATTAGATGTGTTAGGCGTAAATGAGATGTATAAGACACTGTATTTTATATATTCATCTAGAATAGTGAGTTTGCCATTATGAAAACATATACCGAAGCTAAAATGAGAAAAATAAAAAAAGCAATACTCAATATTCCGTCTAACCATTCTGGGATGTTTATGTGTTCATAACCTATTTTGTCTATTATATAAAAAATCAAGAATATTATGAATAGAGAAAAGATAATAGTCATCGGTTTGCTATACTTTTTTAGTGATTAAAAGAGAATGTGTTTACGTTAATGTGTGAGCTTCTAATTAGAACTGTTTATGAGTCTAATGTTCTATAAAGTTATTATTTTTAATTCTTCTATAATTAGCCACAGAAGAATTAAATGTTGCATATTCTATGGGTATAATTTTTCTAGTCTATCGTGAGATCTATGGTTGTTATAATCTTCCATTCATATTTGTTGTTTATGCTCTGATCTAAATTTTCAAAAATGTAATTATTAAGTCCTCTTCTATAAGCCCCTTTGAAGCATTCTATAAAAGTATTTTGACTAGAGTTTATATTGTGCACCTTGCTTCATTCATTGGTTATATGAGCAATGAATTTTGGCCTCTTTCAAGTGTCTTTAAACAGGAGTCAAAACGAGGGTTACAAACTTCAAATAAAAAAGTACAATTCGTAGTCCTTTTTTTGTAGCATAATAACTTTAATACTGCTGCATCTTTGCAGTATACAAATAACAAAACAAAAAAAACAAAAAAGATGACTATCAAAGAACAAGTACAACGTATAGACGCTGTAGTTTCAACAGGAGCAATTGTAGACGCCGTAAAAGAATTTTTTGCAGAAGAAGTCAACACCTCCGATTACGGAAACGGAGGCACCGCAGGCAAAGCAGAAATGATTGCTAAAATGGAAGGCTTCGCAGGCGCCATAGCCAAAGTAAACGGAATTACACATCACCACTCTATAGTAGACGGAAATGTATCCGCCTCAGAATTCACCTTCGATTTCGATATGAAAGATGGCAGTAAGATCTACTGGCACGAAATCATTCGTAGAATCTGGAATGACGAAGGCAAAGTGATTCAAGAAGAATACTTTAACGCAGAATAAGTACAACACATTAAAAAGAATTAAAACACACATAAAAAAACAAAATCATGAAACATTTCATACAAACAGCACTTTTAGGATTAGCATTAGTAATGAGTACACTAACATTTGCTCAAGACAACAAAGCCAATAACATAGACAACAGTAACATTGCCTTACAAGGCTATAGCCCCGTATCGTATTTAGATTTAGGATTAGCACAGAGAGGTCACAAAAACTTTAAGTCGGAGTATAATAAAGTAAACTATTACTTTACCTCTGCAGCACAAAAGGCTGCCTTCGATAAAAACCCAGCTAAGTACGAACCACAATTTGGAGGCTTCTGTGCCTTTGGTATTTACGCAGGCGCAAAATTTAGAGTAGACCCTAATAAATTCATAGTAGAAGACGGCAAATACTACCTGTACTTAAACAATGTAGAGTTAGATGCGAAACAATTATGGTTGGCAGAAAACAATCACAAGAAATTAACAAAAGTAGCCGATAAAAACTGGGAGAAATTAAGTAAAACACACAATTAATAAAATAAATCACTAAAAAATATAGAAATCATGAAATTTGTAACCAAGAGAATACACGCCTTTTTAGATTATCCAGTAGCTATAGCACTAATAGTACTCCCTTTTCTTCTAGGCCTAGGCAGCTCTAACCCTTTAGCACTACAATTATCTGTAGTTACAGGAATAGCCGCTTTAATATTAACAATATTAACAGATCATCATTTAGGGCTCATTAAAGTAGTATCTTATAAAATACATTTAATTGTCGACTTTTTAGTGGCAGTCGTATTTATCATAGCACCTTTTATCTTCTCATTTAAAGGTCTAGACGCTTCTTACTATTGGATGAATGGTATTGCCGTTTTAATTGTAGTGAGTTTGCATAAACCAGAGGTTACTGCATAAAGGCGGTTAGAATAGCCTTTTGTAAAGGCAAATAAGCGATTAAAAGTAAATGCATTACAATAAACAGATATAGAGCTGCCTTTAAGGGCAGCTTTTTTGTGTATAACTATTTTATTATAAAGCCAATTTTATAGGGGTGTTAGAGATGACGTCCTGGTTACGCGTTTAAGTATGATAAGGCATAAAACAGTAATCAATTTAATTTTACTATTAAAAGAATACTTCATCCTTTTAGAGTCTAATTTTTTTAGTAAAAACAATTAATTTTTTTAAAATATTAAAGTTGACTTTTATATTTTTAAGGTGTATTACCTTATCTCTTCTAAAGACTAAGAAACGTATAAAAACAAGATGAAGAAATGTGCTTGGGCAACGAAACATAAACTAGAAGAAACATACCACGATACAGAATGGGGTGTTCCAGTTTATGACGATAGATTATTATTTGAATTTTTAATTTTTGAAGGCGCTCAAGCAGGATTGAGTTGGCTTACGGTTTTAGTAAAAAGAGCACATTATCGAAAAGTATTCGACAATTTTGAAGCGGATAAAATCGTAACCTACAATCAGAAAAAAATAGATGCATTGCTCAATGATCCAGGAATTATTAGAAATAAACTAAAAATTAATGCTACGATAACTAATGCCAAAGCTTTTCTTGACATTCAAAAAGAATATGGAAGCTTTTCCAAATTTATTTGGGACTTTGTAGATGGAACGCCTATACAGAATACATGGGAAAAATTTGAAGATGTGCCTTCCAAAACTGAAATTTCTGATGTAATGAGTAAAACATTAAAGAAAAAAGGATTCAAGTTTATAGGTTCAACTATTTGCTATGCTTTTATGCAAGCAGTGGGAATGGTAAATGATCATACAATAGATTGTTTTAGATATAATGAAATTAAATCTATGACATGAATGTATCGTATTCCTAGCGTATAGCAAAAAATACGCATCGTTCAAACCATAGTATATTAGAAAATATGTTTTATAGCCTCCAATACGCAGGACCGCGAATTGAATAAAAGCGCACATCAAAAACAAAAATTATCTAATGTATTTTGTAATTGGGGTAATGCTAGATTATAAATTAGCATAAATAATAATGAGATTACAGACTGTTGTATGTGCTGTTTTGGGAGTCCTAAAGTGAAACTTCCTAACACTAATCTGTAACAATTATGGTGCAATTAATCATAGAAAATACTAAATGAAACAAAATTCAATAGTTTTATTAATTCTTATAACAACGATTCAAAAAAAATAAGAACAAATGAAAATCATAATATGCGCAGGTCTAATTTTAGTACTGTTGTCCTGTAGTGCCCTACCCAAAAATGAAATTGCGGATACATCAAAATATTTACAGACTCTAAAACTGGAACTGCAAAAAAATGGCCTCATAATAAGACCATAAATTTAGTTTTTCACGGCCATTCAGTGCCTTCAGGTTATTTTAAAACTCCAATTGTAAACACACTAGAAGCATATCCGTTTTTAGTTTTAAAACGTTTGAAAGCACGTTACCCTTATGCGGTGATAAATATTATAAACACGGCTATTGGAGGAGAAAATTCAGTAAAAGGTGCAAAACGATTTGTTTCAGAAGTGTTGATACATCAGCCAGACGTGCTTTTTATAGATTATGCTTTGAATGATCGAAAGGTTGGATTAGAGAAGGCGTATAAATCATGGGAGGCGATGCTTAAAAAAGCAAAGCAAAAGAACATTAAAGTTATTCTATTAACACCTTCACCAGATCAAAGAACCTCTATTCTTGAACCGCATACATTATTAGAACAACATAGGAATCAAGTTGTGAAATTGGCGAAAACACATGGGGTAGGACTAGTAGATAGTTATAATTTATTTAAAAATAGAGTGATTGAAGGAGATCGTATTTCTAATTATATGTCCCAAGTAAATCACCCGAATAGAAAAGGTCATCTTTTAATAGCGAATGAAGTGTGTAGGTTTTTTGAATAAAAATACCATAGGTTGTTACATATAGGTTCTGTTTTTCTGAATTAGAAAGCAATATATGCAGTTAAGTCATATAACTTTCGATACTATAAAGGGTTCATTTTAGAGGTATTCTTATAATTTTAGCAAAAAGTATAACACATTTTCATAAATTTTGATTAATTAATTTTTTAATTTAAAACAGAGTCACTAAAGATACAGTGTTGCATTAATATATATATGCCCTGTGCGAAATGACAATTTTAAAAATATAATTTCTATTTTCTTACTGTTTACGTTTCTAGTGCTTAGAATTGTAAACTGGCATGCTATTTCGCATTTTATAGACGATGACAGTCACGACGATGAGTTGCATTGTGAATTATGTGAAATTAATGTCACATCTAATAAACTTCATCCATTTCAACATAGCGCAGCTACAGCAATATCCCAGAATGATGTTTTAGAGCTGTCTCAGATTAAGGTCGGGAGTGCCTATAATACTTTAAAATACGCAATTACACGACCTCAAAGTGTATATAATAAACCTCCACCTGTCTACTTCAATAAATAGTGTTTTTAGAGGGTATACGATTGTTGCATAACGTATGCTGTTTTTAGTTTTAGTAGTCTTTTGTTCTTGCATTTGTAGAGAATAGGACATAGAATTTCATTGTACTTAATTCGTATTAAAGACAGGTGTTCTAGGCATTTTAGGAAATGCTGTTAGTGCCACCTTAATATATAAACTGTAGAAATTATTAGTGTTCTAAATCAAATCCAAAGGATAATTTGTATAAACTATTTGTATATTAGAGCAGTTGGAAGGTACCGAAGCAATTGATATTATTTGAGGTACATAATGGTATTTTAAAATCAAAAAAGGGAATTTAAAACATATGATTCAAAATATACACCCGATACTTAATGCGTTGGAAGATACTCCAAGGTTATTAAAAGAGCTTCTTTCTGAAATAGATCCAGAGCTTTACAAATTAGAGTTGGTAAAAGGAAAATGGTCTATACATGAAAATGCGACTCATATTGCTGTAACAGATCGTTACGGATTTCAAAACCGTTTGAATGCTTTTAAAACTCAGGAGCAGCCTATAATAAAACCACTATCAGGGGATAATTTTGAAAAAGACTTTTTTTTAAAATTAGATTTAAACAGGACCGTAGATGCATTTTATAATATGAGACAGCAAACCATTGCATTAGCAAGAGCGTTTAATGAGAACGATTGGCATAAATTAGCCGTTCATCCAGAATATAAAACGTATACGCCTTATATTATGCTTCGTCATTTATTAATGCATGACCATTCACACCTTTATAAAATAGAAGATATGGGGTTTGGAATAGGACATGTAAAATAAGAAAACGTTAGTCTTCCTCTTCCGTTTCTTTTTTTCTCCAAATTATATAGCATATAGCGGCCCATACGATATTAACAACAAGTATACTGTAAAAGAACACGTCTCGACCAGAATCGAAAGAATAGCCCGCAATACCTAAAATATAATACCCTGTTAGGAGAAACAATACTATTAAGCCAACGAAGTAAGCAATTTTCCCTTTTTTAGTTAAGTATTTTAATAGTAATCGGTCTAACATGATAATTTGTTTTTATGTGAGGTGAGGCTAATCTACAGTAAATAAATTGGAAATGAAATAATTTGAATTACAGAATTTCGAACATGTTTGTCGCTTCCAATTTAAATCTTAGAATGAGAAAGGTAAGCGATTTATACTAAGATGATTTGTTAGGCTTCTACAGAAAAGGAAATAAATGGTCTTGAGATAAGGTATACTTTTCAAATTGCGATTGTCTAAATTGTTCAGGTGTTTGTTGAGTTGCTTTTTTAAATAATCGTATAAAATAGGAACTGTCGTTGTAATTTAATGTTTCAGAAATAGAGGCGATAGACAGATCCGAATGTATGATTAAGCGTTTGGCTTCGAGCATTATCCGGTCGATTAAAATTTCAGAAGGCTTTTTTCCAACTGTTTTTTTACATAGGTAACTGAGTTGTCTTACCGTAATGTGCATTTTTTCAGAATAGCATGATAAAGGCCTATGCAATTTAAAATATTTGTCAACCAAAGCTTCATAGCGGTTAAGTAATATAAGATCATGGCCAAATTTAGGTGCATTTTCGTTTTGTTTAGGGTATAATCGTGTTAATTCAATAAACATGGCGTTTAAAAAAATACGAATCATTTCTTCATAATTCAGCCCTCTGTTTTTATATTCTTTTAGAATAAGCTGGTATTTAGAAATGAGATCCTCTTGTTCTAAAGCATTTAATTTAAAATATGGGGAGCTAAAAGTCGAATTGAAAAAGGGAAATCGGGTCAGCTTTTCGGTATCGAAATCATGTAAAAAGAAGGCTTTCGTGAAACATAAAATATAGCCATCTACATCTTTAGAAACATGCCATTGGTGTATTTGTCCTGGAGAGACAATAAACATAGCTCCAGGAAAAACAGTATATTCTAAAAAATCTATGGTATGCGTGCCAGAACCTTCGGTGATTAATAAGATGAGGTAGAAATTATGACCGTGAGGTTTTTCAATAAATGTGTTTTCACTCACATGGTCGCTAAACTTCCTAATGTAAAAATTAGTCTCAAATTTCATACAGTTATTGTAGTCTTCAAAATTTGAGATGTCAAAAACAGGAAGTGCGTTTGTTTTACTCATAGCATACCTAAACTAGTTATTTTGTACTTAATATGGTCGTAATACAAGTGGGTTTCTTAGAATAAAAACTATTTTTTAATAATACTTAGTTTTTGATGTGAAAAAATACGAAATACTTATTTTTTTTGAGGTTTTTTCTTGTAAATTATCAGAATTAACGTATTGATAAATATGTAGTGTTTTTGTGTTTTTGTTGCTTTAAAATGAAAAAGTTGTTTGTTTTTAATGAGTGTTCTTTAATGTATTGTGTTTTTTGATGCATAAAGTTTAATTTGTGCAGTGTTTTGTAGTTTTTGTCCTGTAGTTAATATCTCTAAGTATTTTAAGTTTGTAGTGATAACTTAAAAATAATAAAAATTATGCCAAAAGTAGAAGCACCAATGCACAAGGATGGAGACTTTTTTGTAGACTACGAAGACAAAGTATTCCCAGATGTAAAAGCTAAGCCCGGAGAAAAAGCACTTGTAACATTTCACACTGTAGCGTTTGAAGGCTCTATAGGATTAGTAAATATTTTAACAGCAACACGATTGCAACGTAAAGGATTTGAAACTTCTATTTTATTATATGGCCCAGGGGTTACTTTGGGGATACAACGCGGATTTCCAACATTAGGTAGCGAAGCATTTCCTGGACATTTAAATTATGCGGCACGTCTAAAGAAATTTATGGACGAAGGTGGTAAAATCTATGCTTGTCGTTTCGCATTACAAGCGCTTTATGGTCATGGTGAACCTTCTTTATTGCCAGGGATCACACCTATTAGTCCTTTAGATGTTATGGACATACAATTGGTACACCGTAATGAAAATGCATTTGTAGTTCATACTTGGACGATGTAAACCCGAAATGCTATGATGTTTAAAAAGCCCATTGTAAGAGCAGCTGCCGTGCAGATTGCGCCAGTCTTAGAAAGTAAATCTGGAACCTTAGCAAAAGTTGCCGACGCTATAATAGCCGCGCATAAAAATAAGGCAGACATCATAGTTTTTCCTGAAACTTTGGTACCTAATTATCCTTATTTTTCCTTTATAAAACCAGCAGTGTCTTTTAAAAAAGAGCATTTAATGTTATACAACGAAGCTGTTGTGGTGCCTAGTGAAGACACAGACTTTATAGGTGGTTTAGCTAAAGAACATCACATTGTTGTTGTATTAGGCGTAAACGAGCGCGATGGCGGTACATTGTACAACACGCAGCTCGTTTTTGATACCACTGGCGAACTGGTTTTGAAACGACGAAAAATAACCCCAACTTACCACGAGCGTATGATTTGGGGACAGGGTGATGGTAGCGGCTTAAAAGCTGTAGATACCAGCATTGGTAGAATTGGAGCCTTAGCGTGTTGGGAGCATTACAATCCCTTAGCGCGCTTTGCACTTATGGCTGACCGTGAAGAGATTCATTGCAGTCAGTTTCCAGGCTCTATGGTTGGGCAAATTTTTGCCGATCAAATGGAGGTCACCATGAGGCACCATGCCTTAGAATCGGGATGTTTTGTCATTAATGCCACAGGGTATTTACATCCAGAACAGGTACAAGCCATTACTGCCGATCCTGCGTTGCAACCTGTGTTAGATAAAGGCTGCTTTACGGCTATTATTTCACCAGAAGGTGTTATTATTTCAGAGGTTTTAACCGAAGGAGAAGGTATTGTTTATGCCGATTTAGAAATGGCTTTAATTGCAAAACGAAAGCGCATGATGGATGCTGTTGGACATTATTCACGTCCAGAACTCTTGTCTTTAACCATAGACAAACAACCAAAACACCTGGTACATGCACGCCCTAATTTAAATGATATAGTTTATGAAGACAACGTTAACACCAGAGCTTAATGCCCGTTTACTTAATGATATCCAAACCTTAGGGATTCGTTTGGAGGTGTTGGACGATCTTACCGTGAGACAGGGAGGGGCAGGACCTACAGATCATAAAGCCATTACGATAAGTAACAGTACGCTTATGATTCCTGTATTTAGCCATGCTGCTAAAGTATCTCCGTTTTCAGCGGCTAAACCCACTAAAATGGGGTATACCACACTAAAGAAAAATGGAGAACCTGTGACCACAATTCGTTTTGTAGGAGAACCTGAATTTTACAAATACCATACATCAGACGGGATTCCTTTTTGGAAAATAGCACGATTGCACAGTAAGGAAGTACTGGCCACAACAGTATTACAAAACTGTATCCGTTATAAAGATAAAGAGATGTCTTGTCAATTTTGTGCCATCGGTGAATCTTTAAAATACGATACGACCATTGCATATAAGAAACCCCATCATCTGGCTGAGGTCGCAGCACGCGCAGTGGCTTTAGACGGTGTTAAGCAGTTTGTCATGACAACAGGAACACCAGCAAGTGCAGACCGCGGGGCTAAAATATTATTTGAAAGTGTGGCCGCTGTAGCCAAAAAAGTAGCGATACCTATACAAATACAATGCGAGCCTCCCGATGATTTTAAGTGGTTTACAAAATTAAAAGCAGCAGGCGCAAGTTCTATAGGAATGCATTTAGAAGCAGTAACCGATAGCGTACGTCATAGCATTATGCCAGGAAAGGCAGAGGTCTCTTTAGCCTTTTATTTTAAGGCATTTAAAGCTGCAGTAAAGGTGTTCGGCAAAGGCAATGTTAGCACCTATATTTTGGCAGGTTTGGGAGATACACAACAAGAAATTCTTGAGATTTCAAAACAATTAATAGCCCTTGGTGTATATCCCTTTGTGGTGCCTTTTGTGCCTGTTCGTAATACGCCGTTGGCACATCACGATGCCCCAGATAAAGCCTTTATGCATGGTATTTTAGACCCTTTAGGAAAAGCTTTAGTAGATGCTAAAATGACTTCCGATACCTTAGAATCAGGCTGTGCTAAGTGTGGCGCCTGTTCTACGTTGTCTAATTTCGAGAAAAAACATGCCGTATGATGTATTTTCAAACTAAAAAAAAAGAGAGAGGACAAGGATTTATTGCGATTAATGTGCCGCGGTATCCCGCAGAATTAGAAGCCTATTACAACATACGAAAATCTATTTTTTGTGAAGAACAGCAACTGTTTAAAACGTCTGATTACGATGAAAAAGACGCTCATGCCATCCCTATAATAGCGGTGAATCATTATTGCGGTTCTCCCGATGATATTGTTGGCGTTGTACGTATATATGAAGCCTGTAATCGGGAATGGTTTGGAGGGCGCTTGGGGGTCGTTAAAGCCTACCGCACGTTTTCAAAATATATCTGTCCGAACTTATTTAAAGACCATCAAGTCTCTTCGTTATATAAGATGTCTATTGCCGCAGGACTTATTTACAGAGCAGTGTCTTTGGCAAATTATATAGGTTGCGATAAATTTTCTGCATATGTACAAGTGCAAAATGTAAAGTTATTTGAACGTTTACATTGGAGTGTTGTTGCAACCACTACGCTTAATGGCGTGCCTCATATGCTAATGGAAGCCGATTTAGATGCATATCCTGCAACGCCAATTTATGACGGTTTAGGTACAGATGCTATAGGCGTACTAAGCGATCTTAACGTAGCTTAGTTTATGACGACAGCAGTAACAGATATCATTAAAGTACTTGAAGGTCTCAGGCAGCATCCCGATATTATAGACAAGCGTTCTATTTCTCGTACGCATGAACATTTAGGGGATAGTGTGACGAGCAGTGTTTATTTTTCAGAAACGGCACATCGTATTTTATTAGGCGATGATACTGCTGCAATTTTACAAGCCGATGGCAGTCATTTACTCTTAGCGGCAGAAGGGATTGTGTCTCATTTTTTAGAAAAAGACCCTTGGTTTGCGGGATATTCTGCGGTGATGGTTAATATAAGTGATATTTGTGCCATGGGCGGTTTGCCTATGGCAGTTACAGATACGCTTTTTGCAGAAGATCAAAACGATACAGCACGCATCTGGGAAGGCATGCTAGCAGCTTCAAAAGCTTATGGCGTGCCTATTGTTGGAGGGCACACCTGTTACCGTTCTAAACCTAAGGGCTTAAGTGTCTCTGTACTGGGGAAAGCTACCGATAAACTTTTAACTAGTTTTGAGGCCAAACCGGGTGATGCTTTACTTCTAGCATTAGATTTAAAAGGCGCTTATTACAAATCGTATCCGTTTTGGAATGCGAGTACCACAGCAACACCAGAGTATTTACAACGTATTGTAAAACTGCCGTATCAGATTGCAAATAAAAAATGGTGTTCAGTGGCTAAAGATGTTAGCATGGGAGGTATTATAGGTACAATTTGTATGCTATTACAAACGTCGAAAGTAGGTGCTGAGGTCGTTTTAGAAACCATTACAAAACCAACAGGGGTAGCATGGGAAAAATGGCTGTCTAGTTTTCCCAGTTACGGTTACATTTTGGCTTGTCCGCCCCAACATATTGCCCAAATACAAGCTTTATTTTCCGAAGCAGCGATTAATTGCGATCACATAGGCCGTATTACTCCACATACAAGCGAGTTGTGGATAGAATATCAAGATACAAAACTAAAATTTTAAATTATGCCAGTAACACATGTACATATTGAATGGCCAGATCAAGAAACCGATCAGGTGTATTCACCTTCCAGTATTATAGAAGACTATTTTACCGTTGGAGCAACGCTTTGTATAGATGAATTTGCAAAAGCTTGTAATGAGAGTTTAAATGAAGCCAACGGGCGCGTTCGTCAAAAATTTGGGTTTGCTTGTACCTCTGCTCAAGCAGAGTTGCATCGCATTTCAGAAAAATGTAAAACATACGACGCCACAAAACGTGTAAAAATCATTGCAATACAATAAAGGTTATGAAACATTATGAAGTCATTATAGTAGGAGGCGGCCAAGCAGGACTTTCAGCAAGTTACTGTTTAAAAAAAGAAAACATACATCACCTCATTTTAGATAAGGGCGACATTGGTGATTCGTGGAGCAAGCGCAGGTGGGACTCTTTTTGTTTGGTGACGCCTAATTGGCAATGCCGTTTGCCTGGATTTCCTTATGATGGTGATGATCCTAAGGGATTTATGCTTAAAACGGAAATTGTGGACTATGTGAAACGCTATGCCGCTTCTTTTAACCCGCCTATACGCACCCAGGTAGATGTGCATCGTGTTTTTAAAAAAGAGGAAACGAGTCCTGTATTTAGTATAGAAACGTCTATTGGTGATTTTACGGCAGATAAGGTTATAATAGCTACAGGAGCTTATCATATTCCCAATTGGCTTCCAATGTCTAAAGGGTTTGATACGACTATTAAACAGCTCCATTCTGTAACGTATAAAAATCCTGAGCAATTACCAGAAGGTCGTATTTTAGTGGTTGGATCGGGACAGTCTGGTGCACAGATTGCTGAAGATTTGCATCTTGCAGGTAGAAAAGTCGTTTTAAGTGTTGGTACGGCGCCTAGAGCTCCCAGAAGGTATCGAGGAAAAGATGCTGTTGAATGGTTAGAAGATATGGGGTATTACGACCAACCCATTACGTCACATCCAGATGCCGATGCTGCGCGACACAAAACCAATCATTACTTAACAGGTAGAGATGGGGGAAGGGATATTGATCTAAGAGCATTAGCCAAAGAAGGCATGGAATTAAGAGGGCAGATTAAAAGTGTTGCTGATGGGACGATCTGTTTTAATAATGACCTTAAAGCTAATTTAGATGCTGCAGATGAGACTTATAATAGGATACAACGGAATATAGATGCTTATATTACGGCTCATACTATTGAGGCTCCAGAAGAAGAGGCGTATAAAGCCGTTTGGGAGCCCACTATAGATAACGAACAGCCTATAGCGTATACGAAAGAAGGCATCACGGCTGTGATATGGTGTACTGGATTTAGAGTGAAATTCGATTGGATAGATTTTCCTGATGTTTTTGATGAAAGGGGCTATCCAACCTACCAAAGAGGTATAACCCAAGAAAAAGGGTTGTATTTTATTGGGTTGCCCTGGTTACATACTTGGGGTTCTGGGCGTTTTTCGCATGTAGCTCAAGATGCCGAATACATCAGTCAACATATAAAAGACGATTTTGAAGAAAATGAAGTTATAGAAACATGTTTAAATAGAAAACCGCATTAAATACAATGAATATTATGGAACAAAAGCACCCATTACCACCTTTTACACTTGAAACAGCACAACAAAAAGTACAAATGGCAGAAGATGCTTGGAATGGTAAAGATCCTGTAAAAGTCTCTAAGGCCTATAGTGTAGATACAGAATGGCGAAATAGAACGGCTTTTATAAATGGGCGTGAAGAGGTACAGGCCTTTTTAACAGAGAAATGGGAAAAGGAACAGGAGTATAAGTTAAAAAAAGAACTTTGGGGCTTTACCGACCATCGTATCGCCGTAAGGTTTGAATATGAATTTAAAGATGAAACGGGCCAATGGTATAGAGCTTATGGGAATGAAAATTGGGAATTCGACGAAAACGGACTTATGAAAAAACGTTTTGCGAGCATAAATGATCTGCCCATAAAGGCTAGTGAACGTCGTTTGTAATTGGCAAGTTATATTTAGATTTACAGGCGCATGTATACCGACAATTATCGGCATAATTTGCCGTTTATCCCTTGTTTTATTTACGATAAATCACTTACAGTATTAATTGGTAATAACCTATGTGTTTTTAGGATTTTTTTTCGATAAAACACATAACTACTTACAGTGGTTTTAATTGTTTGTTTCATAATGTGTTATGATTTTTTTTGAAGTCAAATAGACGCTTCTATAGGCGTAAATTCATATATTTTAACATTTTGTGATATGGATATATCAGAAATTTTAATAGATTTGCAGTGTGCAAGTCACATTTATTATAAATTTTTTATTATCATTTAAAACATTAAATTATGTCATTTAAAGCAAAATTAAAAGTAGCAGGAAACGAGTACAACGTATTAAATTGTAACTACGGTTTAAGTCAAGAAACAGATGCTACAGGACGTCCTTCTTCTGTAACAAGAGGAGGTATGATTACAATCGAAGTAGAGTCTACTTCTGATACAAGTTTATCAGATTGGATGTTCAATAACTTCGAAATGCGTTCAGGTTCTATCGTATTCTTAAAGAGAGATACAGAAGCTACATCTAAAGAATTAAACTTCTCTGATGCTTACGCAGTAAAATACGTTGAAAACTTTGACGCTACAGGTAAAAACCCAATGACTGAAAAAATTACAATTTCAGCTCGTGAGATTTCTGTTGGAAACGGAGAGCACGTTAACGAGTGGGTATAATTATAAACCTATTTTAAAATACTTAAAAGAGTTGCTTTATATAAAGCACCTCTTTTTTTGGTTTAAAACGAACGAAACGATTATTGAGGGATGTACATTATAGGAGGTGTTGCACTTATACTGCTAATGTGTACATTTTACTTTAATACTAAGAGTTTTCAAGCGGGGAGAGGAATATGGCTTTATAAAGAGTGTCCCTTTTTTAAACGTAAAGTATTTTTAGAAATGATGGAGGGAGTAATTAGTTGTTTTTAGAGATTAAAAACCGATTCTTGTAATAACACCTTGAAAAAGAATTGTTTTAAGAGGTATAGCGTACCTGAAATGGCTAGATTTCCACTATAAGAAGGCCGGAAAAGTGTTATGTTATACATATTTATGGTAAAACTAAAAAGCCCTGTTATTTGCATAACAGAGCTTTTGAATGATAATAGAAAGAAGGTTTAATACAAACATCAATCCTTCTTCATGGTTATCGTTTTTAGTTTTTACGTAAATAGGTAGAGACTTCTAAGGCCACGTCTTCCCAAGTTTTGCTAACACCGTCTTCCCCTTTATGCAATTCGTAGCATACTTTATTTAAAGAGGCTAAGGCTTCAAGAGCATTCCACGCTTTTAGATCAATAGTTCCTTTCATAGTTACACGTCTTTCATCAGCAACGCTAACTTCTAAAGGCAAGTCGTTAGTAACACCATTCATAGTTAGAACAGCTTTGTAATTGGTACCATCATACTTTATAACACCTTTTACTAATTCTGTGTCTAACATCTTTCCGAAGAAAAATTCTTTTATTTTAGAATCTCTACTTTCATTTTTAGTGATGAGGTTGCTCACAGGAATTGAAAAACTAAGATTGTTTAAAGCAGAAGCGACAGATGTTCCTGTTTTTTCTTCAAAATTTAAAACAGAAAATTCACCTCCAACGCCTTTTTTAGCTGTGGTTTTATAGGCTGTCCATTTTACAGAAGTGGCTTCTGGTTTTACAATAAATTTTTCGGCAACTGTTTCTGTTTGTGTTTCAACAGGTGTTTCTTCTTCTTTTTTCTTTTTACAAGAGGCTAATGCGAACGTAGCCACAAGTAATAGGATTGAAATTTTTTTCATAATGTTCGTTTTATGCGATCGAAGTTAAGGCTTAATTCAACAAATAACAAATAATGCAAGCTAGTTAATTTCAGGGTTTGATGCCGCTAAGACATTAAATAAACTGGCTTTTGTCTTTAAAAATTCATTTTCAATTTCAATAGCTTTAAGTTTTACATCGATAAGTTTAGATTCTCGAGAATTTACAAGAAATAATGAGCTTTCTCCTAAAAAGAATTTGCGTTCTTCTGCGGTTAATAATTTGCTATAATCATTTACAATTACCGAAGTATAGTCGTTTTGTAAAACATAAGAATCTAGTTCTTGTTGAATTGCATCAATTTTATTAATTAATGTAATTCTAGTGTTTTGTAAATCGAGTTGTGTGTCCTGTAGCTTTAATTTTGCAAGTCTTAAATCACCACGTTCTTTTCTTAGAAAAAGAGGTAAAAAGACATTTAATCCTGCCTTATATTCTGAAGTACTGAAGGAACGGGCTTCCTCTGGTGTTTCAGATAAAAAGTTATACTGTAAGTCTATTACAGGCAGGAGTGTGTTGCGTTTTAAGCGTTTTTCGATTGCTAAACTTCTAATTTTAAAATCCAAGGTTTTTAATTTGGGATGGTTGTCAATATTAAAATTTTCAACCGCCAAATCAGAGGTGTTTAGAGTTTCATCTATACGATCGAAAGTCCGCACGTCTGGAATGATCCCTGCTTGAATTTCAATAGGTGTGTTATCGTCTAACCATAGAAAGTTAGATAATTCTAAAGAGGCTTTTATAAATTTAATTCTAGATTTTTCTAAATTAAGACGTCTTGTATTTAAGGTGATACGCGCTTCTAGCGTGTCTACAGCAGGTTTTTCACCAACTTCAAAACTCTTTTTAACACCATTAAATCGTATTTGTGCATTGTCTAAAAACGCACTGTATACTTGATTCTCATTGTAACGCCTTAGCCATTTAAAATAGGTGTTTGTAGCATCGTAAAGAATGTCATTAATGAGTAGCTGTCTTTCGGCTTGTGCTTTTTTAACAAATAAACGCGATTGTCTTAGCATCGCCATACGCTTGTTGGTCAATAAACCTCGAGCTAAAGGTACAGAAACTCCAGCGCTATATAGGCCATCTTCAGGGACATCTGCTTCTGGATTTAGAAACACGCCCGAATTTTGTTCAAAATTAGCCTTAAATTCTATGCCAAACCAGGTAGGAATCTTAAAGGTAGAATTAAGCTTGTCGAAGTATTCTAAGCCTTTAAATTTTTTCCTATCGTAGTCGACTTCAAATTTAGGATCGAAAGCACCTCGTGCTTTAAGCAGTTTCGCTTCACTTTTTGAAATCACCAAATTGGCTTGTTTTACTATAGGGTGAAACGATTTTACATAGCCTAAATATTCTGCTAACGAGATGACGCCACTAGAGTCTTGTGCTTGGGCAAAACTACCGCAGCATAACCATATACTTAAAAGGAATAGTCTCATTTTTTATCTTTTTTTGAAGCTGTTTTAGCGCCTTTTGGTTGGTAATAATTAGGAGGGAAACTGTTTACTTGTCGCCATAATTCAAACCAAATAGGCACATCCTCTAACAAAGCGATTGTTCTAGCACCAGAACCCACTCTAATGGCTTCTGGCCATTTGTGATCGTCTGCATTAGGCGCTAATAATATGCGGTATTTGCCATTGTCACTAATAAAATTCTCTATAGCGACAACTTTAGCGCCATAGGTACCATAAGAAACATTAGGCCAACCGCTAAATACAATGGCAGGCCAACCGTCGAATTGTACACGAACATCTTCGCCAATATGTACTAAAGGTAAATCTATAGGTCTAACAAAGGTTTCTACAGCCAAATCATACTGAGCAGGCATAATACCTACCAGTTCTTGGCCTTCTTTAAAGGTAATCCCTATACCTCCTGTAAGCGCTTTATTGATGTATCCATTCTGCGGTGCGGTTACAAATAAAAGACTGTTACGCTTTTTGTAATTGCTATAGGAGTTTTCTAATTTGCTCACTTGTGCTTCGGTATCAAAACCACTAGATTGTGCCGTAAACATGTCACTTTGGGCTTTAGATATTTTATCTGCAAAAGCTGCATTGGTTCTTGAAAGTTCTATACGGGCATTGATAACTTGATTTTGACTCGCCAAATATTTATTTTGTTGTGAAATTAATTTGGCTTGGGTCTCTTGCAATTTTAAACGCTTTTCTTCTACGTCTTTAACAGCTTTAAGACCTTCATTTTGTAAGGTTTGGATACGTATAAATTGAGTTTCGGCTATTTTTAGATTAGTTTTAGCGGCTTCAAAATCTATACTATCACTTTTCACTTTAAGTTCAGATTGTTTGAGTTTATTACGCGTTTGCTCAATCTTTAATTTTTGCTCATTACGCAATGCCGAAATTTGACGGTTTAAAGCTTCTACTTTACCCGCATAGGCATTTACAGAAGACGATTTAGCTTTAATTTGTTGATTGGTACGTTCTACGAGTTTATCATCAAAATAATCACTTTTAACCTCTGAAATTCTTAAAATGGTATCGCCTTTACTAACGTAGTCACCTTCCTGAACAAACCATTCTTCGATACGACCTGGTATTTGCGATTGGATGGTTTGAGGCCGTTGGTTGGGTTTTAAAGTTGTAACTGTACCATTGCCCGAAATGTTTTGCGTCCATGGTAAGAACAATACAATAAGGAGGATGATAGCAGCAGCTAATAAAAACCGATTAAAGTATTTGTAGTACTTTTTATTCATGATTTTTTGACCAGACTTATAGTCATTAAGGTCTACATCTTTATCTAACTGATTGTGGGATATGTTAAGCATAGGGTCTTTTTTTAATTCTTAATTTTACCGTGATCTAGAGTTATAACGCGGTCACATTTATTAAGCCATGCATCGTTACTACTCACAACAATAAGCGCCCAAGGCCTTTCTTTAGCGGTTAAATAGCCTATGATGGTATTTGTCTCTACAGGGTTAAAACGATCTAAAGCGTCTTCTAGTATCAATACTTTAGGAGCTTTTAAAATGGCTCTCGCAAGTACGATTTTTTTAGAAAGCGTGTACGACATTTGTTTGCCATCGGGATATAATATGGTGTTTAAACCTTCTGGTTGTTCTTTTATAAAACGTTTTAGGCCTGCTTTATCTAAAATTTCAAAGATTTGTTCATCGGTAATATTTGGATTTCCAAAGGTGAGATTCTCTTTAATCGTACCTTCAAAAGGCGTTTCGTCAGACAAGGATAAACCAAGTTGCGAACGGTAAAAATTTAGATGCAAGCTATTAATAGACATATCGTTTACGTACAGCTGTCCATCTGTAGATTTAATCACACCAGCAATTAAGCGGAGTAATGTCGACTTTCCAGAACCGCTTTCTCCGCGTACTAATATTCTGCTTTGAGGGGAGATTTGCAAAGAGATGTCTTTTAAGATATGTTTGTCGTTTTTATTAACGATATAAGACACATGATCGAGATCTATATGGACGCCTTTACTAAATTGAGGCCTTTCTCCAACTTGGCTTTCTAATGATTTATCTACGACTTGTCCTATTTTTTCCAATGCTGTAAGTGCATCATAAAAGGACTCTAGACCTACAATTAATTTTTCAACAGAAGCGATTATAAGTAATATGATAATTTCTGCTGCGACAAATTGACCAATATTCATTTCTTGATTAAGCACTAAGGCACCTCCTATAAGTAATAAGCTCGCCGTAACCACGACCTTAAAACTAATCATTTGTATAAATTGAAGCATTAATACTTTAAAATGGCTTTCTCTTGCTTTTAGATAATTTGTAACGAGATAATCATTTTTTTGAAGGCCTAAATTAGTGCTTCCAGAAAGTTTAAAGCTAATTACAGATCGCGCTATTTCTTGAATCCAATGTGCTACTTTGTATTTGTTTTTAGATTCTTTTAAACTAGTTTCTAAACCTTTTTTTGCGGTGAATTTAAACACTACAAAAATGAGCATTAGTAAAAGCAACCCAAAAATGATAAAAAAGGGATGGTAAAAAGACAGAAGGATTAGGGCAAAGACAATTTGTAAGATGGCTGTTGGTACATCTATAAGTATCTTGGGAAGACTTTTTTGTATGGTAAGGGTGTCAAAAAAGCGATTTGCCAATTCTGGTGGATAATAATTGCGCAGTTCAGACATTTTTATTTTGGGAAAACGATAGGTCAACTCAAAAGCAGATCGCGTGAAAATACGTTGTTGTATGGTTTCTATAATACGCAGCTGCATTAATTGTAGTGCACCAGAAAAAGCAACACCAATGGTTACTAAAATAACAAGTACGATCCAAGACGTAGAGATTTGTGCGCCTTGTATCAGGTTGATAATAGCTTGTATGCCCAAGGGCAATGTTAAGGCAACTACACCCGCAAAAATAGCGTAATAGAAAATTTGTAGAATTTCTTTTTTGTCTAATTGTAGCAAGCTTATTAGGCGTTGCCAAGGGGTCATTTGTTCTTGTTCCATAGTTACGATGTCAAGGTATTAAACACAAGGTCTTTATAAAATTCTGTTGGTGTTACGTGTGTACAGCAATCGGTTATAGATGAAAAATGCTGCTTTAGAAAATGCTGGTGCAAGCTGCCATCTATAACGGTACTTGCTAAGCTAGATGGGTAACTGTAATCTGGATTTACAGCGTTTATCATATCTTTTAGACGGTGAATAACACGTTTGTAAATCACAAAATACCCGTCTTTATTTTCTTGATCGACTTCTTTTGTTAGAAAAGATTTCGAATTCTCATTGATGATAATTCTATTTAAATTAATCTCATTAATATGCGAAAAATTAGAGTCTTCTTTAACCGTTCGTGTTAAAACAGTAATGGCTTTTTCAAGCTTGTCTTTAGGGGCTAAATTATGCGTTTCTATAACAAGTTGGTACTCAACCCAAGCCCAGTACCAAGAGGATAGATAAAGTAAAAGTTTGTGTTTGCTTTCAAAATAGCGGTAGATAGAACTCTCATTAGAGCCTATTAAGTGGCCTAATTTTTTAAAAGTAAAGCTATCAAAACCAACTTGATCTAATAATATGATGCCGTGTTCCACAATACGTTTGCCTAAGGCTGAAGACTCTGGGTCTTTAACGTAAATCTGTTCTGGTACAGCAATCTTTAAGTTTGAAAGTAAAGAATCCATAGATAGTTGTTTTGTTTTCAAAAGTAATAGTATTGCTTTCAAAATTGAATATAAAACTATTTGTTTTGTTAATGCGACTCATAAACTTTATTTATGAATGCGTAATTTTTAATGTAATGGTTTAATATCTAATATGTTGTATATTTAATGTCGCGTTTTTAGACTGCAAATTTAAAGCCTAATAGAGATCTTAAGTGTTAAGTTTATTTTAAAATACAACGAAGGTTCTGCTTTTTTAGAACTTTAATTTACCTAAATAGATGTTAATCATGGAAGCCATCTAATAGAAAAGTATTATTTTTATACAGCTATGCGAAAAAACAAAACACTTAGAAAGGGCTTCATTTTTAAAACCTATGAAACCCCATATCAATCTCCTTTTGATAAGCTTTTTGAAATTTTCAAAGAATTGATAACACATACTTCTGGCGACTTTGATGAGGCCATCGATTGGTTGCGAGAGTTGGATAAAGAATACAAGCTTACCACTCCTGAGTATACGATAGAAGATTTTATTGAGGATTTGAAAACCAAAGGGTATTTAAAGGAAGAAATTGATCCCGATGGCAATGGGGCTTTAGCCATTACAGCCAAAACAGAACGTGCCATTCGGCAACAGGCCTTAGACCAGATTTTTGGAAAGATCAAACGCAGCGGACAAGGAAATCATAAAAGTAAAAGTCCTGGTTTGGGCGATGAACATACGGGCGATTTTAGAAATTACCAGTTTGGTGATGCTTTAGATCGTGTGTCTATGACCGAAAGTTTGAAGAATGCCCAGATTAACCATGGCATATCAGATTTTAAGTTGAGTGAAGATGATTTGGTTGTAGAGGAAACTTTGCACAAATCTCAAATGAGTACAGTATTGATGATCGATATTAGCCATAGTATGATTTTATATGGCGAAGACCGTATTACACCTGCTAAGAAGGTTGCTATGGCTTTGGCAGAATTGATAACCACGCGTTACCCTAAAGATACTTTAGATATTATTGTATTTGGAAATGATGCTTGGCGTATAGAGATCAAAGATTTACCCTATTTAAAAGTGGGGCCTTACCATACCAATACAGTAGCAGGTTTGCAATTGGCAATGGATTTGTTGCGACGTAAACGAAATACCAATAAACAGATTTTTATGATTACTGATGGCAAACCAAGTTGTTTACGTTTACCAGATGGTCAATATTATAAGAACAGTATGGGCTTAGATACACATATTATTAACAAATGTTATATGATGGCTCAGCAAGCTCGAAAACTGCATATTCCCATCACAACGTTTATGATTGCTAAGGACAGTTATTTAATGCAATTTGTTCGAGAGTTTACCTATGCGAATCAAGGTAAAGCCTTTTATACAGGACTTAAAGGTCTAGGAGAAATGATTTTTGAAGATTACGAAACCAATAGAAAAAAACGAATTAAAGGTTAATTTAAACCATAAAAAGTAAGAGTACGGCTTAGACATTTTGAAGTCTAACACAAAGCGACGCATATGAATATAGAAACGATTACAACTTTAGGGGCTTTAAAAGCTTCAGGCTATCAATCAAAATCAATAAAAGACGAATTAAGAGATAACCTGATACAAAAAATAAAACAAAAAGAAACGACTTTCGAAGGCGTACACGGTTATGAAAACACAGTAATTCCAGAATTAGAACGCGCCATATTATCCAGACATAATATTAATTTATTAGGCCTACGAGGGCAGGCTAAAACCCGTTTAGCGCGACTCATGCTTAACTTGTTAGATGCGTATATACCTGTCGTAGCAGGGTCTGATGTAAATGATGATCCTTTACAACCTATTTCAAGGCATGCCCTTACTCTTATTGAGGCACAAGGTGATGATACGCCTATAACATGGTTGCACCGCAGTGCGCGTTTTGCAGAAAAATTAGCAACTCCAGATGTAACTGTCGCCGATATTATAGGTGATGTAGATCCTATAAAGGCAGCTAATTTAAAGCTGAGTTATGCAGACGATCGTGTTATCCATTACGGTATGATACCACGTGCTAACCGTTGCATTTTTGTAATTAATGAGTTACCAGATCTACAAGCGCGAATACAAGTAGCTTTATTTAATATATTACAAGAAGGTGATGTGCAAATTAGAGGTTTTAAAGTGCGTTTGCCTTTAGATATCCAGTTTGTATTTACTGCCAATCCAGAAGATTATACCAATAGAGGGAGTATCGTAACGCCTTTAAAAGATAGAATAGGATCTCAGATTTTAACACATTATCCTGAGGATATTGAAACGGCACGTTTAATTACTGCACAGGAGTCTAAACTGGTAGAAGGGCAAAAAGAGAGCATTATGGTTCCAGACTTAGCTAAAGATCTATTGGAACAAATCGTATTTGAAGCTAGGGAAAGTGAATATGTCGATGCCAAATCGGGTGTAAGTGCACGTTTAAGTATTACAGCTTTCGAAAATTTATTGAGCACAGCAGAACGTAGAGCTTTAGTGGCAGGTGATGAGACAACAACCTTGCGTTTAAGTGATTTTGTTGGGATTATACCAGCCGTAACAGGAAAGGTAGAATTGGTGTATGAAGGCGAACAAGAAGGAGCTGCTGCAGTAGCTTTTAATTTAATAGGAGCGGCTGTTAAAACACTATTTGGGGAATTTTTCCCTAAAATCGAAAAGCTGAAAAAACAAGATGAAGATACGGCTTACGATGCTATAATTTCTTGGTTTTTTAATCAAAAGGAAGGTTTTGAACTGTTAGATGATCTTAGAGATAAAGACTACCAAAGTCGGTTAGATGCAATTTCACCTTTAGATGATTTGCTAGGAGAATACCAACCTAACCTTAGAAAAGAGGATAGCTATTTTGTAAAGGAGTTTGTACTTTGGGCATTATCAGAATACAAACAATTGAGTAAAAATAGATTTTCTGAAGGTATTCAGTTTAAAGACCCCTATGGTAGTTTTATAAGTGGGATTTAAATAACCATTATTATAAAAACACAAATAATTAGAAAACGCTGAAACCGAATTGTTTTAGCGTTTTTTTTGGTTTAAATTTATTTTAAAATCGAGTGTTCTTAGTCTTGATTTGTGAATCCTAATGTGGAGTATGTAACTTTACTCAATTACAATTTACGGTGTTTAGTTCGATAAGCAATACTTCTTTATTAGGTATGTCGTTGATCTTCAAAATATTTAAAAAAACAATAGAGTCTCTTTTTTCTTTAAAAACGTAAGATTAAATAAGAGATTTTAATTGTGAAAAATTTTAAAAAAAAAAACGAAAATTACTTCAATTATGAAATTTTAGATATATATATTGCGATACTAATAATTAAACTTAAAGTATTTATGAAAAAAGCATTTATTTTCATTTGTGCTATGGGAATGTTAACATCTTGTACCGTTGCAAGATCTATACAGTTAACAGGCCAGCCCATAGGAACAAAATCAGGAGAAGCTACCGCTGTACTTGTTGGCGACAGCTCTTTAAGAACAGCTGCTAAGAATGGACAAATAACAACAGCAGGAGGATCAGAGGTAATAACGAAGTTTTTCATTATTCCTATTACAAAAACAAAAGTCTACGGCGAATAATATTTTAAATTATGAAAAAAATTAACTTTATGGCTGTAGTTTTATCTATAGCTTTAACTTCATGTACAGTAATAGCTCCAGTAACAGCTTCTAGAGCTGAAATTGGAAATTTAAGAGGTGTTTCAGAAACAACAGTTTTCTTTGGAATTGAATTAAATAAAGATTACGGTATCAAGGATGCAGCTAACAATGGAAAGATAAAGTCGGCAATTGCAACTGTTGATGAAAAAGTGACGAACTATATCATTTTTCAAAAGAAAGAACTGATCGTAACAGCTAAATAATTAAAATTATGAAAAAAGTATTATATATAGGTCTATTAGGCGCTTTACTAAGCTCTTGTAGTGTAACTTATCCTGGAATAGTAACAGGGAATAAAGCAGAGAAAGAAGGTATATCTGAAAAGAAAGTATGGTTTGGAATTGCTTTAAAACCAGTAGATGTTAGTATAGAAAAAGCTGCTAAAAACGGAAATATCACTAAAGTATCTACAGTAGATTATCAAGTATCTAAAAGTCTTTTTAGTACAACTTATACAACTATTGTAACTGGTAACTAATATTGGTGATTAATGGTTTGATAACAAATTATTAATGCTATTACTAATAGAAAAATCGCTTAAGTTTTAAGCGATTTTTTTTATTTAAATAGGTGTTAAATTGTTTTAATTACAGATTTATGTGCTTCTTAAGGAATTTGTACATTCTGTTATCGGAGACTAAAATATACCATACAAAAGATAAGACGAAAATATCTAATTGATTTGAAAGATTGTTTTGCTCTAGTACCTTTTGTTTAATCCTTCAAAAACAAAAACAAAAATTTAAACAAAAGATTTTTACTACAAAAAAGTGTTATTGTAAAAAAAAACATATTTTTAGCAAAAACAAAAGGTAATGCTTGTAAAAATTTATGGCTCTGCAGTCTTTGGTGTAGAAGCGACCACTATAACAGTAGAAGTTAATATAGATAAAGGTATAGGGTATCATTTAGTAGGGCTTCCTGACAACGCGATAAAAGAGAGTAATTACCGTATTGCGGCAGCTTTGCAAAACAATGGTTATAAAATACCAGGTAAAAAAATAACAATTAATATGGCACCTGCCGATTTGAGAAAGGAGGGGAGTGCTTATGATTTGAGTCTAGCTATTGGCATTTTAGCCGCATCTAAACAAATACAAGCCGAACATTTAGATCAGTATTTAATTATGGGGGAATTGTCTTTAGATGGGAGTTTACAACCTATAAAAGGGGCGTTACCTATAGCGGTAAAGGCGAGAGCAGAAGGGTTTAAAGGCTTTATATTGCCGTCTCAAAATGCAAAAGAAGCCGCCATTGTTAATGATTTAGAGGTGTATGGTATTGATAACATTAAACAAGTCATTCAGTATTTTGATAAAAATGAGCCTCTCGAGCAAACTATAATTGACACACGAAAAGAATTTGAAAAAAATCTAAATTATCCAGAATTCGATTTTGCCGATGTAAAAGGTCAAGAAGGTATAAAGCGTTGTATGGAGATTGCAGCTGCAGGAGGACATAATATTATTTTGATAGGGCCTCCAGGTGCAGGTAAAACGATGTTGGCAAAACGCTTGCCTAGTATTTTACCGCCAATGACCTTACATGAAGCCTTAGAAACTACAAAAATACATTCTGTTGTGGGACGTGTTAAAGATACAGGACTCATGGCGCAGCGGCCTTTTCGTAGTCCCCATCATACTATATCCAACGTCGCCCTTGTAGGTGGGGGCAGTTACCCCCAGCCAGGAGAAATTTCTTTATCACACAACGGGGTTTTATTTTTAGACGAATTGCCTGAGTTTAAACGTGAGGTTTTAGAAGTGATGCGACAACCTTTAGAAGATCGAGAAGTGACGATTTCTAGAGCAAAATTTACGGTAACCTATCCGTCGTCATTTATGTTAGTGGCCAGTATGAACCCCAGTCCAGGTGGGTATTTTAACGATCCTAATGCGCCAGTAACGTCTAGCCCAGCCGAAATGCAGCGTTATTTAGGTAAAATATCTGGGCCTTTATTGGATCGTATAGACATTCATATAGAAGTAACGCCTGTTCCATTTGATAAATTATCAGACGATAGAAAAGGAGAAACTTCGGTAGCTATTAGAAAACGTGTGACCGAAGCGCGAGAACTACAAACCCAACGTTTTGCAGATTCTGATGTGGTACATTACAATGCCCAAATGAATACCAAGCAGATTCGTAAGTTTTGTGTTTTAGACGACGCTTCTAAATTGTTACTTAAAACGGCAATGGAACGGCTAAATTTGTCTGCCAGAGCATACGACCGTATTTTAAAAGTGTCGAGAACGATTGCAGATTTAGAAGGTACTGAAACTGTAAAAGGGGTTCATATAAGTGAGGCTATTCAATATAGAAGTTTGGATCGTGAGGGGTGGTTGGGGTAGCTCATGTATTAAAGAAGAGGTCTATAAAGTAGCTCTTTTTAAGGTTTAAAAAAATAACAGAAAGATGTTTAAGGGAACGTGTTTTATGAAAAACGATTTTAAAACGCTGTTAAATTTCATCAAACGGCTAGATGTTTTGTCATCAATACAAATTAAATGAAAAGTTTGTAATTAACTGATTGTATAGTTCTTATAAAAAGGTAGGACATTTGTGTTTTTTTCAAAATTTCATTTTTATGTTATTTTTTCATACATTTGCATGTGATTAATACCTTAAAGCCCCGAAAAATAGAGGTATAATTACTACATTGTTTGCTTTCTCTCAATATAGTTATTCAATATAATATTACATTTAGAGCAAAAGAAACTAGTTATGGGGATTAAAATCTTGATAACTAAATTTATAGTGAACGTGATTGTATTGCTTATAGCTGCAGTTTTTAGTTCATTTAGAACCATATAAATACTTAACCTATTACGCTTAGTAAGTAATACTATGTTTATGGTAAAAAAAATACTTCTGGTATGTGTTTTATGCATGTACTCATTTAAAATAATAGCGAATACTTTTAGTAAAGATAGTATTACAACTAACTTGGAACCACCGTCCAAGCAAAGCCTAAAAAAGAAATCATTTAGACAGTTTGATGCGTTTATTGAATCACAACAAATAAACTACAAACCAAAAATTAGTGAATTTGATGCGAGTTATATAGCGCAAAACTTTGCAACTGATAGCACAACCCATAAGCAGGTTTCAGACGCTAAAAAAGTCATGGATGAATTAGATATATCTCAAAATTATATCGATTTAGTATCTCCAGATGACTTGGTCACCTTGCCTATAGGCGTTAAAAAAGAAATTGGAAACATCACCTATACTCTAGGTATTACAAATGCTCATTTTACTCCAGAATATACAGAAGTAACCGCTTTTGTTAGAATAATAATACCACAGTTAGATGCCCAAGGAAATCAAAAGCAGTTGTTTTTTGGCGCTAATAATATAAAATTATCCCATAGAGGCGGTATATACGGTGCTGCTCATCTGGTCTTATTAGGTGACGTGCCAATACCCATAAATGGCGGTAATGCGATGGTTGTTCTCAAGGGTGGTTTTGATATGGAAAAAGGAATTACTACTAATCTTACCCATGTTACTATAGATTGTGGTGGTTTTAAAGCGTTAAGTATTACTTCAGATGTATTGTTTCCTAGGAGTATGTTAGAACCTGTAGATGAAACGTTGAAAGTTATTCCTAAAGGCGCAAAAGATAATAAGGGAAAGGCTATAGATAAGGTTTCTGGTTTTTTTCAAACCGTTGTTAGTGATTGGAATGATATTTTAGTTGAAATTAGCTTGCCTCCATTTCAACTTACGAAAGAAAACAGTGCTGATGGTAGCGGTAAAGCAGGACTTATTTTTGAATTAAACACTGCGGTATTCGATTTTAGTGACATTCGAAATTCTCCTAATGTGGTATTCCCAAAAGATTACCAACAGTATTTAATACCAGGCAATGAACAGCTTTGGAGAGGGGTTTATATAAATACTTTAACAGTGATTCTACCTAAACAATTTAAAAAAAGAGATAATACCAAACGTGTTGTATTTGAAGCTTCCCATTTATTAATAGATGGAATGGGGGTTTCAGGGGCGTTTTCGGTAGATAATATACTGCCGATTCATGAAGGCGATGCTTCTAAATGGCAATTTTCTGTTAATCACATAGAGGCTGGTTTTGTAGCGAATACATTGGTTCAAGCTAAATTTGATGGACAAATAGTATTACCCATTACAAAAGAAGTAACGCAGACAGAGGCGCAAAGTGCAGATACTACAGCTTTGAGTAAAAAGGTTCTATCCTACAAGGCTTTAATAGATCCCGTAAAAGATGATTATGTATTAACGGTGTCTTCTCAAGGAAACTTAACTTTTGATGTTTTTAAGGCTAAAGCCACTTTAACACCTAACTCATATGTCGAATTGAAGGTATCTGAAAGTAATTTTAGACCTAAAGCTGTTTTGCATGGCAACTTAGCTGTAAAAGGAAGTAATAGTACCTCAAACCCAGATAAAGCTACCGTTGATTTTAAAGGGGTGACATTTCAAAAATTACAACTGCAAACCGAAGCCCCTTATTTTCAAGTGGACCATATGGGGTATACAGGGCAAGTGAAATTTGCTAATTTTCCAGTGACGATTTCAAAAATAGACGTTACAACTAAAGCTGCAGAAGCAACTTTGTCTTTTGATTTAGATGTAAACCTTATGAGTGCTGGTTTCTCTGGGGGAACATCAATAGCTATTGTTGGCGATATTAAAGAAAATGAGGGTTTACAACGATGGAAGTACAGTCATATAGATATTGACCGTATAGAAATTAGTGCAGATTTAGGAGCGATACAGATTGAAGGTATGGTTGATATTAAAGATGATGATCCTGTATATGGCGATGGTTTCTACGGAGAGTTAGGAGCTACATTTAATGGGATTAAAGTTGACGCTTCGGCTTGGTTTGGAAGAAAAGAGTACCGCTATTGGTACGTAGATGCCTATGCCGATTTATCGAATGCACCAACAAAGGTTTACATTGGACCTGCTATAGTTAATGGTTTTGGGGGAGGTGCTTATTACCATATGACAAAAGCGCCTGGGGAATATTCATCAAAAATTCCTTCAGGACAGTCTTACATACCAGACCATAAATCAGGATTGGGTTTTAGAGCTTTATTAGGTTTTGCATTAGCTAATGAAAAAGCTTTTAATGGCAAAGTAGGCTTTGAAATGGCATTTAATAGATCAGGAGGATTGAATAGAGTCTTATTCTTTGGAGAAGGGCATATTGTAAAAGCATTAGATTTTAAGTTTGGAGATAAGTTTAAAGAGAAGCTTACTAAAATGGAAGACAAAATAAATGGCTTCGGAGCGAATAATGCTGCAATGCAGCAATTAAAAGAATCTAATTTGGTAGACTATAGTAAAGTAGCCTTTCCACAAGATGGACTCTCTTTCGATATTGGTATAGATGCCCATTTTTCTATGGAAATGGATTTTCAAAATAAAGTGTTTCACAGTGAAATGGAAATTTTTATAAATACACCAGGTGGCTTTTTCCAAGGTGTAGGTCCCAAGGGCAGGGCTGGTTGGGCTGTATTTCATGCTGCAAGGGATAAGTGGTATTTACACGCGGGAACACCAGAAGATCGCATAGGTGTTAAATTGGGCTTAGGTAACTTTAATGTTAGTGCGACGTCTTATTTAATGATAGGTGATGATATACCTGGTAGTCCGCCGCCGCCGCCTGAAGTTGCTGCTATATTTAACAAAACGTCTCAAAGTTTAGACTATATGCGCGATCTCAATACTTTAGGGAATGGTCGAGGTTTTGCCTTTGGAACCAATTTAAGTGTAGATACAGGAGATATGACATTTTTAGCATTTTATGCACGCTTTCAAGCGGGTCTTGGTTTCGATGTGATGATTAAAGATTACGGGGAAACCGCTTGCCATGGTAGTGGACAAATAGGCATAGATGGTTGGTATGCCAATGGGCAAGCCTATGCCTATCTAAAAGGAGAATTAGGTATTAATATAAAATTGCTTTTTGTTCGTAAAAAAATCCCAATATTATCGGGGGGCGCAGCTGTATTATTACAAGCTAAATTACCAAACCCAGCATGGTTTAGAGGATATCTGAACCGTAATTTTAATCTCTTAGGAGGTTTGGTAAAAGGGCGCCTTAGATTTAAAGTTGAATTAGGCGAAGAATGTGATATCGTAGGAGGGGCTCCATTAGGAGGCATCAAGGTGATTTCAGATATAAAACCTTTAGAAGGAAGTACGGACATAGATGTTTTTGCAGTGCCTCAAGCTGTTTTTAATATGAAGATAAATCAACCTTTTGATTTAGAGGACGACGAAGGGGTTAAAACGTATCGTATTTTATTAGATGAATATACCGTTACAAGTAATGGTACACCAATATCTGGTGATATGGAATGGAATGAAAGTAACGATGTTTTGAATTTTATATCTCATGATATTTTACCGCCTAACGCGCCTATACAAATTGCAGTAGCGGTTAAGTTTCAAGAGAAAAAAGGACAATTTTGGAGTACTTTAATGCAAGATGGAAAACCAGCTACAGAGGTAGAAGAACGTCGTTTTACAACAGGTGAAGCACCAGATTATATTCCTATTAACAATATAGTATATTGTTACCCTATAATAGACCAAAAGTATTTTTATAAGGATGAATATAACAAGGGGTATGTCAAACTTTTAAGAGGGCAAGGGTATCTGTTTTCTTCAGATAACAGTACTAGGCAGTTTGTTAATTTTGAACAAGAAACCACTATCAGTACAGCGAATACCATTACTTATAATAGTGCGGAGCGATTAGTGAGCTATGAAATCCCAAATTTAGAAACTCAAAAAAGTTATAAGCTACGTATGTTAAGTTCCACGGGAAATACAAATGCAACTTCAGGGAATACAAATAAAAATTATGTGTCTCAAAATACGGGGCAGGAAGGCACATCTATAGAAGTACGTAATGAATATGCGCAAAATAGAATAAAGGAAGACGCAGATACAGAACTGTTGGTTTACGAATTTAATACAAGTCAGTATACTACTTTTGTAGACAAAATAGAAGCAAAGAAAGTGACAAAAAATTACTTAGCTCCTATTTTGACGGATGTACATGCTATGGAAGCAGATGTAATTGCTTCGGAACGTTTAAGTTTTGTAGAGTTGAATGGTGGCAAGTACACCAAATATAAGCCAATGATAGAAGTTGAGGCTCTATTAGATGATACCTATTATATCAATCTTATTTATCCACTTATCTATAAAGATTATCCTTTAGAACCTTTACTTACTGTAAGAAGAGATGTGAGTATTTTAGGGATACCACCTAAAAAAGCGGTTCATATTTTAGAATGGTATAATGCGTATTTGGAAAACAATGTAACTTACCCTTTGTTAGATACAAGGTTCCCATTTCGTTATTATTTACCAAATTCATACAAGAGAGATTTTAAAGATATACAATTCAAAGTAGCTGAAGCTTACCTAGGGAATGCATCTCAATATCAAAATAAGAGAGAGCAATATGATCATATCATCAATGGGGCCTTTCCTGTAATTCGTAAAGGTGATTATGGCATAAAGATACAGTACATATTACCAGGAAGTATAACAACGAGTTCAGCAATATTTAAATACAATAATCCATTTTAATGATTTATAAAACTATTAAGAATCAATGCTTAAATTTAAAAGACAGATGTTCTTTTTTAAGGATACTGAAAAGTGAAATGCTTATCATTTTCTGTTGTTTTTGTTGTGTATATCAATCAAATGGGCAACAACAGATAGATAATGTGAATCCAGATCATCAAATAGTAGTTATAGCACGTCCACAAAAATCGGGTAAAATTATGATCCGTTGGGCTGTCACGTCAGCTAGAGCTTGGCGTAAATTAAACACTTATGGGTATAATGTAAAGCGTTATACTTTAACACGAAATAAAAAAACATTAGCGTTGCCAGAAGAAAAGGATATGGGAGTATTTAAATCTAAACCCTTGGAAGAATGGATGACTGTAATTGAATCAAATAATAATGCGGCAGTAATGGCGCAGTCACTTTATGGTGAACGTTTTAATGTGGAAGGGCAGGATAAATTATCAGCGATTATAAACTTAGCAGAAGAACAAACTCAGCGTTTTACATGGGGGTTGTATGCTGCAGATCAGGATTTTATGACCGCGCAAATGGCTGGGTTAGGTTTTGTAGATACAAATGTGATTTCAAATGAAAAATATGTGTATAAAGTTATACCACTTGTACCAGAAAATGAGTTGGTAATTAAAGAAGGAGGGGTGTTTGTAGGATTACAAGATTACGATATACTTCCTAAACCATTAGATCTTGCAGGAGTTTATCTAGATGGAAAAACCATGTTAAGTTGGAATTATGAAATTCATAAGGAATTATATAACAGTTATTTTGTAGAACGCTCTATAGATGGAAAACACTTTACGAGACTAAATGATTTACCATTTAACAATTTGAATAATACAGATAAAAGAGATACAAAACGCATGTTTTATATTGATTCGATAACCAATAATAGAACGTATCATTATCGTATTTTAGGGAAGACTATTTTTGGAGAATTAAGTCCTGTATCTGAGGTGGTGTCAGGTCAAGGCAAAGAAATACTTGCTTATGTTCCTAAAATTACGACCAAGCATTATTTAGATGATAAGCGTATCATTTTAGAATGGGAGTTTTTAAAAGAAGGCAACCAAAAGATTACAGGTTTCGAATTAAATAGAAGCGATAAGGTTAAAGGTAATTATAAAGTTGTCATGGAAAATATACCTCCCGAGGCTAGAAAAATTCAATATGACGATTTACAGACAACCAACTATTTAACCATTACAGCCATTGGTAAAAACGGAGATAAACGCACCTCATTTCCAACGTTAATACAACCTGTAGATTCTATACCGCCAACGCAACCAAAAGGGATTAGGGGAAGTGTAGATAGTTTAGGAATTGTTACCCTAAAATGGGTCCCTAATACAGAGAAAGACATGTTGGGCTATCGTATTTTTAGAGGTAATAATAAAAAAGAAGAGTACTCTCAAATTACCGTAGCACCTCATCAGGGGACAGTTTATTATGATAGTGTTTCTGTTAAAAATTTAAATGCTAAAGTCTTTTATAAACTTATAGCAGTAGACCAACGTTTTAATATGTCTACGCCCTCTGAAATACTTGAGTTAAAAAAACCTGATTTTATAAAGCCTACACAGCCCGTATTTCAAACTTATAAAATAGAATCTGGAAAAGTACACCTTAAATGGGCGCTTAGTTCGAGCCAGGATGTGATACAACACGATATTTATAGAAGAGCAGCTACAGAAACAGAATGGGTATTAGTTCATACAGTAAACAATAACGATTTACGAACGTCTAAAGCAACTGTTCCTTCAAACACAAATAATAACGGCGCATTTGCAGATTGGATAGACGTTAATGTAGAAGCAACTAAAAGATATAATTACACCATTATAGCTATAGATGATAGTGGCTTAGAATCTGATCCTGCACCACCTTTAACATTAGAGGTACCAAAAACAGATATTTTAGAGGCCATAAGAAATTTTAATAATGAGATTGATAAAAAGGGAGGTTATATAACGTTGTACTGGAAATTGTCTAAAGCTGTAGACGTAGCTGAGATACAAATTTATAAAGGAATTAAGGATAAACCAATTTCTTTACTTTCTAATATAAGACCTAATATCGAGAATATTATTGATTATAAAGTAAAGCCGAATAATATATATCGCTATATCATTCGGGCGGTTTTTAAAGACGGACAAGTAAGTGCATCTAAACAGATGACTATAAAATTTTAAATTATGCGACACTATATACTAATATTGCTATTAATTTTACCATTTACTATACGCGCTCAGAGTGTAGAATACCGTGTTTTTGTACAAGATAATTTTAACGATGCATTTATTGCAGCAGCAGGTCAAGTTTGCGAAAATTCAAATGCCATTCAATCTACTCCTCCAAGTGCTAGAATTACAGGTAGTCTTACTCCTATTTTGGAGGGGAATAATAACACTACCAACGGATGGGAAGCTAATTTTATTTTTAATGAAAGACCAACCGGATTGACAGGCAACGCGGGAGTATGTACACGCTTACCAAACGGACCTTTTGATCCTGGAGGAGGAACATTTCGACTTGGCAGCTATGGTATTACTATACCTAATGATGCTGATGCTTTTTATGGAGAGCAAGACGGTCCTACCTATATTTATATGGAAAAAATAGATCCAGAAGAAGAACTAGATAATGGTGTAAACTGTAGTACATTGACAATTAATGCGCCTCATGGTTTAGATGGTCAGTTTATTGAACAATGGCAATACTCTTTTGGTGATGTTGTAGCGGCAAACATAAGTAATTCAGCTGGTCGTTCTAGAATACCGTTTAACTTTGATGATTTTTCTATAGATCCTAATGAAGATGTAGGTAAAACTATTAATTTTAGATATCGGGTAAGAGGAGGTCATTTTTCGCCTTTTAGAGGATATACAATACAGTTATGTCCTTTGGCTTTAAGAACTATCACACGAATGAATTCAGAGTGTTCGTATGATAATGGTAGTGTATCCTTAACTTTTAATCGTCTTTTGGCAGATGATGAAAGAGTTAATGTTTTTCTAACCAGAGTAGAATCAGATGGTAGAGAAATTTCAGTTGAAGACATAAGGAATATAGCTTTTTCAGGAAACGTGTATACATTACCAAGTTTAGTAGCACCTGGAACATATTTTATTAATACTCAATCGCAGATAGGAACTGTACTTACACCTTTACAAAGATCCCAGAATTTTACAATCACAGCACCACCTCCAATAAGTTTTTCAGCAACAAAAGGGAATGATATATTTTGTAATGGTGGACGTGATGGGCGCATCAATATTTCGGCATCAGGTGGTGTAGGTGATTATGAATTTCGACTTAATAATGGTGGGTGGAGTGCTTTTGCTAATGCAACAACACATACAATTTCAGGACTACGCGAAGGAACTTACACTATTAGAGTGAGAGATCGACTCATGTGTACAGAACGTTTAGCTAATGGTAGTGATAAGGCGGTCTCAATAACGATAAATGAACCTACACCTATACAGTTAACTACAGTATCTCTTAATGATCCTTCTGCGTTTGGTGAAAATGATGGGTCTATAGTTGTAAATATAACAGGAGGGACTCCAGCGTCTAATGGCAGTTATACCGTACAATGGCGTAATAATGCTAACTTTTTATTAACGACTACAGTTAACAGGCGAATAGGATCCAATTACAGAACGACACTTAATACGGTAGGCGATGGAAATTATACGCTAACAGTAACCGATAATGCTTTTGCATCTGCTAGCACAGCAAGTAATTCGAGCTGTCGCAGTCAAAATTCTTATACGCTTACAGAACCCCCAGAATTAATCGCCTCCGTTAGGTCTATAGAAGAAATCATCTGTAATGGCGGAACAGGCAATTTAGAGGCTAATATACAAGGCGAAATTCTAGGCGCATCTTATAGCTATAGATGGTTTCGTGTGTCGGGAAGTACAGATGTTTTATTGCCTCAAACCAGTCGTGTTATTTCAGGACTTAGCGCAGGAATTTACAAGGTAGAAGTAACAGATGGCGACGGCAATTCAGACGTGTCTTCTAATTTTAACTTTACCGAACCAGAACCATTAACGTTTACATCTTTTCCTGCAGATATCCTGTGTTATGATGGTAATGATGGTGAAATAATAATAGTACCTTCGGGAGGTACACCACCTTATTTTTATACGTGGTTAGATGGTAGTACACAAAGGAATAGATTTAATCTTATTAGTGGAACTTATTTTCTAAAAATTACAGACGATAATGGTTGCGAAATTGATAATTTTGATACAGGTTTTAGATTAGAGCAACCAGCCGCCCCTGTAGAAATTACAACAGATATTCTTCAAAACATAACCTTCAGAGGAGGTAACGATGGTCGTATTTCTATTTCTGCCGTAGGAGGTACACCGCCCTACAGTTATCGCTGGCAAAAGCAAGGCATTCCTGGTACATTTGCTTTTACCAAAGACATTTCGAATCTTACAGAAGGAGTATATACTGTAACAGTTAGAGATGATAACGAAGAAATAACAGGTAATACAAATGGGACGTGCCAGACTACTCAAGTTTATACAATTACTGAACCAGAAGAGTTAGTAGTGGCTATTACTGAAAACCCAATTTCGTGTTTTAATGCTGCAGATGCCACCTTAACGGCAAATGTTACAGGAGGTGTACCAATTTTAAATACGGGTTATTCTTATGAGTGGTTTAGAAGTAATGGAGGACGTTTTGTAAGCATAGGACAAACCACAATGACGGCCACGGGGTTAGACGTAGGAACTTTTAGAGTTATTATAACAGATGCCAATGGTACGCAAGCAGAAGATACAATTACAATTACGCAACCAACAGAGTTGGAAATTAGTTTTACAAAACAAGATGTATTCTGTAATGGTGGCGTAAATGGGCGTATTACTCTAACGGCATCAGGAGGAACAACAGATTACACGTATACTTGGCGTAATAGTAGAGGTGAACTAATAGCAACGACTAAGGATATTGCTAATTTAGCGGCAGATACGTACTCATTAACATTGTCTGATGCACGAAACTGTATACGGACTCAAGATGTTGAAATAACAGAACCAGAAGATGCAATACAAATTACAGTAGATCGTATTGATAACCCTACAGCATTTCAAGCTACAGACGGTAGTATAGCAATTCGTGTTGTAGGAGGTACTGGTCCTTATACTTATGAGTGGAGAGACAATCAAAATACAATTATAAGGACTACAAAAGATATTATGGCTCTGGGCGCAGGTGCGTATACGCTAACAGTGAGGGATGCTAATTTTAGTAGAACTTCTAATAATACAGGATGTACAGCTCTCGAAACAGTAACACTAACAGAACCTGAATTGTTGACTGTCGAGATTTCTGAAGCGAACGGGATTTCTTGTTTTGAAGATGCAAATGGAGCATTACAAGCTAATGCATTAGGAGGCGTGACACCTTACTCATATGAATGGTTTGTTATAGAAAATAATACAACGACTAGCCTTGACCTAACAGAGCCTCTTATCACAAATTTAGCTACTGGCCGTTACCGTGTTCGTATTACAGACGCAAATGCTATTACAGTAACAGACGATTTTAACCTTTTAGAACCAGAAGTATTACGCATTGCAGAGACAACGGTAGAGGATGTGTTATGTTTTGGAGCAGAAACAGGTGGTATTGATATTGCTGTCACAGGAGGAACCGCACCTTATACTTATTTTTGGAGTACTAGCGCTAGGACTCAAGACATATCAGGTCTTTCAGTTGGTAGCTATAATGTTGTTGTAACCGATGCCAATAATTGTGAGGTTCGCCAAGATAATATTATGGTATCGCAACCAGATACGGTATTAGAAATAGAAGATGTAAATATTACGAACTTAAGAGGTTTCGAAACTAATGACGGAGCCATAACTGTAAATGCAATAGGCGGCACTGCTCCATATCGATATTCTTGGATAGCAACAGGAACTACATCTGTTTTATCTACAGAACGCGCAATTTCAGGATTAGCAGCAGGAAATTATGAACTTACAATTACAGATGCTAATGGCTGTGAATTTATACAAGATTATGAGGTAACTCAGCCAGATCAGCTCTTAGTAAGTATAACTCAAACCTTATTTAACTTGTGTTTTAATGATGCAACTGCGACTCTACAAGCTAACGTAACAGGAGGGACATCACCGTATACCTATAGATGGTATAATCTAAATGCTATAGAAACCACGTTAAGTACAGCTATTAATCTTGAAAATAGTGCAGCTGGAATGTATGGACTTACCATTACCGATGCAAATAATATAGAAGTAACGAGTCAATTTACAGTAGACCACCCAGAAGCCATCGCTGTCTCTTTTACTGTAACAGATGTATCGTGTTTTGGTGCAGAAACAGGAGCTATAGATATTTCGGTTACAGGAGGTACTGGCACATACACATACCTATGGAGTAATCGCGAGATAACCGAAGATGTTAGTACACTTGCAGCAGGAATATATACGGTAAGAGTTACCGATGAAAATAATTGTAGTGCAGAGACAACTGTAACAATTACGCAACCAGAACGGTATGATGTTACTAATGCGACGCTTATAAGACCATCTGGAGCTACTGTAGATGGTCGTATAACTATAATTATAACAGGTGGTATTGCACCTTATACTTACCGATGGCTTGATAGTTCTAGAAACGTATTAGAAGAAACAATAGATAGTCCTTTAAATACAAACACTATTTCTAATATAGCTACGGGAACTTACACTGTTACCATTACAGATAGTATAGGCTGTGTACATGAAGAAACTTATAATTTAGGTAATCCAGGCCAATTAATCACTAATATAACTCAAGCGCAACCGGTAAGTTGTCATGGAGCTAGCGACGGACAACTAATAGCAAATAGTATAGGGGGCTCAGGAGGCAATACTTTCATTTGGTTTGATGCTAATTCTAATACTGTAATTGGTGAAAACAGTGCTTTTTTGGCAAATATTCCAGCGGGGTCTTATTATGTGGTGGTAAGGGATGCTAATGGACTTCAAGAACAAAGTGCAATTTTTACACTAACAGAGCCAGACATATTAACGGCAAGTTTAACAGGAGATTATATAAACTGTGGTACTGACAATGATTGGACCATAAGCACGCAAGTTACAGGGGGTACGCCACCTTATACTTACAGTTGGAATACTGGTGACACAACAACAAATCTTACTAACGCACAGCCTGGGAATTATTTGGTTCGAATTATAGATGCATTTGGATGCGAAACATTAGGGACATATAAAGTGAATGTTCCTGAGGCCTTAGCGATTCAAGGTAATACCACACAAGTAGAATGTGCAGAAGCATGTGAAGGAGAAATAGACCTTCTTATAACAGGAGGTAGAGCGCCATATCTTATAAATTGGAATACAGGCGCTGTAAGTACTACGCTTAATGGACTTTGCCCTGGCATATATACTGTTACCGTAACAGATCAATTAGGTTGTGAAATGGTGGTAGATTTTAGTATTGAAAATCCGAGTGAAGTATCTGTAGATTTAGGAGAAGACCGTACATTATGTAATGGACAGTCTCTAGATTTGGATATAACTACAGAGGTTTCTGGAGACTCCTACCGATGGACCTCTAATACTGGATTTACAAGTACTGCACCAAAAGTGACCTTGACAGAAGCAGGGATTTATACGGCTACAGTAACTACTGCTTCAGGATGTGTAGGAACAGATGATATTGAAATTACGACTTCCCAAATAGGGATCAGTTCCCAGTTTTTAATTACGACACAAGCATTTGCAAAAGAAGATATTATTTTGATAAATACAAGTAATCCTTTAAGCGAAAATATACAATGGTTTTTGCCTAATGAAGCGCAAATTATAAGCCAAGATGAAGAGACTATTACATTACGTTTTGATATTCCTGGAGCCTATGAAATCGCTCTTCGCGCATTCGAAGGCAACTGTTTTGAGGATTTTAGAAAACCGATAATAGTAGGAGAAGCTAGAGCATTGCCAGATGTAGGTGATGCCAATACGCCTTTTATCAAAGAATTTAAAACGTACCCTAACCCTTCAACAGGAGTGTTTGAAGTTGATGTAGAACTACAAGAAGAAGCAACCATTTCGCTTAGAATGTACAGTTTAGATTCTAATACAGCTGTAGACGATAGACAAGCCGAAAATGCCAGTACTTATACCATTAACTACAACCTTAGATTAGCCTCAGGAACGTATTTCTTATTGTTAGAAACGAGTAAAGGAAGTGAAATTCGTAAAATTGTTATGCAATGATACAAGACATATATAATTACAATTTGACACTAAAAGGACAGTTTTTTGTTACGCGTTGCATATATATGATGGCATTTTGTCTCATAATCTTTTCTTGCGCAGAAAAAGAAGAAGCTATACCTGTAGTTACAGATTTTGAAATAGAGGTATTAAATAACGATTTTTCAGTACCAGTTCAAGTAAGATTAATAAATAAAACACAAGGTGCAGACACTTATAAGTGGATTTTTTTAGGAGCAACCCCTTCACAGTCTACAGACAGAAACCCTGGAACTATAACTTATACCGAAGCAGGAACCTATAACATAACATTAGAAGCATCAAATCAAGATGGCAATTTGGCAATAAAAGAATTAGAAGTGCCTATTAATGCTGAGATCATTGCAGGATTCGACCTAGACGTTATAGGAGACCTTTTTCCACCTGTTACGGTGGCATTAACAAATACGACAGTTGGAGCGAACGCGTTTCAATGGACATTCCAAAACGGAACTCCAGAAACAGCCTCTACCAGAAACCCCAACCAAGTTGTTTTCGAGACGCCAGGGACACATCGTATCAATTTAGAAGTTAGTAATGGTTTAGAAACCCAAAATGTAGAGCGGTCTATTTCTGTTGCTCCCCACTTACAAGCTACTTTCGACTATGAAGTATCGTTAGAGGCTAACGATTTTCAAATACCAGTAACACTAACAATGATTAACAAAAGTATTAGTGCGACGAGTTATAAGTGGACATTTACTGGAGGAATGCCAGCAACAAGTACAGAAGAGAATCCAACAGTAACCTTTAATACCGTTGGTACGCATACTTTACAATTGGAAGCTACTAATGGTAAGGATACCAAAATCATTTCTCAATCTATTTCAGTACAACCAAATACGAACCTACGTGTGTTTAATGCTGTTAGGTTGGGCATTAATACAGCACACAGCACGAACACTATAGGCGCATTTTTTTCAACAACAAAACAAGCCGTGTATACTTCAGAAGCCGTTACTACAACAAATGGCGGAGACATTGATATTGTGTTCTTTGGCTTAAATAAAGACTTTGAATTCAATAAATTCGTAACACCAGATGAAGCAGAAACCTTAACTTTTAATGCTATTCCTAATGCAAAGCGCACTAAATTTATTAATGTACAGGAGTCTTGCGAATGCACTGCATCTCTTAGTGTTAATGCGTTTGATGCCATAACAGATGATACTTTTTTTAAAACCTTAATTTTAGAAGAAACAGAGGCGGGATTGCAAAGTTTTGATGGTACAGTTTTGCCTCGTATAGTACTTTTTGAAACTGAAGATGGTCGAAAAGGCGCCCTAAAAATAGAAGACTTCGTAGAAGATGGTGCTAACTCTTACATTAATACTGTAATTAAAGTTCAAAAAAGATAAACATGAAGAGAATCGTTATTTATTTAGCTTTAATTTTAACATGGGTAAGTTATGCTCAAATTTTCCCTGTACAGGTCACACCGCAGTTAATACCACCTTATAGTTTAAAGTTGTCCGATTACCAAACGACAACATCCGAAAAGCTATTTGTAAACCTGTTGTTAACAGATGCACAAGAAACAGGCAGGCAAGTACGCCTTAAAATGTTTATAGAAGGTCAAGGCTTGGCTATACAGACCTTAGATGTTGTTGCTGGTGCAGCACCTATTTTTTTAGACGGTGGCCTTAATTTACGTTTGTCTAATATAGATTTGCGTCCTTATTTTAGTTTAAATAACCTTCAAGGCATCACGCCGCAACAATACAATCAACCTCTACCTGATGGGCGTTACAGGTTTTGTTTTGAAGTTACCGATGTCTTTTCAGGACGCCCCATCTCAACTAAAAGTTGTTTTTCTGCTTTTTTAATTAGTAATGATCCTCCTTTTTTAAATGTACCTAACCGTGGTGATTTAGTAACAGCCCAAACCCCTCAAAATATTATTTTTAATTGGACACCAAGACATTTAAATGCTACAGGCGTTCAATACGAATTTGTTTTAAAAGAATTATGGGATACAGGTTTAGACCCGCAAGCAGCATTTTTAAACAGCCCTGTATTGCACCAAGAAACCACATTGGCAACAACATTGTTATATGGACCTGCTAACATTCAACTTTTAGAAGGAAAAACCTATGGATGGCAAGTACGCGCATTAGTGAGTGATGGTATTAGCGAAACTTCTGTATTTAAAAACAATGGGTTTAGTGAGATTTACCATTTTAAATATGAAGGCAATTGTGACGTGCCAAGATTTGTTTTATCAGAAGCACTTAATGCAGAAAACGTAGCCATAACATGGGATTTTTCAAACCATTTGCGTTATGAAATTCAATACCGTAAAAAAGGCTATGGTGATGACGATTGGTTTAGTCTTTACGCTTATAATCAGCAGAGTAAAATTTACAATTTAGAAGCAGGAGAAACTTATGAATTTAGAGTAGGAGGTGAATGCACACCACAAGGCGGTTTTGCTTTTTCGCAAATTTATGAATTTACCACACCAACACAAGAAACTGCTGCGTCTTACAATTGTGGAATACTTCCAGAAATAGAAATCACCAACCAAAATCCGTTACAGAATATAGGCATAAACGAGGTCTTTGTTGCAGGAGATTTTCCTGTTACCGTAAAGCAAATTAAAAGTAGTGGACAAGGTATATACAGCGGTTGGGGATTTATTACTGTTCCTTATTTAGCAGATACGAAACTACGAGTAGAATTTGAAAACATACATATCAATACCGATTTTCAATTGATAGAAGGTACCGTAGAAACCAGTTACGATAAGAATTGGGGAGATATTGCAAGTGTAGATGAACTTATAGATGATGTTTTTGGGAGTAAAGGCGATGTAAAAACATTTGATGCTACAAATATAGATGTTACGGCTGTTAAAGTAGATGAGAACGGAAAGATTATTTTAATAGATGCCGCTAGTAATCCGCACCCAATAGAAGTAGATACACCTGTTGTTATCACCGATAAAGATGGTGAAAAATGGAAGGTAGACGAAGACGGTAAAGTGACCAATCTAGGCAAAGAAGCAGAAGGTGGTACAGCCACCAAAGAAAACACTAATGGCGTTGGTAGTAACGGTACTATCAATACAATAACATCTCAAGATGTAACAATTGTATTTAATCCTTCTGGGTTTTACAGTACAGACCAGCTGCGAACAGCTATAACGACACCTAATTATGTAAAGGAGTATCCTAGTATTCCATTATCAAGAGGCGGCGATTACAATGTTATGTATAAAGCGGTCTCTAACAGTCCAAATAAAACAGATGTTATAGAAGCCACGGCGACCCTTAAAAATGGGAAAACTACTAGCGATATCATCTTCAAAACAAAAGAAGGAGTAACAGTGCCTACCACTTGGGAAGATAATACTGCTACATTAACAATAGAACAACAGTTTAATTTTGTAAAGGATGAAATAATTGCGACGGTTAGACCTAAAGATACTACAGCAAATTACGATATAGCAGGTAAGATGAATATTTGGCACTTACAACAGCAAGAGGTTAATCTTACTATAGTGCCAATTGCTAATGCGACGTTAGATGATGAACGTATAAAAGAGCAGATTAATGCGATATACAATCCTGTAGGTGTTAATTTTAATATTACAGTAGCTCCGTCTTTTAGCATAAACAAAGCAGTATGGGATGTAGAAAATGTTAATGACAAATTAGATGTAGGCGATAGTAATATATTAGCAAATTATACACCAGAAGAGCGTGCGATTTATAAGCATTACAAGACACAACACCCAATACAAAATCAAATGTATTATGTTTTTGTTTTAGGAGATGCTATTAAAATAACGAATACAGATGTAGAAGGCTTTATGCCGCTTAAACGCCAATATGGCTTTGTCTTTAATGCCTCAAATACAGCACGTACTATTGCGCATGAGTTAGGTCATGGTATTTTTGGTTTAGAACATCCGTTTACAGAGTACAATAGCTCTCAAGGCAGTACCGATTTGTTAATGGATTATGGCCTTGGTACTGCTTTTACACATATGGATTGGCAAAAAATACACGCGCCAGGACTGCAGTTGTATTTGTTTCAAGGGGATGAAGATGGGGAGAACCATACTATTAGAGGACTATTTAAGAGGCTTAATTTTGGTAAGAATGAAGATGAAACATTTTCTTTTTTAACACCTACAGCACAATATACTGTATTGCCAAAAGATGTAAAAGATGTTGTGACATTTTATGGATATTATGGGACAAGTTTTAAAGAAGATAAAGAAACATTTAAGGAATTTATGACTATAGTTCCTGGTACACTTAAATCATTTAAAATAGGAGAAAAAATATTTGATGCTGTAATAGATTTAACAGGGAATACATTGGTGTTAAAGGGGTATTTTAATAAAGAAGAGAAATATGAACCAGAAAAATATGGGATAGTATTAGGAGCTAAAAACACAAAGAATGCTATAATATTTGCAGTAGAAGATAATAACAATACTATAGGTTATAAAGGTATTGAAATAAAAGCTTCTAATTATTCTGTTTTCACTACTAATAGTGTTATTAAATCACCTTTGGATTATCCATATAATAAAATTTGGGTTACAAGTGTTAAAGATTTGAAAGTTCAAGCAACGGGGAGTCAGTATTCGTATAATCCTCAAGAAGTGGAATGGGTTTTTAAATCAGGTAATTACACACCTAATGATAATACCCTTTTAATTAGAAATAAAATATTAGAATTTAAAACAGCATATTCTAAATATATTGAGAATACAACGGAGCGCTATGGTAAATGGGAAGCGAGTAATGCTTGTAATGCTGGGTATGGTTTTGATAATTTTCTAAAAAACAAATTCTGTAACTATACACCTCCTGCTGGTTTTGGTAATCATATGGGGACTTTTTCTAGAAATGAGTTAGCTTTTCCAGAAAAAGCACTTGAACTCCAAAAAATGTATTATGAATTTCTAATTAAAGATGCAGATAAACAACTGAATGATGTATCCGTAAATCTGTTAAGTTATAATGATTTAACGAAAATAGAAGAAAGTAATTGTCGTATAATCACAAAAACAATTAATACAGGAAACCAGAACGATATTTCATTATTAAAATCAGAGACAATACTTTTTTTAATAAAGAAATTAATTCAAGAAGGATGTACAACAGAGGGATATAATATAGAAAACACTTATGAGTATGCTATAGTTAAATTAATAAATGAGAGTAACAAAAAAAATGCAGATGAATTAATAAAAGGGTTAACAGACAACAAATATCATATTGAAGAGAAAGCGTTGTTAGGGTATTTGTTTGATGTAATGCATGATTGGGGAGGCGAAGACAATTTCACCCTATTTACAAAAGCTCTAATTAAACAGTGGAAGGCTTCAAGTTTTAATAACATAGAAGATGTTGAGATTCTACCCTATGAATCAGATAAAACTTTGGGCTTTTATTTTGATAATTATGATTTTAGTTTCGCAGACAAAACATTTAGGACTATAAATGTTTATGACCCTTTAAAAAATAAAGTAACGCACCCTTATGTATATCAAACAGGTACAGGTGAATTATTACATACGTTTAATGCATTTACACCTGTTTATTTGACTAAGTTTAATACATTAAACGCTGCATTTAAACCATCTGTAGCACTCGTGCCGCTATTTGTGTTAAAGGCTTTAGAAGTAAAAAATAAAACACATAATTGGGAGACGGGAGGTGTTTTAGTTTTTGATGTGCTAACCACATTTTCGGGTTTTGGAAACCTAGCAAAACTTAGGCATTTCATTAAGCTTAAAAAATTAAGTCAATTAGATAAATTACGAAATATCAAGATAATTTTTGGCGCATCAGAATTTGTGTCTGGATCGGCAGGTATTATGCTTAACTTAATTGATTGTAAACCAGAAAACGCTTCAATATGTGATCAAATAAGAGCTTATTTGTTTTTTATAGAAATGGCAAGTCTTAGCGGTGATGCCATTGTATCTCGTAAAATTAAAAATGCGATTAAAGAAACAGCTTCAGATGCTTTAGAAGCTATTGAGAAATCGGGAACTAGGGTGGATCCTAAAATATTAGATGAATTAAGGGCAGCAAAAAATGGTGGTGAAACCTTAAATAAAATTAAGAGGTTAGAAAATGCTTTCGAGGCAACGAGCGTAACAAAAAAACAATTTGTAGAGAGTGTGTATGGTTGGGGGAATATAACAGGAGATAAATTAACCAAGTTGAAAGAAGATGCTTATTTGCATTGGGCAGAAGGGAATTATGATGATTTATATGATTTGTTTAACAAGAACCTTAAGAATGAAAATAAAATTAACGGAGGTTGGCCGCCTTATAATGGATTTAAACAATCACCAACTGTTATATCAGGAAAGGATATTGAAAATTATAACGTCGTTTATGATCGGTTTCAAACAGTAAGGGTTGATAAGGAAGGAAATATTATTGAGTCTCAAAAATTGGGAGGTGGTTTTGCTAGTCCCGTACCTAAAAATAAGTACGATGTAGATTACCCATATAGTTATGCGTCGAGAGCGCTTATGGATGATATTAGTGAAGGTACATATTATATAAAGTTTAAATTAAAGAATACACAAGGAGTTAGTTTTGAGGTTGGTGAAGCGATACCTTGGAGAACAAAAGAAGGAAAACGTGTTCAAGGTAAAGCGACTCAAATTAAATCAAACGTCAAACTTAATGAACTTGAAAAGGATATAGATTATGAAATTTTACAGCGTTCCGTTTATCGTAACAGTAATTGGGTTGATGAGGTAGAAGATATAGGCTTTCAGTTAGATAAGTTCAAATTTAAATGTAAATGATGAAAAGTATTTTAGAGTTTCAAGCAAAATTAAATAAGATTGATGCCACAGATCATACAATTTCTAAAGAAAAAACTTTTAGTATTCAGCAAGAATTGGAAAGACCCTACCCAATTGTTTTTTTAGATTCAAATAAAGAAAAAATCAGTGTCAGTTTGGGGGTTTATGGAAATATACCTGATTTAGATAAAAGAGACGCTAAGGTCTATATTAAGCCTTTAGAAGCTAATAAAGATATAATTATTGAAGATAAATTTAACCTTCAAGATTTAGAGTATATTTCTAATTTATTTAAGATGCAATTAAAGGATATTATTTTTATGGGGCGAAAAAAAACGATAACAGACTTGTCACATGTAAATGAATTGTATAAATCACCTGCTTACTTAGTGTACATAGAAAACAAAATAAATACATATATAATGATTTATTTTCAGCGTTGGTCACATCCTTCACAACCAAGAGGTGCTGGAGAAGATCAATATGGAGAGGATAACACTTATGTTCACGGCATTTGGGAAAATCCAAAATTGCCGTTTAGCATCCAAAATAAAATTAAAAAGTAATGAAACGACTATTTTTTATAATCATTTTCTTTCTTAGTTTCTGTGCAACTAATGCGCAGTGTCGAGAAGTAGCTTATGCTTCAGATCTGCGTAAAAGTGAAGACTTGCGGAATATAACTAGAGATAGCCCTTTAGGTCAAGATGCTTGGTACATATTATATGAAACTAATAAATTAGAACTCACTACTAATAAAAAAGCACTAGAAGATCTTATAGATCGTATAAAATCATCTGGAAAGAGTACCGAAGATTTTTTAGATGATATTATTGCTCATGGTGGTTATGACGCTTGGAAGAATTTCACTAACGGGGTGGATGAGTTAGCTGATATATTAAAGCCACTCAAAGGCAAGTATACTGATGATGTTTTAGATGCTTTGAAAAAAGACTTTCCTAATGCAACTGACTTAAAAAAGATTGTTGATGATGGTTTGGTGGATAGTTGGAAGGTGTTATCGAATGGCAAGGCTTCTTTGCGAAATATTGACAATATCAATGCTGTAGATGCTTTTAAGAAAGCGAATCCAAATGTAAGTGATGATGCTATTAAAAGTGTTTTTGATGGAATGAAAGCGAGTAGAAAACAATCTTTTGTGGATGCACTAGGAAGTTGTGCGGATAACAAAAACCTGATAGGTTCATTGAAAAAATCAAGGCTTGCCTCAGTTGAAGAAATCAAAGATGCATTGAACAAGATGCGTAATTACAAAACAGGGAAGCCGCAATCTGGAAATTTAGGTTATTTAGAAGGCAATGTATCGGGAGCTAATATTGATGGAAATAAGTTTTGGAAAAGTGTTTCACTTGCTGAAGCTCGTAAAGAGATACATATTTTTAATGCTATAGACGCAACAGGTTCTTCAGGAACTTGGAAACGTATTACAGACTCTGAATATCGTATGTTAAATGATTTAGCCAAAAAATTAGGTGGAGTTAAAGGTCAAGTAAAAGAAAGTGTTACTGGTTCATTGAAAATAGTGTCAGAGAATCCTTATTGTACTTCTTGTCAGGGTGTAATACAGCAATTCAGCGATATGTTTCCTAATGTAGAAATAATGTTAATAGATGGAGTCAAATAAAGAGTTACAGTTTAAAATAATGGTTACCTTTCCTCATCTCTTGGAAAAGGAAGTTAAAGATTTTAATGAGTTCTATGGGACAGATTTTAAGATAGTTGAGACTATCTATGACGAAGTGCCATTTTGTAGGCTAAAAGTAACTAAATATGAGCCTTCCCATGTTTTTGACTTAGGATACAGTCTAGCAGTCTTACAGTATAAAATGCGAGAAGAGGGAGAGATTGATTGGTGATCTTAAAACATTTTGCAAGAATATATAAAGTGGTACATATTATATGAAACTGGTGAATTTACTCAAGCCAGACTAGGTAATCAATTATTAAAATATGATCCTATTATAAAAACAGTTATCGTTGGTCATGCGAAGAATAAGGAAATATTATCATTTTACAAAGCACTTCCGCAATACGTGAAAATTGATCCATGGACTGACGCTGTTAATATTGCTATTGGAAAAACTGGGTTAACAATTAAAGACTTAAAATTCTTATGACTAAAATAATTAATAGAATTCAAGCATTAAATTTCTTGTCTAGTTTTGAAATTATCCTTGCAGATAGAGATGAATTGTTAAACACATTAGAGTCAGATTATTTAGATGATAATGGAGAGTCTATTGAATATGTAGATTTTTGCTCTTATGAGGTGCAGTTATTTTTGATTAATTTTTATAGCGAAGAAGTAAATCGTGGCGTTACCAATGAATTTTTACTCTCTTTTTTGCAAAAAAATGGTTTAGAAGTTGTTCAAATAGAAGGAGAAGAAGAGCCATTATATATGTGTTCTTGTTGTGGTTGTAAGAGTCTTCCTGATAGATATGAATATAGTATTTGTAGGGTATGTTTTTGGGAAGATTCTGGTGATTATGAGCCTAACTCTGATCAGCACAGTTCATGTAATCGCATGAGTATTAAGACTGGAAGAATGAATTTTAAGAAATTCGGAGCTTGTAGTGAAAGAAGCTTAGAATTTGTAGATCCTCTAGGGAAAGAGAAGTTTAGACAAGAGATTGAATTTTTAGAGAATAATGAGTTTTTTTAAATACATATACCTTCTACTAACATTTCTAGGATTCTTTTCCGCCAATCTAAAACCCCCGCTAGCGCTCGTTTGTAACGAGTGCCATCAAGAGTGAAGTTAGAACGCTTTAAGGAGTTCTAAAAAAGAAAAAGAAACTAGGAAGAGAGATTTTTAAAAATGTAAGAAAGAATTAGATTGTAAGTTGCAAATTATTTTTAGTAGATTAAGGAATATTATTTTAAAGACAAAACATAAATAAAATAGAATATAATGACTAAACAAGAATTTTAAGATAAAAAATAACAGTGTTTATTAGTGAAATGATTCGTATAGGAACAAATTATATTAAGACAGTTTAAAAACCATCATGCTAAACCCCCAAATAAAAACCATATCTATCCTGCTTTACCTGCTTTGTGTAACAATCACAGCAGCCCAAAACATAGATATAGGTACTATAGGAAAAGGCCAAGCGCTAAAATTGAGTGGCGGTATTTCCACAAATAGTATTTTTTATACTTCAAATCAAAATACAGGTAGAGAAGCCTTCACCTATTTTGTACAAGGAAATGTAAACGTGGGGTTTTATCAATTTTCTATGCCTATAAGCTATAGCTACTCTAACCAAGGGAGCCAGCTCGATTTTCAGGTGCCCTTTAAATTTAACCGTTTAAGCTTACATCCCAAATACAAGTGGATACAGGCGCATATTGGAGATGTTAGCATGACTTTTTCGCCTTATACGCTAAGCGGTCATTTATTTACTGGGGGAGGCGTAGAGTTAACTCCTAAAGGCAACTTTAAAATTAGTGCCATGACCGGGCGTTTTTTAAAAGCAACAGAGGATGATGCCGATGCCAGAACCATTCCTGCGTTTTCACGCTATGGTTATGGTCTTAAATTGGAGTATGATAAGGACAAGTATAAGGTTGGTTTTACAGGGTTTTATGCCAAAGATCAATTAAACTCCATTAGTATGGTGCCAGAAGATAAAGGCGTAACTCCTAAAGAAAATTTAGTGCTAAGTTTTGCTGGAGGTTACAAACTTCTAGAAAATCTACAACTTAATGCAGAGTATGCCGCTACCGCTATTACCCAAGATTTAAGAGCGGAAACTATAGAAACAGGCCAAGGTGTAACAGGACTACTGTTTGACAATCGCGCATCGACAGAATACCATAATGCTTTAAAGGTAGGATTTGATTATAGTTTTTTAAAATCTAGTGTTGGGATCGCTTACGAGCGTATAGATCCTGGATACCAAACCTTAGGTGCTTATTTTTTTAATAATGACTTCGAAAATATTACCTTAAATACGAGTACTACGTTTTTTAATGATAAGTTAAATTTGGCCTTTAATATAGGATACCAACGCGATAATTTAGAGCGCCAAAAAGAACAAGCAACCAACAGAACTGTTGGAGCTGTAAATGCCACTTACACAGCTTCAGAAACGTTAAGCCTAACAGCGTCTTATTCTAATTTTAGCACCTTTACTAATGCTCGAGTGAATCAGTTTGAAACCATTAATGACGATAATTTATTAGATAATGCCGATGAGCAGTTTGATTATACACAACTTTCTCAAAATGCAAATTTAAGTTTAAATTATATAATCTCTAAAAAAGCAAACTTGCAACAAAATTTAAACCTTAACTACGCCTTAGCCGATGTTTCTAATGAACAAGGAGGTGTTGTACGTATTGGAGATGCATCTACATTTCATAATGTAAATGCATCGTACACCATAGGATTTCCTAAAAGACGATTAAATGTCACTACAGCGCTAAACGGAACACTAAATACGATTGGGCGTGAAAATGCCACAACATGGGGGCCTACATTAGGGGTGAATAAGAAGTTTTTTGAAAATGCATTAAATGCAGGGTTTGCGACCTCGTATAATACAAGTCAAGGTATGGCATCTCAAACAAGTGTTGCCAATATTAGATTGAATGCGTCTTATCTTTATAAAGAAAAACATAATTTTAATGTTAACGCCATTCAACTGTTTAGAACATTAGCGAATAGCATTAATAGAGACTTAACAGTTACTTTTGGATATTCGTATGCCTTTAATATCGGAGCACCAAAGAAACGCAAAAGACCTGTGAAAAATGAAGGTGAACCTATAGTGGTTAAAGATAAAGACATTCGTATAAGTAAGCCGTTGACGGTTTCCTATAAAACGTTTAAATTTAAAGGAACGAAAGACGATATCGCTAAAACGATACCTCAACTTATAAATAGCCCTAGCTATGACATTATAAGAACACGTAAAGAGGTAAAAGTACAGCTAACGGCATTAGAAAACACTTTAAATACAAGTCTTAATGCTACAACCAAAGCTTTTAAAGCAGCAAGCCTAGAATATTTAAAATATGCGCACCAATTAATAGAACGTATGGATACTTATTACGCATTAGTATTTAATAGTTTGAAACGCTTAAATGAAGAAGCATCTCAATACGATGCAGTCCTAAAATCGAGTTACACCAATTTATTAGCGAAAATAGAGCGTACAAGAGCGCTTAATAAAACGGTAAATGAAGCAGACTTACAACATTTAGAGCTTAAGAAACAGGCATATGATTCTCATGTATGGATGAAAAATCAATTAAGCACGTTACGTTTAGAAGACGTTAAAAATGACAAAGGCGTATTAAAGGCATTTAAAATTAAATATTTTAATGACATTTCATCGCAAATAATGACAGGCAAAACACCATCAGAAATAGAGTTGTTCTTAGAGAAAACTCTAGTTGGTTTTTATCATAAAAAATCAAAAGAAATTCAAGATTAGCAAAAACAGTTATTGGTAAATCATGGATGGCTGTTGGAGATGCCGCATTAGCTTTAGATCTTATTTCTTCTCAAGGGATATTTTTTAGTTTATATAGCGGCATACGCGGCGCAGAAACAATTGCGGCCATAGTTAAAGACGGATTGCAGAATGGAATGCCCATGTATTATATCGCAAAAAAATAGAGAATGTATTTTTAGCAAATCAGAAATCGAGACGGCATTTTTATACTTCAGAATTGCGTTATAAAACATCAGCGTATTGGCAGCAGTATTTTTGTGAAGCGCTAGTAGAACCATAGCATTATGGTGTATTTTAGTTTATGAAGTGTATGCTTTTGAAGATGATTATGATGGTAATAGGTAGTAAAAATCCGTGTGTTTTTATTGTATGAATATATTCACATATTTATAGCGCTACTCCAAAAGAAAAGCGTAGATTGAAAGCACTATTAGAGAAGCTATAAACAGGGTAGATATATTAGGGTTATGAAAAAAAGCGCACGGAATACAAAGCAAACGTTTGGGTATTGGGTAGGGCTACTAGTGCTCGTGTTATCTTGTAATGCGGTAGGTAAACACAGTGGCGCAAATCAGGGCACGCATACCATGGATGGCGTGTGGAAACTTAGCGCATTTTACCGTTTAGCGGGTAAGGATACGCTAATTACAGATACAACTAAAATACAGCATAAAATATATTTAAACGGACATGTTATTTGGAATGTCAATCCAGAAGCAGATGATTTAGAATGGCATGGCTATGGTACTTTTACGTATAAAAACGATACTATTATAGAAACATTAAAGGCTATGTCTAAAACCATGCAAGGGGCGCATACAACCTATATAATCCCAATAGAGCGCGGCAAAGGTGTGTACAAACAAATAAATACATATAAACGTAACGATACGGTGTATCATAATGTAGAAGTTTACACAAAATTGGATTAAGAAGGACCCTATCAAAGATGTTAAGATTATAGAGTTTTGCTAATTTATTTTAGCACGACTATTTTTATATACCGCACATTCATGATTTAAATATCTTTAGCATTTCGTATTTTTGTACCTCTCAAGAGTATAAAACAGTACGATGCAAAAATCTAAAGACAGCGTTTTAGAGCTAGCGAATGCCGCTTGCAAGAATACATTAATGGAAACCCTAGAGATTGAAATGGTCGATTTTGGTGATGATTTTTTAGTCGCCAGAATGCCAGTAAATTCTAGAGTGTACCAGCCAGATGGCGTATTACACGGTGGTGCTACAGCAGCCTTAGCTGAAAGCGTAGGAAGTTTTGCAGCGCAAATATTTACTAATTTAGATGACTATTTTGTAAGAGGTACAGAGATTACTGCCAATCATCTAAAAAGTATTTCTACAGGTTATGTTTATGCCAAAGCCACATTTTTGCACAAAGGACGTACCACACAACTTATAGATATCAGGGTGACAGATGCCGATGCCAATTTAATATCAATCTGTAAATTGTCTACCATTACATTGCCTAAGAAAAAATAGTATGTCGAAGTCTTTTTTTAAGCAAGTTACGGCACATTTTAGTGCGGAGTTGCCTTTTGTGGTGTATAGAAAACCTAATCTTCAAGAAGTTAATGCTCTATTACAAAAGGATGCAACTTTACATACTTCTGCGCATTTTGAAGAAAGTGGTTTTGTGTTTTCTCCTTTTGATAGTGATGCCCAAAGCATACTATTACCTTTAGAAGCTTCAGAACATTTTTCGATAGCCCATTGTGAATTTGAACCTTCTGCTTTAAAAAAAGAAGAAGTGACACCAACAGACGAGGCCGCTAAGGCAACCCACATAGAGCTTGTAGCACAAGCTATTGATGCTATTAAAAAGACGGAGTTGCAAAAAATAGTGGTGTCTCGTAAAGAAACAGTACCGCTAGAAGAAAAGGCGCCTTTAACGATATTCCAATCTCTGCTAGAAGCCTATCCTTCGGCATTGGTTTATTGTTGGTACCACCCCAAAGTCGGGTTATGGTTAGGCGCCACACCAGAAACACTTTTAAAAATTGAAGGCCGACAATTTTCAATCATGGCTTTAGCAGGCACGCAAGAGTACAAAGGCACAACAGCTGTAACGTGGCAGGCTAAAGAATTGCAAGAGCAGCAGTTTGTTACCGATTTTATTTTGGAAAACATAAGCACTACAGTACAGCAGGTAAAGGTCTCTAATGTCGAGACCGTGAAAGCTGGAAACTTGCTACACCTTAGAACTTTAATACGCGGCCAACTAAACTTAGCAACCTTAGATTTTGAAGCCTTATTAAAACGCCTGCACCCAACACCAGCAGTTTGTGGTTTGCCTAAAACCAAAGCCAAAGCCTTTGTGTTAAAGCATGAGCATTACGACCGGTCATTTTATACAGGTTTTCTAGGAGAACTTAATTTTGAGAAGCAGAGTGCACCGCGTTCAGGACGTAGAAATATAGAACACCGCGCCTATACAGTCCCTAAGAAAAGCACACAGCTCTATGTGAATTTACGCTGTATGCAAATAGAAGGCCAACAGGCGCACGTGTATGTAGGTGGGGGCATTACAGAAACGTCGCAACCGGAGCGGGAATGGGAAGAAACAGTCTCAAAATCTAAGGTGGTTAAAAAGGCAATATAAGGCATGCATTTAGGTGCGATTTTGTACTTTTGCACTAAGATTTTCAGCTAAATGACGTATCCTAAAATACCGCTAGCACAAACAGTAATAGAGTTGTGTAAAGCGCATGATATACAGCATATCATCATCTCTCCAGGCAGTAGAAATGCTCCATTAACCATTGGATTTACTAACGATCCTTTCTTTACCTGTTACAGTATTGTAGACGAACGTTGTGCGGCGTTCTTTGCTATGGGAATTGCACAGCAACTGCAAATACCAACCGCAGTGGTATGTACCTCTGGAAGTGCGTTATTAAATTACTATCCTGCAGTTGCAGAAGCCTTTTATAGCACAATCCCTATGGTGGTACTATCGGCAGATCGTCCCAAACACCTCATAGGTATTGGCGACGGACAAACCATTAGGCAAAAACATGTATATGGACAGCATAGTTTGTATGACGCTAATTTGAAACTAGATATTAGAGATCAACCCTTAGATGCCAATTTAGAGGAACTTCCCATTATAAAAAGTCTAAGTAATACAAAAGAACGTTTTTTAGAACTTCAGAATGGCATTCAGGACTATAATACGGATGCAATTAATACCGCATTAGCTACAGCAAAAAAAGAGAAAGGCCCTGTACATATCAACATTCCTTTCGATGAACCCCTTTATGAAACTACAGATACTTTAACCGTAGCACCTAAACGCGTAGACTTTCCAGAAGTACAGCAATCGTTAAGTGAAGTCGCTGTGAATGAGTATGTAAAGGTGTGGAATGGCGCCTCAAAAAAACTCATTTTGGTAGGAGTACACACACCTCATAGCATTTCTAAAGCATGGTTAGACGTATTAGCAAAAGATGATAGTGTGGTCGTGCTTACAGAAACAACGTCTAATTTACACCATGATACTTTTTTCCCTAGTATAGATCAAATTATTTCACCATTAGATACCGAAGCGCAAAAAGCCTTACAGCCCGACGTATTGCTAACCTTTGGAGGCCTTGTCGTATCCAAAAAAATAAAAGCCCTATTACGAGAGTATAAACCTAAGGCACATTGGCATGTAGACCCTATAAAAGCTAATGATACTTTTTTTGCTTTAACAGCGCATATTAAAACAACACCAGAACTCTTTTTTCAATCTGTTTTACCTCAAGTAACCCCAGTTACAACAAGCAGCTATAGAACCGATCTCACTAAAATAAAAGCAAAGCGTTTAGAGCGTCACGATGCGTATTTAGAGCAGATTCCCTTTAGTGATTTTAAGGCATTCCACAGGCTTCTAAAAGCCCTTCCAAAAGATACCGTGTTACAAGTAGGTAATAGTTCTGCCATACGCTATACGCAACTTTTTGGAGTAGATAAAAGCTTAGAAGTGTATTGCAATAGGGGGACCAGTGGTATCGATGGCAGTACCTCTACCGCTATTGGTTGCGCCGTAACCCATACAAAACAAACCACTTTTATTACAGGCGATTTAAGTTTCTTATACGATAGTAATGCATTATGGAATAATTATATACCGTCTAACTTTAGAATTTTATTGGTAAATAATACAGGAGGGGGGATTTTTAGAATCCTACCAGGGCATAAGGATACTCAAAATTTCGACACTTATTTTGAGACCAACCATCAGTTAACAGCAGAACACTTATGTAAAATGTTTTCTTTTGAATACCAGTCGGTTACTACAGGTGAGGGGCTTGAAAATGCGCTAGAGGGTTTCTTTGAGACCTCCGAACGTCCTAGGCTTTTAGAGATAGCGACACCAAAACAAATTAATGATAAAATTTTATTAGAGTATTTTAAGTTTATTAAGTAATTGTACACGTATTGTGACTTTTACTTCTAAACGGTGTCTAAAAATTAGTTATATTTAAGACATCAATTATTAATCAAATAAAAACAAATTTATCATGAGTAAACGTGACGAACTTATCGCAAAATACGCTTCAGACTTAAAAGACAAATGTGGTGTTGATGCCGATATGGATTTATTAACTAAAGTGACTATTGGTTGTGGCCCTTCAATTTACAATGCAGATGCCTCTACGGTTTCAGGATCGGACCAATCTGAGTTGGCAACAGTAAAAAACAATTTCTTAATTAAAAAATTAGGATTAAGTGAAAGTGACGATTTAGATGGTGCTATTGCTTCAGTTATAGAAACATACGGAAAGTCAAACCGTAACAAATATAGAGCTGTAGTGTATTATTTGTTAACAAAGCACTTTTCTAAGGAATCCGTTTACTAGAATCGTAAAGTTATTATAATGAAAAGCGTTGCATTTTTTGTAACGCTTTTTTTGTGGGGATGCGGTTTTCTAAGTCCTAATGTTATAACTTTGTAGGCTATGGAATTAGGAGCAATAAACACATTAGAGATATTACGAGAAACAGATCACGGCATCTATTTGATAGACGCCGAGGATAACGAAGTGCTATTACCCAATAGGTATGTGCCTACAGCATTTAAAATCTGGGATAAAATAGATGTTTTTGTATACCTAGATAATGAAGAACGATTAGTAGCCTCTACAGATATTCCATATATTAAAAAAGGAGAGTTTGCGCTGTTGCGATGTAATCAGGTTACCGATTTTGGAGCTTTTCTAGATTGGGGCTTGGTAAAAGAATTATTTTGTCCGTTTAAAGAACAAGCTTTTCCTTTAAAACCAGGAGGTTGGTATTTGGTACACTGTTATTTAGATGAAAAGACCGAACGTTTGGTGGCTTCAAGTAAAACTAACAGGTTTTTAGACAATAAAGTGTTAACAGTAGAACAGTTTGAAGAAGTCGATCTTATTGTATCCCATCCTTCAGATATTGGGTGGAATGTAATTGTGAATAAAATACACACAGGACTCGTTTATAAAGATAATGTATTTAAAGATATTAGTGTTGGAGACCAATTAAAAGGGGTTGTGAAAAAAATACGACCAGGAAATAAATTGGACATCACACTAGAAAAAATAGGCTATAGAAATATAGAACCCAATGCCGAACGTGTTCTTCAAGAATTAGAAGATAACAGTGGTTATATAAATCTTACAGACAAATCGAACCCAGATGCTATTAAGCAGCAGTTACAAATGAGTAAAAAGAGTTTTAAAAAGGCTGTAGGTAGTCTTTATAAAAACCGTCAAATTGAGATAAAACCAGACGGTATCTATTTATTGTAACGAAAACATGCTACTGCTTTTTACTTTATTATAGACTTGATTTATAGCGTCGTAAATAGAATCGTAGTCCACTTTGTCTGAAATACAAAAATTATTTTCCATTTTAGCATTCATTTTGCCAGCCTTATCGTGTCCTACAACACCATAGGCTTTTAGGTTTTTAATTTTCTCTCTGTAGACAGGGGTGTCTAAAAGATCTACCGAATACGAATTGATTCTATTGGCTACAACCCCAAAAGGTTTAGAAGTGCCAAAATACGAATTCAGTTCATCTGTAATAATATCAGCATTGGAGCTGCTAAAATGTACGCCTTCGTTCATTTCGACTACGGCAATGTGGTTAAAGAAAAAAATGTTAGCTAACTTGTTCTGTACAAATGCCAGGATTTGATTTTGGAAATCAGATTCTATAATTTTCATCGTGCTGCAAATCTATACCTCGTTGCTCTAGGTGGATTAAAATTAATTTGGTTGGGGTATAAATAAGACACAAATACTTACAAAAAGTCACAAGTCTTTTTAAAATAAGTGTGGTGTTTCGTAAAACCCTATTATTCAGCAAGTTAATTTTTGTCTTTGTCGTTTTTATTAAAGGGTACTAACAAGAGATCTGCAAATAGTTGTAATTTTCGACGAATAGGCATTAATGCTTTAATTCTACATTAAAATTTCTTTAGATCTAAAAAAAGATTTTAGATTTTGTCTAGATATATATGGGACATGGCTTGTCTAAATTATTATTTTTGCAAGATGATACTTCAAGATACTATAGTTGCATTAGCAACCCCTTCTGGCGCAGGCGCCATCGCTATTATTCGGTTGTCTGGAAAAGATGCGATCACTTATGTAGACCACCAATTTAAGTCGGTGTCTGGTAAAGTATTAGCAGCTCAAAAAACACATACCATACATTTAGGGCATATTGTAGACGAAGCCATTACTTACGATGAGGTATTGGTCTCTGTGTTTAAAAACCCCAATTCATATACGGGTGAGAACGTGGTTGAAATATCATGTCATGGTTCCAGTTACATTCAGCAGGAAATCATACAATTGTTTTTGCGTAAGGGATGCAGAATGGCTAATGCGGGTGAGTTTACCTTACGGGCCTTTTTAAACGGAAAATTAGATCTTAGTCAGGCAGAAGCCGTTGCAGACGTTATAGCCAGTGATAATGCAGCAGCACACCAAATCGCGATGCAGCAAATGCGAGGCGGGTTCTCTTCAGAAATCGCTAAACTTCGCGAAGAATTACTCAATTTCGCCTCTCTTATAGAGTTAGAATTAGATTTTGCAGAAGAAGACGTAGAATTCGCAGACCGCTCGCAGTTTAAAGCTTTAGTAGAGCGTATTACATTTGTATTGAAACGTTTAATAGATTCGTTTGCTGTAGGCAATGTGATTAAAAATGGCATTCCTGTGGCTATCGTAGGTGAACCTAATGTGGGGAAATCGACACTTCTAAATGCGTTATTAAACGAAGATCGTGCTATTGTTTCCGATATCGCAGGTACAACAAGAGATACGATAGAAGATGAAATTACCATAGGCGGTATAGGGTTTCGCTTTATAGATACAGCAGGTATACGAGACACCAAAGACGTGGTAGAAAGTATAGGTATTCAAAAAACATTCGAAAAAATAGAGCAGGCACAGGTTGTTGTTTATTTATTTGATGCACAAGAATTTAAAAAAGAAAGCGCTAAATTTATTGTAGACATAGAGCGCGTAAAAAATAAGTACCCACAAAAACCGCTCGTTATTGTAGCCAATAAAGTTGATAAACTTCCAGAAGCTGACATAAATCAATTGCAACAGCAGCTCACAGCTATTACAAAAGAGCGCGACAATGTCCAAGCACAGTTATTGTCTGCTAAGACCAATACAGGTGTAGATGCATTAAAATCGGCTCTATTAAGTTTTGTAAATACAGGTAGTTTAAAAAACAATGATACCATCGTAACCAATACCCGCCATTACGATGCCCTTTTAAAAGCGTTTGAGGAAACGACTAAAGTGCAACAAGGACTCGATACAGGCTTGTCTGGAGACTTACTAGCTATAGATATCCGACAGGCACTTTACCATTTTGGTGAAATTACAGGACAAGTAACTAACGATGAACTGTTAGGTAATATTTTTGCTAATTTCTGTATTGGGAAGTAATATAGGTTATTAAAAACAAGATTTAATTTCTAGCTGTTTATTTATTGATCCTATTATTTTCACATCATTAGGCTAACTTTCTAAAACATTAATAAGTTTCTTATAAACTTTTAGGTTGTTTTTATATTGTTGTTTTATTGATAATTAATGGTGAATGGATATGTAAAAATACCACTTTCTCCATACAGAACCTTTGTTTCTCATATTACGATTATACTTTAAAATTCGTCTTAATTCTCTCTATTTCCTCTTTTACTTTGCCGCCTTGAATAATCACAGACGCATTATTTTTATGATAAGGACTGTTGTGGTCTCTGGTAGCAGCTAACCAGTTAAAAGAACCTTCTATTAGAATGGAATCGTCCACACAAATGGTTTTATTATGAATACTATTTTCAATGAGAAGATCAGCGCCCGCATTTTCTAAGGCCTTTCTTCCTTTTGCAGAATAGGGTTTTAACTGTCGAGTTAGCTCATCTAAGTCAAAAATTTTATCTGTAATAACACTTACTTTAACATCATTATGTACAGATGCAATAATATGCTTTTCTATTTCATCTTTTTGAATAGCGTTAATGGATATAAATGGAGAAAAGACTATTACTTCTTTTTTAGCAACGCTAAATACTTTTTTTAGACAACTTCTGTGAGATTTTAATGTATCTATTCGTGTTATTTTATAATTATTTGATTCTGAGTAAACAATAGCAGATTTATAGATAAAAGAATCGTCTAAAGCATATATTTTTTTTGAAAAGAGAGTAGCTCCTAATCTTCCTGATGGCGAACTATCTTTAGGGTTTAATACTGCCATATTACCTATTACTATAAAAGAATGTTTAGCTCTGGTTAAAGCTACATTAAGCATATTAAATTTACCTTGATAGTCAAAAAACAACATTTTATCCTTTGTATCATGCACTGTGGAGAATACAATAATTGGTCTTTCAGCACCTTGTAAAGCATGCACAGTACCTGTAATTAAATTATCTGTAACACTTTTATCTAGATGTTTATTTAAAAGTTGTTTTAATATTATTTTTTGAGCAGAAAATGGAGTGATAATGGCTAATATTTCACTAAGAGGCTTGTTGTAAGCAGTTTCTAATTTTACTTTATTATTTAGAACCCATTGAATAATTGCACTGGCTTCTTTTATATTTTTTCTACTGCTTCCATTGTGCTTTTCCGAACTACCATCTATGTTTATATAACCTAATGGTGGAAAATCGTGTTTTTTATCATGGCTGCTACCAACCATTAATTTTAAAGAACCCTTGTATACATGTTCTTTTGAGTATTCTATAATAGGATCTAAACACCGTCTATGCTCCAAGAGATAAGCTCCTTTTTCTGATTCCCCATTACTATGAGTAAATGAAAATGGAGTTGCTTTTTTTATAATTTTCATTAAGTTTCCATTAGAAGCCGTAAAGCCTAAATTATCGATACTCTTAAAGTCCTCTTCGTTATTTATCACACTATATTTCTCAGCATTTACATAATCTATTCCTTTTACTACTCCCCAAACAGGCTCAATTTGATAAACATCACCTACAGCCAATATCTTTTTCGTAAATGTTAATGATGGGACGGCGACTTCTGGAGATACTTGACCGGCTTCATCTACAATCATTAAATCGAAAAGTTCACTATAATAATTTGTCATTTTCCTCTTGCTAGCATAGTTACTAAATTTCGGTAAACTGTGAAATGTAGAAATAAAAAGAGGGGTTACTTTTGCCAATCGTTTTAATTTAGCAACATAAGAGTTTTTACCTCTTTCTTTATTTTCTGATTCTGTTTGTTTTAACTCTTGAATGTATTCCCATTCTCTATAATGTACGCAACACCAAAACAGTTCATTTCTATATGAAATATCTAATTTTGCAGCAGTATCTTCAAGCACTTCTAGGTTGTTATACTCTTGTTTTGTGTTTTTAATTAAATCTTCCCATTTTGTTCCATAATTATCTAACCAATGAGTAACGAATTTTTCATGTTCATTATTTCTAAAATCAATATCCTTTTTTAACTCATATAATTCTGAAAGAAAATGATTTAATTTTTGTTTTTTATTTATTATATTGAATAACAGTTTTTCAATTTCAGCATTTATCAAACCATATTTATACCATCTAAAATTTTCTGGAAATTCATTATAAAATGGTTGAATAACTAATTTATATGCATTTTCTCTTATTACTTTAAACTTGGTAAAGGGCAATATTTTTGCATAAAAAGGAATTTTCTTATCTCGTTCCAAAAGATTAGTTTGAACTTGTTTTAATTGTTCCTGTCTCTCTTGATTTTCTTGAATTGAAGCTACTATTTCCTCTAATTTTGTAACAAGTTCTTCATAATTGTTATAATTATTATGTTTTAAAATTTCATTTATTTCATATTTTCGTAAAGCTATTTTAGAAACCTTATCAATCTGTGACTTAGTCGCTTTAATAACTTTGGTTAGGTAATCAAGAATATTGAAATTAACATCTATATTTTGAACTTGAAAATGAATTTGAAATTTTGATTTAAAGACATCTTCGTAATCTGGTATTTTGGCTTTATCATCCAATTGCTTTACAAAGCCATTATTCAAAAAATTTGTAGTAGCTACTTGATAGTCTTTAGAAGCATCTTTGCCTTTAGATGAAGCTGCTAAATACAAACCAAAGGAATTAACTTTTGGAAGCCATCTATTTGAAAGTGTATTGGAAGTCTCTTTTAATTTCATACTATCCAATATATTTGTGATAGCTTGATTATTGGTAGAACAACCAACTATTAAAGGCGCATTATCCTTTTTTAAAACAGCATTAACTATAGTATTGGCTATTACACTTTGTAATATTGTGGTTTTTCCTGTTCCAGGAGGACCATTAATAGCAAATGCCTTTTTATTGTATTTTGAGGTAAATTGAGCAAAAGCTATTCTTTGTGATAGGGAAAGTGGAAACTCTCCATTCATTTGCCCAAAATGATTAGGATTCAAAAAGATTTCAGCAGTACTTAAACTATGATTTTTAGATTCTTCTTCAATCTCCAAAACGTTTTCAAGTATTGGGTATCTTTGCTTTTTTACGTCTTTATCAAAAACTAAATCATTATATAGATTTAAGATATTTCTCGTAGTGTTACTTTCTTCTAGTTTACAAATACGAAATTGATGGTACTCTGCATCTTGATAGTCTTTAAAATATTTACCACTTACTTCTTTAAAGAAGTGTTCACAGTCTTTCCAATAGCTTGACCAGTTGGCTGTATTAAAATCTCTATTTTTTAGCTTTTTGTCTATAACGTCCATTAGAGCAATGGTTGGTAAATCCATTGGGTTTGGCTCTAAATAATTTCTAACAAATAAAGGGGTCTCGCCTTCTTTAGGCGGATATAATTTACCTGATTTACTAATATAGGCAGGAATCCAAAAAGGATAATGAAGTTTGGTATCTCCTGTTCTATAACCATGTTCTACTATAGTTGTAATAGATACAGGTGCTATTTCAATTTTATTGACTTCTGTTAATTCATCTTCTTCAACAGGAGTATTTTCTAACTTTTTAAAATCATTATCAATTAAATTAGTAATAGGAACAGGATTAAAATTGAATTTTACAATTTTTTGGTCATCCCATATCACTTGCATTTCATTTTCAGAAATATAGTCTAAAGCGCTATTGTCTCTTTGAAGTGGAGTAGGAAATATATTATTCTTTTTACCTCTGCTACCGTCTATTAATGAAGCTCTGTAATATTTTAACCAGTTAATAATTTTAGCCATTTATAGTTTCGTTAAAAAATTGATTAATTTTATCCTTTACAGCATCTTTAGCTTTAAAATAATGATTATGTCTTTTTAAGATATAGGTGTTTAGAAAAGTGTCTTGTGTTAAATAGTCTTGAAAATTTTCATAATTACCTTTGCAGTATTCTACGATTTGAATAAAGTTATTAATAGTGCCAATAATCTTACGGTTATTAATGGATTTATGTAAAAACACTTTCGAAAACCTATTTTTTAAAGCTTCTTGCTGTGCAGCAGTTATTAAGTGGAGTTTGTTTAGTTCCTTAATAAAACTTGTAATAAATAATTCATTTAGGTTTTTAATATCAGTTTTCTTTATATCATAAACTATAAAATAAAAGTAGGTTTCATGATTCATGAAAAACAAACACTTTTCCCTGTTTACGGTAAATAGATGCCCATTCCAACTATTTAATTCAGATAAACTACCCTTATCAATTTGATTTTCTTTAAACCCTATGTAGGTTTTTAACTTATTACTACAGAATAATGCTATCATTTACTACGCTCTTTAATTTTTTTCTATGTTTTGAAACCTACAAAGTATTAGTTTGTACTTTAATTGAGACTTACATCTCAGTTTTCTATTTAGCTTATCATTTGGATGTTAACACTGGTTTTTCGTGCTAATTTCCTATTAAACTTAAAATCTATATAGATTATATTTGTCAGATATTTTCGAATATAACTCAATTGTTTTTTGTAAGAAAAACTTATTCAATAAAATTTTGAATCTTAATAGTGTAAGTTGCTACAATCGTTTTCAAGACAAGGATAAAGTGGATTACCTCGAAACTCTTACATTTACAAGTAAGATAACTTTTCCGTAGAGGAAGTAAGTTGGTTTCTTTTAAATTTATTGTTGTTTTCTCTTTATTGATTTTAAAAAATATATTGAACTTTAGTTAAATAGTTTTTGTGTATATGATAGCATTTGTATAACATACTGTTATTTTGTATTTTTATGACATATTGTAATTTTACAGAAAAAAGTAATTTGTATTATGGGGAAAAAGGAAAGTCTTAAGGTACAGACAGCGTTCAGATTCGATAAGGAATTGTTGGAACTTGTAAAGGAAAAGGCAAAAGCCCAAAGGAGAAGCCTCAATAACTATCTTGAGATACTAATGTTGAGAGATGTAGGGAGCATCCCTAATGATGATACCAAACAAGCAATAGAAGAAGCAAGGTCTGGAAAAACAGAACGCATAGGAAATCTTGATGATTGGCTAGAATCTATATAATAGACCATGTACGAATTAGAATTTACGACGAAGTTTAAGAAAGATTTAAAAAAAGTAAAACTTAAAAAGAATGACTTCGAATTAACCGCCAAGGTATTGAAAATTTTAGAAAAGTACGGCTTTGCAGGCATACCAGAAACAATAAAACCCCATAAGTTAAAAGGAAACTATAAAGATAATTGGGAGTGCCATATTAAACCAGACCTTCTAATTATTTGGCTACAATTTGAATCTCCAAATGTAGTAAGACTCGTAAGGGTAGGGTCGCATTCTGATTTGTTTAAATAATAGCATCAAACCACTACTCCAGAAGTTGGAGAATCGCCTATTTTTATAGCTCCGTTTTGTGCATTTAAGCTAATGATAATAGGGCCATTACCATTATTTTGATGGATGTCTAATTGGTCTACAATAGTTTCTGACATAAGAATTAGTAATTTAAATATTATCTAAAGTAGGTTAGAACAAGTAGGGAGGAGGGCATTGATATTTACCTTTCGTTTGGTAGACATAAAATTAGGGTTGTCTTCTCAATTATAAAATAAATAGATCTACTTGTTTTATAATCAGTGATTTAAGTTTTGTTTATACCGAAAACAACCATTTGAAAACAGGATAAAAAAAAGCAGCATTACTATATTTAATATAGTAATGCTGCCTTCTATAGCACTAATTTATGCGTTTTAGTAGGTGATTAGACCATCACATCGCATTGCCCAAACGATTTGAGCATGTCGCTCTTTGTTACTCTCAGTGTCTTCTCTGGTAAAGTTTAAACCATAATTATAAAAGTGACTGCCACCTGTTGAAATATGAGCAGTATTACCTTCAAATGATCTATAAACAGCAAGTGCATGTGCACCTATATAATTGTCATCAGCATTTAAAAGATCAGATTCCCAGAATCCAACACCCATAGTATGTGCAATTTCATGTAGTGCTGCCCATTCTGTCTGGAAATCTTCACTGCTACCAAAACGAATATTGCCGTTAACGTTACCATCTGCAGTAGGTACGTTAGTGTTGTATTCTACAGTAAGCGTACGTTCAGGCCAGTTGCCCCACTTGTTGTACCTTGCAACTGCTGTATTCATAGCCAATTCAATTCGTCTTCTTGCTGCACTAGGTACATTAGTTGATGTCCATCTCCATGACACTTTACCGTTTCCGCCTGCAGGAATTAAAATCCACTGTTGTTTAGCACCACCTAAGTATTCCCATTGTATAACATCACTAGAGTTTCTAAAATAATCAAGAACTCTATTGCTATGTCGTGGTTCTATAGTGGTATAACTACCATCTACTTCTGAAAATTTAAAGTGACCATTATGCTGGTTCGCATAGCCATAAACAACGGCATCTCCCCCGTTACCAGTTGCAGAGTTAGCAATGTTTAATGTTAAATCTGTATTATGACCTGGCGATAATCTGTAATAATTATTTCCAACACTTTGGAAGCGCCATTTTTGTCTTCTTTGGCCTTTGTAAGGGTCTGTAACGACATCACTATTTGATGGTACTACAGATAAGCTTTCGCCGCTTTCTCTATTTAGTATGTAATACCAATTGTTTGATGATGCTGTTTTAGAACTTTCTGCTGTAGCGTCTAGAGTTAAGGTTTTTGTTTCTGCGCCTTGGAGGGTGTCATCCGTCTCTGTAAGTACATCTGTTTCGCAACTGCTTAGTAAAGTCGCACTACAGATAATACCGATTAATAATAAGTTTTTCATGTTTTAGTTTGTTTAAATTTAATGGTATAAATGTAATAAAAATCAGTTTAAATATTTTTTTCTGACAGATTTTTAACATTTGAATTAATTGAGAAACTTAGTGTTTTTGCTCTGATTATATTGTTGTTAATCAGTTATTTAATGTGGTTTCGGTGTGCGTTTTTTATAATTTGAATGCGTTTCTTGGAGTTGTCTTCACCTTGTACCACAGTACTATAGCATTTGTTGTATTAACATAAGGCTATTGTGAAGTTGTTCTGTTTATTTATAAGCAATGATTAGTATTTGAAACATGAAATTAGAGCCCCAAAAAGGGACGAAATTTTATGAAATCTTAGACTTAAAACTGTTTAAAACCTAAAATAGGGGTAAATGTATTTTTGATTTTAGTTAGGGATACATCATTAACATGGATACCCCTATATCAAGAAGCATTGGTACAGGACAAAACGAGTTTAATAAGAAGCTTTAGTCATCTTAGTACCATTTCTTGTATTTGTAAACCTTGTGGTTATGTGTTTGTGCAAATCTTACTATAGTATAATGGCAGCAAAATATCGACACTAAAAACAGTTAGAGATTAAATTTATAACCAAGAGAAATATCGATAGGGAAGTTGTCTCTATTGTCTATTAATAAGGCAAATAAAGAGTCGTAAACCACAGAGAGGTAACCATTACCTAATTTAAAATCGGCACCAAGGCCAAAAATGAAAGGTGCATCGAAATCATTTCCAGAAGTTTCTATGTCTACGAAAGTATTAGGGTCGGTTTCAGATGCAATACTTTGTTTAAAAGTCGTAAATGTATACGTCGCAAATTTAGTTTGCCCATAAACATTAAAACGAGATGCGTTGATAAAGCGATAACGGTATCCCAAAGCAACTTGTGTGGTGTTAATATCAAAATCGTCTTGACCAAAAGCATGTCTCACACTTGCAAATCCAGCATGTTTTGTCATCGATTTAAGACCGAAAATTTCAAATTCTGCAGAGAGCAGACCTGTCTTTATAGCGTCTGGGTTCTCTAAAAATCGATGGTTTGTAAGGCCTCCAAAAATACCAATGCGGGATTTAAGTTGGGCTTTAGTATTGGCATACTTGTAGTTGGTATCTTTAGTGCTATTATACACATTTATAAATTGTTTCAAGTCATACAGGGTAAGTCTTACTTTCGAAGCATCAAGACCAGTTAAAGCCTTTAGGGTTGTCTGGTGTTGATTTTGGTATTTACCATCGGTTCCTTTTTCGTTTTTAAGCTCGGTGATGTTCTCTTGCGCATCTTTTACAAAATAGCGGTATTTTTTATCTACGGTGGTCCATAACAAATCTAAAGTGCCTTCAATTTCTGTCTTTAACTGAAAGGTTTCACTAGCAATTGTATAACTATCTTGGGCCTTTAAATTACAGTTAAAAGCGATAAGGCAACATAAAAAGAATACTTTGTTCATGGTGGTGTAGATTGGATTTAAAACGTGTAGCGCCATGTCTTTAATTGAATCGCGTACACTAGTAAATGTAATAAAAAAAGTGTTTAAACACATCTTTTGTTTACCATTTACACTAATGGGGCAAAACGTTTTTTACCTATTTGTGTTGATGTATAAAGAACCTGCTAAGTACTTTTGTTATATTTTTGGCACTTATCGTTTGGCTTTATACAAAAGGTAAACAGCTAATATTCCAAAAATAAAATTAGGAAACCAGACGGCTATAATAGGATTAAAGTCTGATTGTTGCGCCATCACCCCAAAAATTTTGTCAAAAAATACGAATACCATGGCAATACTAATACCTAAAGCAAGATTAACCCCCATACCACCACGTCGTTTTATAGAGGAAACAGCAACAGCAATAATGGTAAGTATAAATATAGATACAGGTAAGCTCCATTTACGGTATAAAACCAATTTATAGCGGCCTATACTAGAAGACCCTCTGGCTTCTTCTTTAGCTATGAAATCCACCAGTTCTGGATACGATTTCACCTCTGCAGCATAAATTTCTGGAGTTAAATCTTCTGTGTTAAAGGCAAATAAAGTGTCTTTTTTTTGTTGTATCTCTAACGAATCACCAAATTTACCAACATAGCGTTTTACATAATTCACCAAACGGTAGGTGGTATCTTTTGGAATATAAGTAATGGTATTGGCCGTAATTTTAGAAACAAGTTTATGGTCTTCAAAATGCTCTAATGTAAAATCATAACCTCTTTTGTTTTTAGACTTATAACTGCTCACATAAATAAAATCGTTGTCATTGATTTGACGGTATAACTTTTTATCATTAACAGCACTTTTACCTCTTTTAAAATACTTATAATTGAATTCATTATAGCCTTTACTCGCAGCAGGTGCAAGATACATACCCATAATAAGTGCGAATAAAGCTGTAATAGATGCCCCATAAATATAAGGTCTTAAAAATCTAGAGAAGGACACTCCAGAACTTAAGAAGGCTACAATTTCTGTATTATTGGCAAGTTTAGAGGTAAACCATATTACCGATAAAAAAAGGAATAAGGGGAAAAGTAAATTGGCGAAATATACGGTGAAATTTAAATAGAAAAGCGCAACTTCGTTAAAGGGCACATCATTATCTAATATTTTACCAATTTTTTCTGCTAAATTTACTGTAATCCCTATTGGGATAAACAGGAGAAGCATCATTAAAAATGTAAATAAATAACGTTTTAATATGTACCAATCTAATATTTTCATTAACTCTTGAAGCTGTTAGTATAGAGGTGTATGCTCTTATTAATTTCGTATTAAAGCCTTTTGTCCATTTGTTTTACCATCATGGTTTTCCAAGTGGCAAAGTCTCCTGCTAATATATGTTTTCTAGCTTCTCTAGTCAACCATAAGTAAAAGCCTAAGTTGTGTATGGTTGCAATTTGCATGCCTAATAATTCATTTACCGAAAATAAATGCCTTAAATACGCCTTGCTATATTCTGTATCAACAAAGGTGATGGCCATATCATCAATAGCAGAAAAATCTTCTGCCCATTTTCTATTCTTAATGTTAATACTACCGTGGGCAGTAAACAACATACCATTTCTAGCATTACGGGTTGGCATCACACAATCAAACATATCAATTCCTAACGCAATATTTTCTAAAATATTAATAGGTGTACCAACCCCCATTAAATACCTAGGCTTGTCTTCTGGTAAAACCTCACAAACCACATCGGTCATGGCGTACATTTCTTCTGCAGGCTCTCCAACAGATAAGCCCCCAATAGCATTACCAACAGCGCCCGCATTAGCGATATACTCGGCAGATTGTCGTCTCAAATCTTTATAAGTACTCCCTTGTACAATAGGGAAAAATGCTTGGTTGTAATCGTATTTTAAAGGTGTTTTTTCTAAATGCGTAATACATCTGTCTAACCAACGATGCGTCATGTGCATAGAACGTTTGGCGTAATTATAGTCGCAAGGGTAGGGGGTACACTCATCGAAAGCCATGATAATATCAGCACCTATAGTACGCTGAATTTCCATAACATTTTCTGGCGTAAATGTATGGTAACTACCGTCTATATGCGATTTAAATTTAACACCTTCTTCTTTTATTTTTCGGTTAGCAGACAAGGAATAGACTTGATAGCCTCCAGAATCTGTTAAAATATTTCGATCCCAATTCATAAATTTATGCAATCCACCTGCTTTTTCTATGATAGAGGTTTGCGGGCGGAGGTATAAATGGTAGGTGTTTCCTAAAATAATATCGGGATTGATATCGTTTTTAAGTTCTCTTTGGTGGACACCTTTTACAGTACCAACAGTGCCTACAGGCATAAATATAGGGGTTTCTATCACACCATGATCTGTTGTGATTTTACCAGCTCTTGCCTTACTTTGAGGATCTTTTTTATTTAATTCGAATTTCATAGCTTCTAAAAACAATGAACAAACCTACATATTTTATATCAAAAAAAGGAGACTTAATGAAACGGAGTTTATTCTTTATACAAATTACTTACGTAATCCTTTGTAAAACTATTGCAATCGCCTATTTTTGTCGCGCAAAAAATTTTATTTAACATGTCAAACATTAAACACTTAGAAGATATTTGTACTCAAGTACGAAGAGATATCTTAAGACAGGTACACAAGGTAAATTCTGGACACCCAGGAGGATCTTTAGGCTGTGCTGAATTTTTCGTTGCACTATACAACGACATAATGGATAGAAAAGAAACATTTGATATGGATGGGGCAGATGAGGATCTATTCTTTTTATCAAATGGACACATATCACCTGTATTCTACAGTGTTTTGGCAAGAGCAGGGTATTTTCCAGTAGAGGAATTAAATACATTTAGACTTATAAATTCTCGTTTACAAGGTCACCCTACAACACATGAAGGCTTACCAGGGATTAGAATTGCATCGGGATCTTTAGGTCAAGGAATGTCTGTAGCTTTGGGTGCTGCTCAAGCTAAGAAGTTAAATAAAGACAGCAAATTAGTATACACATTACATGGTGATGGTGAGTTACAAGAAGGTCAAAATTGGGAAGCCATTATGTATGCTGCGGGGAAAAAAGTAGATAACTTAATCGCGACTATAGATTTAAATGGGCAACAAATAGATGGTTCTACCGACGATGTTTTACCAATGGGAAGCATTAAAGGAAAATTTGAAGCATTTGGATGGACTGTTTTAGAAATAGAAGAAGGTAACAATCTTGAAGCTGTATTAGAAGGTATGGCTAAAGCAAAGGCTGAAACTGGAAAAGGAAAACCTGTATGTGTATTGTTAAAAACGATTATGGGTAATGGCGTAGACTTTATGATGCATACACATGCATGGCATGGTAAAGCGCCTAACGATGCGCAATTGGCAGAAGGTTTAGCACAAAACCCTGAAACTTTAGGCGATTATTAACCACTTACGATTACAATCATGAAAACATATACATACACAGAAAAGAAAGATACAAGAAGTGGTTTTGGAGCAGGTTTAACAGAACTTGGAAGAACAAACCCTAATGTCGTAGCACTTTGTGCAGATTTAATTGGCTCATTAAAAATGAATGAGTTCATTAAAGAAAATCCAGAACGTTTTTTCCAAATTGGAATCGCAGAAGCTAACATGATGGGGATTGCTGCAGGTTTAACGATTGGAGGTAAAATACCATTTACAGGAACGTTTGCAAATTTTGCAACTGGCCGTGTATACGATCAAATTCGTCAATCTATTGCGTATTCAGGAAAGAATGTAAAAATATGTGCTTCTCACGCAGGTTTAACTTTGGGTGAAGACGGTGCAACACACCAAATCTTAGAAGATATTGGTTTAATGAAAATGTTACCAGGTATGGTAGTGATTAATCCTTGTGATTATAACCAAACTAAAGCGGCAACAATTGCTATTGCAGCTTATGAAGGACCAGTATATTTACGTTTCGGAAGACCTTCTGTACCTATTTTTACTCCAGAAGATCAAACTTTTGAAATAGGTAAAGCCATTCAGCTTACTGAAGGTACAGATGTTACTATTGTAGCTACAGGACATTTAGTATGGGAAGCTTTAGAAGCGTCTAAAGCGTTACACGAAGCGGGTATATCGGCAGAAGTGATAAACATACATACAATAAAGCCATTAGATGAAGCGGCGATATTAAAATCTGTTGCCAAAACAGGATGTGTTGTGACAGCAGAAGAGCATAACGTATTAGGAGGTTTAGGAGAAAGTGTAGCACGCGTTTTAGCGACTAATAACCCAACACCTCAAGAATTTGTAGGTACAAACGATACCTTTGGTGAATCTGGAACACCAGCACAATTAATGGAAAAGTATGGCTTAAATAGTGCTTCTATTATAGAAAAAGCTAAAGCTGTCATTAAAAGAAAATAAAATTTCTTTACATATAACGTTTAAAAGGGATTGTTTGGAAAAACAGTCCCTTTTTTTTATTAAGAAAAAAGAAACTTATAGCTGTAAATAAAAAGGAATTCTTTCCTCTTTTATAAGGATATGCAATACTCAAATGTGGTTTTGAAATGGGACGGGTTAAAAAAGACTTTTTCCGTCACCTCTTTGGAATGCGATAAATTTACAGTATCCTTGTAGGGTAAAATTACAATAATTAAATTATAAATAATTTTTTTATGAAAAAAAACAGCCTCGTATTGGTACTAGGAATGTTTCTGTGTTTAACAGTGTCTGCTCAGAATTTTGTGAATTTTCAACCTAGATTTGATGGTGATGTTAAAGGCGACATGGCTATTATAGGTAATGCTATTTTAGGACCAAATAATGAGGCATTTAATGATAAATCAGAATTTAATCAAAATGTTTTCATGAGATATATCGATGTAGATGAAGATGATGAAACCTTTAGTTCGTCGAGTGCTGATTTAGAAATGGCAAACACATCCCATTTAAATATTGTACATGCAGGTTTGTATTGGAGTGCGGTAAATTCAGGAGACGCCATGATCACTACTGTTAAACTAAAGGGACCAAATGACTCCTACCAAGATGTAACAGGGATTGTTATTTTTAATGCTAATAGTACAGATCCTTTAGTAGGTAATAATGGAAACTCTGTAGATACAGGCGATAGTTTTCCTTATGTATGTTATGCAGATGTTACGGAGTTGGTAAACCGTTTAACTTCTAATTTAGGCACTTATACTGTTGCTAATATTTCAAGTATTGAAGGCCGATCTTTTGATATTGGAAATGGTTCAGGCTATTCAGCTGGTTGGTCTTTATTTATAGTTTATGAAGACGAAACCTTACCGCAAAGGGCTATTACTAGTTTTGATGGTTTCAGTGCTATTAGTGCAGTTGTAAATCCTTTAGAAGAAATAACTGTAAGCGGATTTAGAGTAGCAGAATCTGGTCCTGTTAGAGCAAATTTAGCTTTTGCTGTTTTAGAGGGCGACAGTAGCATTATTGGAGATCAATTTGGGATTAATGGTGTGGCGATGCAAGATCAAGGAAGACCTTTTACGAATTTTTTTAACAGTACAATATCTCAAGAATTTGGACAACCAATTAGTAAAAGAAATCCTAATAGCACCAATACTTTGGGGTTTGATACAGGCATTATAAGTATTCCTAATCCTTTAAATGTTGTTATAGAAAACGAAGCCACAGAAGCAGAGGTAACCTTTAGTACTACTAGCGATACATATTTTCCTTATTTTTTGGCATTATCTGTTAATAACGAGGAGTTTACATTAGATACCACTACAGAAAACCTTTCCAATAGCAGTATTTTGCTAAGCCCCAACCCTACAACTGGTACTGTAATTTTAAACACGGCAATTAATGTGAATAATGTTATTGTTTACGATTACAAAGGTTTGAAAATAAAAGAAATAAAGGGTAAAGCGATTACTAAAATTGATTTGTCTTTATTTTCAAATGGGGTGTACTTTGTAAGCATGACCAACGAAAAGGGAGCTATAAGTACCAAAAAAATAGTAAAGCAATAAATAACGCAACAAACTTACAACGTATTTTAGTTTTATAAATGAATACGTTTTTCATTTAAGAATGCAAAATTGTTTGAATAAAAATACATCCTAAATAGGGTGTATTTTTGTTTTAAAAAAAGTAAATGCATCAAAAGTGTAGATTTTGAATCATTTGTATTAGGCTTATGTTTTAGTCATAATATAGTTTAGCAATATGTTAAAACCTTTGAAAATAAAGGAGTTACATAGTAAACTATATTTTAAACCAACTAACACATTTAAGCATGAAAAAAATTACATCTTTAGTTTTAGCAACATTAACAAGTTGTTTCGCTTTCGCACAGGACAATTTATTTGCAAATCCAGATTTTGATACCGATATCACGGGATGGACAGTACAAACTGGTTTTTCTGGGGCAATGAATTCATTTGCATTTTCTTCAACAAATCAAGGGACATCAGGAAACCCAAGTAGTGGTTCTTTAGAAATGACGGTAAGTGCAATTTCAGACCCTGTAAACGATGGTGCCAGTTCTATACGACAAGAGTTAGATTTATCAACATTTTTAGAGCCTTCAGGACCAACAACATTTTCAGGAGCTATTTGGGTGAGTTCCACGACGCCAACGCCGGGTGGTAATGGAACCGATGATACCGTTAAAGTTCAAGTTTTTAGTGAAAATGAGGGTTTTCAAGGCGTAGCATTTCCTCAGCAAGACATTCCAGCCGATGGGGCATTTCATCGCGTAACGTTTACTTTTGATATAGATACTGAAGCTCTAGATGCAGCTTTCGATCCAACAGATGTGAGAGTACTTTTTAGTCTAGCAGATTCTCAAGGTACTTATGGCTTTGATAACGCCATTTTAATAGTAGGAGAATTAGACGATTTACCAACACTGTCATCGAACGACTTTTCTAAATTAAAAGCGTCTATTTATCCTAATCCAGCGCAATCACAAATCAATATTAGAGGTGATGTTTTTGAGGACAAAGCTTCTATATACGATGTTTCAGGTAAACTTATAAGCACAAAAGCCATTACAGGGATATTTAATTCCATAGATATTTCTCGTTTGGTGCCAGGCCTATACTTTTTAGCTTTAAAAGGCGGTGCTACTTATAAATTTGTGAAGCAATAATACATTTAAAACACTACATTTAAAAGGTTGGTATTGTATAATATCAGCCTTTTTTTATGGCATACTACAGTCGTGTTATAGAAAAAAGTGTCTATAGATTGAAGTCATATTTAGATATTCCATAAATATAAATGAACTACATTATGGTTATTTTATAAAGGGTACAGCTATATTTGTAGCCAGAAGAGAAAATGAGACCATGCAGTTTTTAAAACAAATAACATCCAATTATAAGCCAAAGCGTTTGGCGGTTAAATTAAGTGCTAAAGGCGAACAGTTTGTCGTTAAAGGACATCCTTGGGTGTTTTCAAATAATATTGTAAAAATAAATGAAACCGCTAAATCTGGTGATTTGGCTATTATTTTCAGTAAAAATAAAAATAGAGTTATTGGCTTGGGGTTATATGATGCGCATTCGCCCATCCGAATTAAAATGTTGCATAGTGGTATCGATAAAGTAGAAATTAATGCCACTTTTTTTATTAAAAATATAAAAAAGGCATATGCGAAACGAAATTCATTATTAAAAACCAATACCAATAGCTACCGTTTACTATTTGGAGAAAATGATGGGTTTCCAGGGCTTATCGCAGATGTTTACGATACGGTTTTGGTGGTAAAACTGTATGCAGACATATGGCTGCCCTACCTAGAGTCTATTATGACGGGATTGCAGCAAACCTCTAAATGTAAAACCATAGTAGTACGCCTTAGCAGAAACTTGCAACAGTTAAAATCGCATACACTTGTAGATGGAGATGTACTATATGGCACCTTAACGAATCCAGTTGTTGGTTTTGTAGAACATGGAGTACGTTTTTCGGCTCATGTTATTAAAGGCCATAAAACAGGTTATTTCTTAGACCATCGTGCTAATAGAAAGCAAGTAGGCTTATGGTCTAAACACAAAACCGTCTTAGATGTGTTTTCTTATGCAGGTGGATTTTCGGTACATGCGCTACATAATGGGGCTAAAGAAGTCACAAGTTTAGATATTAGCAAACAAGCTTTAGATATTGCAATTGCCAATGGAAAACTAAATGCGTACAGTGGGACACATAAAACCATAGTAGGAGATGCTTTTGAGGCTTTAAAAGCATTGATAGAAAATAAAGTCACTTACGATGTAGTAGTTATAGATCCACCAAGTTTTGCCAAGCAAGCTTCAGAAATAGAATTGGCTAAAAAGAAATATGCGCAGTTGGCAGCATTAGGGATACAGCTTACAGCTAAAAAGGGGCTTTTGGTATTAGCGTCTTGTTCTTCTCGAATTCTAGCAGACGATTTTTTTGCTATAAATAGCAAGGTGTTAAATGCTCAGAATAGAGCGCACACCATTGCTTTAAAAACATTACATGATACAGACCACCCTGTAACTTTTCCAGAAGGTGCCTACCTCAAATGTGGTTACTATAGGTTTGTAAATTAGGTCGGTTTTGTTGTTTACTATGCATGCATAATATTTAGTATATTTGTTACAAAGCCGTTTTCTATACGTTAATTGTTTAACAGGTATTGTAATGTGCTTTTATGGTAGTAACCCCAAACTTATATTTTCAGTAACACTAATATTAGAACATTATGGAAACACAATTAACGACCCTTTTAGATATCAGTTATCCCATCATTCAGGCGCCTATGTTTTTAGTGTCTAATGTTGCTATGGTAAAAGAAGCAATGTCTAGTGGTATTGCTGGATGTATTCCTGCTTTAAATTACAGAACTTTAGAAGAGTTAAGAGCAGCTTTACAAACGCTTAAATCGTTAAAACCAGCTAAGGGAGCATTTGGTTTTAACCTTATTGTTAATACCTCTAATATTAAATATAAAGAACAGCTTCGGGTTATCTGTGAAGAGGGCTGCGATTTTATAATTACGTCTCTAGGCAATCCTAAGGAAACGATTATAGAGGCGCACAAAGTAGGGATTAAAGTATTTTGCGATGTTACCGACTTAGGTTTTGCTAAAAAAGTAGAAGCCTTAGGAGCAGATGCTATTATAGCAGTTAATAATGAAGCAGGTGGCCATCGCGGTACCATAAGTCCAGAGCTGTTAATTAAAGATTTAAGCACCCAGTGTACGATTCCTATTATTTCTGCTGGCGGTGTTGGAAGAAAAGCAGATATCGATGCGATGCTAAGCTACGGCGCAGAAGGCGTTTCGGTAGGAAGTCCTTTTATAGCTTCGGTAGAGGCTGGTGTTACAGAAGATTACAAACAAGCATGTGTGGATTATGGTGCTAACGATATTGTGATGACAGAACGCATATCGGGTACGCCATGTACCGTTATTAATACACCGTATGTTCAAAAAGTAGGCACAAAAGCGACTTGGATAGAAGGCCTATTAAATAAAAACCGGACTCTAAAAAAATGGGTGAAAATGATACGGTTTGCCATAGGTATGAATGCCACAAAAAATGCGGCGACCAAAGTAACTTATAAAACCGTATGGGTTGCAGGCCCTAGTATAGAACATACCAAAGCAATCTTACCTGTAAAGACTATCGTTGCACAATTAATTACTTAAACCTAAAGTACAAAGATTTCAAGAGCGCTTCTATGGTATCTTTAATTCTGGTAAATTTAAAGTATAGGAAATGTGAAATTTACTGTAATACTTTTTTTAGATAACAATTACCATTTGAATAGACGCTCTGAAGTTTAAAACAATAGCACGTATTCAAATGGTAATTAGTTTGCAAACTTACATGGTATAGAAAAACTGTTCATGTATTATTTTACCATCTTTTACTTCAAAGACACAGATTTCGTCCATTTGTTGCCTGCCTCGATCCTTAAATGTAACATCAAAACGCATTCTACTGGTAAAATGGTTATGCGCGATCACAGGTTCAGAGATGTCATTACTATGAAATTCTATAACAGTATCTAACCATTCTTTACTTTTAGCGAGTACATTTTCCTTGCCGCTTACCACCTCTCCATAAGGAACACCTGGCATTTCTTTACTCGTAACTGTATCGTGATAAAGTGCTTCTACACACTCAATGTTTTTGCCCTCACGGCATAGTTGTGCCCATTGGTTGGCAACCTCTTGTGTATTCATAATAGAATAGTTTGTGTTTAATAGGTTTAAATGTAATAAAATACATGTAATTTTAGAAGAGAAAAGCGCTGTTATTTTAAACACAGGCTATGCTTGACCATAAGCGTTATTTTATGATTATATGAGGAATATCGAGGCTTTAAAATAGAGCGAAGAACGCCTTTTTTTAAGTGTTTAAGCCTTATTTTTGTAAAAAAAGCGATGGATAGCAAAATAGCAATTATAGGTGCTGGTGTCAGTGGATTAATAGCAGCATTAGAATTGGAAGCTAAGGGCTATAAGCCTGTAATTTTTGATGCAGATACAGCAATAGGAGGTAGAGTGCAAACCGATCAGGTGGAAGGATTTACTTTAGATAAAGGCTTTCAAGTTTTATTGTCTGCCTATCCTATGGCACAAAAATATTTAGATACTGCGGCATTAGATGTAACTGCTTTTGATGCAGGCGCCTACATTTTTAAAAATGGACAACAATTTTGTATTGGAGACCCTTTAAGGGATCTAACATTGTTATGGCCCACGCTAAGCTCTAAGATAGGTACTTTAAAGGATAAATTAAAGATCTACAAACTTACCAAGGCTTTAAAGCGTACTTCAATAGCCGCTATATTTGATAAACCCGAACGAACAACGCTTCAGTACTTAACAGATTATGGGTTCTCTAAAGCGGTAATAAATGATTTTTTTAAGCCGTTTTTCTCAGGTATTTTTTTAGAGACGGCACTTGAGACGTCTTCCAGAATGTTTGAATTTATTTTTAAGATGTTTAGTGAAGGTGAAGCTGTGGTTCCTAAGGCAGGGATACAAGATATTCCAAACCAATTGGCAGCAAAATTAAAACAAACGACTATTACTCTAAACACAAGAGTTACTGCTATTAAGGGACAAACCCTGCATTTTGAAGCGGCTAAAACTCAGGATTTTGATTTTATTATAGTAACAGGAGAAGCCTCCAATCTTATTTCTAATCTGTCAGGTGCAAATTTACAATGGAAACGTGTACAAACGCTTTATTTTAGTGTGCCAGAAACGTCAGTATTTAAAAGACCGATGTTAGGCTTAGCGTCTAATGATACCCCCACACTCATTAATTCTATATGTTTTCCAGAAGCTGAAGAGACTACAGATAAGTTAGTGTCTGTAAGTGTGGTTAAAGCACATGAATTAACCGATACAGCATTAGAAGCTGTTGTTCGTAAAGATTTAGAACAGTATTTTAAAATACCAGTTATAAAGCACCTTAAAACGTATACAATCGCTAAAGCATTGCCTGTACTTAATGATGTTAGATATACCACGAGTGCTTCAGAAACACAACTTACAGATACTGTATTTTTAGCAGGCGATGTAACCTTAAACGGTTCCTTAAATGCAGCGATGCTTTCTGGAGCATTAGCCGCGAAAGCTGTCGATGAAAAAATAACAGGTACGGTTATGGGCTAGTGCTTACTTTTAGGGTAGCATTCTAATTTTATAACCTTATTTTTATGCTAAAGCCGCTTTGTAGGTTTCTAAACAACGTTCGCGTGCTAGTTTATGATCTACAATGGGCTGCGGGTATGTTAATTCTTGAAAATCGGGCACCCATGCTTTAATATAGTCTAAGTTCTTGTCAAATTTTTGAATTTGCGTTGTGGGATTGAAAATTCTAAAGTACGGTGCTGCGTCCACACCGCTGCCAGCGACCCATTGCCAATTCCCGATATTGCTAGCCATATCGTAATCGTGTAGTTTTTCAGCAAAATAGGCCTCTCCCCATCGCCAATCAATGAGTAAATGCTTGCATAAAAAACTACCAACAAGCATACGTACACGGTTATGCATAAACCCAGTTGCATTGAGTTGACGCATACCAGCATCTACAAAAGGGTAACCTGTTTTACCTTCACACCACGCTTTAAATTCAGTGGCATCATTACGCCATTCTATTCTATCGTATTTCGATTTAAAACTCGCGTTTGCCGTGTGTGGGAAATGCCAAAGAATTTGCATAAAAAATTCACGCCATATCAGTTCTTGCCAAAAAATCTCATTGTCTTCTGCAATCGCTTTTTTTACCATTTTTCGAATACTAACCGTACCAAATCGTAAATGCGGCCCCAGTTTAGAGGTGGTATCTTGCGCAGGAAAGTTTCGCGTGGCTTCGTAAGTTTGTATGAGTTGAGGTGTAACCGTATAAGGTTCTATTTTTTGTGTTGCTTTGGTAAAACCTAAAGCTTCTAAACTTAAATGGGGGACTTCAATATCGCGACAAATATGTTTTAAAAGGGCTTTGGTCTCATAATGGGAAAGTGTATGTGATTGGAAACTAGATTTCCAAGTTTTCATAAACGGTGTGTAAACAACATAGGGAGTACCGTCTTTTTTAACGATCTCATCTTTTTCAAAAATAACTTGATCTTTGAAGGTTTGAAATGCAATACCCTGTGTTTTTAAGAAGGACTGAATAGAGGCATCACGTTGCTTGGCATAGGGTTCGTAATCGTGATTGGTAAATACCGTATCTATGGTATAGTTGGCTACTAAATCTTTATAAATATCTAATGGTTTTCCATGAAATAGGGCAATACTGCCGTGATGAGCAGCTTGCAGTTGCGCTTGCATGGTTTCTAGGGTCTCATGAATGAAATTTAGTCTCGCATCGTTTTTAGGAAGTTGCTCTAGAATCTCTGTATCAAAAATAAAAATAGGTAAGACAGGATGGTCGCTGTTTAAAGCCTCATAGAGGCCATGGTTATCATCTAGCCTTAAGTCTCTTCTAAACCAAAAGATATTTAGGGGTTGCTTTTTCAAAATGTACTGTTTTAATACTGTTTAATAGGAACCAAAAATAGATGTTAACTTTTCCGTTCTGTACTTAAAGATCTCTTCAAGTTTGGGCTTAACAAGTATAGGGTGTACCAGTTGTCCTAGAAGCCCAAAAGGCACCTTGTAGTCTATAATGTCCTCCATTTCTACGCCACCCTCAATTTCCTTTATAAAGTGCTTGTGATGCCATAACGCATATGGACCGAAACGTTGTTCATCTACAAAATAATTGTTTTCTGAGGTATGCGTTATTTCGGTAACCCATTTGGTTTTTATACCTAATATAGGCGTGACGATATATTGTATAATTTGTCCGGCATACATGGGTCTGTCGGCTCCAGAGCGTATTTCAAAGCCCATATAATCGGGGGTAATGGTTTTAAGGTTTCTAGGGTCTGATAAAAAGGCCCAAGCTTTTTCTAAAGATATAGGTAGCTTTTGTTTTTGGTGTAATCGGTATATTTTCATGTCGTGAATTGTTAGTACTTACGCTAATAAGAAGCGTTGTATATCAATATGTAGGCGTTAAGGGATGTTGCAATACAAAGCCAAATCAAATAGGGCGCAATTAAAAGTGTTTTATAGGCTAAAGCATTAAAGAACCTAAACGTAAAAATGGCAACGACAAGTGTTAGAGCTATAAGTGTAGCAAGACCTAAACTCACGAGGTGCTGATTAAAAAACACATAATTCCAAATCACATTTAAAAACAACTGTACCGCAAAAAGCACTACAATTTCAATGTTAGGCTTACTTTTATACAGATACGACATGTATACAGAATAGCACAGCATGATAGAAGTCCAAGCGACACCAAAAACCCATCCTGGGGGTGTCCATGGGGCTTTATTAAGGTTTATGTACCAGTCTGTAGTAGGGCCATTAAGCATTAGGCGACTACCAATAGCTAAAGCGCCAAAGTTTAAGACGAGAAATACAATAAGTGTTTTAAACAACGTGCTTATTTATTAGCGTTTATCAACTTTACAATGTCTTGAGCTTCAGCGTATTTTTGGTCGCTAGCCGCTCTGTTAATAGAAGAAAGTTCATGCCATTCTTTCATTAATTTTTTAAATTTGTCTTCTAATTTTTCCTTTTGGGTTTTCTTTTTAAAAAAACTGAACATAGCTATTTAGTTTAAGTGTTTTACAATTTTTGTACTCATTGGTTTCGTTGCAGAATAGTAATAGTCTATTAGAGTACCTTCTGGACTTATAAGGTATTTTTGAAAGTTCCACTTTACAGAAGTATCTGTCACGCCATTATTAATTTTTTGCGTTAACCATTGGTATAACGGGTGTTGATTGACGCCTTTTACAGCCACTTTTTCTGTGATTAGAAAATCAACACCATAATTCAATTCGCAAAAGCTTTCTATGGTTTGGGCATCTCCAGGTTCTTGATTTCCAAACTGGTTGCATGGCACACCAATAACTTGAAGCTTGTCTTTATAAGTATCTTGTAGTTTTTGTAACTCTTTATATTGAGGCGTAAAACCACATTTTGAAGCCACATTAACGATTACAATAAATTTTCCTTTATAACTTGATAAGTCTACAGTTTTTCCTTGTAATGTGTTTATAGAAATATCGTAAATAGATTTGACATCTAATTTTAATGGTGGCGTTTTGCGACCTAAAGTGGCAATAAATGCTTTTAAAGGGTTCATAGTCTAGAGTTTAAAACTTACGATACCACAATCGATTTCAAAGACTTGTCCCGTAATCGATGTTGATTTTTCAGAAACTAAAAACGCGGCCATATCTGCAACTTCTACTGGCGTTAATATTTTTTTAAGTGGGTGACGTTCTTTTATGTTGGTCACCATCTTCTCATTTCTTAAGAGTTTAGCTGCTAAATCTGTATCTGTTACGGTAGGGGCTATAGCATTCACACGAATGGTAGGAGCTAATTCTGCGCCTAAAGATTTTGTTAAACCTTCAATTCCTGCTTTTGCCACTGCGATACTGGCATGAAATGGCATTCCCAGTTTTACAGCTACAGTACTAAATAATGTAATTGATGGGTGGGTGCCTTGTTTAAGTAGAGGTAAATATTTTTGTATGGCTTTTACAGCACCAAGTACATTAATTTCAAAATCATTTTTAAAATCATCTATACTTAGTCTAGAAAAGGGTTTTAAATTAATGCTGCCTGGACAGTAGATCAGTCCATCTGCGGCATCAATATCTGGTAATGCATCTGTGGTAACATCACAACTGAAGTGTGTAAGATGTGCATGCGATGTCTCTGGCGCACTTCGACTAATGTTTATCACATTAGAATGTGCTAATAAATTTGATATAATAGCTTTACCAATGCCCTTACTACCACCAACTACAATAATTGTTTTCATAGGTTTCAGGGCATTTTATATATTATGGCCTGCCCTTTAGCCTTTTTTCTATTTTTTGCTTAATCACCGTTAAGCGCTTCATTAAGTCCATAATTTCAGGATCTTTTTGCTCTTTGTAAACGGTGTTTAAACTAAGTATTAAATTTTTAACTTCTCTAGACGATTCGATACGTTCACTCGTTGTTTTAAAAGTGTGTCTACGTTGTTCGAACTCTAAAGCCTTATCAATGATCTCCATAACTCTATTTAATCTTTATTCTCATTTAATTGGAACAAATTATGTGCCAATATTTTACAATTTGGCAATATAGTGAAATATGTGAGACAACCTATTTTTTATTAGGTTTATTAGATGAAATTCAGTATTACACCAAAAAAACTAATCGAATCTGTGTTTATACTGTTAAAGGGGCGCCTTTAAGCCTTTTTTCTACTTTACGCTTAATGGCTGTAAGGCGTTTCATGATATCCATGATTTTTTCATCTTTTTTTACTTTGTAGATTTGATTTAAATCTAAGATCAACGCTTTTGCTTCTCTAGCGATTTTCACACGATCACTTGTCGATAATGATCTCATTTTTCTTTTTTCAAATTCTAATGCTTTTTCAACTAAATCCATACTATTAATTGTTTAAATAATTTTGTAATTCTGCGATTTTATCTGCGGTATTAAATGCACCACCATAGAAAGCTGTAACTGTAGAAGAAGTATCATCTTTAATACCTCTAGAGGACACGCATAAATGTTTTGCATCTATAATAACGGCAACATCATCGGTTTGTAAAATTGATTTGAGCTCGTTTGCAATTTGGTTCGTTAAACGTTCTTGTACTTGAGGGCGTTTGGCATAATAATTTACAATGCGGTTTAATTTAGATAAACCAATAACTTTACCAGACGATATGTAAGCCACATGTGCTTTTCCTATAATAGGAACAAAATGGTGTTCACAGTTAGAGTAAAATGTAATGTTTTTTTCAACCAGCATTTGGTTGTACTTGTACTTATTATCAAATAATGCCACTTTGGGCTTATTGGCAGGATTGAGTCCAGAAAAGATTTCATCTATGTACATCTTAGCGACACGTTTTGGAGTCCCTTGTAAGGAGTCGTCTGTAAGGTCTAAGCCCATAACATCCATAATCTCTTCAAATAATATAGCGATGCGCTCTTTTTTTTCTGCATCAGATAATTTAAAGGCATCAGCTTTCATAGGTGTTTCTAAACCTGTGTAGAGATGATCATCACCAATATCATCTATAGTAAATCCATTCAATTGGTGTCCGTTGGTGTTGTCTTTTAATTCTTCTAATTGCATATGCTCTTTTTTGTGTGCTGTATTAATAAAAGCGTATTAATCAAAGCACGATTAACGTTTCGAAATTTTATTGTGAGTAATTTGTTTTTGTCTAGAACATTTAAAACGTCCTTTTTCAAAAACTCTTAATTTTTCATGTTTTGTTTTTCTTCCCTGTACACGTTTTCGCCATAATTTAAAACTTGTAGGTTTCATTTCTTTTCGCATTAATGCGATAACCTCTTGTTCTTTAAGCCCGAATTGAAACCTAATGGCTTCGAAAGTAGTGCGGTCTTCCCAGGCCATTTCAATGATACGATCTATTTCTACTTCAGTTAGGATCATAGGTCTTGGAAGTTATAGTATTCGTCGTAATCGATCTTCTTATCTAACATTTTACTAAAGAAAGCTTTGTTTTCCTTTAACGTTTTTGTGTTTTTAAAATGAATAAATTTACCCTGTCCATGTATACTTGTGCCATTAGTTTTATAAATAACCAATTGGTAGTAAGGCAGTGCCCAAGTAAAATTTTGCAAACCTTTATTGATGTATACTAAAATTCCGTTTTTCCTTAGTTCAATGTTGGCATAATTAATATCAGAAACGGTATTCATGTAAGGATAAAGATTAGGACTAACCTCTTCTATAATCATGCGTTTAGAGCCCACACCTTTCATCTTAATGGCTTCTAGAAACGAGAAAGGCTTACCAATCAAATCTATAAGGATTTGCTTTTGTTCTTTCTTGTGATATGTAACATTTAATACCATTGTGATGCCTTTACATATCAAATATACAAAAACGTTTAGCGTTTATATAAAATGATTAAACAAAAAAAGATATATAACCATTTGTAAAATTTATAGTAGTATATAAGTCTTTGTGAAATAGGTTTTTATATTCAATTTTAACGCCTTCTTTGCGTGTGTTTATTTAGAATACGTTTGCTTTCTTCTAGCGCTTCTTTATTTTTTCGAAGGTTCCAAAGGGTGTCACTTGCTTTTTTTCTAGTACTATCTATGTCTACCATAGGGTAAGGATAGTCTTCGCCAAGGACAACGTTAGAAAGTTGCTGTTCCATTTCAGTCATTAAATAAGGCTGATGTGCAAAAGGGGTATCTAGAGTTTTAAGCTCTGGGACCCATTTTTTTATAAAAGTGGCATCTGGGTCATGCTCTAAACTGTTTTTAATGGGGTTGTATATGCGTAGCATATTGATGCCAGTTTCTCCTGCTTGCATTTGTAATTGTGGAAAATGTATGCCGGGTTCGAAATCTAAAAACATTTGAGAAAGGTAAGTTGTGGCCCCTTGCCAAGGTTGCCATAGGTTATGTGTAAAAAACGAAACGACTAAAGCGCGCATTCTAAAATTGAGATAGCCAGTTTCATTTAAGCAACGCATACAAGCATCTACTAATGGGTATCCTGTTAGGCCTGCTTTCCAACGGTTTTGATAAGCTTCTGAAATTGTTTTTTTAAGTTTATGAAAGCCTTTGTTGATACTGGCCTCTTCCATAGTATGTTCCATTTCAAATTTTTGAACAAAATGCGTTTGCCAGCGCAGACGCGACATAAAGGCTTCTAAGGCTTTTTTGTGCTTCGCAGTTTGTTTTAAATGGTAAGCTTGATGGTAAACTTCTCTAACGGAAAGATTACCCCAAGCGATATAAGGTGATATTCGGCTGCAGCTCGATCGTGCCAATTCGGGCTTAGAAATATGGAACATGTAATTGGAGTGCCGTTCTTTTAAGAAGGAGCTTAGGTATTTTAAACCTGTAGTTCTTCCGCCTTTTTGAAACACCGTACTTGTTTGTGTTTTTAAATCAGGGCATTTAAAATAAGGTATGAGTTTATTTATTTCAGAAATTGAAAGGAGTTGTCCAGTTTTTGGTGTAAAAGGGAGTGGTGTAATAGCGTAAAAACTATCGACAAGAGCAGTCCAGTTTTTACGATCTTTTAAACCGCGTTGCACACCATTATTGATATTTTCATGCCAAGTGATTAAGTTGTTTTTACAAAAACGTTTAAACGTTTTATCGCGTTCGTAAGTCGTTAAAATACCTGTTTCTTGATGGGAATATATCGCCGAAATGTTATAGGTGTTAAGCAATTGATTTACAGTTGGAATGATATCGTTTTGTACGACGAGTACTTTGGTGTTAAAGGGGGTTAATTGTAGGTTTAAATCTTCAAGCGATTGTTTTATAAAATTCCAATGGCGCTCACTGTAATGCGGATCATTAATTAAAAGGGGTTCAAAACAATAGGCGAGAAGGACCTGCTTGCCTGTAGCTAATGCATTGTAAATCGCTTCATTATCTTGTAAACGCAGGTCGCGTTTTAGCCAAACTAAATGGATTTTGGGTTTAGTACTCATCTTGATGTGCTATAATATGTTGGGCTCTTTTCTTGATCTGTTGTAAGTCTTCAGGTTGCATTTTATCTAATAGGCTGTACATCATACGCATTCTAAAGTTACGTCCCAAATGCGCTCGCTTTTCATCTAAGAAATTCCAATAGAGACTGTTAAAAGGGCAAGCGTCTTCTTCTGTTTTCTTTTTCTGATTGTAATGGCAATTACTACAGTAATTGCTCATTTTATGAATGTATGATCCCGAAGAAACATAAGGTTTCGTTGCAATTTTACCACCATCTGCAAATTGGCTCATGCCTCTGGTATTGGTGAGTTGTACCCACTCTAAAGCATCAACGTAAATACCGAGATACCAAGCGTCAACCGCATCGGGATGTGTTTGTGTTAAGAGCGCGTAGTTACCAGTTATCATGAGGCGTTGTATGTGATGGGCATAGCCATTATCTAAAGAATTGGTAATGGCATTTTTTAAACAGTTCATTTTAGTTTTACCTGTCCAGAAAAAATCAGCTAGTGCATTGGTATTGTCTAGTGTATTTAAGGTTTTGTATTCTGGCATAAACGCCCAATACATGCCGCGCATGTATTCGCGCCAACCAATAATTTGTCTTATAAAGCCTTCTACCTGCGAAATAGCAATAGCTGCACCATGCTTGCGGTAGTAATTTAAAACAGTAGAGACTACATCTTTAGGACTGATTAGTTTTAGGTTAATAGCAAAAGACAGTCTGGAATGAAATAGATATACCTCGTCGGTGTGCATTGCATCTTGATAGTCTCCAAAATGCATAAGTAAGTGCTCGCAAAAGTATTTTAATTGGTCCAAGCCTTGCGCTCTGGAAATGGGATACTCTAAGGTATCTGTGTGAAGTGTACCTATGGTTTTTATAGAGGTGCTTGTTACAGCGGTTTTAATTTCAGAAATGTCATTTTTAAAATAAATATAGGACGGTATATCTGGGGTGCCTTTCCATGTATTTCTATTGCTTTTATCGTAATTCCATGTGCCGCCTTCGGGTTGATTACCTACCATTAAAATACCATGCGTTTTGCGCATATCTCTGTAAAAATTCTCCATGAGATATTGCTTTTTACCTTTAAAAAAAGTGTTTAAATCATCTCGTTCGGTATAAAAATGTTCTGTGGAATAGGCTTTGGAAGGATGTTTTATAGTATCACAAAATGTTTGTAACATGGTATCGAGACGGTACTCGTCTGGATGCATATATTCAAAACACTCTATGTTTTGAGTTTTGAAACATAAGGCTAAATTATCGGTTAAAGATTGTGTGTTGCGCACATCATCAATTTTAAAATAAATAACATGATGTCCAGCAGCTTCCAAATCTGCTGCAAATTGGCGCATTGCAGCAAAAAAGCCTACAATTTTTTGAATGTGATGTGTTACATAATCTGTTTCTTGGCGCATTTCAAATAGGCAATACTGCACCTTTGTATTAGTGGTTTTAAACCAAGAGTGTTTTATGTTGAGTTGATCTCCTAATATGAGTCTAAGTGTTCGCATTGTAAAATTATAAAGCGTATGAGTATATTTTTAAATAAGTACGTGATTAAAACAGTGAGGGCTGTAGCCATAACTTTTGAAATTTACCTTGGGCATCATAACGTTGGGCTTGTAGATTAACATTAAATTTTCGATCTCTAGGATCGTTACCTACACCAGACACATACATCCAATTGCCGTAGTTGCTATGCACATCGTAATCAATGAGCAAGGCTTCAAAATAGGCGGCACCTATTCTCCAATCTAATAAAAGGTCTTTAGAAAAATAGGAGGCAACGTTTTGCCGTCCCCTATTACTCATCCAGCCTGTTGTTTTAAGTTCCATCATATTGGCGTTAACAAAAGACGACTTCGTGTTGCCGTTAATCCAAGCATTGATGCTTTTGGTATCGTTTCGCCAGTCGTAAGCTTTACCCAGGATGCCTTGCTGTTTAAAAATGGCATTGCCGTGTTTTAACGAAACGTATTTAAAATAATCTCTCCAAATGAGTTCGAATAGGAGCCAATAGGTAGATTGGTTTTTATAATGGGTTTTTTCAAAAGCTTTTATTTGCCAATATATTGTTCGTGCAGAAAGGCTGCCATTGGCAAGCCAAGGAGAAAATTTAGAACTAAAATCGGTTCCTATTAGACCATTTCTTGTTTTTTTATAAACACCAAGTTGTTTGGTTTTAAAAAAATAAGATTCTAAACGTTCTAAAGCTTCAGTTGTGCCGCCTTTAAACGGAAATGCAGAATGTGGAGGTTTGTTAAACGGTAAGAAGCCTAATGATTCAAGTGTGGGTACTGTGGTCGTATTAGTGATAGTTAGCGTATTTGTAACGTTATGAATATTAACTACAGGACGTATTTTAGCGTACTTTTCTACATGCTTTCTAAAGAGTGTAAATACCTGTGGAATCTTAGAAAAGGACAGATCTATATCTTTGGGATGGTATAAAAACTGATCGTAATGTTCCTGAAAAGCTACTGTTTTAGGAATGGCGTTTTTTACAGCTTTAGACACTATTGTTTCTTCAACTGTCCATTCGTTTTGAAGCTGTATGGAGGTGACGTTGTATGCCGAAACAACCTTTGGGATACAGACTTCTGGAAGCGCATTATAAACGAGCAGTTCTATGCCCATAGCTTTTAAATTGTCTTTTAAATCTAATACGCTTTCAATTAAAAATTGCGCTCTAAAAGGCCCTGTTTTTTGAAAACCATAAGCAGTGGTTTGGAAGTGTCTAGGATCAAAACAATACAGAGCTATTATGGGGTGTTCTTGGATTTGTGCGTTATGCAAACTAAGATTGTCTTCTACTCTTAAATCGTTTCTAAACCAGACTAAGGTTGTTTGTTTTTGTGTCTCCGGCATCGTTCGCTACAGTATTTAATGGTGTCCCAATTTTTCTCCCATTTCTTTCGCCATGAAAATGGACGGTTACAGATTGGACATGTTTTCTGTGGTAAGTGGGGTTTTTTGTGTGCCAACATTAACGAGTTTAGTAATCATTCCTGAGAAAATAAAGCCATGAAAAGGCATAACAGCATACCAATATAAGCGTCCCCAAAGCCCGCGAGGTCTAAAGGTGGCGGTTTGTTTTAGCACATTATCTTCTATTTTGAATTCTAGCCAAGCTTCTCCTGGTAATCGCATTTCGGCATATAGGAGAAGTTTGCGTTGGGATTTATCGGCGAAAATAACACGCCAAAAATCTAAGGCATCTCCTGCATCTAATTCGGTAGGGCTGGTGCGCCCTCTTCTAAGGCCTATACCTCCAAAAAGCTTATCGATATAGCCTCTAATACGCCATAAAAAGGTGCCGTAATACCAGCCATTTTTACCACCAATACGCCATATTTTGTCTAGAGTGGCTTCTGCATGTATAACAGGACGTTCTTTATAATCTTTAAAACACCCGTATTTTGGAACATTGATGTATTTATGAAGATTATTTTTCAATCGGCCACTGCTCACCATAGAGTCTTTCCAGCTGGAAATAATACCGTTTTGTTCAATTTTTTCAAAAGCTAGACTAACAGCAGCTTTATAAGTAATGGGGGTAATATCTAATAGCTCATTAATGCGACTAGGTTTTCCTATAATTTGAACGCCCATACTGTCTACTAATGAGCTTGCTAATTTATAAGAGGTAGAGGTTACAAAGTACAGCCAATACGATGATAATTTAGGAGTCATTAAAGGTAGCGTAAGGATGTAGCGTTTAAGGTGTCTTACATCTGCAAATTGCAAAAGCATTTCTTTATAAGTGAGTACTTCTGGACCAAAAACATCATAACTTTTATGATATAAGGTGGTATTTCCAGCAGCTTTATAAAGACAACTAAGCACATCTCTAACAGCAAGAGGTTGTGTTTTGGTGTTTAGCCATTTAGGAGCTATCATAAAAGGGAGTTTTTCAACAAGATCTCTTATAATTTCAAAAGACGAGCTTCCAGAACCTACAATAATGCCTGCTTTAAAAATAGTAAGGGCATAGTGCTGAGATGCCAAGTGTTCTTCCACATTTTTTCGCGACCTCAGGTGTTTGGAAAGCTGTGTGTCATTGGTAATACCACTTAAATAAATCACTTGATTTACCTTGGTCTTTTCTAAATAGCTTTTGAAATTTAGAGCGCAACGCTCTTCCAGGGTTTCAAAGTCATTTGAAGTGTTAGACATCGAGTGGATAAGGTAGTAAGCCACATCGATGTCTTTTGGAATATGGTGTAATGTATCTGGTTTTAGAAAATCGGCTTCAACAATAACAACATTAGGGTCTTCGGCATAGCTTTTCTCGGCCCTTAGACGGTCTCTAACCACACATACTACAGTATGGCCTTCGTTAAGTAAACATGGTATAATGCGTTTGCCTATATATCCAGTTGCTCCTGTTACAAGAATATTCATGTGATTTTGTTTTATAAATTAAACGCACGAATACTAAATACACCTTGTTTAAGGAGGTTTGCTTAGCTTTTGGCTGCTAGTGTTTTTGGTCTTTGGTAGCCGTAGCGTACTTTAGATTCTGGTACAGCATACCCATCTAAACCGTTTATTGCGGCAACTTGTGCTTTAGAAAGGTCTATGAGACCATCATCTTCTATTAAAGTGTCATCAACGTATAAACCTACAATTTTGCCAAGGACTAAAATGGTGCCGTTGGCTTTTATGTTGTACTCCTCTACATATTGCATTGCCAGTTGTATAGGGGCGTCTTTTACAAAGGGCGCTATACAGCCAGGCTTATATTCTGATGTTAATGTTGTAACATCAAATTCAGAGGTGTCACGCTCGTATTTGGCAGACGTGTGGTGGGCCTCTTCTGTGATGCTTTTATGAATATGATTAATGGTGTAATATCCCGTTGCTTTTAAATTCTCGTAAGTATGACGTGCTACTGTTGTGGGACGTAAAAAGAATCCCAGTAGAGCAGGGCTAGAGCCTAAATGTGTTACAGAGCTAAATACCGCTACATTTTCAGCACCATCTTTAGATATCGAACCAATTAAATTGGCCGATTTATAACCAGAACAGCTATTTATCAAATTTATTTTATAAATATGTTCTAAATTTTGTATGTCTTCTGCACTAAAATAGGCCATGTTTAAGAGAGGTATAGGTAATTATTAATTTTAATGTTTTGTGCTTTTAAGTCAAACATTAAATTGTAAAGTCCAAAGAAGGTTCTATTGATGTATATGAAATGTTTAGAACCGCGATTGCCATTCATTTTTTTCAAATCGGTACTTTTCGAATAGCGCTCGCCCAGTTCCGCAATTTTACCAAAAAATCCAGCATCTGAGAAGTCAAAGTGCTCTTGATGGAAAGGCTGTGTAAAGAGGCTTAGCATTTCATGAAACATTTCAGTGAAAAATTCCAGTTCGGCTTTAGAATCGTCTGGTTTTAAAATTTCTAATTCGTAAAGTTTATCTACAAAATAAGCTTTGTTATTGATGTTGTCTTGTTCTGCGAGTTCAAAATAAGGCGTATAAAAATCCATAGGGATGGTTTTCATACAACCAAAGTCTAAAGCGATTAAAGCCCCGTCCTTAGATACTAAAAAATTACCTGGGTGCGGATCTGCATGGACTTTCTTTAATTGGTGAATTTGAAACATGTAGAAATCCCAAAGGGCTTGCCCTAGTTGATTGGCTTTCTCTTGGTCTGTATTGTAAGCGGTAAATTCCGAGAGGTGTTCACCTTCCATATAATCCATCGTAATGATGCGTTCAGAAGAAAGTGATTCATAATACTTAGGGAATTTTAAATGTTTAATATGACCGCATGCCGTAGAGATTTCTTTGCTTTGAACGATTTCTAGGTTGTAATTGGTTTCTTCTACCAGTTTATTTTCAACTTCTTTAAAGTATTTATCAGAATCTTTGCCTTTAATGTTAAACATACTCATGGCAATTGGTTTTACCATAGCAAGATCTGAAGCTATACTTTCTGCAACTCCCGGATATTGGATTTTCACAGCAAGTTTTTTCCCATTCTTTTCTGCAATGTGCACCTGACCGATGCTGGCAGCGTTTACGGAAGTTGCATTGAAAGTATCAAATAAATCATTTGGATGTTTTCCAAAATACTTTTTAAAGGTTTTTATAACTAATGGCGGCGATAATGGTGGTACAGAGAATTGCGCTAAAGAAAACTTTTCTACATAGGCTTGCGGTAGAATGCTTTTTTCCATACTTAACATTTGCGCGACTTTAAGTGCGCTGCCTTTAAGTTGTTTTAAGCCATCATAGATGTCTGTCGCATTATTTTTATTGAGGCGTTCTTTGGCTTCTTCTTCAGTATTAACCAATTTGTCGCCGTAGTATTTTAAATAGTTAACACCAACTTTAGCTCCTGTCGAAACGAGTTTTGTGGCGCGTTGTATTTTTGATGTAGGTATGCTGTCAATGGTTTTCATAGGCGTTTAATTGGATTGGAACTTTTCTTTAAATAAAAACTTGCCAAGATCTAGAACACTTTTAAGTGGCGCTATATCTAAGACATCAAATGTAGTATTCACAGACTTTTCTATAAAAATGTCTGTTTTTTCAAATGCAGCTGAAGTGTCGTCTAGCCAAAACTTCATAGTAAGTAGCAATTGCAACCAAGCCGATTCTTTTAAAGCTCTATTTTGCGCTTTTTCGAATTGTTCTTGTTTAATATCTAGCATTTGTATACCTAACCCGCTAATATAGTGTGTAAAATGATGTTTAAGACCAGAGAGGATTTTAAGGCCTTTAAGGTCTTTCTTGTACTTGTCTAACACATGTTTTACATAGCTTCTGTTTGCTGTTAAGTTTTCGAAAAAGGTGTAATAAAAACTCAATAGTTTATTTCGAGCATCAAAAATTTGGTAGTCGTCGCTTTTATTGAGTGCGTCTAAAGAATTAGAGAAAAAGGCTTCGAAAATACCTTTTTCAATGGCGTCGAAAGAAGCGAAAAAATCATAGAACTTTGCTTCTTCAAAACCATGCATCTTAGCGAAAGCAAAGACTGTTTTGGGGTTTTGATCATGTTCTAAAACATAATCCATATAGTGTGTAATGATATCGTTTTTGGAAACTGATTTTTTCTTAGCCATAATCCTATTATTTATGGTAAAGATACAAAATGTTTAATTATTTTTTAATAAAGTTAAACAAAAATAATACTTCCAAAAGAAAATGGATCTAAAAAAAGCATCTTAAACATTTGTAATGTCTTAAGATGCTTTGTTTTAGAGTACTTGATACGTAGTGATTATAATTAACAACATTGGTCTTCTTTTACCAATTTACAGCTCGAAACGGCTGTAATAGCTCCTAATATAGGTGCTGCAATGTAAAGCCATAGGTCTTGAAAATTACCCGTAAATAGGGCAGGAGCTATAGAGCGAATAGGATTCATAGAGGCTTTTGTCATAGGGCCAGCAAACATGGCTTCTAGTAAAATAAGACCTCCAACAGCTATGGCAGCCATAGTGCCTATTTCTTTACTACCTGTAGATACGTTAATAATAACGACCATTAAAAAGAAGGTGAGAATAAATTCTAGAATTGCTGCTTTATAGGGGGGGAAACCAGTTGCGGGTGTTGTTTCTCCTAAAAACTGGCTTTCGGGGAATAAAAACCATAATAAGAATACGGCAGCAATAGCACCTATAGCCTGAGCCAAACTGTAGGGAAGTACTTTTTGCCATGGAAATTTTTTAGCAAAGGCAAAACCTATAGTTACAGCGGGATTAAAATGTGCACCAGAGATGTCTCCAAAGGCATAAATCATAGCCATGACAATAAGCCCCCAAGTTATGGCTACGCCAGCGTGAGAGATACTCCCTCCAGTAATTTCATTAATAGTCATGGCACCACAACCACAGAATATGAGCGCAAAAGTACCTATAGTTTCAGAAATGTATTGTTTCATAATTTAAATTAACGAGTCTTTATATTAACTAAAAATAGATGCTTTAAAACTAGCAATTGTACGCAACTAAGAGATTTGGAGTCTACGCGCATTTTCAAAGTATCTACTGCAAATATACGAGGTCTTATTTTAAGCTTTTGTTAACAATAAGCCATTTGGTATTGGTTAATTTTATTGCTGATTAATTCATTTAAATACATGTCATTATGAATAAAATAGTACTATTAGTTATGAGTTTGGTCGTTGCGTTTTCTGCATCTGCCCAATTACAGACCCCTCAACCTAGTCCTTCAGCAACATTAAAACAAAAGGTAGGTTTAACAGATGTTACCATTGCTTACTCTAGGCCTGGCGTTAAGGGGCGTAAAATTTTTGGAGGTTTGGTCCCTTATGATGCGTTATGGCGTACAGGTGCCAATAGCAATACTACAATCACTTTTAGTACTGCTGCAGAGATAGATGGGCAAACTTTAAAAGCAGGGGCTTATGCAATTTATACCAAACCACATAAAGACCAATGGGACGTGTTTTTTTATTCCGATACTGATAATTGGGGCTTGCCAAAAACGTGGGACGCTGCAAAGGTGGTTGCTAAAACAACTGTAAAAGTAGAGCCTATTCCTTTTAATGTGGAAACATTTACTATAGATATTAATAACATCTCTAATACTGGTGGGCGTTTAGAATTATTATGGGAGACGAGTTATGTAGCAATTCCATTTACCGTGGGTACAGACAAAAAAGTTACGGCTAGCATTAAAAAAACATTAAGAGGTCCTAGTGCACAAGATTATTACAAAGCTGCTGTTTATTATTTTGAAGAGGGTAAAGATATCAATCAAGCTAAAGCATGGGTGGACAAGGCGATAATGATGACGTCTAAGAAGCCGCGTTTTTGGATGTTGCGTAAACAGGCTTTAATTTATGAAAAAGCAGGAGACACCAAAGGCGCAATCGCTGCTGCTAAAGCCTCTTTAAAACATGCGAAAAAGGCTAGTAATACCGATTACATAAAATTGAATACTGAGAGTTTAAAAGCTTGGGGCGCTTTGTAATGCATCCCCCTTTGTGCATTGTATAAACCCAAGTTAATCATTGAAAAATCTATTGCGGCTTTCGACTTCTGCAAACACTAATGCTACGCTATGTTTTTTAATTTAATCGTAAGTGATCCTACGCTAAAATTAAGAATATAGCAGTGTTTATGGCATTTGAAACCTTCATGCCGATGTTTTATTGCATAATATGAGTTAAGTTATTAGGATACAAAAAACGTACATCCATTACGGTGTACTTTTTTTTTGATAGTGTTTTCAGGTCTTTAAAATACGAATGAGAAGGGTAAAGTAGCGGTATTAGCGTTTACTTTTTTCCTCTGGCAACAAGTCGTTTTTAAAAGGATTTTTTGTAAAAGGAAAAATGGTTTGTTTGATAAAGCCTTTGGGGAATGAGGCGTCTACAAGTCCTGTACCTTTAGGCCATGTGTTACCTGGTAAGTAATAGGTGCCAAAAATTTTATCAATAAAAGGAAAGACTACTGCGAAATTATTACCATAATGTTCTGGTTCTTCACAATGGTGCCAGTGGTGGTACTGTGGTGTGGTGATGATGTATTTAAGAACGCCAAAATTAATACGTGTATTGGCGTGAATTAATACGGCATGTATGGCTATAAATAAGATGTATACATTAAAAGTTAATGTGGAAAAACCTAGTACATATAGGGGGATGTAAGAGACACTTCTGGTAAAGAAAATGTCTATAAAGTGGGTGCGCGATCCTGCGAGCCAGTCCATATTTTGAGTGGAGTGGTGTATAGAGTGGAAACGCCATAGGTAATGGTGCGAATGGAAAAAACGATGTGCCCAGTATTGAAATAAATCGGTAATAAGTAAGGCTAAAAATAATTCAACAACAAAAGGCAATTCAGATACCCACAAGTGTACTTGGTCTAAATTCATCCAGCCAAAAAAGGCTACAGCAGGTTTTTTAGTAATCACGCCAAAGAGTTGAATGGCTAAGTGACTGATGCCAAAATACACAAGATCGGTACGCCATTCGTCATGGAATTTCGACTGAAATTTATGTTTCGGAAAAGCTAATTCTATGGGAACAAACAATAAAGCCATGATGAGCAGGTCTAAAATAAGCCAATCCAGACCAATGCTCCATTCCATGTGTTGTACAGTTCTGCCTTCTACACTAAAACCTCCTAACACTATTGTTAAAACACCTAAGGTAATCCCTATAGCAGCATTCTTTTTATTCTTGTTAAATAAGATGCTAATTAAGCCAAAGAGAAAGGTGGCAATAATACCGCCTAAAACAAGATTTTCTGCCATAGATGCAGTATAAACCTCTCTAAACTCGGCAGTGGTTAATTGTTCTGGAAATTTAAAACAGAGTATGCTTAATAAGGACAATGCGCCTAAAAAGATAGAAATAGCACCGCTAATTCTCCCTTCACCTACTTTCATTCTTGCGTTTTGTTGTGACATGTATGTATGGTTTAGTTTATATGTGCGTAGCAAAAAGCCGCACCTCATTTAAAAAATATGTTACAATGCAATCTACATAAAATAATGCATATGATTTTACAAACTATAAGTGTATTGAAATTATTTGATGGTGAGAGGTCGAGAACGAACTGTAGTTTTGATTAAAAGCCTTTGCTTATAGGGCATAAAAAAAACGCTCCAAAATAAATTTTGAAGCGTTTTGCGGATTTAACTAATTTATTAAAATTAAATCTTTGCAGACTTAACAGTTTTAATAATTCTTCCAGCGATTTTGTATGGATCTCCATTAGAAGCAGGTCTTCTGTCTTCTAACCATCCTTTCCATCCTTTTTCTACCGTGATGATAGGAATACGGATAGATGCACCACGATCTGAAATTCCGAAAGAGAATTCGTTGATAGATTGTGTTTCGTGCTCACCAGTTAAACGTTGGTCATTATAAGCACCGTATACAGCGATATGTTCTTTAACCACTGGACGGAATGCTTCACATATTTTTTCGTAAGTTTCTTTAGAACCACATGTTCTTAATACTTCGTTAGAGAAGTTAGCGTGCATACCAGATCCATTCCAATCTGTAGCACCAAGAGGTTTTGGATGCCAGTTAATAGCTAATCCATAATCTTCAGTTAAACGCTCTAATAAATATCTAGCGATCCATATTTCATCTCCTGCTAATTTAGCGCCTTTTGCAAACAATTGGAATTCCCATTGTCCAGCAGCAACTTCAGCGTTGATACCTTCAAAGTTTAAACCAGCATCGATACATAAATCAGCATGCTTTTCTACGATTTCTCTACCGAAAGCATTTTTACCACCAACAGAACAGTAAAACTGACCTTGAGGTGTTTGGTCTCTTGGGAAACCTAACGGTAAATTTGTTTCTGGATCCCAAAGGAAATATTCTTGCTCAAAACCAAACCAGAAATCATTATCGTCATCATCAATAGTAGCTCTACCATTAGTAGCGTGAGCTGTACCATCTGCATTTAATACTTCAGTCATTACTAGGTATCCATTTCTACGTGCTGGATCTGGATAAATAGCTACCGGCTTTAAAATACAATCTGAAGAACCACCTTCAGCCTGTCTTGTAGAAGACCCGTCAAAAGACCAGTTTCCTATTTCGTCTAAAGTGCCTTTGAAATCTTCATGCTCTTCTACCTTTGTTTTACTTCTAAGATTAGCAGTTGGCTCATATCCATCTAACCAAATGTACTCTAATTTAATTTTTGCCATAATTAATATAATGTTATTAAATATCTTATTTGAAATCTAGACAAATATATAGGTTTAGATAAATACTTTAAATTTTATAGGGGTCTTTTCGTGAAAAGTGATGTTATTTTTATTTATACCCTATTTTTTTCAGGTTTATTTTAAAAAAAGTATAGTAAATTTTGCAAATAATGAAATTTTATCAATTGTAAAAAAACAGATTTTATGTGATGATTTTAGCTTTATCTTCTATTTTTGTACTTGAATTACTATAATTTTTGAATACATGGCAATTTTGAGGTTTCATGCACTTAAAGCATCGCTAAATCGTAAAACGGTACACATTGAAGAGACAGGCAAGCGGTCGGAGTTGTTTGGAACGAACGTATTTAATAAAAATACGATGTTACAGTACCTCACTCAAGACGCCTTTAAAAGTGTGATGAGTGCTATTGAAGATGGTAAAAAGATCAACAGAACTATAGCAGATCAAGTGGCTTCTTCTATGAAAGATTGGGCTTTATCTAAGGGAGTAACACATTATACGCATTGGTTTCAACCTTTAACAGGAGCTACAGCAGAGAAACACGACGCGTTTTTTGAAACCTTAGAGAATGGAAGTGCTATAGAAAAATTTGGAGGCAGCCAATTGGTACAGCAGGAGCCAGATGCTTCTAGTTTTCCTAGTGGGGGCATTCGCAATACGTTTGAAGCACGAGGTTACACGGCTTGGGATCCCACCTCTCCTGCATTTATTTATGAGACTACATTATGCATTCCAACTATTTTTGTAGCCTATACAGGAGAAGCATTAGATTATAAAACTCCTTTGTTACGGGCTTTACAAGCTGTAGATTCTGCAGCGGCAGATGTGTGTAAGTATTTTGATAAGACTGTTAAAAAGGTCACCTCGTCCATGGGCTGGGAGCAAGAATATTTCTTAGTTGATAAAGATTTAGTGGCTTGTCGACCAGATATTTTATTGACAGGGCGCACTCTATTAGGACATTCGCCCGCCAAAGGACAGCAGTTAGACGATCATTATTTTGGAGCTATTCCTAACCGTGCTTTAAATTTTATGCGAGATTTAGAGCACCAATGTATGCTTTTGGGAATACCTGCTAAAACCCGTCATAATGAAGTTGCCCCCAATCAGTTTGAAATCGCTCCCATATATGAAGAAGCGAATCTCGCTGTAGATCACAACTCCTTGCTAATGGATGTTATGGGACGTGTGGCCTCTAAACATGACTTTGCCGTATTGTTACATGAAAAACCATTTGCGAATATTAATGGTTCTGGGAAACACAACAATTGGTCGCTATCTACTGATACAGGTGTAAATTTGTTGAAACCAGGAAAAACACCAATGAGTAGTTTACAGTTTTTAACCTTTTTTGTGAATACAATAAAAGCAGTTTATGAAAATGAAGAGTTACTAAGAGCTGCAATAGCCTCTGCAAGTAATGATCATAGGTTAGGTGCTAATGAAGCGCCTCCAGCTATTATTTCTGTTTTTATAGGCGCTCAACTTACTAAGGTATTAGAAGATTTAGAAGGCGTTACAAAAGGGAAACTGTCGCCTAAAGAAAAAACAGATTTAAAGTTGAATGTCGTTGGAAAGATCCCCGATGTTTTATTAGACAATACCGATAGAAACAGAACTTCACCATTTGCTTTTACAGGCAATAAATTTGAATTTAGAGCCGTAGGTTCTATGGCAAATTGTGGAAATCCTTTAACTGTATTAAACACCATTGTTGCTAAACAGCTTAAGGCGTTTAAAGTAGAAGTGGACACCTTAGTAGAGGGGAAAAGTTTTAAAAAGGATGAAGCTATTTTTAATGTGCTACGTGAATATATAAAGGCTTCTAAAGATATTTTATTTGAGGGTAATGGTTATGGAGAGGCTTGGGAGAAAGAAGCTAAAAAGCGAGGCCTTAGTAATAATAAAACCACACCAGAAGCTCTAAAAGTGCGCTTGCATAAAAGCACAATTAAGCTTTTTGAGGAGATGAAGGTAATGAGCAAGGTAGAGGTAGAAGCACGGTATGAGGTTGAAATGGAAGCTTACATCAAGCACATTCAAATTGAGAGCCGCGTGTTGGGGGATATTGCTAGAAATCATATTGTGCCAACAGCTGTACGTTATCAAAATGTACTCATAGAAAATGTAAAAGGCTTAAAGGAAATTTTTGATAAAGATTACAAGACCCTTGGTAAGGAGCAAATGAATCTTATACGATCCATATCGGGACATATAGATGGTATTAATAGTAACGTAACCAAAATGATAGAGGCACATACAGTAGCAAATACGATTGCAGACATTACAGAAAAAGCAGAAGCCTACAGCGATAATGTTAAACCTTTTTTTGAAGCTATAAGAGCACATTGTGATGCCTTAGAGTTGTTAGTTGATGACGAACTTTGGCCATTAACAAAATATAGAGAATTATTGTTCATAAGATAACGGGCAAAAATACTGTGACATTAAAAGCAAAAAATTAAATTTGCACCAGAATTAAATCATATGAGCCAAGAAGTTAGTAAACGTTACGCGCAAAGAGGTGTTTCTGCATCAAAAGAAGATGTACATAATGCTATTAAAAATATTGATAAAGGATTGTTTCCTAAAGCATTCTGTAAAATCGTTCCAGATTACCTCACAAACGATGAGGACTACTGTTTAATCATGCATGCAGATGGCGCAGGCACCAAATCATCTTTGGCTTATATGTATTGGAAAGAAACAGGAGATCTTTCGGTTTGGAAAGGCATCGCTCAAGATGCGCTTATCATGAATATAGACGATCTACTTTGTGTAGGGGCAACCGATAATATCATGTTGTCTTCTACGATTGGTAGAAATAAAAATAAGATCCCGGGAACTGTTTTGGCGGCCATAATTAATGGTACCGAAGAATTGATCGAAGATTTAAAATCTTTTGGAGTCACCATACACTCTACAGGAGGCGAAACTGCCGATGTTGGAGATTTGGTACGTACAATTATCGTAGATTCTACAGTAACGGCACGTTTAAAACGTAGTGATGTTATAGACAATGCGAATATTAAGGCAGGAGACGTTATTGTAGGGCTAGAATCGTTTGGGCAAGCAAATTACGAAACAGGCTATAATGGTGGTATGGGAAGTAATGGGTTAACCTCTGCGCGTCATGATGTATTTGATAAGTATTTAGCCGAAAAATATCCAGAAAGTTACGATGCTGAAGTGCCAAAAGACTTGGTGTATTCGGGAAGTGTTAAATTAACAGATACGGTAGCCGACGCGCCTATAGATGCAGGGCAATTGGTATTATCGCCAACTCGAACTTATGCGCCTATTATAAAAGCCATATTATCAAAATACAATAGCGCTACCATACATGGTATGATACACTGTTCTGGTGGTGCACAGACTAAAATTTTACATTTTGTAGATAACTTACATATCGTAAAAGACAACATGTTTCCTATTCCGCCCTTGTTTAAACTGATACAAGAACAGTCTAAAACCGATTGGAAAGAAATGTACCAAGTATTTAACTGCGGACATAGAATGGAGTTATACGTAGCACCAGACGTTGCAGAGGATCTTATTGCTATTTCAAAATCCTTTAATGTGGAGGCTAAGATTATTGGGCGTGTAGAAGCTTCAGAAAACAAACAATTGACTATAGAAAGTGAATTTGGTACATTTAAGTACTAAAATATACTGTTTTAGCATATTGTGGAATGGTTTTTGGTAATTATGGTGCTTTCAGACTAATGCTTAAATTGTATGAGAACACGAGTTATAATCCTTGCTTTTTTAATAAGTCAATGCGTGATGGCGCAACCAGATTCATTGTATCTAAAAGAAAAAAAGGTTTATACGGGGCCACAGTGGATACAAAAGCAAAATGCAACCATAGATATTAGCCAGGTAAGTTTTACCAATTGGAATGCAGGAGGTACCAATTCTATATCAGCTTTATTAGGCTACAAGTACGATGCAGACTATAAAGATAAATTTTTCTTTTGGAAAAATAGTGCACGTGTTGGTTATGGCCTTAATAAGCAAGAGGATAGAGCACTTCGTAAAACAGACGATATTTTTGAACTCACCTCTAATTTAGGGTACCAACCCACAGATGCTTCTAAATGGTTTTATTCAGCGCGCTTTAATTTTAAGACACAACTTTCAGATGGGTTTAAGGCCTCTGATATTGAGAATGAAAATCCCATTTCAACACTACTAGCACCCGGTTATTTGTTTTTTGGTGGGGGTATGGAGTATGGCAAGAATATTGACGAATTGTCCTTATACTTATCGCCTGTAACGTTAAAAGCTACTTTTGTTTTGGATCAAGATTTAGCAAATACAGGTGCATTTGGGGTGGATCCAGCCGTACTAGATAGCAATGGTGTTATTATAGAAGAAGGCGCAAATACACGACAAGAATTAGGAATTTTAATCACCAACAGTTACGATATCACATTAGCTAAAAATATTAAAGCTAAAAATGTACTAAGTTTATATACCGATTACATTAATAATTTTGGTAATATAGATATAGATTGGCGCTTAAATTTTGATTTTAAGGTAAATAACTTCGTAAAAGCCACTTTAGAATCCCATTTGCGTTATGATGATGATGTAAAAATCTTAGAGCCTTCAGCAACCGAAGAAGGTGTGTTTGATGAAGCTGGAGCCAGAGTGCAATGGAAACAGTTTTTAGGTGTTGGATTTGCATTTGATTTTTAAGCGCATAAACTTTTAATACACATCATAGAATCAAAAAAATAAATATATTTTCGCACAGTATTTAGTGATATATAAATGACTACGTACGTTTAAATTATTAATACCATATGTCACTTGTAATTGTATGATATGAAAGTAAGTGTTTTTAAGTGTTTGTGTGTACTGCTTCTTTTCTTTTCGAATGTACTTGTTGCTCAAAAAAACATCACATCTAGGGTTGTAGATATAAAGACAAATAAACCCGTAAGTGATGTGTCTGTGGAGGTTATTGGCACCACTAAAGGCATCTACACTAACGAAGAAGGCGTTTTTGTATTAGAAGGGTTAAGTTCGAAAACTAAGATAAAGCTATCAAAAATAAGTTATGAGTCGTTAATTTTAGATTTAAGTGAAGTTGAAACTTCAATATATATATCACCTAAAGTTAGTGTTCTAGATGAAGTTTTACTTCGAAGTTTTTCTAGCAGCCAATTGCGCAATACGATACCAGATCAAATTTATTACACGCAAAAGGATATTGAGAAATTACCTTATATACTCGGCGAAAAAGACGTTATTAAACTTATACAATACACGCCAGGAGTACAACAAGCAGCAGAAGGCCAGTCTGGGCTTTTGGTAAGAGGGGGTAACGGGAGTATGAATTTAACAGTGTTAGATCATATTTATTTGCATAATACAGCGCATTTAGGAGGTTTGTTTTCTGCAATTAATTCAGATTTTGTAAGCAGTTTAGAATTTTCTAAAGCAGGATTCGATGCTGTTTATGGAGGGCGCTTGGCCTCGATTACAGATATAAAAACGCTTAAAAAGCCAGATAGTACCTCTTTCTCAGGGAGTTTAGGGCTGTTGTCTGCAAAATTAACGGGTAATATTAAATTAAATGAAAAACATAGCGTATTACTATCAGGACGCCGTACGTATTTAGAGGCCTTGAAACCTTTTTTCGAAGCAGATAATTCTATATTAGGAAAAGATAAAAATTATTTTTTACATGATTTCTTAGCAAAACATGGGGTGAAACTTTCTAAAAAAAGCCAATTAGAAACAACATTTTATACTACAAAAGACGAATTTAGGGACCAAACAGATGATAGGAACAGAGCTTTAGAATGGGGTAATACACTTATTGGAACTACATTTCAGTACCAGTACAATTCAAATTTAAGATCACATACAACACTGTTTAAAAGTGATTATAGGTTTTCTTTCTCTGATGATGAGTTTCCTTTCGACTATGAAGCCAATAGTGCATTTGATGTCTTGGGAGCCCAACATTATTTTACCTTACAAAAGTCTAAATACGTTTTAAAAACAGGAATCGCTTATAACAGAAATACCATTTTGCCTAAAAGGGTTAGAGCTAGTATTGATAATTCTCCTGTAGAGATTTTAAATCAAGAAACCTATAAATTTCAGGACCTAAGTGTGTTTTCAGATTTAGAGTTTGCATTTTCTAGGGCGTTAAAAGCCAAAGCAGGCTTAAGAGTATCTACATACATTACAGCAGCAAATAATCTTATAGATGAAGATACTTATACTGCATTAGAACCACGCTTGAGTTTAAAATATCAGTTTTCAGAGCATCAGGCATTTAAGTTAAGTTATCAGCGGTTAGAACAATTTATACATCAGGCCACTATAGGAACGTTAAACCTACCGGCAGACTTTTTTGTAATAAGTACCGCAGCGGTAGCGCCTCAAAAGTCTAATCAATTTAGTATGGGGTATGTGTATGAAACTAATGACTTGCAATTTAATAGTGCTGTGTATTATAAAAATGTTCAAAACTACACAGAGTTTGAAAATGGCTCGGTGAATAACTTATTCTCTAATAATATTTATGACGATATATTAATAGGAGAATTTAGTTCTTATGGTTTAGAATTGAGTCTCAAAAAGAAAATCAATAAATTAACAGCCCAAGCTAGTGTTACCCTGTCTAAAACCGTAGCTAAATTTGATGAAATTAACCAAGGCAATTATTTTCCAGCGACCTTTGATAGACCTATTAATTTGAATGGCATAGCGCATTACAAACTCAATAACAGGATCGAATTAAGTGCTTTGTTTTTGTATACAAGTGGGCAAAACTATACAAGACCCAAGGATATTAGAATCGTAAGCCAAAGACCTATACTTAATTTCGAACCTAAAAACGCTTCTCGATTTCCAGACTATCACCGTTTAGACCTGTCTTGTACCTATGCCTTTAAGCCCAGGGGGAAATGGCGTTCTAAATTAAATTTAACGCTATATAATGTTTACAATAATAAAAACCCATTTCAAATTTCCTTTTTTACATTTGGAGATACAGGAGATGCATTTATTAGCATTACAGAGGAAAGAGATAACTTATTTCCTTTTTTACCAACAGTAAATTGGTCTTTTTCATTTTAAAACAGATGTTATGAAATATATTATGTATTGTCTTTTTTGTGTTATACTGTGTAGATGCACTCAAATTGAAACAGAAACTATAGCTAACGATAGACTTACTGTAGAAGGGTATATTGACGCTAAGAAATTTGCAATTGTAAAACTTACCAATAGCATTCCTTTTGAAGGTATTATTGATTCTACCGAGATTGTTAGGGCCATAGAGTCTAAGGCCAAAGTAGAGTTGTCTAATGGGCGTATTTCTGAGGTATTAACATTAAAAAAAGATGAAAGGAGTTTTCCTTTTTTGTTTTACAGGAGTAACCTTATAAGAGGAAATCTAGAAGACCAATACACATTAAAAATAACATTAAGGGGTAAAGTCTTTGAATCTACTACAAGTATACCAGACAAGCCAGAAGTAGCCGCTATAGAATTTATAGAAGCGAGAGAAGGCGGAATGCTTGTTGAGGATTTTAGAGATATTAAACTGACCCTAAAAAATGATACTTCAAAACAACAGTATTTTAAAATTTTGATAAAGAATAGAAGCAAAAAAATGTTTCAATTTGCAACTCCTTTTATTGTAAGTACAGAAAATATAACAACAGAAACCTTTCCTGTAATTATAACGTTTGATGGGTTAGTAGACGATGAAAGAGTCAACCTTTTGAAAGTAGGAGAGGTCATAGATTTAAAGGTAATTGCAATAACGAAAGCAGAATTTGAGTTTTGGAAATCAGTAGAAGGCGATGTTACTATTCCTATAGATAATGCTTCATTTACGAATGCTATTGAGACAAATATTAGCAATGGTGCCTTTGGATATTGGTCTGGAGAACATGAAACTGCTTTATTATTTCGAATTTTATAAAAAAAGCGATTACATAATTTGTAACCGCTTTTTTTATAAGATTTTAATTTTTTCCTTATTAAGGGTTTACATCTTCGAAAAGGGATTCGTAAGCCTCAAAAACAGTTTCAAATTTGTTTTCTAACTCGGTAAAAGAGCCTTCAACGTAAGTGTCAAAATCGTTAGAAGTACCATCTTCGAACAAGAAGCGTGCATTTATAATATCTTCAGAGACTTCGAGTTCCTCAAATTCTTGAGTGTCTTCATTAAAAGGAAACGTCGTGTAAGTGTCTTGATCTTTATAAAACTCACTATTCGCAATAAGTTTTTGGTTAATACTTAATGTAGCACTTGTATTGCTGTTTAATAAAGCGACTTGCTCATCTACAGTAAGTTCACTTTCTGAGTTAAAACCGTCTGTTTTTCCAGTAACATTAAGTCTAGCGTTTAGGAAATTGAAGTTAGCATTGAAATCGTTAACAATATTTTCAATGGTATCATCTTCATTATTAAAGGTACCATTTGCAGTGTAGTTATACCCCATAATGGTCTCGTTTCCTATTTTAAAATCGAAAGATTGGTTAATAGTAGCGTTATTATTATTCGTGTACGTGGTTTGAAATACGAAATCGGCAATTGTTGTTGTATTGCTTATACTTGCAGGGATTAATTGATCTCCTTGAAAAGATGCAGTATATTCCTGAGAAAAAACCTCTCTATTATCAATACTAAGATTTGCTTTTACAAGTGTAGGCAATTCTTCGTCATCTGCTCCAATAACAGTCGTTGTAAAATCGGTAAAGCTAAATGTCGCATTTTTACCATTATTGTAAGCAATATTGTAGATAACATCGTCGCTATCTCCTGTTTGTTCAAAACTTTCTGCGCTATCATCCCAAGTGTAAATACCTTTCAAATCATTAAAATCTTCAATTAAAGATGTTTCGTTAACAATAGTAATTGCTTGTTTTGCATTTAATGTAACGACATCGTTTTTAGTGTCTTTAAAGTTTTCTAATGTTTTTAAAACGGTATTTTCAAAAGGATCTTCGTTAGTGGTGTCCTCAACGTTAGAGGCTGTTAAGAATTCGGCCAATTCAATAATTTCCTTAAGCGCGTCGTTGTTACTAAAAGCTTCTACTTTATCTAAAAGTGCAATACTATTGTCTTCTAGTTGTTTTTTGCCTTCTTCAACGCTTAATGATCCGTTGATTTCACCTTCTGGGGCTGCACCTCCATCGTCGTCGCTACTACAAGAACTGTTGAGTACAAAAGCAGCACTAAGTGCAAGTAAGAGTAATTTTTTCATAAAATAAGTATTAATGTTTGTTTAAGCTGGGGTAAAAGTATGAAATTTTAACAATTATAATAAAAACTCTTTTAACAAGTTTAAAATCCGTACTAAAAAGTTTAAAAAATAACACCTCTGTAGGTTGAAATGCAATTTGTTAGACTATTTTTATTTCAACAAAACGCTTTTGCTTTTAGAATTGATTTTTAGAGTATTATAAAACAGTAGTATGCGTTGTGTGTTTTAAAAATGTTAACCTTTTATTTCTTATAAACATTTAAAGTATTGTTTAGTAATGGTTTAGGCTGTTTTTTGTGTTGGTTTTTTATATCTTATTTTTAATAAATGAAATAATTTTTGTTGTTTTATACTTTGAAATGGAAGCGCTTATACTATGACAACAAACACCCCTTCACAGCAAAAAATAGTGGCTCAGGAAACTGCTTTTAAAACAGCGTTGGCCTATTTTGATAATGATGATTTAGCGGCACGTGTATGGGTTAATAAATATGCCTTAAAAGATGTGGAAGGACGTCTTTTAGAACAATCTCCTGACGCTATGCATCAACGTATAGCTAAAGAAATTGCGCGTATAGAGAACAACTATACTAATGGACTTTCTGAAGCTCAGGTTTATGAGCTTCTAAAAGGATTTAAATATATCGTGCCACAGGGCAGTCCAATGGCAGGCATTGGAAACCCTTATCAAATAGCGTCTTTATCCAATTGTTTTGTTATTGGAAATGAAGGGCAGTCCGACTCCTATGGTGGTATTTTAAAAATAGACCAAGAACAAGTACAGCTTATGAAACGTAGGGGCGGTGTAGGACATGATTTGTCTCATATTAGGCCTAAAGGGTCTGCTGTTCAAAATTCGGCCTTAAGTTCTACAGGTATTGTCCCTTTTATGGAACGGTATTCTAATTCTACACGAGAGGTCGCTCAAGATGGGCGCAGAGGCGCCTTAATGTTGTCTTTAGCTATAAGTCATCCAGATGCAGAAGACTTTATAGATGCAAAACTAGAAACAGACAAGGTAACAGGCGCCAATGTTTCTGTGAGGATAGATGATGCATTTATGAAGGCAGTACAAGCCAATACAACTTATACGCAACAGTATCCTATACACAGCGTTACCCCTAAAATAAAGAAAACTGTAGCTGCAGCGCATCTTTGGAAAAAAATTGTACATAATGCATGGAAGTCTGCCGAGCCTGGTATTTTGTTTTGGGATACGATTCTAAAAGAATCTTTGCCTGATTGTTATGCCGATTTAGGCTATAAAACCGTATCCACAAATCCCTGTGGCGAAATTCCGTTATGTACTTATGATTCTTGCCGCTTATTGGCTATAAATTTATTTTCATATGTAGAAGCGCCGTTTACGGAAAATGCGCATTTTGATTTTGAATTATTTAAGACGCACGTCGCCCATGCGCAACGTATCATGGACGATATAATCGATTTAGAATTAGAAAAAATTGACGGCATTTTAAAAAAGATAGATGAGGATCCCGAAACGGAAGCCGTTAAAGCTATAGAACGTAATCTATGGGTAAAAATAAGAGATAAGGCCGCACAAGGCAGACGCACTGGTATGGGCATCACAGCAGAAGGTGATACATTAGCAGCTTTAGGCTTGAAATATGGAAGCGATGCGGCGCAGACGTTCTCGGTTAACTTACATAAAACACTAGCTTTAGAAGCCTATCGTAGTTCTGTTCAATTGGCTAAAGAACGTGGTGCTTTTTCTATTTTTGATGCCAATAGAGAGAAAGAGAACCCGTTTATTTTACGTTTAAAAGACGCTGATGAAAGCTTGTATTACGAGATGTTAGAACATGGAAGACGTAATATAGCGTTACTTACTATAGCCCCTACAGGGACAACCAGTTTAATGACGCAAACAAGCTCTGGTTTAGAGCCTGTGTTTTTACCCGTATACAAACGCCGTCGAAAAGTAAATCCAAATGATAGAGGCAGTCGTGTAGATTTTGTTGATGAGGTTGGAGACTCTTGGGAAGAATACACGGTTTTTCATCATAAATTTAAACAATGGATGACGGTAAAAGGCCTGTCGACATCTCAAAATTATACCCAAGACGAATTAGAAGCTTTAATTAAACAATCCCCTTATTTTGAGGCAACATCCAATGCTATAGATTGGTTAAGTAAGGTTACTATGCAGGGCGCTATTCAAAAATGGATAGACCATTCTATAAGTGTTACTATAAATTTACCAAATACGGCGACCGAAGATTTGGTAGGCGCATTATACCTTAAAGCTTGGGAGGTCGGTTGTAAAGGTGTAACCGTATATCGAGATGGCTCGCGCTCTGGAGTGCTTGTTGCTGCAACGCGTACTAAAGAGGTTAAAACAGCGCAGAAAACAGCCCATAAGTTTCCCAAAAAAAGACCAGAGTCTCTAGTGGCAGATGTGGTGCGCTTTCAGAATAATAAAGAGAAGTGGATTGCCTTTATAGGTTTGATTAATGATAGACCTTATGAAATTTTTACAGGACTTGCCGATGACGAAGATGGTATTTTGCTACCACGTTGGGTTAGTGAAGGCATGATTATTAAAAATAAAACGAGCGATGGCAGTTCACGGTATGATTTTCAATATAAAAATACCAGGGGCTATAAAACCACGATAGAAGGCTTATCTCATAAATTTAATCCAGAATTTTGGAATTATGCAAAGCTTATCTCAAGTACGTTACGTCATGGCATGTCTATAGACAAAATTGTAGATCTTGTAAATAGCTTACAATTAGATAGTGCTTCTATCAATTCTTGGAAAAATGGCGTAGGTCGTGCATTAAAACGATATGTTGAAGATGGAACAGAGGCAAAAGGCCAACGTTGTGATCGTTGTAAATCTGTAAACGTAGTATACCAAGAAGGTTGCTTAACCTGTAAAGATTGTGGGTCATCCAAATGCGGGTAAACATAAACCTAATGATAAAAATTTAGAACATATCGAAGGAGAAAAAGCGATTTTTTAACTGTATAATGATGCTTAGTAGTTGTTTTATACCCTTATGTTTGTGCTTCTAGGTTAATAGATATTTTATGTATTTTTAGGAATTCTTATATTTATTATATATTTTTATGCCATTGTAAATTAGGGGTTTAAAACGCTTTTAACTATTATTATTGTCCAAATTGGTATAAAACATCCCTTTCTAGTATTAGAATTTATGTACTCATTAATAGCACTACTACTAATTAAACATGTAAATGCTCTATGGAAAAAATTCTAATTAATATCATCTGTAAAGATATCTCAACATTACATCAAGTGAATTTAGATGGGGTACAGTTACTCCAAAACTCTTTGGAGATAAAGAATGATAAAGTGTACATAAAAGCCATTATTGATGAAGGTTTAAAAACAGAACTTCTGGATGTCTGCGAGATTGAAATCATCGGAGATAGTAAAGCTGTTGAAGAAGAAGTCGCTAGCTATCAAGATGACGCCTAAGAGTATTCGCAGTAATTAACACTACATTTACATATTATTGTCTCGGTTTTTAATGGACAGATTTCAGTGCTCTAACGTAGTATTACAATTCTAATGCAATAGTGTGTATCGTTACCATTAGAGGTGTTATACAATCTTAGTGTATAACGCCCAAATACAGGTACGGTTTATAGGCGTATTGGAAAATGACTTTAGAGGGCATATGGTGAATATGCAAGCGTCAATTTAAACACACACATTACTATTATAAAAAAAGCAGAAATCGATTAAAAAACTGTGATTAGGTTTTATCTTTACCTCATGTAACTTTAATACCCCTATATTAATATGTCCTGTTTCCCTACCTATAAGCAGATGCATTCTTTTTTGAAGTGTCTGCAAACAAGTGGTCCTACTTATAAAAAAGGGCAAACTCTAGTTTGTTTTTCTAATAAAAATTGTAAATAGTATAAGATGACAGAAATTTTAACAACGATCTTTTTTGTTTTTGCAGTTATAGATCCTATAGGTTCAATTCCTGTATATCTTGAGGCGACCAAAGAATTTGATTTAATTCATAAAAAGAAAATAGCCATACGTGCATCAGTTATCGCTTTTCTTATTTTGTTATTTTTTATAGTTATAGGACAGTTCATTTTAGAAGGCATGTCTGTATCCTTAGATGCTTTTCAAATTTCTGGAGGTGTCATTTTATTTTTGTTTGCATTAACCATGATATTTGGAGATGGCAAACCAGAATTAGAAAAAAATAGAATTACAGATTACAAGCATGTTACAATATTTCCTATTGCTATACCATCTATAGCCTCGCCAGGTGCAATTATGGCTGTCGTTTTAATGACAGATAATCATATTTATACGCTACAACAGCAAGCCATATCAACAAGTATAGTGTTGCTTATTATTGCAATGACCTGTTTTATTCTTTTAGGCGCAAACCATTTGCAGAAAAAGATAGGAAGCTATGGCATTACAGTTATAAGTAAAATTATGGGGTTAATTTTAGCCTCTTATGCCGTACAAAGTATTTTAAGCGGTATTAGTAGTTATTTCGCAAAAGTATAAGCTTATAAGTAAAATAGGGGTACTATACGTTAGAAATGTATAAGCGAATTAAGAGACTAAAATAAGTTTTAGTGAATTATTCGAAATGCAGATGATCGTAGGGGAAAGTAACTGACAACTCGTCAATGCGTTGTTGATGCTATTGAGTGCGTTACACAAACTGAAATCTATGTTTTAAGCGTTTTGGCGATTTACATCTACTGCAGCACTATGCATTTGTCTAAAATATAATTTTTGAACTTATAAAAGGTTTCAAATAGCGTCTTGCGTTGAAATTAGTTTAAACTACACTTTTATACAAACTCTTGAAGCATAATGTATATAGGAAGGCTAATTAAAGCATCTATAATAAAACAGATGCTAAAAAGTTTGGGTGTTGAGATGCCTAAGTTGTTATATAAAGAGAGTTTGCGTTTGGCTGAGGTTTCCAAAGTTAAATACCATAAAAATAGAATAAGCATTAATTTGGCGCCTACAAAAGGCCATAAGGGCGTGCCGAGTACAATCAATGCAAAATTAAGAGCTAAAGACCATAGAAAAAAAGGCTTGTAAAAGAGTACTACGGATAAAAATTGCTGCATAATACTCTAGATAACGTAAAAAGCACTATTATATTTTTAAAGAAAGTGTGCTATTTAGTATAGCAAGGCATTAAAGGAGTTATTTCCTTATAATAAAGCAGGAATAAAAGCGATGTAAAATGCAGGCCAAAAATTCATAAATTATCGTATTTTTGGACACCGAATGAAAATTAGGATTGGTTTTTAAATGAAAAGCATAGCGGTAGCTTTAAAAATGACACTTTTTAATGTAAAAATGTGTTTTTAATCACCATCCGTTTTCATAAGCGTTCAATTCAATAGATACCTTAAAGGTAAATTTAGTGGTATCTCATATACTATAAAGATAGATGTTAGATAAGTTACAGATAGTAAAGCAGCGTTTTGATGAGGTGAGTGATTTAATCATTCAACCTGATATTATTACAGATCAAAAACGCTATGTGGCACTAAATAGAGAATATAAGGATTTACGACTTTTAATGGATAAGCGAGAAGCTTACATAGAGTTTACAGAAAACCTTAAAGAAGCAGAGGAAATCATTTCAGACGGCAGTGATCCAGAAATGGTAGAAATGGCTAAAATGCAGTATGATGAAGCAAAAGAAGGGATTCCAAAATTAGAAGAGGATATAAAAGTTTTATTGATTCCTAAAGATCCTGAAGATGCTAAAAATGCAGTGGTAGAATTACGTGCAGGAACTGGTGGGGATGAAGCGAGTATTTTTGCAGGAGATTTATTTAGAATGTATACCAAATATTGCGAAGGCAAAGGATGGAGTGTGAGCACTGTAGATTTTAGTGAGGGTACCAATGGCGGATTTAAAGAAATTCAGTTTGAAGTTTCTGGAGAAGATGTTTACGGCACTTTAAAATTTGAAGCCGGTGTGCACCGTGTACAACGTGTGCCCCAAACAGAAACACAAGGGCGGGTACATACCAGTGCTGCCACCGTTATGGTGTTTCCAGAGGCAGAAGAGTTCGATGTAGAGATTAATCCTAAAGATGTACGTATCGATTTTTTCTGTTCTTCAGGGCCCGGAGGACAGTCTGTTAACACAACCTATTCTGCAGTGCGTTTAACGCACGAACCTACAGGTTTGGTAGCGCAATGTCAAGATCAGAAATCTCAACATAAAAATAAAGAGAAGGCTTTTAAAGTATTACGTTCGCGTTTATACGATTTAGAATTAGCGAAGAAAAATGCTGAAGATGCTGAGAAACGAGGAAGCATGGTGTCTTCTGGTGATAGAAGTGCTAAAATTAGAACGTATAATTACCCACAAGGACGTGTTACAGATCATAGAATAGGATTAACATTATATGATTTATCTAACATTGTAAATGGAGATATTCAGAAAATTATAGACGAATTGCAATTGGCTGAAAATACCGAGAAGTTAAAGGCTAACGACGAGACACTATAATATTAGCCTGTAGACCAATACAATTCAAACTTAAGTTTAATGGATTCCTGTAGTACAGGGGAAATATATTAGCAGTGACAACGACGCAACTTATATCTGAAATTAAAAGAAAACAATCCTTTTTATGTATAGGGTTGGATGTGGATTTAAATAAAATTCCAAAACATTTATTAGCAGAAGAAGATCCTATTTTTGCATTTAACAAAGCCATTATAGATGCAACGCATCACCTATGTGTGGCCTACAAACCTAATACAGCCTTTTACGAAGCCTACGGTATAAAAGGGTGGGAAGCCTTAGAGAAAACGATAACCTATTTAAATACATCTTATCCAGAACTCTATACCATTGCAGATGCAAAGCGAGGCGATATAGGAAACACAAGTACCATGTATGCTAAAGCCTTTTTTGAAGATCTCGCCTTCGATGCTGTAACAGTAGCTCCTTATATGGGGAAAGATTCTGTAGAACCATTTTTAGCGTTTAAGGACAAGCATACCATAATGCTGGCATTAACCTCTAATCAAGGTGCGTTCGATTTTCAAACCCAAACTATAGCTGGAAAAGAAGTGTACAAACATGTTTTAGAAACGTCTAAATCATGGACGAATTCAGAACAGCTTATGTATGTTGTTGGTGCTACAAAAGCTGAATATTTGGCAGACATACGAACGATCATTCCAGATCATTTCTTATTAGTACCAGGCGTTGGTGCACAAGGCGGTAGTTTACAGGAGGTCTGTAAGTATGGCATGACGACTTCCGTTGGTCTTCTTATTAACTCATCGCGAGGTATTATTTATGCCTCTCAGGATACTGATTTTGCAGCAGCAGCAGCAGAAAAAGCAGAAGTGCTTCAAAAGGATATGGCAGTAGCATTAGAAACCTATTTAAACACTTAATATTGAGATTTACACCATATTTTATAGTTTAGAGTACCGCTTAGATGTTAGTACTATTGTTTCTAATTTCTGAATACGAGCACTATAACAGTACCATACAGTTGTTTTTTTAATTTGAAATAACTATAGTTGTATGTACAATTAAAACGAATAACGGCTAATTTGTCAGCTATATTGAAGATAATATTAATCGTTTGGATTATAATTTGTGGTAAATACGCTTTTGAAATGAGTGCTATAAATTCTTGTAATAGTTATAACGTTTTATAGCAGTTAGGAGTTGTTCCTTTTTTATCAAAAGGTTTTAAAAAAAGAAAGTTTAAGGCAATAGAAGTGAGAGATTAGAGTTGAGTTATGAAGGAGAAAACAATAGAGGGTAGCACTCTCAACAGTTTAATAAATACGATAACAAAAGCATGAAATTAGATATACTAGCTATAGGCGCGCATCCTGATGATGTAGAATTAGGATGCGGAGGTACCATAGCAAAGGAAATTGCTAATGGCAAGACGGTTGGCATTATAGATTTGACGAAAGGTGAACTAGGAACGCGAGGTACAGCAACAACACGCGCTAAAGAATCTGTTAATGCGGCAAAAGTATTAGGAGTTGCTACACGAGTGAACATGGGATTTGCCGATGGTTTTTTTACGAATACTAAGGCCCATCAATTGGCTTTGATTAAAATGATACGTAAGTTTCAACCCGATATGGTGTTATGTAATGCTATAGATGATCGTCATATCGATCACGGTAAAGGCAGTCGTTTGGTAAGTGATGCTTGTTTTTTAAGTGGTTTGTTAAAAATAGAGACCAAAGATGGTGAAGAAGCACAAGCACAGTGGCGCCCTAAACATGTATACCATTATATACAATGGAAAGATTTAAAACCAGATGTTGTAGTAGATATATCTGGATTTGTAGATACCAAGATGAAAGCGGTTTTAGCGTATGAAACGCAGTTTTTTAATGCAGACGCTAAAGGCCCTCAAACCCCTATTTCAAGTCAAAACTTCACAGATAGTGTAGTGTATAGAGCCAGAGATTTAGGACGGCTTATTGGTACCGAAGCAGGCGAAGGGTTTACTGTAGAACGCTATCCAGCAGTAGATAGTTTGTTTGATTTGAGATAGTTAAAAAAAAGATGTAAATTTTTAAAAAAAGTCTTTGTTTATAAGAGTTAAAACATTTAAATTTGCACTCGCATTACAAAATGCCTGTTTAAGTAAGGCTTTTTAAGTCTTAAGTATTCAAATGGTGGTTGTAGCTCAGTTGGTTAGAGCATTGGTTTGTGGTACCAAGGGTCGCCGGTTCGAATCCGGTCTTCCACCCAAAAGTAAAAAGTCGTCTAGAATTTAATTTTAGACGACTTTTTTTGTACCATAGATTTACAAGGTTTTTAAAAACTGACACTATGTCACACTTGTAGACTTGGCATAAAGATTGACTTATCTTATTCGAAAAATAAAAAAGTATTCAACACAATAAATAAAAAATATTATGAGTAAAATTATTGGAATCGATTTAGGAACAACCAACTCTTGCGTTTCAGTGATGGAAGGTAACGATCCTGTGGTTATCCCTAACGCTGAAGGTAAACGTACTACACCATCTGTAATTGCTTTTGTAGAAGGCGGAGAGATAAAGGTTGGAGATCCTGCAAAGCGTCAAGCTGTAACTAACCCAACAAAAACGGTTTATTCGATTAAACGTTTTATGGGAAATAAATACAGTGAATCTTCAAAAGAAGCAGAACGTGTACCTTATAACGTTGTGAAAGGTGACAATGATACTCCTAGAGTAGATATAGATGGTCGTTTGTATACGCCACAAGAATTATCGGCAATGATTCTTCAAAAAATGAAGAAAACTGCAGAAGATTATTTAGGGCAAGACGTAAGTGAAGCTGTAATTACAGTACCTGCTTATTTTAATGATTCTCAAAGACAAGCAACTAAAGAAGCTGGTGAGATTGCAGGATTAAAAGTAAGACGTATCATTAACGAACCAACTGCTGCGGCATTGGCTTATGGTATGGATAAAAAAGGTACAGACCAAAAAATAGTTGTTTTTGATTTTGGTGGTGGAACACATGATGTTTCTATCTTAGAATTAGGTGACGGCGTTTTTGAAGTACTGTCAACAGATGGAGATACCCATTTAGGTGGTGACGATGTCGATGAGAAAATTATCAATTGGTTAGCAGAAGAATTTAAAGCAGAAGAGTCTATGGATCTTAGAGAAGATCCTATGTCTTTACAGCGTTTAAAAGAAGCTGCAGAAAAAGCTAAAATAGAATTGTCATCTTCTGCACAAACAGAAATTAACTTACCATACATTACAGCTACCGCTAGTGGGCCAAAGCACTTGGTACGTACATTAACACGTTCTAAATTCGAGCAATTAATCGACGATTTAGTAAAACGTACTATAGCACCATGTGAATCTGCTCTTAAAGCAGCAGGATTAAGCAAAAGTGATATTGATGAGGTAATTTTAGTTGGTGGATCTACACGTATACCAGCAGTACAAGAAGCTGTAGAAAAGTTCTTTGGAAAATCGCCAAGCAAAGGTGTAAACCCAGATGAGGTTGTATCTTTAGGAGCTGGTATCCAAGGTGGTGTACTAACAGGAGATGTTAAGGATGTATTGCTTTTAGATGTAACACCTTTATCTTTAGGTATAGAAACTATGGGTAATGTGTTTACAAAGCTTATCGAAGCTAATACAACAATACCTACTAAGAAATCTCAAGTATTCTCTACAGCAGTAGATAATCAGCCATCTGTAGAAATCCATGTATTACAAGGAGAACGTGCTATGGCAGCAGATAATAAAACAATTGGACGTTTTCATTTAAGTGATATTCCACCAGCGCAAAGAGGTGTACCACAAATTGAAGTAACATTTGATATTGATGCTAATGGTATTATAAAAGTATCTGCTGAAGATAAAGCTACAGGTAAGAAGCAAGATATTAGAATTGAAGCCTCTTCTGGATTAACAGAAGAAGAAATTCAAAAAATGAAAGCTGATGCAGAAGCCAATGCTGAAGCAGATAAGGCAGCAGCCGAAAGTGCTCAAAAGCTAAATGAAGCAGATTCTATGATTTTCCAAACGGAGAAGCAATTAAAAGAATTTGGTGATAAATTATCAGATGATAAAAAACAGCCTATAGAAGCCGCTTTAGAAGACTTGAAAAAAGCTTACGAATCTAAAGATTTAGCTGTAATTACTCCAGCTTTAGATAAGATTAATGAAGCATGGAAAGTAGCTTCAGAAGAAATGTATAAAGCACAAGCAGAAGCACAAGGCGGTGCGCAACCAGGTCCAGATGCAGGAGCAGGAGCGGGAGAGCAACCTCAATCTGAAGGTAGTGATGTAGAAGATGTGGATTTTGAAGAAGTGAAGTAATATCAATTACTAAGACAGTAGTAAAAAGCAGTAAACTAATGGTTTACTGCTTTTTTTGTTTAAAATTTTAATAGACTTAATTATGGGTATTTATTAAAATGTAAGTTCTAAAAGATGATTTCACTTTATTATTTTAAATGCTTCTCTTTGCTTAGTAGTTAAACTTTCGATATATGTTACTATAACTTATTACACTAATAAAAACAGCGTATACTACTTTAGTAAAAGAAAAAAATGATTTAAAAGAAGGTATTAATAGTACAAATGATTTTTCTCTAAAGACCTAAAAACGGAAGCCTATTTTAAAGATTGGTTAAAGAAATAAATAGACATTAACACATTTATATAAATGTATACTTATAGCTTTATGTTTTTGTAATTAGGGCTTGCTGATTTTTAGGTTTGTTAATTTCTATAACTTTAAGCAAATGATCTCATATTCGCAGAGCTTCTTGTC